>NZ_JBBWFK010000018.1:0-71416 GCF_052353105.1 Vibrio sp. YIC-376
TTTACGAGTCTAGCCGTTCTTCTTGGGTCTCCCAGTTTAGCATGCCCAAATTGTTCTTCAGCCCAATCATTATTGCTTTTTATCATCTCAGGAATCCTCAACTAAGTCCGTTAAAGATCTGATCGTGAAGTAAGAATTTAGTTCAAAAAAATCCCTCACATCATGTGAGGGACTTCTGTATAAAAGACAGGCTCATCGAGCTGGCTTTTTTCGTTTCAGCTATCTATCAACGATTCAATTATCAGATACACTAAACATTGCTCATTGATAATCGGTAGAAGACCGCTTCCGTATTCCGTATTCCGTATTCCGTATTCCGTATTCCAGTAAATCCAAAATTCACCTTTCCAACAACACCAAGCATAAAAAATCCCGCTATAAAAGCGGGATTTTAATAAGACTAAATTGAATGCTGTTGGTGATTAACCTTGGATACCAACAATCAGCCAAGGGGCGTTTGGTACCGTTAAGTCACGCTCAAGATGCCAGATATCGGTAATGTCTTCTTCGATACCTTCAACTGCATCACGGTAACGGCCACTGAATTGCAGGCTTAGCTCTGCTTTGTTCGCGTTGTAGTCCGCGCGAACAATTTCAGCGTCAACGTACATTACGTCTGTATGTTGCTCACCATCCAGTTTTGCACGTTCAGCTTTTAGATCGTCGAACAAACTTGGCGATACGTACTCTTCAATTGTGTCTAATTGATTGTGATTCCATGCACCTTGAAGAATACGGTAGTGCTCACGTGAACCATTTACGAAAGCAGCTTGGTCAAAGCCCGGTGGGTAGTTGTGTGGCACATCTGTTTGTGCGCCGAAACCACCAAAGCCACCTGCATTTACATTTGGCTGTTGCTCAAAATTTTGTGTGTTCGGTTGTTCAAACTTTGAGCTGTTACCGCCAAATGCTGGTTGCTGACGATGCTGGTTCATGCTGCCCTGCTTCGCGCCCAACATGCCTCTCATCAGTTTAAAGATAAGGAAGGCAATCAGACCAATGATAAGAATATCCATAAACTGGATACCTTCAAAAGCACCACCAAAGAATGCAGCCAGAAGACCACCAGCCAGCAGACCACCAAGCAGGCCACCCATTAGACCTTTCTTGCTAGAAGACTTAGCCGTTTGATCCTTGCTGATAGTGCTAGTGTTTTGTTGCTGCTGCGTAGGAGCAGGTGCAGTTTTGTAGCTCTTACCGAATGTCTTACCACCACCTAGCTTTTTCGCTTCTGCAATAGGCGTTACAGCGACAGTAAACATCAACAGAGCAACAATCGAAAATATACGTTTCATCGTTATCCTTAAAATTGACGATAGTTATCCAAGAATGTGCTCTCTAGAAACGAGTTCGTCACCGTTTCAAACAGTAGCACGTCAAAGATGAGTGTTGAATCATCATACTCCGTATGCATGCTCATTAAAACAATCTAACGGTTCCGACTTGTATCAGAATATTGCCAAACTGAAACACTTTGATGATTTCCTAAGCAAACACCTGTGATAACACTCTAAATCCCCCATCTTGAAGGCATTTGGCGCTAGTGATTTATTGACGGTGAATAAGTCGCCGACTATCATATTGAACATTGTTCAATAAAGCAGTTTGAAGTATGGCACGCAGAAACGATCACACCAGAGAAGAGTTAATTAATCTGACCTTAGCAACAGTTAAAGATTTTTTAGAAGAGAACTCATATCACGAGCTCAGCCTTCGCAAGATTGCAAACATGATTGGTTACGTGCCGAGTACATTAGTAAACATTTTTGGTAACTACAATTTATTACTATTGCACGTCGTTGCTCAAACTCTGGATGAGCTGTCGCAAGAATCAACAAACGCCACAAGTAGCTGTAAAGATGCACATGAAGCACTTTTTGAACTGGCTTACTGTTACCACGACTTTGCACAAAAGCATCCGTACCGATGGCAATTAGTGTTTGAGCATAATATGAACGGGGCAGAGCTTCCGGAGTGGCATGCCAAACGCATCGATGACATGACCAACATGCTTGAGTCACTATTGGAGCAAATTTCTCCAAATCATACAGAGTCAGAAGTCATTCAAGCTAGCCGTGTATTGTGGGCAGGCGTGCACGGTATCACTTTACTCAGTGTTGATGACAAGTTTTTCTCTGATGAACCAGTTGATGGTAAAGCCTTGATTTGCAACCTACTGTCTAACTATCTCATTAACTGGTAATAAAGGATCCTACATGTCATCGGACAGACATCCCTCCCTGCTTAGACAAAGAAAGTTCCTGCCTTATTTTATTACTCAGTTTTTCGGCGCTTTCAATGACAACATTTTTAAGAACGTTTTGTTGCTGTTTGTCGCCTTTGCTGGTGCCAGCGCATTACCTGTTTCCAGCAACTTATTCATTAATTTAGCGGCCGGATTATTCATTCTCCCTTTCTTCCTTTTCTCTGCCTCTGCGGGTGTTTTAGCCGATAAATACGAGAAGTCTTGGTTTATTCGCAAGGTAAAGCTATTTGAAATTGCGATCATGGTTTTGGGCGCGATTGGCTTTATCACCGAAAGTTACGGCGTATTGTTACTTTTGCTGTTTTTGATGGGCACACAGTCTGCATTCTTCGGCCCGGTGAAGTACGCCCTACTGCCGCAAAATTTGAACGAAAAAGAATTAGTGCCTGGTAACGCATTGGTCGAAGCGGGTACCTTTATCGCTATTTTGATAGGAACACTTGGTGCAGGGATTATTGCCTCCTCAGGTAATGCCAAATACCTTGCCGCATTCTGTGTGGTGCTATTTTCTCTGTTGGGCTATTTATCCAGTCGTTTCATTCCATTTTCAGCAGCAAGCGCACCAAATCTTACTTTCCGTTGGCAGCCATACAAACAAACCAAACACACACTCTCAATCTGCAAGTCTGACCGGGTTGTATTTCAGTGTATTATGGCTATCAGTTGGTTCTGGTTCTTAGGCGCTGCCTATCTGACGCAGTTTCCAAACTTCACCAAAGTTTATCTCAACGGCACAGAGAGTGCGGTCTCCTTCCTTCTTGCACTTTTCTCTATTGGTATTGCACTCGGCTCACTACTTTGTAATTTGATCTCCAATCATCGAATTGAAGTTGGCGTCGTACCTATCGGTGCACTTGGCATCACAATTTTCGGTTACCTGATGGCAACATCGGTTCCAGGTGGGCTACCACAATTTGATTCCTTTGGAGCGTTCATCGGTTATATCGACTTCTGGCCGCTGTTTTTCTATCTACTTATGATTGGAGCATCCGGTGGGTTATTCATCGTTCCGCTCTATGCGTTAATGCAACACAGAGCAAAAGAAACCGAACGTGCCCAGGTGATTGCTGGACTCAATATTTTTAACTCACTGTTCATGGTGGGAAGCGCTGTGTTAGGCATTGTGTGCCTAAGCGTGCTAGAGATGACTATCCCGCAGCTATTTGCGCTACTTGCGGTTCTCAATTTTTTGGTCGCTGCCTACCTATTCATGCAGATACCTATCTTTGTAGTACGTTTTATCGTTTGGATGCTGACCCACACTATCTATCGAGTTACACACAAAAACCTGCACAATTTACCAGAGAAAGGTGGCGCGCTGATCGTATCTAACCACGTTAGCTACATGGATGCGCTGCTATTGAGTGCAGTATGTCCGCGTTTAATTCGCTTTGTGATGGAAGAAGAGTACGCCAACCTGCCTCCGATACGAGGCTTCTTGCGCCGAACTGGTGTGATACCCATTTCAGCAAACAATAGAAATTCTATCCGAAGAGCGTTCAATGAAGTCGAAAAAGCGCTAGCCGACGGTGACATCGTGTGTATTTTCCCAGAAGGAAAACTCACCTCTGACGGAGAGATCAATGAGTTCATGCGTGGCATCGATATTATCTTGCGACGTAGCCCAGTACCGGTCATTCCCGTTGCAGTAAAAGGTTTGTGGGGCAGCTACTTCAGTCGCTACAAAGGACGCGCCTGTAAAGGGTTGCCGACAAGGTTCTGGTCAAAACTGGAAATTGAAGCTGGCTCTCCGGTTCAACCTTGCGACGCTACGGCTCAAGTGATGTTTGAGAAAGTGCGTGAACTTCGAGGTGACTGGCGGTAACGGCTTTCATTGAAATGATGAAATTGAGCACTCGTTTAGAATAACTGAACGTGTGTTCAATTCATTAAGACAAACTGACCATAAGCGATGCGATATACTCATCCTTTCACATATAACAACGAATAATAAACCTTGAATAAAAAGTACATTCTTTTTGGACTGGCGCTGCTATTTTGCCTGACCCCTATTGTATCGTCGCCTATCGCGCTTGTTACCGGTTTTTTGTTGGCAACTTTTGGTTTTGTACCTACAGAACTACCGATTGCGTCCTTCACTAAAAAGCTACTTTCTTATTCAATCATCGGCTTAGGGTTTGGCATCAATTTCGAGCAGGCACTCGCCGTTACTTCTGATGGCATCGGCCTCATCATCGCAACTATTCTCGGTACTCTCGTTCTCGGCTCACTCATCGCAAAGACCATTAAGCTCGAGAAAACAACCGCCTATTTGATTTCCTCCGGTACCGCTATTTGTGGCGGCAGCGCCATCGCTGCGGTTGCCCCGGCTATTAAAGCCAAAGATGAACAGATTGGTTTGGCACTGGCCACGGTATTCGTCCTCAACTCGATCGCCCTGTTTGTATTTCCGGTTATAGGCCACGCTCTGGGGTTAGACCAACATACGTTTGGAACATGGGCAGCCATCGCCATTCATGATACTTCTTCTGTCGTGGGTGCGGCATCAGCCTACGGTGAGGAAGCACTTACCACGGCAACCACGCTTAAACTGGCACGCGCGCTTTGGATCATCCCGGTTGCGTTAATTAGTGCGGTGATCTTCTCACGAGGCGATAGAGAGGATGGCTCAAGCAAGATCGTGATCCCTTACTTTATCTTTTGGTATTGTGCGGCAATTGCGTTCAGTGATTTCTTGCCTCAATTTGAAGTGATATACCACGGTATCTTCACCGTCGCGAAGCAAGCACTGGTCGTGTGTTTATTCTTGATAGGTTGCAGCATTTCAGTTTCGAAACTGAAGTCAGCTGGCGCGAAGCCATTACTGTTTGGCGTAAGTCTGTGGGTGCTGGTTTCAACGACATCACTAACGTGGCTAATCGTTAACTAAGCCAATAAATTATACAAATGCGTCGTTCAAATACTCTCTGACTTAGTTTCGTCGGAGGGGCGGTCACTATGTTGATTGTGAACAAAAACCAGAGCGATCGTAATGAGGAATGCGGTCAGTTCAGCTACAGATCTCGCTAACCCTTCACTGTTTAGTGAGACGACGATTTGTAGCAGAACTGCCGCTATTAATGCCGTTTTAACCATACTGAACCTTATGCTTTTCTACTCTATATTGAAGCTTAATTATGATTCAGTGTTATAAGGATACAAAATTCCCTTTCCGACTAATACATAGCAAAATTGACTAACCTTATTTCAGGACGTCTGATTCCACTTCCCTGACAGCCATTCTTTGACGGCCTTACGAGACACTTTTATCCCGCCCTCTAATAACGCTTGCGGCATTGAATAATAAGCGACTGGCCATTTAAACTTTTCCAGTCTGGTCTGCAAGTGATGCTGATAGTGCTCTTGGCTCAACAATCTGTCAGTTTGAATGACAGCAACAGGTCGGTAACCAAACTCTGTATCTTCGACTGGTACTACGATGCTTTGAACCACACTTTCAATTTGGTTGAGAGCAGCTTCTATCTCTTCGCAGTGAATGTTCTCACCACCAGAGATAAACTGATTGTCAGCCCGGCCAATGATCTTAAGCTCATCGCCCTGCCATTCGCCTAGGTCCTTGCTGTCAAACCAGCCTGATTCGTCCACCAGCGGCGTAATGTCCCCTTGGCAGAAGTAGCCAGACGCCAACGTTTGTCCGCCGATAAAGATGCGTTGCTCAACCAGTTTAACTTCTCGATTCCTAAGTAAATGTCCGGCATTACTGATCTTGTCGATTGGTTTTGCTGTCACGGTTGAGGCGGCCTCCGTCATACCATAGCCCAGCCAGGTTTCAATCCCCTGCTCTGCTGCGCGCCGCGCTAACTCATGATCTACATGACTGCCGCCAAGTAAGACGTGGGTTAGAGACAGCTTGACCCGATCATCCAGTAGACGTTTCAGTTGAGTTGCAACTAGTGATGCATGAGAGACGTCAACAATATCCTGCGCCAAATTACCAGTACCAACTTTCAGCGTTGCGCCAGCAAACAGCCAACGGTAGACAATCGCCAGCCCGGAAACGTGATAGAGAGGCAACGACAACAGCCATGTGTCCTGCTGGGTGAACTTAAATTCACTTAGCAAGCCTTCTGCTGAAGCGAAGTGTTGTCGGTGTGTGTGTACTACTGCCTTTGGCTCTCCGGTTGAACCTGAAGTGAAGATAATAGATGCAGCGCCATCATGGCGATAACCATCCAGTTTCCCACAGTTCGTTAATGGAGGAGCAACTTGTGTAAAATTGAGCAAGCTGCAACTGAGCTCGGCCAACTCTGATTTGGAAAAGGGTTTCACCCCGTCATTGGCAAACCAGACATAGCGTTGCTGATTTGGCTGATACAAGGTGTGGAGCTTGCTTTTAAGAGCGGCCAACGGCTGTGGCATGGTCAGCGCCGCGATGGCTCCTAGCTGCTGAGCAGCCAGGTAGAAAAACACCGTTTCGAGTTGATTTTTACCAACTAAGGTAATCACGTCACCATGCGCTACACCTCGGTGATGCAAATAGTGCGCGTATTGACTGATACGCGACTCGATCTGCTGCCAGTTTAAGGTCGATTCTGGCGTTTCAAGCGCAATCGAAAAAGGGCTCATTTGAGCCCAATATTTCCAAGGTGCAATGGCGCTATTTTCTGTAGCGAATGGCTCTATGCTGAATGCCACACTAACTCCTGTTCCGTCAGCGGAACAACCGGAAGCTCACATTTCGGCCAGCCTTGTTCTAACTGCGCTTTAAATAGACCAATTGTATCTAAACCCGGAACTTCGTCTGGCAACTGCCATTTCGCAAAGCGTGCAAGTTGAGTCAGTCCTAAACTGGATTCGATGCTTGAGCTGATCACGGGTTTCATCCCCAATGACTTCGCTTTCTCAATCAGTTTAATACAGAAATCAACCGAACCAATCAGTGTGGGCTTAATGATGATCGTTTTAACACCAGTGAGATCTTCAAGTCTGAAATCCTCACGACGAGTTGCATCTTGTAATGTTTCATCCCAGGCAATTGCAATTCCGGTATTAATGGCGAATGACAAACTGTCGCCTGGAGAGCGACAAGGCTCTTCTAAGAAAGAGATTCGCTGACGCAATGATGGGGTCACGTATTTGGCAAACTGCTGGGCTTTTTCTGGCGTCCAAGCTCGATTGGCATCGAGTCGTAAAGTGAGCTGAGGTATGGATTCCAGAAACAAGTTCACCAACATACCATCACGAATCGGCTCATAAAGTCCCACTTTGATTTTGGCAACTTTTTCACCTTCCATCTCGTTGAGCTTTGGAATCAACTCGTCGGGATCACCTGTACATAACGGTGCAACTTGATATTGGCCTTCGCGAGGCAATCCATCAGACAACTCAAGCTGAGCCATAGACAGACCAAAAGCAACTGATGGATACATATTGGCGTAATCAATTGGCAATCCTGCAACCCAACGCTCAGCTTGGTCCTGTAGCTGGATACCGGCTTCATCTGTGCTTTCAAGGCTAAAACCAGCCAGAGGAGCGACTTCACCAAGGCCAATCTGTCCGCCTTCTGATAACTCAACTATGTAGCCGATGCGTTCCGTCAACTTGTTATCACGCAGTATTACGCCACTGTCCATCGGAAGGCAGTAACGGTAAATCTTCGCTTTACGCATAATTCCTCTCCTACTATACCGTATCACCCAAGCAGGCTGACAAGGATAATCAACCATCCTCCCAGAAGGAGTAACTTGGGTTCTAAATTTATGTCAGAGAAGCACTGAGGCTCCTCTGCGATGCGGGTTATGGGTTACGAGGGAATTTGTCGAAGTCAGGACGACGCTTCTCGTTGAATGCGTTACGACCTTCCTGTCCTTCTTCTGTCATGTAGAACATCATGGTTGCGTTACCAGCAAGCTCTTGCAGACCAGCCTGTCCATCACAGTCTGCGTTCAAGGCCGCTTTCAAGCAGCGAAGAGCCATTGGGCTGTGTTGCAGTACTTCACGGCACCAGCGAACGGTTTCTTTTTCAAGATCATCCAGTGGCACAACAGTGTTTACCAAGCCCATATCTAGTGCTTCTTGAGCATTGTAGAAGCGGCAAAGGAACCAGATTTCACGTGCTTTCTTCTGGCCAACGATACGAGCCATGTATGATGCGCCCCAACCGCCGTCAAATGAACCCACTTTAGGTCCTGTCTGACCAAACTGCGCGTTTTCTGCCGCAATCGTTAAGTCACACATCATATGCAGTACATGACCGCCACCAACAGCCCAACCAGCCACTGACGCGATCACAGGTTTTGGACACGTACGGATATCACGCTGGAAGTCCAAAACATTCAAGTGGTGAGTACCTTGATCATCTTTATAACCGCCGTAATCACCACGGATCTTCTGGTCACCGCCAGAACAGAACGCATCTTCACCCAGGCCGGTTAGAATAATCACGCCAACGGCAGAGTCGTAACGTGCGTCTGCCAACGCATCAATCATCTCTTTCACTGTTTGAGGACGGAACGCATTATGTACTTGCGGACGAGCAATGGTTATTTTTGCGATACCATCTACAGACTTGTGATAATGGATATCTTCGTATTTCTCGCTGCAATCTTTCCATTCAACCGGAGCGTAAAGTTCTTCTTCAGAAATGCCTACTGTTTTTGCCATGGTGATTCCCATTGTTATCGTTACTCTCACTCAAAGTGAGATTGAATTATTTGCTTTATGTGTATCGCAAACTGTTCAGGTTGCTCTTGGTGGACATTGTGTCCTGCGCCCTCAATTTGCCAATACGTCAACCCGCTGCTTTCTGCCAGTTGACTAAATTTTTTATCTTTCGCGCCACACAGGTAATAAACCGGTATAGAGAGTTGTTGCAGTGCAGGTAACAGATAAGACTGTTTCGCCAACGATGTCGCCAGCAACATATTCGCCACTGCAGCGCCAAGATTAGCACTGCGCTTTGCGATCAATGTTTGTCTTTGCTCATGGTTTAGTGAAGAAAACACCAGTTGCTGATACCAATCGCTCAAAACGTGTTCAAGAGGTTCAGTTCCAAAGCGGTCAGCCCAACGACGATCGTTCTCTAGCCTCGCTTGTTTCTCTGACTCTGTTTGAAGCCCGAAGTTTCCCCCTTCTACAATCGCAGCACGAATATTGAGATCTGCAAAACAATCATTCGCCAGCCCGTGCATTATAATTCGGCCGCCCATTGAGTAACCGACCAAAATAAGTGCTTGGTGTGAGGGAAATAATAAAGAGAGTGTGGAATGAAGAAGGTGGCAGCACTCATCCAAGTCGCTGCATAAAAAATGCTGGCTAGAACCATGACCAGGTAAGTCTATGGTTACCCGCTCGAACTGGGGTAACTCATTCATGCATGTTTGCCAATCGGCACCACTTCCCAACAAACCATGTAAAAACACCAAAGTGGGTTGTACGCCGCTTTGGTGATTTTCAGTTGCGGGAAAGCGCTTAAAACTTAGCATGCAGATTCTTATTAAATAGCTTAATAAGTTCAACCGCTTGACTGGGTAGCGTTTGTACTTCTACCACCAACGTGCCCTGGCCACACTCAAAGTGCTCTGAGACTAATGCTTGATATTGTTCCAGCGTTTTGGGTTGCTGGTAGCTCAAGCCAAATTGTTTCGCTGCATGTTCAAACTGGTAGCCATGAGGCATTTGGTAATAAGTCTGACGGTGTTCAAGTGGCACAGGAAGAATGTCAAAAATCGCTCCACCATCATTGTTTGTGATAACGATGACCGTCGGCTGCTCGTTGCTGGTAAAAAGCGACAATGAATTAAGGTCATACAAGGCGGATGTATCACCAATATAAATCAATAAAGGATTTCTGCGTGAACGCTGTACACCAGACGCCGTAGCCAAGATACCATCAATACCGGACGCGCCTCGATTGGAAAACACTTCGCTATAGCTTAAACGACCAAACATGTCGACCAAACGGACAAACAAGCTATTGCCGATAAACACATCGGCCGCTTTCGCTCTTTCCTCAATATCAATTGCCAACGCGACCTCATTTAAGTCGAAGGTCGATGTGCTCATAAATGATTCACGAATATGCCTACTGATACGCTCAACGTCTGCCGCTAGTTGATTTGCCCATCCAGACTCGATTGAAGTCGCAGACTCGACACGTTCCACCCAACTTTTTGGCGATTCAACCCAATGCAATTGAGGTAAATGACTTTGGTTATTACGACTTGAACGATCTGAAATATACCAGTACTGAATCTCTTGCCCTTGCTCGTTTCGGGCGACCTGATTTTTAATCATATTATTCAATCGATTAGAAACGATACGACTACCAAACTGGACAATCAGATCACATGATTCAAGCTGCTGTGCGAGATTCGGAACCTGCAACCATAAATCATAGTGTGCCCACTCAGAGCGGACCCCACTTTGTGGATCGGCCAATACGGGCCAACCCATCTTTTGAGCAAACGCGAGTGCTGCATCAGCCTCTTCTAAAGGAAGACTACCGATAACAACAATCCCCTTCTTATGCTCACATGGAGGTATGTCACTGACCGATAGAGTTCTAAAGCGTCGCGTATACGTACTGTTACTCTCTCGCCAAGTGGCTACAGAACTGAGATAGGATTGATATTCGCTTTTGGTACCATCGGAATAAAGAGGCTCAGGGTAGGCACAGTTAATATGAACCGCACTCCCTTCCAGTTGTTGCGTAAACATCACCTCATCAATGGATGTCAGAAGCCAATTAAGGGGTGTGTTCAAAGTTGGGCTTGGCAGATTCAAACTAGCAGACACATGCTGTGAAAAGATCCCCAACTGATTAATCGCTTGATTGGCGCCACAACCAACCAACTCAATCGGACGGTCTGCGGTTAACAGCACCAGCTTTTCACCAGTTAATTTAGCTTCCGCAATCGCTGGCAGTAAGTTTGCGACGGCAGTACCCGATGTCACTATTACCGCTACCGGGCTTTGGCTAGCTTTCGCTAAACCAAGCGCCATAAAGCCCAACCCACGTTCATCGAAATGAGTATGGAGAGTAAAGTTAGGGTTGTCGACGGCTTCCAGCGTTAACGGCGTTGAACGTGAACCAGGCGCAATACAAACATGCTCGACCCCAAATCGATTAAGTTCTAACAGTAACGTTTCAGACCAAATACGATTTATTACAGCTTGATCGTGACTCATGATGCCACTCCAAGCGGAGGGTTATCGGAGATGAGAGTTAACAGCGTCGACATTTTTTTATCCAGTTCCGCCCATTCATGCTCCGCGACAGAGCCCGGTACAATACCTGCCCCGGCAAATAGTTGTACCTGATCGCCAAGAACCAGAGCACTTCGTATCGCAACACAAAACTCCGCACGCTCGTGGCTTAAGTATCCCATCGAACCTGCGTACCAGCCACGCGCAAATGGTTCATTTTCCAGAATAAATTGCATCGATTCCTGACGAGGCAACCCTGCAACAGCGGCAGTAGGCTGCAAAGCAGAAAGCAGTTGCACACCATTGATACCCGACTTCAGGCTTGCATGAATACTACGTTTTAGGTGCTGCACTTTTCTAAGACGTACCAGTCGAGGTTCAGGCTCCACCTCCACGGATTCCGAATGAGGCGATAAACGCTCGACAATATCGTCTACAACGTACTGGTTTTCATTAAGGTTCTTCGTATCCTGCGACAACCAATTTGCAAGTTCCATATCGTGAGTTGCGTTGTCGCCACGACCTATAGTGCCCGCTAGCGCTTCAGTTTGGAGTTCATGACCAACTCGCGAGTATAGTCGCTCTGGAGTCGACCCCATGAAACTGTGCTTACGATCCAGACTAAATAGAAAATGAAAACTGTGATGATTTTGGCTATAACTCGCTTTGAGTAATTGCGCCGCACTCAACTCATTATCGAGTTGAAGCGTCGAACGACGAGCCAGAACGACTTTCTTAAACTCATCATTCTCTATGCCAGTTAACACTTTGCTGACTAACTCACCCCATTCAGGCCGAGTCGGTGCATGTTCGATGGAACGAATATGTGAGGAAATTGGCGTTAACGCTGCCACATCACAAACAAGCTTATGCAACCCTGCTAGTGTACGGGATGTATCTTCAGAAACATTGACAGCCAACGACCATTGGTCATCGAAACGAACCAGTTCAATTTGAGGTAAGAAGAAAAATGATGGCATACAACGACGATTCTTCTCATGCTGACCGTCGAAAGAACGCCCGCCCCATACTCGCTGCCCCTCACCTAATATCGTATAGGCAGAACCGGGATCAACAAAAGCGTGCAATTGACCTAGCGCGACAACTTCTTCACGAGTATCACGGGATTGCCAGTAAAACTTGGGAAAAAGTGGTTGTGCGTCAAGCCAATCAATAAATGAGAAATGTGGTTTCTCGTTAAGAGGCTCAACCAGACGCGTTGGACTGCCTTCTGTTTTCTGAACTCGCTCGATAATTCTCTGTACGGCTTGATGGAACTGTGACAAATCAACCTCGTAGTCTGTGAGGATAAAGGGTAACTAATGGCTACTCTATGTTTAGACCCAATGCAAATCAAGGTTGTATGCGATCTTTTGTAACATCCCTATATTGCCAGCGAAAAAAACATAGCCATTGAATAGATAATTTACAGATATATATTCTAATAAAATACAAATTATTGTATTTTAATAAAGAAATTAACGAATTTTTAGGAATTACACAATGCAAAATATCGGGATGTCGTCAAAACTCGATAATGTCTGCTATGACATTAGGGGTCCTGTACTCAAACATGCTAAGCGCATGGAGGAAGAAGGACATAAAATCCTAAAGCTAAATATTGGTAACCCCGCCCCTTTTGGTTTTGACGCCCCTGATGAGATTTTAGTCGATGTAATTCGAAATCTACCAACTTCTCAAGGCTACTGTGATTCCAAAGGCATTTACTCAGCACGTAAAGCGGTAGTTCAGCACTATCAACGCAAGGGTATCCGTTCTCTGGACGTAGAAGATGTCTACGTCGGCAACGGCGTGTCAGAATTGATCATGATGTCAATGCAAGCGCTATTGAACAATGGCGACGAAATGTTGATCCCAGCTCCGGATTACCCATTATGGACAGCGTCTGTTGCTTTGTCTGGCGGTAAACCAGTTCACTACATATGTGATGAAGAAGCAGACTGGTACCCAGACCTTGATGACATCAAGAGTAAAATTACACCTAAGACTCGCGGTATTGTACTGATTAACCCTAACAACCCAACGGGTGCGATTTACAGCCGAGACTTTTTACTTGAAGTGATTGAAGTTGCACGTCAGCACAAACTGATCATCTTTGCAGACGAAATCTACGACAAAGTACTTTACGACGGCGCAACTCACACCTCTGTCGCGACGCTGACTGAAGACGTGTTAGTGATGACATTCAATGGTCTGTCCAAAGCGTACCGTGTATGTGGTTTCCGTGGTGGCTGGATGTTCCTTACTGGTCCTAAGCACTTGGCTCAAGGCTATGTAAAAGGGTTAGAGTTGCTATCGTCGATGCGTCTGTGTGCTAACGTTCCAATGCAGCACGCTATCCAGACTGCACTGGGTGGTTATCAGAGTATCAATGAGCTGATCTTACCGGGCGGTCGCCTGCTTGAGCAACGCAACCGTGCTTATGAACTGATCACGCAGATCCCAGGGGTATCGTGCGTTAAGCCTAAAGGCGCAATGTACCTGTTCCCAAAAATTGACACTAAGATGTACAGCATTAAGAATGACCAACAAATGGTGCTCGATTTCTTGAAGCAAGAGAAAGTGTTGCTGGTTCAGGGTACTGGTTTCAACTGGCCAAAACCCGATCACTTCCGAATCGTAACGCTACCACATATTGAAGATCTAGAAACTGCCATCGGGCGATTCGAACGCTTCTTATCTACCTACAGCCAGTAGTAATTACTTCCGATCTCTCATATGCTTAGAGGAGCTCTTTATGAGCTCCTTTTTCTACCAGAATCGGAGAAAGCCATGAAAAAAAGCCATTTTTTTGCCTACCTGGCAAGAATGAAGCTGATCCAACGCTGGCCGCTAATGCGCTCTGTGTCCACGGAAAACGTCTCAGAGCACAGCTTACAAGTCGCTTTTGTTGCCCACGCGTTAGCACTAATCAAAAACAAAAAGTTCGACGGTCACCTTAACCCAGAACGAATCGCTCTTCTCGCGATGTATCACGACTCCAGCGAAGTGCTCACGGGGGATTTACCAACTCCGGTCAAATACTACAACCCAGAAATATCCAAAGAATATAAGAAGATAGAAGCCGCTGCAGAACAAAAGCTCCTTTCTATGTTACCCGAAGAGTTCCACGACGACTTCGCTCCCTTCTTACTATCTCATTCAGTGAATGAAGAAGATGCGAAAATAGTTAAACAAGCCGACTCTATTTGCGCCTACCTCAAGTGCTTAGAAGAACTGAGTGCTGGCAATCATGAGTATGCATTAGCGAAAAAGCGCCTTGAAGTAACACTGCAAGAACGCAACACACCAGAAATGGATTACTTTCTGACTACCTTTGCTCCAAGCTTTGAGTTGTCACTGGATGAAATCAGTTAAGGCCATAGTCAAGGAGACATAAGTGTCATTTGAATTACACTCTCAATGGCAAGAACGCCATGATGATGAACACAAGATCCGCCGAGATGACCACCGAAGCCCATATCAGAGAGACAGGGCCCGTATTCTGCATTCTGCCGCTTTCCGTCGTTTACAGGCCAAAACTCAGGTTCACGGCAACAGCTTGGAAGACTTCCACCGAACGCGTTTAACCCACTCACTCGAAGCCGCACAGTTGGGGACGGGCATCGTTGCGCAGCTCAAAAAGAAACAACCGGAGTTCCGCGATTTATTGCCTTCCGATAGCTTGATTGATTCTCTCTGTTTGGCGCACGACATTGGGCATCCACCCTACGGGCATGGTGGTGAAATCGCATTGAATTATATGATGCGCGAACACGGTGGATTCGAAGGCAATGCACAAACCTTTCGCATCGTGACCAAGTTAGAGCCATATACGGAACACTTTGGTATGAACTTGTCACGCAGAACTCTGCTTGGCTTGATAAAATACCCGGCGTTGATTAGCCAGACTCGATCAGCCAATTTACCTACTCCTGCCGAACACCAGCATAAATTAAAAGCGCACGAATGGTACCCAGCTAAAGGTATTTATGACTGTGATAAAGCGTTGTTCGATTGGGTGCTTGAACCTCTTACAGCCAATGATAGAGCTATGCTTAGCCAAATGCGCGATGAACCTGTTTCGGATTTAGAGCACAGTAAAACACGTTTCAAATCACTGGATTGTTCCATTATGGAGCTGGCGGATGATATTGCCTATGGCGTTCATGATTTAGAAGACGCGATTGTCCTCGGCATGGTGACTCGCCATCAATGGCAGGAAGGTGCGGCGAGCCAATTGGCTGACTGCGGAGACCCATGGTTTGAGACATATATTGACTCGATTGGGCAAATGCTATTCAGTGGCAAGCACCATGAAAGAAAAGACGCTATCGGCGGCATGGTTAATGCCTTACTTACCAGCATTTCGATTAAAGCCGTGGACGAAGCATTCAGTAGCCCACTGCTCGCGTGGAATGCTTGCTTAGCACCACAAACAGCAAAAGCTCTGGATGTACTGAAACACTTCGTCAGCCAATACGTCATACAGGTCCCGCAAGTACAAATTTTGGAGTACAAGGGACAACAAATCATCATGGATATATTTGAAGCGCTAACGGCTGCGCCTGAACGTCTGCTGCCGATTCATACTAAAGAACTTTGGTGTCAGGCAAATACTGAAAGCGAAAAAATGAGAGTCATCGCTGACTATATCTCTGCCATGACCGATAGCCACGCACAGAAACTGCATCGCCAGTTATTCTCATCGATCGTCCTGTAACACCACTATCGATTCAGATAGTTCTTTTCAAATACGCCCGGAGGCATCTGGGCGATTTGAAACTCAATCATTTTTTCAAATACATTCAGAAGAGGCGTAAAATCTTTTCTCGGATCGAGTATGCTTAGTGCATAAAAGCCCGCCTCCACCGTTGATAAACTATTCTCGGTCGGAGCTTTGCGAATCGTATAACTCCCCTGTAGATTTTCAGGTAGTTTTACCGTTGGCAGACTATGTAGATTACTCGACAACTGCCACATCTTATAAGCTTTCTTCCAAGTTCCATCTAGCAATATAAGACGAATTTTCTTCTTGATGCCTTCATCTTCAACAAGTTCTGAAAGGCACGCGGATTGTTCGGATGGATAGAGAATCACATGCTCATAGTCGTTGTCAGAAAGTAGGCTGTTTAGCGTTTCATCTTCAGAAAAGTCCTCACCGATCAAACAAGTACAGTTATCTAAGCTTAATTTTAGAATCCGTGCCGTACCAAGAGGACGATGCTCTTCACTACGATGTTGAAGAATGATAAGTTCAACTCCGCTTTCTAGCGGTACAATCCAAGGGCAAATACAAGCTTTGCGCGATTTTCCACACTGAGAACAATAACGAGACATAGAGTGAACCTTTATACTTTGCTGACAATTATCAGCGTTATCTGCTTAGCACTTCAATTTGAGCCTATGACGAGCCTGAGCGAATGGCACGCCTATAATATTCGCCATGGTGAATGGTGGCGAATCGTAACAGGAAATCTAACTCATACCAACTTTGCTCATTTAGGCATGAATTTGGCGGGATTATGGGTTATCAGCTTTATTTTCCGTCCGAGTACACGAAACTTCCTCATCGTTTTTCTGCTGCTATGTACATTCGTTGGCGCATTGAACCTATTTACTAACATGTCGGTATATGTAGGACTTTCTGGTGTGCTACACGGACTGTTTGGCTTCTGGGCAATGAGAGAAGTCTTCGAAGCCAGACGGAGTAGTATATTGCTTGTTGGCGGTCTGATAGCAAAAGTCGTTTGGGAGCAACTTTATGGCCCTTCGACGAGTACGGCAGCGATGATTGGTGCACGAGTTGCGGTAGATGCGCATCTGTTTGGGGCAATCGGCGGGCTTGGTATGGCATTATTGGAAAAAGGCTTTCACCGTCGCCTGTTTGGATAAAAAGTCCCGAGCCACGAAAAAGGCTTGGCTCGGGAAAGCAGTAACCGGAAACTTAAACAAAGTAATACAAGGAACTCAGATCGTGCCTAGAGCACAATACGGTCTTCATTTTTCTTTAAAGTAGCCGCTCCAATTCCTTTGACGTTGGTAAGGTCATTCACCGTTTTGAATGGACCATGCTCGGTACGGTAGTCCACGATATCCTGCGCTTTCTTTTCACCAATCCCTTTCAGCATTGTCGCGATCTCTTCTGCCGATGCTGAATTCACATTTACCGTAATTTCAATTCCTTCATATTTGTTTGTGTCCGTCTCGGCGGCTAATCCAAACGGCGCAAACACACACAAACATAAGGTCAAAACCCACTTCATATTAAACATAAGCCCTCTCAATTAACGTTTAAAAATCATGGGCTCTAATTTAGGTAAAGCTCGCAACTGGGGAAAGTTGGTTGAGATAAAAATAAAACGGGCCGCTTATGCGACCCGTTTTAGCTAACATGCAAATTACATCGTTAGTGCTTAGTTGCTCACAACAAAGTACTCGATGTCGGTATTAGCACGCAGTACCGCAAGTACTGAAGACAAATCTTGTTGTGAAGATGAACGTTGCATCTGCATCGCTACCTGCCCTTCTAGAGAGCTATCCAACTCAGATTTCACAGCGTCTAGCTCGATGACAACAACGTTACCTTGCAGGTCTTTTGACTGACCATATACAGGCTTACCATCAACCGGTTTTGCCATTGCAAATACGGTTGTCGCATGTTGTGAACGACGGTCTACCGATTCTTGCTCACCGAACGAAAGGTTATTTTCAGCAAGAACTTCCGTTTTACCTTCTTTCAGTGCTGCTACCACTTTTGTACCGAGCTCTAATGCGCCTTGTTCACCTTTAACGCGTGAAAGCTCAGCAACAACTTGATCTTTTACATCAGCAAGAGGAAGAACGGTCTCTGCGCGAGATTCTTCAACACGAACAACCACAATGTGCTCAGGTGCCACTTCAATAGCTTCAGAGTTTAGGCCGTCTTCTTTCACTTCTGGACTTAGGATTGCCTGCATTACTGCTGGATTACGAAGGACTTCTGGTGCATCCGCTTGAGAGATAAAGTCTGTTGTTTGTACTACCTGGTCAACAGCTTTAGACACATCGTCTAGTGAGTCAGGGAATTCAAACGCTACACGTTCAAGCTCACTTTGTAGCTCATAAAACTTATCGACCGCTTTCTGATCAACTAATTCTTGTTTGATGTCAGCTGCAACGTCAGCAAATGGTTTTGCTACTGAATCTTTTAGCTCTTCAAGCTTGATAATGTGGTAACCAAAATCAGATTTCACTAATTCTGATATATCACCAGGATTCTTAAGTGCGAACGCTGCCGCTTCGAACGCCGGATCCATTACATCACGTTCAATCCAGCCCAGATCGCCACCATTTTCAGCACTACCAAAATCTTCAGATTTCTCTTGCGCAACAGTTGCGAAATCAGCACCGTTGTTTAACTCGTCTAGAATAGCTTGTGCTTTCGCCTCATCATCTCCTTCAACAAGGATATGAGCGACACGACGCTGCTCTTCTGAAGAGTACTTATCCAAGTGCTCGTCGTAGTACTTCTTCACTTCTTCATCAGATACTTCGATCTGTTTCTTCAGTGCTTCAGCAGATAGCTCAATGTAAGCCACTTTAGCTTGCTCTGGACGAGTAAAGTTATCTTGGTTTGCTTTGTAGTACTCTTGAATTTCTTCGTCACTAAGTTCTACATGCTTAGCAAACTCAGCTAAATCGATAGTGATAGTGCGGATATCACGTGTTTGAGTGAATAGTTTACCTTCAGACTGAATTTCTCCAGGCAACGTGAACTCACTGGTTTGTAGCGCGTTAAGAAGTTGCTCACGAACTAACTCACGACGCATGTATTCTGCAAATGAATCTGGAGAGAAACCAGCGCGACGTAGAGACGCTTGGTAGATTTCTTGATCGAATGTACCACTTGACTGGAACTGAGGCATTTCCAGAATCATGCTACGAACTTGTTCATCACTGATTCTAAGGCCTAGCGCTTCTGCTTGTTGGTCAAGCAGCACGTCATTGATCATACGATCGAGAACTGATTTGCGGAAAGATTCAACGTAAGCAGGGTCAGCTAACATTTGAGCAAAGTAGTCGCCCAATTGAGCTTGCATGCGATTGCGCTCGTTTTGGTACGCCATCTCGAACTCGCCGCGAGGAATATCTGTATTACCTACTTTCGCCGCTGAATTGTTGCTGCCGCTAACAAGGTAGCTGCCCACACCCGCAAATACGAAAGACAGGATGATAAGCCCAAGGATAATTTTGACCGCGATGCTATTCACGCCTTCGCGTAGTCGATCCATCATAATTTAACTGCTCTCCACAATTGAAGCATAAGGCTTCTACTAGAAAATATAATGACGCGATAATATCAGAAAAAGAAATGCGCATCAGTATGATGCGCATAATTTAAGAAAGTTCGGCCCGAAGTTTGTAAATTTTTGTTCGAAACTTATTGTTTGAGCAAAAGTTATTCAAATAGCCAACTATAGAGTCACGCTCTGTAATTAGTTACAAGCGTCTTTTAGTGCTTTACCAGCTTTGAATGAAGGCACTTTTGCTTCTGCGATTTGGATTTCTTCACCAGTTTTAGGGTTACGACCTGTACGTGCTGCACGAGTGCGAACGCTGAATGTGCCGAAGCCAACTAGAGCAACTTGGTCACCAGTTTGAAGAGTACCACTTACTGCTTCGATGAATGCATCTAGTGCACGACCCGCTGACGCTTTAGAAATATCTGCATTTTCTGCTATTTGTTCAACTAACTGAGTTTTATTCACTGTAATTTCCCCTTTGTGTCATCTGTGATTATTTTTGTGATGACTTTCGTTCCATAAATTAACAAATAATCGGCTCCAACCCTTATACATAAAGGGCTGCGAGCTATCAAAACTAACTTAGCGTCCAAAAAAAACGCTGACAAGCCTTTTTAGACTTATCAGCGTAAACTTTTACTTATTTTTGCTATACATCACTATTTTTTAGCATCAATCTCAACGCCCGTCGGGTCTCGCTCGAGTGCAACTTTCAGTACTTCATCGATCCACTGAACCGGGATAACTGTCAGATCTGCGATAACATTCTCTGGAATCTCTTCCAAATCACGCTCGTTATCTTTCGGAATTAGTACCGTTTTAATGCCACCACGATGTGCCGCAAGTAACTTTTCTTTCAGGCCACCAATCGGCAAAACTTCACCACGTAGCGTGATTTCACCTGTCATGGCTACTTCAGCTTTCACTGGATTGCCTGTCAGACTAGAAACCAAAGCAGTACACATTGCGATACCAGCACTTGGTCCATCTTTTGGCGTCGCCCCTTCCGGAACGTGTACGTGGATGTCTTTCTTCTCGTAGAAATCTGTATTGATACCCAGTTTTTCCGCACGAGAGCGAACGACTGTCATCGCCGCCTGAATAGACTCTTGCATCACGTCGCCAAGCGACCCCGTTTGAGTCAGCTTACCTTTACCCGGCATAGACTGAGTTTCGATCGTTAACAGATCGCCACCTACTTCTGTCCAAGCCAAGCCAGTAACCTGACCAATGCGATTGCTTTCGTCCGCTTTACCGTAGTCAAAACGTTGAACACCTAAGTATTCTTTCAGGTTATCCATTGAGACCGTTACTGACTTAATGTTTTTATCCAGAAGGATATTCTTCACTGCCTTACGACAGATCTTAGAGATTTCACGTTCTAGATTACGCACACCAGCTTCACGCGTGTAGTAACGAATGATACCTACAATAGCCGAATCTTCGATAACGATCTCATTTGGCTTCAAACCGTTACGTTGCAGCTGTTTATCTACTAAGTGACGCTTAGCGATATTCAGTTTTTCGTCTTCTGTATAACCAGATAGACGAATCACTTCCATACGGTCAAGTAGTGGGCCTGGTATGTTCATCGAGTTAGACGTTGCAACGAACATAACGTCAGACAAATCGTAATCCACTTCCAAGTAGTGATCGTTGAACGAGTTGTTTTGTTCTGGGTCTAGAACTTCCAGCAATGCCGATGCAGGGTCACCACGCATGTCTGAAGACATCTTGTCGATCTCATCCAAAAGGAATAGCGGGTTTTTAACCCCAACTTTCGACATCTTCTGGATAAGCTTACCCGGCAATGAGCCAATATAAGTACGACGGTGGCCACGAATTTCAGCTTCGTCACGCACGCCGCCCAGCGCCATACGAACGTATTTACGACCAGTAGCAGAAGCAATTGAACGACCAAGAGAGGTTTTACCCACACCAGGAGGCCCCACAAGACAAAGGATCGGACCTTTCAGCTTGTTAATGCGGTTTTGAACTGCCAAGTATTCTAGAATACGCTCTTTCACGCGCTCCAGACCGTAGTGGTCTTCGTTAAGAATCTCTTCAGCTTTCGCCAGATTTTTCTTCACTTTGGAACGCTTAGCCCAAGGCACGCTTACCATCCAATCGATATAGCTACGAACCACTGTCGCTTCAGCAGACATTGGAGACATCATTTTAAGCTTCTGCAGCTCTTGTTCAGTCTTCTCGCGCGCCTCTTGAGGCATTTTTGACTCTTCGATTTTTTTCTGCAGCGTTTCAAACTCATCTGGCGCATCTTCCATCTCGCCGAGTTCTTTCTGAATCGCTTTCATTTGCTCATTCAGATAGTACTCACGCTGAGACTTCTCCATTTGCTTTTTAACACGGCCACGAATGCGCTTTTCAACTTGCAGTAGATCGATCTCCGACTCCATTTGGCCCATCAGGAATTCCAAACGTTCGGTGACATCAATAATCTCAAGGACTTGTTGCTTGTCTACCAATTTTAGTGGCATATGAGCAGCAATCGTATCTGCCAGGCGTGCAGCTTCATCAATCCCATTTAACGAAGTCAGTACTTCTGGCGGGATTTTTTTGTTTAGCTTGATAAAGCCTTCGAACTGATTGATCGCACTACGAACAATTACTTCTTGCTCGCGTTCGTCCAGCTCTGGCGTCACGATGAAATCTGCCTCAGCCAAGAAGAAATCACTCTCTTTAAAGTGGTTAATCTTAGCGCGTTGCTGACCTTCAACCAGTACTTTTACAGTGCCATCTGGAAGCTTCAGAAGCTGAAGAATGGTGGCTACCGTACCTACGTCGAACAGGTCGTCAACCGTGGGTTCGTCAGTATCAGCTTGCTTTTGTGCCACAAGCAGAACTTGTTTGTTTGTTTCCATCGCCGTTTCTAGACAGCTAATCGATTTCTCACGACCAACAAACAATGGAATAACCATGTGCGGGTAGACCACTACGTCACGTAGAGGTAGTACCGGGATCTCGATACGCTCGGAACGTTCCAAGTTCATATAATTCTCTCTTCCGCTTTCACGTTTAACGTATTACTTAAGGCAGTATATGGGGGCTAATTGTTTGGATTCAATAAGAGAAATAAAAAAGGAGGTAATTACTTACCTCCTTTTTGATTCATGCCTGAATTTATTCTGCTCCAGCGGCCTGATTATCGGCATTGCTGTATATAAGCAGCGGCTCTGACTCGCCATTGATGACTGACTCATCAATTACGACTTTGCTTACATCTGTAGTAGATGGCAATTCGTACATGGTCTCGAGTAGAACACTTTCCAGAATTGAACGTAAGCCACGAGCACCTGTTTTACGTTCCATTGCTTTCTTGGCAATAGCACGAAGTGCATCTTCACGGAACTCAAGTTCTGCGTTTTCCAGTTCGAACAGTGCTGCATACTGCTTGGTTAGTGCGTTCTTCGGTTCACATAGGATCTGAATAAGCGCTTCTTCATCAAGCTCTGTAAGCGTAGTTGTTACAGGAAGACGACCAATGAATTCTGGAATCAGACCGTACTTCACTAGATCTTCTGGCTCAACCTGAGTAAACAGTTCACCCACTGTTTTGGTTTCGTTCTTAGAACGTACTTCTGCACCAAAACCGATACCTGTGCCTGTCGCAACACGCTGTTCAATCACTTTATCGAGGCCAGCAAATGCACCACCACAAATGAACAGGATCTTAGACGTGTCCACTTGGAGGAATTCTTGTTGAGGATGCTTACGACCTCCTTGAGGAGGAACCGAAGCAACCGTACCTTCGATAAGTTTTAATAGTGCCTGCTGAACACCTTCACCTGATACGTCACGCGTAATGGATGGGTTTTCAGCTTTGCGAGAAATTTTGTCAATTTCATCAATGTATACAATGCCGCGTTCAGCCTTAGCTACATCGTAATCACATTTTTGCAGAAGCTTTTGGATGATGTTTTCAACGTCTTCACCCACATAACCAGCTTCAGTTAATGTGGTCGCGTCTGCCATTGTAAATGGCACATCCAAGAATCGAGCTAGAGTCTCAGCAAGCAGTGTTTTACCGCTACCTGTTGGACCAATTAGAAGGATGTTACTTTTACCAAGTTCAACACCTTCGCTCGTTGTATCACCATTGCGTAAACGCTTGTAGTGGTTATATACCGCAACAGCGAGCACTTTTTTCGCGTAATCTTGTCCGATCACATAGTCATCAAGGTGTTCACGGATCTGTTTTGGCGTTGGTAACGCTTCAGACTCTTTCTTAGGGAGAACATCCTTGATTTCTTCGCGAATTATATCGTTACATAAGTCGACACATTCGTCACAAATGTAAACTGACGGACCTGCGATTAGCTTGCGAACTTCGTGCTGACTTTTGCCGCAGAAAGAACAGTACAGCAATTTGCCGCTGCCACTTTCTTTGCTTTTATCTGTCATTCGCTAACCTCTTAGCCTTTACTCTTCATGAATGAGTGTATATCAATTTTTGCCAAAATGCCCCGGCAAATTACTCGCCACGGTGGCGCAACACTGCATCCACAATGCCATATTCCACAGCCTGATCTGCTGACATGAAATTATCACGATCCGTATCGCGTTCAATAACGTCAAGTGGCTGGCCTGTATGTTCTGCTAACAGTTTGTTTAACTTCTGCTTAATGGTCAGGATTTCCTGAGCATGGATTTGGATATCAGAAGCCTGACCCTGGAAACCACCTAGTGGTTGGTGGATCATCACACGTGAGTTAGGTAGCACGTATCGCTTACCCGGAGCACCGCCTGCTAGAAGGAAGGCACCCATTGAGCATGCTTGCCCCATACATACTGTACTTACATTTGGCTTGATAAACTGCATTGTGTCGTAAATTGACATACCTGCTGTCACGCTGCCGCCTGGAGAGTTGATGTATAGGAAAATATCTTTATCTGGATTTTCAGATTCTAGGAAAAGTAGCTGAGCCACGACAAGGTTTGCCATGTGGTCTTCCACTTGACCCGTTAAAAAAATCACACGCTCTTTCAGCAATCGTGAATAGATATCGTAAGAACGTTCACCTCGGGAAGTCTGTTCAACCACCATTGGTACGAGTGCGTCAATAATTGGCGACATTGCATTTTTTTCTTGGTAGCTCATATTCTTATGTCCCTAAAATAAATGGCCCGGATGATTATTATCATACGGACCATTGTTAGCAGAATAGTTAACGTCAAGTCAACCTTCTACACAAGATATTGCTTATTAAGCAGCAGGTTGTTGATTAAGTAGCTCGTTGAAGCCTACTTCTTTCTCAGTAACCTGTGCTTTAGCGATGATCGCGTCGATTGCTTGCTCTTCTAGAGCTACGTTACGCATGCTGTTCATCATTTGCTCGTTTTGCTCGTAGTAAGCAATAACTTCTGATGGATCTTCGTACGCAGTAGCCATTTCTTCGATTAGAGCTTTAACTTTCTCGTCGTCCGCTTTTAGCTCTTCGGACTTGATTACTTCACCTAGTAGAAGACCAACAACTACGCGACGTTTAGCTTGCTCTTCGAACAGTTCACGTGGAAGCTGTGCAGCTGCTTCTGGGTTGCCACCGAAGCGTTGTGCAGCTTGCTGACGTAGAACTTGGATTTCTTGATCGATAAGTGCAGAAGGAACGTCGATTTCGTTTTCTTTAACTAGACCTTCGATCGCTTGCTCTTTGATGCGGTTCTTAACAGCTTGCTTAAGTTCGCGTTCCATGTTTTTGCGTACTTCAGCTTTAAGTGCATCAACACCACCTTCAGCAACACCGAACTTAGCAACGAATTCTTCGTTTAGTTCTGGAAGTTCACGTGCTTCAACTTTGTTCACTTTGATTGCGAACTTAGCTGCTTTACCTTTTAGGTTTTCAGCGTGGTAATCTTCTGGGAAAGTCACGTCAATTTCGAATTCCATACCAGCAGATTTGCCTACGATACCATCTTCGAAACCAGGGATCATACGACCAGCGCCCATTTCTAGAGGGAAGTTCTCAGCTTTACCACCTTCGAACTCTTCACCGTCGATAGAACCAACGAAGTCGATGCTTACGCGCTTACCGTCTTCTGCTGCTTCTGCAACTTCTGCCCAAGTCGCTTGTTGCTTACGTAGAGTTTCGATCATCTCTTCTACGTCTGCATCTTTAACTTCAGTCAGTGGCTTCTCAACAGCAATGTTTTCTAGGCCTTTTAGTTCAACTTCTGGGTAAACTTCAAAAGTTGCTGCGAAAACTAGGTCTGCACCTTCTTTGTTTTCTACAGGAGCGAACGTTGGCGCGCCAGCTGGATTGATTTTCTCTTTTACGATCGCTTCGATGAAGTGACGTTGCATTACTTCACCAAGAATGTCTTGACGTACTGCTTTGCCGTACATCTGAGCAACCATTTTTAGAGGCACTTTACCCTTACGGAAACCATCGAAACGACGGTTTTTAGCGATGTTGCGTAGTTCAGCTGTTACAGCGTCTTCGATGTTTGCAGCTGGAACAGTAATGTTTAGACGGCGCTCTAGGCCCTCTAGCGTTTCAACAGTAACTTGCATTATATATAAACCTCTAAAGTGGCTCGGTTTTCCGAGCGTATGAGCGTAACTCACCTGAGTTAACGCCTCATCCTTGTGTTGTGTTCTGTCCGAGCACCTAATTTAAATCGAGTATCGATACTGTTTATCAGTACCGGACTAATCAGTGATATCTTCAGCATGAAAACCAAAGGTATCTCCTATTAGCCTCAAGACAGAATTTTAGACGCGACATTCTAGCGATCTGTTACTACCCTGTCGAGCCAATAGCCACTATGTGGACATTGTCTGCACTAAATTCTCGAATGTTGCCTCATTTTTTCTAAAAAATGCGATAAAAATACCGCATCCAAAACGTCGGCATATCTAGAATGGGGACAATAGCGACTTTTTCAAGGGAATCGACAGCTTTTTTTATTGAAAAGCCTAAAAAGAGATCTTGCTCTTGTTTTACTCCACAGAGTTGATAACTAAATCCCCAATCCATACTACAAGACATTAACATTTCCTAAGTAAGCTAAGGGAGCCCAGCTGGGAATGAAAGGATGTCACAACGAAACCGTATTCTACTGATTTTTTTCGCCTTATACTTCCTGTGTGCCATCGCTGGTGGTCGTTGGGTATGGCAAACAAGTTATCAATCATTGCTTGATAAACATCACTCCCAGCTTGAGCAGTTTTCTAGTCATGTGAAGAACAAACTGGATAAGTACGCTCACATTCCAAATCTGTTGGCAAAGGACGCCCCGCTTTTCGAAGCCTTACTGCATCCAGAAAACAGCGCTCAGCTCGAGGTCACTAACCGGTATCTGGAGTCGGTCAATAATGTTATTGCTGCCGCCGATACTTACCTCATTGATCAGTGGGGCACGACTATCGCTGCCAGTAATTGGCGTCAGGAACATTCATTCATCGGTCGTAACTTCGCGTTTCGCCCCTACTTCAAACAAGCCATTGTAGGCGAACAAAGCCAATACTACGCCCTCGGTTCTACATCAGGTAAACGGGGTTACTATTACTCTGCTCCCATTGTTTACGCGGGCGGAGTTCTTGGCGTCGTCGTCGTTAAAATGGATTTAAATAAAATCGAAGACAACTGGCAGCAGCCCGATAGTGTATTTGTGGCCAGCGACCCTAATGGCATCGTATTCATGAGTAGCAAGAGAGATTGGCTACTAAAAAGCTTACAGCCCCTTAGTGAAACGAAGAAAACGCAAGTTTGGGCCAGCCGCCAGTATCTTGAAACCCAAATTCGGAGCTTAAATTTCGTTGGCGACCTGAGCCAACCTATTACGGAACTCAAGCAAGGTTACCCATACAGTAAAGGAACTTTTGTGGTTTCTTCCCTTTCTCTTCCCGATATCAAACTAACCATGAGAGTACTGTCTCCAAAACAATCCATCATCTGGATTACCTTGGGTTACCTCTTGGTACTCACACTGATCTTCACCATCCTGTTCCTCCTCGGGCAACTGATTTATCATCGCCAGCAACGTCATTTACAGCTCGAACGTATTCAGCAAGAGGCGAATCAGAAACTCGAATATCAGGTGATGGCTCGCACCGCCGAGTTGCAGGCAGAAATAGCTCAGCGAACAGAAACCGAGCAAACATTGCGTCTTACTCAGGATGAATTGGTTCAGGCAGCGAAACTTGCTGTCCTTGGTCAAATGTCCGCGAGTATAAGCCACGAGCTGAATAACCCTCTCGCAGCCATTCGTAGTTTTGCTGAAAATGGCAAACTGTTCTTAAAAAAAGAAAAATTTGAAAGGGTCGAAGATAATTTGAGCCGTATTTCGGCCCTGACCGATCGAATGGCCAATATCAGTCAACAGTTGCGCTCTTTTGCCAAAAAAACCAGTGGCAATGAGCTTACTAAAACCCGGCTATTGCCTGTCATTGCTTCAGCCAAAGAGCTGATGAAACCCGCTTTTAAGTCAGCTCGGGTTAACTTATTGGCAGAATCAATAACCCAAGACGCAGATGTCCTTATCAATACAATTCAATTAGAACAAGTGCTGGTCAATCTGCTAACGAACGCCATCGAAGCAGTCAAAGATCAAGAAGATAAGTTGGTTTGTTTATCTGTAGAGCTTGACCAAACACGCGACAACATCGTGGTTCATATTGATGATAATGGCCCGGGAATTGGCCAACATACGCTGCTTGAACTTTGTGAACCGTTTTTGACTACCAAGAAGAATGGCCTGGGGTTGGGACTGTCTATATCACAGCAAATATTAAAAGGGATGAACGGCCGTTTGACGGCCCAGAATCGCATTCAAGGCGGCGCTCGCTTTTCACTCTCTTTACCTGTTATCTCACCAAATGTCGAACAATCAGAAGGATAAGATTATGTGTCAGGTGTTCTTTATTGATGATGAAGCCGATCTGAGGCTCGCTATAGAACAGACCTTCGAATTAGCGGATATCGACGCGCAATTTTTCCCCGATGCAGAATCTGCTCTGCTTGCAATGAAAAAAGGCTCAGAGCCCGGAGTCATCGTCACCGATATCTGCTTACCGGGAATATCGGGCATGAACTTACTCAATACCTTGATGCAGAAAGACAGCCGCCTTCCCGTGATTATGATCACTGGTCACGGTGACATTTCAATGGCAGTCAACGCATTACATCAGGGCGCCTATGACTTTATCGAAAAGCCGTTTTCCCCAGAGCATTTAGTTGAAACGGTAAAGCGGGCTATCGAAAAACGTCAGTTGACCAATGAAAATGAAAAGCTTCGCCAGACACTGAAAGCCAGCCAAGCTCTCGGACCAAGAATCATTGGTGAAACCGACAGTATTCAAACGTTGCGTGAGACCATCACCCATATTGCCGATACTGATGCTGACATTTTATTGTTTGGTGAGACAGGAACAGGCAAAGAGCTTATTGCACGTTCCTTACACGAGCAAAGCTTGCGCAGAAACCATAACTTTGTGGCGGTAAACTGTGGAGCGGTGCCAGAGAACCTGATTGAAAGTGAACTCTATGGCCATGAGAAAGGCGCATTTACTGGGGCTGAGAGTCGCCGGATAGGTAAATTCGAGTTCGCACAAGGAGGCACCTTGTTTCTGGATGAGATTGAATCCATGCCAATTCAGGCACAAATCCGTTTGCTTCGAGTCCTGCAAGAGCGCGCTATCGAGCGTGTGGGTTCTAATGAGCTACTCCCCCTAGACATTCGTGTGATTGCGGCCACCAAAGTGGATCTAAAACGTGCGGCGGATGAAGGAACATTTCGCCAAGATCTCTACTATCGCCTCAATGTCGTGACATTAGATTTGCCTCCTCTTCGTATGCGCAAGGAGGACATCCCTGCTCTATTCCATCATTTTCTATTGGTTGCAGCCTCACGATATGGGAAAAGCTCACCGGGTTTATCGCCTCAGGATCTCGCGACATTAATGGCGCATGACTGGCCGGGGAATGTGCGGGAGTTGAGAAATGCCGCAGAGCGTTTTGTTTTACTTGGCAAGCTGATTCAGCTCGGAGATTCAAGCCCGGCTCCCACCACTTCTTCTAGCCTTGCGGAACAAGTAGCGGAATTTGAGAAAGCAGCGATTGAAAATGCGCTGCTGGAGAATAATGGCAGCATCAAGCAAACCATGACGCAATTGAATGTGCCTCGAAAAACACTGTACGACAAAATGCAACGTTATCAGATAGATAAAGAACTGTATAAATAAAACCGATGATCACATTTGTTCCTTTATCCAACCTGATTCATACTTTTTATAGTTAAACAGTTGGTGACCGGGCATGAATGAGAAAATCCGAATACCTGTGATTACAGATACCGTGATCGTTGATGGTCACTATCAGGAAGAGCGACGTACTGGTCAGGATCGCAGAAAGAATAAGAAAAAGTGGCATGGCTATGAGCGCAGAATAAACACTGAGCCCAGAAGACATGACTACAAATCAATAGACGAAGAGGTGTGAAATGTCACACCTCTTTTTTTATCCATAACGGCTAATTTTCTTTCACTACCGTCATTCCAGCGAGCTTTAGCGAGACTAGGAATCTAATACCAGATTGCTGATAAGCATTAGGGGCTACGTTAGCGATAAAGTACTCCGTGAATAGATTCTGAATCACGCTCGTTCCTCGCTGTTCAGAATGACTTTGTCGTATGAACTTACTTGGTGATAATCTCCGGACCCATTAGCGTCGTTGGTAACCATGTTGAAACCCAAGGCACGTAGGTTACGATAATGAGGAACAAGAACATCACTCCGACCCAAGGAAGCGCGGCTTTTACTACGTTCAACATCGACATCTTGGCCACCCCTGCTGTAACAAATAGATTGAGACCAACCGGGGGAGTGATCATACCTATCTCCATGTTCACCACCATAATAATGCCTAAGTGGATTGGATCAATGCCTAGAGCTATCGCAATCGGGAATACCAGTGGCGCAACGATAATTAACAGGCCAGATGGTTCCATGAACTGACCGCCAATCAGCAAAAGCACGTTGACCACAATCAAGAAGGTAATCGGCCCAAGACCAGCTGAAAGCATCGACTCAGTAATCATCTGAGGAATACGTTCTTCCGTCAGTACATGCTTCAAGATCAATGCATTAGCAATGATGAACAGCAGCATGATCGTCAACTTACCCGCTTCGAACAGAGTTTGTTGAGTGTCTTTGTGAACGAAACTGTACAGCACTTTCACAATCGCAGGTTTGGTATCCTGTTTGTCCGCGAACGGCCCCATGTCCTTGTAAACAAAGTTGGCAATGAGAAAAGCGTATACCGCCGCGACCGCCGCTGCTTCGGTTGGTGTGAAAATCCCGCCGTATATACCACCCAGAATAATCACAACGAGCAACAACCCCCACACTGCGTCTTTAGCCGAAGCGAACGTCTCTTTCCAACCCACAAATGGCTGTTTCGGCAAATTCTTAATACGAGCAGCGATGTATATCGCGATCATCAGCATCACACCCGCTAACAATCCCGGAATAACACCACCCAAGAACATACGCCCAACAGAGACGTCTGTCGCCGCTGCGTACACAACCATTACGATTGAAGGCGGGATCAGGATACCGAGCGTTCCCGCATTACAGATTACCCCTGCAGCAAAGTCTTTTGAGTAACCATTTTTGATCATCCCGGCAATAACGATACTACCAATCGCGACAACCGTAGCCGGAGATGAACCTGATAGTGCAGCAAACATCATACACGCCATAACTGAAGCCATGGCCAACCCGCCTCGGAACCAGCCGACCAGCGCTATTGCAAAGCGAATAATACGCTTCGCTACACCACCAGTAGACATGAAGCTGGAGGCAAGAATGAAAAATGGTATCGCTAATAATGTGTAGTGACCTTCAAATGCATTAAAAAGCGTCTGTGCAACCGACGCTAAAGATGCATCGGAGTGCCACATCAAAAACAAAATACTTGATAAACCAAGTGAAACAGCAATCGGCACACCGATGAGCATGAAGCCAATCACCATCACGAACAACAGTAAAATATCCATGGGTTAGCGCTCCTTGCTTTTATCGTTATCTTCGTTTTGTTTGGGCTCCATCACATCACCGGCGTCCTTTAGTTCTTCTTTGAGTGCCTCTAGCTCCTCTTCCCCTTCGTGACTGGAAATAAGACAGTCAAGTTTGCCCGTCATTATTTGGTAAGCAGCCTGAATAAAACGAAACGTCAGTAGAGCCATACCAACTGGCAACGCCATATACGGGATAAATCGAGGTAATTTCTCGTAGCGCTCTCCCTCATTGAGCCAATCAGCCAAGAACTGCAACATATCTGGCATAGGAATATCATCCGTCTCGTACCAAGCACGCTCGGTGGCAAACGGATACCAGTAATTCCACGAACCAATAAGGAGTAAAATTGAGAACGTTAAACAACATGCGACAGCGATCAGTGCATAGACTTTTCGCAGCCGATCTGGTGCAAGGCTGATCACCACGTCAACGCCTATGTGAAAATGCTTTTTCACGCCGTATGACGCACCAACCAGTACCATCCAGGCAAAAAGAAACACGGTGACTTCAACCGCCCAAAGAATGTTGTCGTTAAATAAGTAGCGCATGATGACGTTGACAAAGGTCAGCATCGTCATCGTGCCGAGGAAGAAAGCAATCAAGGTCTCTTCAACCTTGTCGGTAAACTGTCCGACTTTCGCAAAAAATGAGTGTTCCATAACGGTACATCGCTCGAATCAGGTAAGTTTGGCTCCCGCTGGTCGGAAGCCACATATCATTATGTTCAGTTATTTTTGGTTTGCCGCTAACGCCGCGTCGATCAAATCAGAACCAATGTCTTTTTCAAACTTGTTCCAAACTGGTTTAAGCGCAGTAACCCACTCTTCACGCTGTTCCGGTGTCAGTTCACGAACCACACCACCCGCTTCGATTACATACTGTTTATTTTGTTCCTCTACGCGGTTTGATTCCGCATTACGGAGTTCCGTAACCTCTTTAAGAATGGTGGAGAGCTGATTGCGTACGTCAGCTGGAAGTCCATCCCACCATTTAGTAGAGGTCACCACCAAGTAATCCAAAATACCGTGATTGGTTTCAGTTGTACCGTCCTGAACTTCGAAGAACTTTTTACCGTAGATATTCGACCAGGTATTTTCCTGGCCATCGATAACTTTGGTTTGCAAACCGCCGTACACTTCCGCAAAAGACATTTTTTGAGGGTTGGCGCTAAGTTGTTCAAATTGTGCCACCAGCACATCGGATGCTTGTACGCGGAATTTGAGGCCTTTGGCATCAGCCGGATGAATCAGCGGTTTGTTGGCAGAAATCTGCTTCATACCGTTGTGCCAGAACTCCAGACCTTTGATGCCGCGACGGTTCATCGCATTCTTAAGCGATTCACCAGCATCAGAGTTTTGGAAACGGTCAACCGCATCTACATCATCAAATAGGAAAGGAAGGTCGAAAAGGCGGAACTTCTTGGTGAATTTTTCAAACTTGGACAGTGAAGGTGCGGCGAGTTGCACGTCCCCATTCAACATCGCTTCAAGCACTTTATCATCATCGTAAAGCGTCGAGTTTGGGAAAACTTGCATACAAACTTTACCATTCATCTCCTCGTTTACACGCTTTTCAAGCAACGAAGCCGCAATCCCTTTCGGGTGCTTATCTGTATTCGTTACATGACTAAATTTGATGACGATTTCACCTGAGTCACAAGTTGCGGCAGCGTTAAAACTGGTAACAGCAAGAATTGAAGCGGTTAGTAGGGTAACAGGCTTAAACATTATTATTCTCCTTGATAGATAAACAACCCCATCACTGGGTGTTGATGTTCCTATCAGAGCAATTCCCGCACCATATTTTTAATTTAAAAAATTATTAAATATATTCAATAAGTTAAAATTAATTCAACTCCACCCATATTTATCAAGATCACAAAATAAATTTTTAAATGGGTGAAATCTACCCATCCCAATTTGGTAAGTGGGTGGATTTACACACATTCGTTAATTGGAAAAAATGGCAGCCAACAGACTGCCATTTAGTATCGGATACGCTGCCTCAAGCAGTCCGACTTTGTTTAATTTACATGGTTAGTAAACACAAATGGTTAGTGAAACTCTATGCGCTGCTCTGTGGAGGCATCAAAGAAGACCGCCTTTGATAAATCAAAGTGCAGTGGTGCTATCTGGCCGACCTTCACATCGAATTCCGGTGACAACCGACACGCCACTTCTTGGTCATTGACCTTAATCATCGCAATCGTATCAGGGCCAGTCGGCTCGAGAACCTCCAACTGCAAATCGAGCTTTGTGGTCGCGGTGGAATCTTGATTTTCACTGTCCGTTATGTGCTCCGGGCGTAGGCCAATTACGACTTCTTTACCATCTTGCGTTCGCATTGAGGCTGGCAATTTAATGTGATGCTCTTGCGCATTGCTGCCTTTGACTTTGATCACCGGGTTGTTGTGATCATCCAAGTCGACCATGGTTTTGATGAAGTTCATTGAAGGCGACCCCATAAAACCCGCAACAAACATATTATTGGGTTTGTTGTAGATTTCTTGTGGCGTACCCAGTTGCTGCAACTCACCATCTTTCATTACCGCAATGCGGTCAGCCAGTGTCATCGCTTCAATCTGATCGTGCGTTACGTAAACAATCGTTGTATTGAGCTGTTGATGAAGTCGTTTGATCTGATGACGCATTTCGACCCGCAACTTCGCATCTAAGTTCGATAACGGTTCATCAAACAGATACAGTTTCGGACGTCGAGCAAGTGCCCGTCCCATCGCGACCCGTTGGCGCTGACCACCTGATAATTGCGACGGCTTGCGATCTAGCAGATGGTCGATTTGCAGCATCTCAGCCACTCGCTCCACTTCGGCATCAATCGCCTCTTTCGGCATTTTACGGATCTTCAGACCAAACTCGATGTTGCCTCGTACCGTCATGTTTGGATACAGAGCGTAAGATTGAAACACCATCGCGATATCGCGATCTTTAGGTTCAACGTTTGACACATTGTTACCGTCGATAACGATTTCTCCTGAGCTGATGTTTTCCAGACCAGCGATAGTATTCATAAGGGTCGATTTGCCACAACCTGAAGGACCAACCAAGATAAGAAACTCACCAGAATCAATACTGATATCGATGCCTTTTAACGTCTCTAGCTCCGCTTTTGGATAGGTTTTACGGATTTGTTTAAGTTCGAGTGTTGCCATGATAATTATCCTTTTACCGATCCAGCCGTTAGGCCACGAACAAAGTATTTTCCTGCTAATACGTAAACTAATAGCGTTGGTAACGCCGCAATGATCGCCGCCGCCATATCGACGTTGTACTCTTTCACGCCAGTACTGGTATTGACTAAGTTGTTCAACGCAACCGTTATAGGCTGTGTTTCAGAGCCCGAATAGACCACACCGAATAAGAAGTCATTCCAGATTGCGGTAAATTGCCATATCACCGTCACCATGATGATTGGCGTCGAAATCGGCAGCAGAATCTTAAAGAAAATGGTAAAGAATCCCGCCCCATCCAGTTTCGCTGCTTTCACGAGTTCATCCGGAATACTGATATAAAAGTTACGGAAGAACAGCGTCGTAAACGCCATACCATAAATGACATGAACGATAACAAGCCCTGTAGTGGTGTTTGCCAGACCCAACTTACCGAGCACCGCCGCCATTGGCAGCAAGATAACCTGAAACGGAATAAAGCAACCAAACAGCAACAAGCTAAAGAACAGATTTGAGCCTCTGAACTGCCACTTGGTCACCACATAACCATTGAATGCTCCTAACAGGGTCGAGATGGCCACTGCAGGAATCACCATTTGGAAAGAATTCCAGAAGTACCCTTTCACACCTTCACATTTAACGCCGGTACAGGCGCTGTCCCACGCTTTATGCCAGGCGTCAAATACCCACTCAGTCGGCAGACTCATTAAGTTTCCGGCTTTAATATCTGGCAGCGTTTTGAATGAGGTAATCACCATCACAAACAACGGCATTAGGTAGAACAAACAAAAGAACAGCAGCCCCGAATAGATAAACAGTCGAGAGAAGTTCACACTACGCATCATGATTTTTTCTCCCTGAGTTCTGAGTACAAATAAGGTACTAAGATGGCGAGAATACCCGCTAACATCATCATCGCGCTTGCGGCACCCAAGCCTATCTGTCCACGAGTAAAGGAGTGTGCGTACATAAACAGAGCAGGCAAATCTGAAGAGTAGCCCGGCCCACCGGCTGTCATTGCTGTTACCAGGTCGAAACTCTTAATCGCAATGTGTGACGTGATGATCACTGAACTGAAGAATACTGGTCTTAAACAAGGCATGATGATGCGCCAATAGATTGTTGGCAGACTGGCACCGTCAATTTGTGCCGCCTTGATAATAGACGAATCAATACCTCGCAAACCAGCCAGAAACATCGCCATAACAAAGCCAGATGACTGCCACACCGCTGCAATCACTAGGGTATATACCGACATTTCTGAGTTCACTAACCAGTCAAATTCGAAATTGGTAAAGCCCCAATCTTGTACCAGTTTTTCAATGCCCAAACCCGGGTTAAGAATCCATTTCCATGCGGTACCAGTAACAATAAAAGAGAGCGCCATCGGATAGAGATAAATGGTTCGAATCGCGCCTTCCTGACGAATATTTTGATCAAGCAAGATGGCTAAACCCACGCCAAGTACAATGGCGATGAGCATAAACAACAAACCAAATATGCCAAGGTTAGTAATCGAAGTTACCCAACGGTCGTTTTCCATCAACTTTTCATACTGGGCAAAGCCAACAAAGTTGAAGCTTGGCAGAAAACGGGAATTGGTCATTGATAGTGCTGCCGTCCAGAAAATGTAACCGTATATACATACCACAGTTACCAAGATGGTCGGGGCAAGGACAATTTTCGGCAACCAAAGCTGAAGTCTGTCCACCAAACTAAGCTTTGCGTGTGACTTCTTTGGATACCGATTTACAACGTGCTCCATAACGAATCCTTACATCTAAAAGAAAGGGCGTATAGGCTCCCTACAAGCCTGCACGCCCTTTAGGGAGAGACTAGTTTTAAAGGATTAGATAGCCGCTTTAACCGCTTTCGCTAGCTTTTGTGCTGCTTGTTTCGGATCCGCATTTTCGTCGTTGAAGAAGTTAGTCACGACGTCATAGATTGCACCTTGTGCATAGCTTGTGGTTGACAAACCATGTGCCATACTCGGCACTAAATCACCGGATTGGGCACTTGCTTTAAAGGTCGCCATCGAGTCCAGTGCACATTGGTCAAATTTCGCCATGTCCATATCAAGACGGACTGGAATAGATCCTTTGTTCAGGTTAAAGACTTCTTGGAACTCTTTGGTCAAAATGGTACGAGCTAAGTCTTGCTGTGCCTTCTTGTTCTCTTCGTTGCTCAGCTCAAAAAAAGCGAAGCTATCAATATTGAACGTAAACTGGCCGGCAGTACCCGGTGCTGGTGCGCAGATGTAATCTTTACCCGGCATTTTGCCTGCGGCAGTAAACTCGCCTTTCGCCCAGTCACCCATGATCTGCATGGCTGCATCACCGTTAATTACCATAGATGTTGCTACGTTCCAGTCACGTCCCGGAGAGTTAGCGTCAATGTAGTCGTGTAGCTTCTTAAACTTGGTGAACACTTCTACCATTTTGTCGCCTGACAGTACGTCCATGTCTAGGTCAACAAACGCTTTGTTGTAGTCTTGGCTACCAAGCACATCAAGAGCAACCGCTTCAAATACAGTCGCGTCTTGCCATGGCTGACCACCGTGAGCGAGAGGAATAAAGCCTGCTGCTTTAATTTTGTCCGCAGCAACGAAAAATTCATCCATTGTTGTTGGTAGTTCAACGCCCGCTTTCTTCAGTACTTCAGGGTTTGCCCAAAGCCAGTTCACACGGTGAACGTTAACCGGCACAGCAACGTACTCACCTTTGTACTTCATCACCTTGGTCACAACTGAAGGAAGGATGTCATCCCACTTTTCCTGCTTCGCCGTACTTTCCAATGAAGTAAGGAAACCCAAGCTGCCCCACTCTTGAATATCGTGTCCTTTGATTTGAGCCGCAGATGGAGGGTTGCCTGATACTGCACGGGTTTTAAGTACGGTCATCGCCGACTCACCGCCACCGCCAGCTACTGCAAAGTCTTTCCAGGTATGGTTTTGCTGCTCTAACATTTCTTTCAGTACCGCAGCAGATTTTGCTTCCCCACCAGCGGTCCACCAGTGAAGCACTTCCACTTCACCAGCGTGAGAAAAATTCGCAGCAGACAGCAGGGAGAGAGTAAGTAGGGTTTTATTTAGTTTCATTATTATCTTCCGTGTATTGGATGAGACATTCAGGTCAACGGCTTAGCGACCTTCAGCATTCTTGCTTGAACTTAGTCAGTCTACCCAACGAGAAAATTTTGATTGAAACAAAGCGTAAACACAAAGTAACAAAGTTGTTACATTAAAGATCAGTAATAGAAGAAACAAAGACTTGCGCACGCAAACCACTACTAGGCAAGTTGTCAATTATGAGATCTCCGCCGTGTGCATGAAGAATATTGCGGCATATCCCCAGCCCTAATCCGTGTCCTTGGTCGTCATCAGATAAACGATAATAAGGCTCAAATACCGCTTCTAATTGGTCTTCTGGAATACCCGGTCCTTGATCGCATATGACGACTTTTACCCATTCGTCACTGCTGGCAAGTGTTATCTCAGCCCTTTGACCATATTTCACTGCATTATCGACCAAGTTCCCAATGACACGTTTTATGGCAAGCGGCTTTGCTACGATGGGATCAATAGGGCTCGGCGTAAACTTGACCCGTGTTTGGTGCTGATTATAAGGCTCAATGACACTGGTAATCACATCATTGAGATCAACGTAAGCCGTATTCTCATGCAACTCGGTGTCTCGTACACACTGAAGAGCGCCTTTCACCATCATCTCCAGTTCATCCAGGTCACGGTTAAATTTTTCGCGCTTCACATCACTTTCGAGCAGTTCGGCACGTAACCTCAGGCGAGTAATCGGCGTTTTTAAATCATGGGAGATCGCAGAAAACAGTTGTTCCCGATCGGAGATGTAATGGCGAATTCGTTGCTGCATCCGGTTAAAAGCACGGGTAGCGGTAACGAGTTCACTAGCTCCCTCTTCTTTCAGCGGTGCTTGCTCTACGTCCATGCTCATTTCATTGGCCGCTTTAGCCAGTCGCTTCAATGGCTTAACCTGTTTTTTCATCAACAAGTACGTCAGAAACAACAAAATGGTTGTCGAGAAAATCAGAAATAAGATCTGCTCTCGGCCAATTAACCGATCGTCAAGATTGACATAAGGGGCGGGTAGTAACGCTGCAATGTAAAGCCATTCATTCTTGGCCAACTCAAGCTGCACGACTAAAACGGGTGGATCAATAGGACTTAACGTTAAGGTATGGTGAGCCCAAGATTTAGGTAAGTCACTCAGATAAATGTCATTTTTTAGTAGGCGTAGGTTTTCTGGCAATGAGAAATCGACCAGTATGCTGTCCACTTTGGGAAGCTTCTTAGTCAGTACCTCTTTAATGGCTTCAATAGACGCCAATTTCAGTGGCGTATTTTTTATCGGTTCGACAATCAGCTGTTCTTTGTTAAAAGAGACAAAAAAGCGCGTTCCGCCCATGTTACGAATCTGGTCAAGCACGATATGACGATAGCCCACAGGCAATGACTGAAAAAACGTAACCGTCGAAGAAAACATGTTCGCCATGCTCTGCGACGCGTCCCGAATCCCCGCTAGCTCTTTGTGCTTAGACTCGGTATACCAAATGGTAGTCGCCACGCCTTGAGCCAATATCACAGCCAATAACGTTAAGCCTAATGTGCGATTAACCAGAGAGTTAGGCTTGAATCTTTTCGCCCAACGCCACCATTTAGGATTCATAACTGACTGGCACAGCGAGCACATAACCATTACCCCGCATCGTCTTAATATAGTGCGGGTATTTGTCACTCACGCCTAAACGTTGACGTAAACGACTGAGCTGGACATCGATACCACGCTCAAAAGGTAAAGACTCCCTTCCGCGTGTAGCAAATGAGATCGTGTCACGGTCTAAAATTTGGTTGGGCTTTTTAAGAAATAGCATCAACAACGAAAAATCACTGCCTGATAAGTCGTGAGATTGCAGGGTTTGTAGGTGAGTAATTCGATGGGCGAGCGGATCCAATCGCCAGTCACCAAAAAGTATCGGACTTGCGGCTAAGGGACTGACCGGTTGCTCTTTCGCGCCTTTAACCCTGCGCAAAACCGCCTTAATGCGCGCGTTCAAGTGGCGCGGGTTAAATGGTTTCGCCAGATAATCATCAGCACCAATTTCTAATCCGATGATTTGATCAGTATCGTCAGAAACCGCAGTCAGCATAATAATCGGCGTTGATGAAGTTCGACGTACTGCCTGACATAAAGAAAATCCGTCCTCACCGGGTAACATTACATCGAGCAGAATCAGATCCGGATAACCATTTTGCTCAATGTGAAGATGCATCTGTTCACCATCATTCACGGTATTGACGACATAACCCTGCTTTGTCAGATACTCCTGTAGCAATTCACAAATTTCTTGATCATCATCTACGACTAGCACTCTGGCTGACATTTTCCCATCCAACGTATTACTAAAACTTACCGCTAGTGTAATCCGTGCCAGAATGAGGGCTCAGAGAATATTTTTAAGACTTTGAACCCCTTGCGGATGAATGTCACATCTTGTTAACAAAACAAGTCAAAGCATGGATTATGACGAGCAGCTGATTTCCATTTTCTTACCCCATTCCGGTGGCAGTTTTGCATACTCTTCAAAATCAGGTTGAGAGTCGTATGGTCGACGCAGCAATGTAGCTAAACGGTGAACTTCACTAAAGTCTCCCTCTTCCGCTTTATCAATGGCCAACTGCGCCAGATAGTTGCGAAGAATGTATTTAGGGTTAACACTACGCATTTGGTCGCAACGTTGTTCTGGGGTGATCAGCCTGCCTAGTTCATCGACTTCCAACTCGCATCGTGCAAGATACAAATCCAGCCAGTTTCGAGCAGCATCGCGATCAATAAACAGGTCAATCACTTCTTGACGAGACTTTGTGTCTAAATTAGATAGTGCCCTAAAGAAACGCGTATAGTCCGTTTTGTTTTGGTTGAGTAACTCAAACATGGATTCAAACAAACGGGCGTCTTCATCTATTCTGGTTTTTAAGCCAAGCTTGCTGCGCATCAAAAGACTAAATTGCTGGCTTAAACGCACTTCAAACTGACCCAGTGCGGATTCTAAATCTGCACGCTCCACCAGCGGAGACAGAGAGTGCGCCAGTGCGGAAAGATTCCACAAAGCAATTCGTGGCTGCTGATCAAACGCATAGCGACCCTGATAATCTGAGTGATTACATATATAGCCAGGGTCATAGTCATCAAGGAAACCGAACGGTCCATAATCAAAAGTTTGGCCAAGGATCGACATGTTGTCGGTATTCATCACCCCATGAGCGAAGCCAAAAGCTTGCCAATACGCAATCATGACGGCTGTTTTTTCGACTATCTCTTTAAACATCGCAGCGTAAGGCCTATCTGCTTGTAAACATTCAGGGAAGTGCCACTCAATCACTTTATCCGCAAGTAACTTTTGTTCCGCAAGCTGGTTGGTATAAAAGAAGTGTTCAAAGTGACCAAACCGGATATGAGTTTCAGACATACGAATTAACATCGCGCCGTTTTCAGTTTTCTCACGATACACGGGCGTATCACTGACCATCATACCCAGCGCTCTGGTTGTCGGTATCCCAAGTCCTTGCATGGCTTCACTACACAGGTACTCACGGATAGTAGAACGCAGCACTGCTCTGCCGTCACCCATTCGCGAATACGGTGTCAGACCCGCGCCTTTTAAATGGATGTCAAACCAGGATCCATCCTGTCGTTGGATTTCAGCCAGAAGTAACCCTCGCCCATCGCCCAGATCCGGGTTGTAAACACCAAACTGGTGGCCTGCATATTTCATCGCTAATGGACGAAATTCATCAAAACTTACTTGCCCAGAAAAGACCTTTAGCAACTCTTCGTCAGGCGTAGATGGCAAACCGAACTGCTGTGCAAAATCACTATTCCATGCCACCCACTGAGTATTCAGCAAGGGCTGTGGCTTTACGAAAGTAAAAAACGCAGAAGGAAGTTGGCTGTAACGATGGGTGAAACTGACCCGTTGCCAAAATGACATATTGGGTTCCTTATCTATAAGACTATCTACTGTTCAGTATACGTCCGAACTCCATTCCTATTCAGCCATGAATTAATCATGGGTATTTACTGCTTCTATACATCAGAGACAAATAAACTAACCGAAAAAAGAAATGCCGTTCGTTTAACAACAAACGGCATTGTTTTGTCTCCCGTCATCCTGAACAGCGACGAAGGAGCGTGATTCAGGATCTAGTTTCCGAGTACTTTTTGGCCAAAGTTATTTTATTAACTGCTCAGTGCGCTGCTATTAGATTCCTAGTCTCGCTAGGACTCGCTGGAATGACGCAGATAAAAATCGTTAAACAATTGGCATTACTCAATGAGAGTGGCTTACGTTTAAAGCAAGATTACTATTAGTGACGGCGTCGCCAACCTAATAGCGCAAGTAATATTAGTGACCAGTATGCGACACTACCGCCTCCGCCTGAGCTTTTGTCCTTCTTAGTACTCGTTGCAGCAACTTTTACGGTGACGTCTCCTGTTGCGGTCGCTCCGTTGCCATCAGAAATCACATATTCCAATGTTACATTATCGACTTCGCTGTCTGGTGCATGATAAATCACCTTGCCATTTTCAACCTGTGTCGAGCCAATGCCAGATAGATTTTCGACGCTTTGAACCACAAGCTTATCACCGTTCATATCGGTATCATTCGCTACCACGTCAATCACAATGCTATCATTCACCGCAACCGTCACCGAATCAGTAGTGGTTGTCGGTGCACTGTTTTGCACTTCAACATCGACCGACGCAAGAGATACCGCCTTACTCGAGTCTGAAACCGTGACCTGGAAAGTTAATACCTCACCAGCTTTGGCTCCTTCAGGAATCGCGAAACTGGCAGTAACCTCACTTGGGTTGCTAAGTGAAACCGTTTTTCCAGCAGTCTGTTCCCATTGATAAGTCAAAGCGTCACCATCCGGGTCACTGCTGTTGGCCGCTGACAAGGATACATGACTCCCCACTTTTAACTCGGCGCTAAGCACATCAATAACGGCAATTGGCGCGGTATTGTTGCCGATAACTTCAATTGAAACACTGACCGTAGAGGAAGAGAGCACACCATCCGCGGACACCAAACGATATTGGAAACTGTCTGAGCCGACAAAGTCAGCATTTGGTTGGTACTGATGTCCTGTGATGGTGCCGTTGACAGGTTGTTGAACAATCTCAACCTCAAACTGATACCCTGTAGCCACGAAATCGTTCGACATCAAGTTCAGTGTCAGTGCTGTATTCTTATCTGTCTGGTAAGTGTCTGACCTTGCGTCAACAATTTTTGCGTTTTCGATGTTCAACAATGCCGCAAACGGAACCGTTGAAAAGCTGGATTCAAACAACCCTGTAGAATATTTATCACTGCTCTTTCCAACCCACATCTTGGACTGAATTGGTTTTTCTAATTCCAATAAGCGGCCAAAGCTCACGCTAGCTTCGAACTCCCCGCCTTCAATTTCAACCACAATGATATGCTGACCAGCTCCTAACTGTGTAGCTTGCGGGAATAGAACTCGTGATGACTTCTGGAAAGTACCTTGTTGTAATAACTCGGCGTGGTTCTCATTCAACTCCAAGTAATATTCATTATTACTCTTGTTCGGGAATCGCCACACTCGATAGGTCATATCACGTTGTGGTGAGTCTTTCTTAGCATAAAGCTGCAAACCATCCAGCTCTGTGTCGCGGCTTAAATCAAGCATCACGGCCAACGCATCACTATTACTTGGAAAGACGAATTCCTGATAGAACGAGTTTAACCACGCAGATTTATTTGCATCATTCGGTTTCGTCAGTAGAAAACCGCCGCCAGTTGCACTACTGGAAATATCTGAAATCGAAACATCGGTATCGAACCCGGTGATAGCATTCAACCCTGGATTAGAGACATCAGAAATCGAGGTACCACCATTCGGGTATAAATCACTTTGATCGCTTTGATCGCCCCTTTCTAGTTCACCATAACCATCCGCCTGCATCACTTGAACTTGCATATCCCCAATCCCATTGAACTCATTAAGAATGTTCACAGACATGGCAAGTACGCCTTCGGCAACCAGAGCTTGGTCATAATCTCTATACGTTCGGTTTTCCAAATAAACTCGTGGACCATATTCTTTAAGGTATGGATCAAGGTAGACCAGTTTAACTTCATCATTTGCTAATGCATGAGGCGTGTTGCTTTGATGAGCAATCGTTGGTATCACAAAGCCAGCCGCGTGTTTGCTCCATGCGCTCATATTGACTGGCGTTTCACCTGAATAGGAATCGCCAGGTTTCTTCGCCCATGAACCACCACCCATGACGCCCCAAGTGCCGATCGATCCTTTGCTGAATCGAGCGTAAAGATCGGGCAAACCAAGCATTAAATGTCCTAGTTCATGAACGATAACACCTAAGGTAGATTGGTGTTTCACCTGAAAATCTGCAAATACGCAGTAATCTTTGATACTCGTATTGTCGAGAGAGACATCATCATGAGAGTACTTATGAGGCCAAATTGCAGGTCTATCCAGAGACCCTGTCGAACGGTCACCACCAGCAAACACAAACATGACTGACAACTCTGTCGCATCAACGGTGCCATCTTCATCACTGTCATAACTTGCCAAGTTTATGTATGGGTCAAGCTTTTGATATGCTTCTGCGAACACTCGATTCATACTGTCTTCACAAAGGCTATCGCTGGCACTGATATGACAGTCTGGATGACGCAGCGGTACGGTCACATCGATGACGCCGTCGTTTGCAGTGCCATAACTTTCAATCGCCGGAACAACCTTATACTGCCCCTGAGAGTTCTTTTCATAATAGTCGACAACACTTTGCCCGTTTTGACCAAATACTCGTTGCTCAAAATCATGCTTCATTACCTGATTGGTAAACGAAACCTGGACGACAAGCAGCGGTTGTTGTGTAACTCCAGAACTGCTCATCGCCTGATAACCTGCACCTGTACGTATTAGGTTCTTGCGCGCCATTGGCTCTATGGTTCGTAATGAAGAAAGAGTGGGCTGGATATGAAGATCTGGCCGGAATTTAGCAGACTCCGGCGCTACCGCAGTTTGAGTTTTTGCAATCCCTGTCGAAAGCAGTTCAGGGGCATCTGATTCACGCTGAATCTGCGCAAAGAACCAGATTCCGCTTTGCTTAACAAGTGCATTACCTTGCTTATCTTCGAACCAATGAAAATCTGCGGTTCCTCGCAAAATAGCTTCGCTTGAAGTCCCATCGGTTAACGTAATTTCGTGCCAGATAGGTGACGGTGGGGTGGTGGCCATGCTCTTTCCTGCGACTAAAGCAGACAGCACGGTTAATGCAAGTAGGTTGAATTTCAAAATACGACTCCATCTTCTCAATTCGCTTACAGCACTCTGCATAAACGCCTGAGACAAAACTTCAAACAACGAAGTCATTGCTTGGTAAATAAATCAGGCAGTTAACATAAGCTTGCTAAATGAATGCTATAGGAAGGAGAAAATAAAGGCATGAATGTTCACAGTTTGACCGACAAATTTGCGTGACATTCCACGTATTTCATATTTCTTAGAATGTCGCTGCTTGGGAAGCAGCGACATCTGTAAGGCTCTGATATTTTTACTTATAAATCAACCAGTCAGAACCGTATCTTCCGGGTACTTAATCAACGTAGGTTCTGGACGAGCTAGCATATAAGCCAGTGTCAATGGACCGATACGGCCAATGATCATCACCACGATCATGATGTATTTACCCGGTTCCGATAACTCTGCAGTGAGACCCGCGCTTAAGCCTACCGTCGCGAAAGCAGAAATCGTCTCAAACATCACTCTATCAAAAGCCGCATTTTCCGTGAGCATCAGGAGGAACATCGCCGTGGTAAGTATGGCTCCACTCACTACGATAATCGCGAGCGATTTTGTCACCGTTGGCCAGTTGACCGTTCGCCTAAATATCACTAAGTGCTTCTTTTGACGTAAAAAGGTCCAAGTTGCCAAAAACGCAACGGTAAAAGTTGAAACCTTGATCCCACCGCCAGTCGATGTTGAACCCGCACCGATAAGCATAAGAACAATCATGACCAGAAGTGCTGGCTGGGTAAAAAGCGACAAATCAACGCTATTAAAACCGGCAGTGCGAGCACTGGCAGACTGGAAAAATGCCGCGAGCCATTGGGCAGACAAAGGTAACGACTCCATCGTGTTTGGATTTCTTCTTTCTAAAAGCCAAAACAGTATGGTACCCACTAGCAGCAGAACGGGTGTCGCAATCAACATAATCCGGGTATGGAGATGCAACGAGTTAAAACCCTTGCGCCAGTTTAACCACATATCCCCAACAACAGTGAACCCTAGACCACCAAATATAAATAGGCTTGCAAGGGTGAAAATCACCGTCGGGTCATTAACAAAACCCGTCATGCTATCCGAAAACAACGAAAATCCGGCATTGTTAAATGCAGAGATCGAATGAAATAACGCATAGAACATTCCGCTCTGCCACCCCATTTCCGGCACCCAACGAAAAGAAAGAACAATAAATCCAAGTGTCTCAGCTACTAAAGCAAAAACCATGATCTTTTTAATAAGATTGCGCAGGTTGACATGGCCTTCCTGACCGAGTGCCTCTTTGGCTAACGCTTGTTGTCGCAGGCTCAAACGCATACCGAACATATAGAGCAACACTGCGGATAATGTCATTTGCCCTAACCCACCGATTTGCATCAAACACATTAAGAGTATTTTGCCCGCCAACGTAAAATGTTGCCCCGTATCCACAACGCCAAGACCAGTAACACTGATCGCAGACGTTGCGGTAAACAATGCGTCTGTGATGGATAAGCCACTCACAGAGAATACGGGTAGAGTGAGCAGCACCGAAGAAGGCAATAAAACGCCGAGAAAACTCAGCAAGATAATACGTGGCTCGCCGCCCTTCTCTTTGGCTCGTTTACGATCTGGGACGTAAAAAACGCCTTTCCGGTGAAAATGTATCATAGTGATTTCAGTGTGCGAGCGAGTTTATCTTGCGGGCCAACCACAATAATGAGGTCACCAATTTCTAACGAAATGTCCATGCTCGGCGCTTTAGTAATTTCTGGTCCCCTTTTAAAACCAAGAACTTGCACACCCTCAACCTTACAAAGTGACAATTCACCCAGCGTTTTTCCCATCAAATTAGCGCCAATCACAAACTCGGTCATTGCTAGATCGCTGCCTAGTGGAGTGAAATCTAACACGCGCCTGTCCAGCATTTTATGTGCAACACGAATGCCCATGTCTCTTTCTGGCATGATGACATGGTCAGCGCCAATTTTTTGCAGGACGCGCGCCTGAAATCGATCGTTGGCCTTTACCCAAATCGATCGCACTCCGGCTTCTTTTGCAATCAGAGTCGCCAGAATACTGGCATTGACATCGGTGCCAATCGCAATCATCACCATATCGTAATCATCGAGTTTTAGCTCAGCGACAGTCTCTTCGTGTGTACAGTTTGCTACGATGGCCTGACTCACAAATCCAGCGACTTCTCTTACTTTTTCTTCATCAATATCTACCGCTAAAACTTGAGAACCTTCATCTTGCAGCTCTTTACATACCGCCAAACCAAATCGGCCAAGACCGATAACAGCAAATTGCTTATCACCTTTTTTCATTTATGCCTCTTATTATGCATTCGGTATGCATTATAAAAAGTCTGCACCTATTCCACCCCTTGTGCAAACCAGACGACAGCAAATTTATGGGAGCCTTATTTATAAGACCACACCATAAGTGTTAAGCGTATGACATGATTTGCTTTTTTTCATCATTAGCCTTAACAAAAGCGACATGTTTTCATATGGCAGAATACAAAGAAGCCGCATCGAAATGCGGCTTCTTAAGAATGAGATTTGATCTACTTTGAGTTAGTCTTCTGACGTGTTATCACGTCGAGGGCTCTGATCTTTTGGCTTACGTTTATTTTTCGGCACGTAATTAAGAATTGAAATCGGCACTGGCTTTCTCGGTGCGAATCCTTCAATTTCCACACGCTCAAGCAGATGACCAAGACGGCTTTCAATCATACACAAGTTTTTGAAATCGTCCTTCGATACCAATGAAATCGCTTCACCTTGCGCACCCGCACGACCCGTACGTCCAATTCGGTGTACATATTCATCTGCCGGAAACGGTAGATCGTAGTTAATCACCACTGGTAGGTTGTCGATATCGATACCACGTGCTGCAACGCCGGTCGCAACCAAATACTGAATTTCACCCGCTTTGAACTGCTCTATCAGTTCCTGACGTACACGCTGGTTACGCCCGCTGTGGAACGCTTCTGCAACAATGTCACGCTTCTCCAACTGACTGACTAACTTCGCCGCACCATGTTTGGTTTCTATAAAAATCAGAACTTGTGACCAGTTGTTCTCTTTTAGCATGTGGCTGAGCAAAGACGATTTCATGTCTTTATCTACCGTAGTAATCCACTGCTTAATGTTTGACTTAGAGGCACTGTGTTTTGCTATGGTGATCTCTTCCGGATCGACAATCGCATTCTTGGCAAGGTCACGTACTGGATTCGATAAGGTCGCGGAGAAAAGCAGACTCTGAACGTTCTCAGGCATACAGTCGACTATTTTTTCTATTGCATCAATGAAGCCCATGTCCAACATCTTGTCTGCTTCATCCAACACAAGCATTTCCACTTCATCAAAATGGATAGCACGTTGACCATATAGGTCAATCAGACGACCTGGAGTACTGACTACGATATCTACCCCTTCGATCAGCGCTTGCTTTTGCGGCGCGTAATCGACACCACCATATATTGCCATTGAGCGTAGTGGCAGATTCTTACCATACGCTTCAATACTCTGGTGCACCTGCAGCGCCAGTTCACGCGTTGGCGTAAGGATGATGGCTCGTGCACGCTTTTTACGTTGAGTTTCACCCTGGCTAAGCTTTTCTAAGATTGGCAGTACAAAGCTGGCGGTTTTACCCGTGCCCGTTTGTGCAGCTGCGATCAAATTACTCCCGCGCAGAACAATCGGAATGGCTTTTTGCTGAATAGAAGTCGGTTTTTCATAACCTAGCGCCGTCACTGCGTCAGTGATTGGTGCGCTTAAACCAAGCTTAGAAAATGGCATAGAAACGTCTCAAAAGAGGAAATGGCCGCGTAGTGTATCAGAAACTTAGTTAGGTAACAGAATGATTAATCAGCACAGCAACACCTAACAGCCTATCCTGTAAATAAAACATTAGCTTAGCAGCACATAGTGATTTATTCGCTGACTCACATTTACGAAGAAGGAATATCGCTATGCTGCAAACGTGTGTATGACTGGACGGCTTCATGAATATTTTATTGCTGGTAGGACTAATCGGTTTAATCATTCTCAACGGCGTCTTCGCGATGTCGGAGATAGCTCTGGTTGCCGCTAAAACTAGCCGTCTGAAAATGATGGCTGAAGAGAGTAAACGTGCTGCACTCGCACTAGAGCTGAAAAATAATCCGACACAGTTTTTATCAACGATTCAAATCGGCATAACTGTGATTGGTCTGCTAAGCGGTATCTTTGGTGAAGCCACGCTTTCCGTTCCATTTGGTCACTGGTTAGTCAGCCAAGGGGTAGAGAAAGAGATCGCCAGCGTTGTCTCTACTTTTAGCGTTGTATTGCTGATCACTTACTTCGCGATCGTGGTAGGAGAATTGGTACCAAAACGTATTGCTCAGAACAACGCGGAAATCATTGCTATCAATGTGGCTTATCCTATTCACTGGTTAGCCTCGTTAACCCGGCCATTTGTCGTTCTTTTGACCTTTACTACCGATACTTTGCTAAAGGTATTGGGGCAAAGTGAGAGCAAGAGTGAAGTGGTGACGGAAGAAGATATTGTTGCGGTGGTCAGTGAAGGCTCGGAGTCCGGTGCAATTGAGCCTCAGGAACAGTTGATGATCCGTAATCTTCTCCACCTCAACGATCGCCCAGTTTTATCACTGATGACGCCGCGCTCAGACATTCAATATCTCGATGCCTTATTACCCATTGGTGCGATTCTCGATAACCTTCGTCAAACCCAACACTCCGTATGGCCGGTATGTAATGGAAATCTGGATAATATTATTGGTACCGTTTCTTCAAAGGTATTGCTGGATGAATATGACAAGCTATCGATTGACCGTCTCACCAAGCAGCTAAAACGGCCACGTTTTGTACCCGAGTCGATGAAAGGTCTTCCTCTACTGAACTACATGCAGCAAACCAGTACCGAAATGGCGTTCATTGTTGATGAATATGGTGACATTCAAGGCTTAGTTACGTTTTACGATTTACTCAAATCCATCGCCGGAGAGCTCGGAATGGAGCCACAACATCTTTGGGCGAAACAACAAAAAGATGGCAGTTGGCTGATGGATGCCTTAATCCCCTTAAATGAGCTCAAGTACAAACTCGAACTTACGAATATTGAAGGGGAAGAGAATGAAGGCTTTCAAACGTTAAATGGCTTCCTCACTTGGTTTATTGACCGCGTGCCTGATCAAGGAGAGATCATCGAGTATCAGAACTGGCGTTTTGAAGTTCTGCTAGTGAAGAGCAACCGCATCATGCAGGTTAAAGCGTCCCAGAAAGAATCGGTCAAAGTATCTGAAGACTCTGAACCATAAACCGCTATCACCATAAAAAAAACCAGCCTCGAAAAAGAGGCTGGTTTTACTCGCAGGAAAAAGTATTACGTTAGAACAGGTAGGTTGCACTTACGTACGCGCTGCGCCCTTTCTCCGAATATCCGTAGTAGTCATCTTCATCATCCAACTCAACGTCAAAGATGTTGTTCAGACCCGCTTTCAAGTTCACTTGCTGGAAGTCGTAAGACACACCAAGACCAACCAATGTGTAACCATCTACGGTTTTATCTTCGCTGCTTAGGTTCGTGATCACCTGCTCACCGATGTAGTTAACACGAGCAAAAGTTGTTAGTGCATCGAGAATTTGCCAGTTCACATCCAAGTTTGCCAAGTGTTCAGGCGTGCCAGTTAGTTTTTCACCTGAACTCTTATCCTCAGCATCGGTGTATGTATAATTTGCTGATAAGTTAATGGTGTCAGTAATGTCGTACCAAGCTTCCAGCTCAATCCCTTTAATTTCTGCTCTTCCAATATTTTGGTAAGTGATGATTGGCATCGTGCCATCCATACCCACCGCGGTACTGGTATCACGCTCAATTTTATTTTTCAGCTTAGAGTAGTAGTATGTCAGTCCCAGCCCCATCGAATCTGTTTCGTAAGCCAAGCCTGCTTCGTAGCTTTCTGATTCCTCAGGCTTCAAATCATCATTACCCGTTAACCAACAACGGTTACCACAACTGATCACACGAACTTGGTCACTGCTCTCCATCATACCCGGCGCTCTAAAGCCACCGCCACCACCTGCTTTTGCGACAAATTCATCGGTGAAGCTGTAAACCGCATAAGCACGCGGACTAAAGTGACTGCCATACACTTCATGGAAGTCTTCTCGTCCACCTAAGGTCAGCGCTAGTTTGTCTAAATCAAACTCACCCTGCACGAACACCGCACCTTGATGATAATCGATATCGCCCGACGGAATATCACGACTGTTGTTCAGTTCTGACGTGCGGAATTCCCCTCCGAATACCCACTCGTGACTGTCGCGCCATAAGCCAGACAACTTGAAGTCGGCGTAATTATTCTGCAACTCAACATCTGCGGTGCCATTGGTATAAGCCGTGCTTCCGTCATTCAGATCCATCGTTTCGCCGTAGAGACGCGCTTGAGAGTCAAACCCAGACCAAGAACCTTCGTGAGTTAAACCGTAATTCCAGCGTGTTGAGTCTTGAGTATTTGTCTGATCACCAGAGCGAACGTGAACCCACTCCGCTTTCCTCTCATCTTTGGTGTATGTCACATCAGCAATCAGCTTTTGCTCGTCCGTTAGCTGCCAGGACATTTCACCAAACACGTTTGTCGTATCTTTTTGCTCAAGAGCATCGTAATCCGGTGTCGCGTCTGTGCGCCACGGATCACGAGTCGAGCTTTCAACAATGATGCTACCAGCAAGGTCAGGCGTTATTTCGCCGCTGGCATACGCATGACCTTTCCAACCGTCACCGCCATCGCCTTCTAGCAAGCTTTCGTATTCAAGACCCAGCGAGCCAGACATCTCTTCCGTTGGGGCTTTTAGAATCACGTTCACCACACCACCCATTGCTTCTGAACCATACAAAGAAGAAACCGGGCCGCGAACCACTTCGATACGCTCAATCGCGGTAAGCGGTATGGTTGACAGGTCGAAGTCATTACCACGGATCAACGCGTCCTGAGAATTGATGCGACGGCCATTAATCAAAATCAACGTATGTTTAGATTCCAGGCCACGAATACGAATAGTATTTCGCCCATAAGCCGCACTGCTGAGAACACTGACACCCGTTGCGCTGCGAACGGCTTCTGAGATGTCTTTGACTGGCATCTTTGCGATGTCATCCGCAGTAATAACCGAAACTGATGCAGGAGCGGTAAGCTCAGAATGTTGAGTTAATGACGCGGTGACTACCACACGTTCCATTTCTGGTTTTTCATTCTGCTGCTCCGCATAAGCGTGACCGCTAAAAACAGTCACTACGGCTGCGGCCAACATGGAAGGCATAAACGTGGGTTTCTTCACTAAAGTATTCACTGCATATCCTTATATCTATTGTTGTATGAATTAGTCTCGCCAACTTTAATGAATAACTGTATAAATAGCAATAATTATCAATTGCATTATCGTTTAGATTTAAATGGGAGGGTGTTTTGAATTACAAGAGTTTGAAAAACATTAGGTTAGATAAGATTCTTGAACCTTCGTACTACCACTTAGGAGTGCTCGAGCCAACGATTCAGTTTATGAAAGCCACTCCTGAGATGTACGCCAGAATAGGCTTACCTTTGGAAGAGAAACACATACAAAAAGCGGTAAAGCAGCGCCAAAGAGAATTCAGAGCCGGGCGCCACGCTGCACGCGCCGCCATCAAAAAACAGATGCCAGACAATATCTTTGTGGATCGCACACCGATTTTGGTCGGCGCATCGAGAGAGCCTGTTTTCCCAGATCAGATTAGCGGTAGCATCAGCCACACCAACACACTTTGTTTGGCTGCCTGCGCACTTAAAAATGAAGTACCGAGTATCGGTATTGATATTGAGAACAATCAAAATCTCGACAGTCACCTGTTGCCGGCAGTTTACACCCACACTGAACAGGCCCGATTAAAAGACTCAGACTCAATACCCAACATTCTGATATTCAGTATCAAAGAGAGTGTATTTAAGTGTCTGTTCCCATTCGTAAAGGTGTATTTTGACTTTCTTGATGTCGAAATTACGTTACACCCAGAAACAGCAAACAGCGGACAGTTTCAGTTGGAGTTGATTGGAGATAACCGAAGCGCCCTCCAATCCAAACTGCCAAGCCTAACGTTTCATGGTCACTACTGTTTTACTGAACAAACCGTTTTCTCGCTGTGCTTGTTTACTTCATAAAGAGAGTTAGTCTGAGTATCCGGTGACCTTTTTAATCACGGTTCTCTGACACTCATTGACAAAAGGTAACCTTTGCTTAAGGCGTACTTTCCACATCGGTGGAACTTCAACGCCAGCCGCATCCAACTGTCGGGTCTGTGGGCCTAAATACCAGTAGGCATCGACCAACTGAGCAACCGATATTTCTGCGTAAGGGTTCACCGTGGGTTTGTTAGGAACCAAATCCGCGAAGAACATCTTGCTAAACACCGGCTGTTGGGTGGAATAAATGCCATATTCGGTATTGCCCTGCTCAAGCGTCGTCGACAACATATGTGGCCAGACCGAAACGTAGCTCTCACCAAATCGCTGCGCAGCCAACTCCCCAAAAGGCTTATGGCGTATCAAACCAAAAGCTGGAGAGCGTTTGAGAATGTGTCTCGCGCCTATCAACGCAACCACACCTTGCGCACAACTGTTCTTTACCCTGCCTATGCCTTCGACCAGAGCCTGATCGCGCTCGGCATTAAGCTGGGCAAGCTGAGAGGGATGATTCATCTCATGCCAATTAAACGACGGCTCAGTCAGTACGACTTCGATAGGCGTCTTACGAGATGTATTTGCCTGTTTCAATCGTTGGAAAAACTCACCATAACAAGGATGCATCCATGCAGGGAAAGCGATGGAATCGAGCCAAACAGCCGCCAGTTCATCCTCAGAAATGTCCTTTCCTCCCAAATAATCGCTTAACAACGCCTGATGCTTGGCATTGCCGAACTCAACAAACAGATGAGTAAACACACCATCCAGTTCCGGAGCGAGCAATACCTGCGTCATTTGCTGAAAAAGATCCGCATACCAGTGCGCTTCACCAATGGCCAAAACAGCGCCAGACTTCAGTTTGTCCTTAAAGAAAGTCAGAGGGGAGATACTCCCCTCCCACTTATGCTCTGGTGCAAATGAGTTACCAGAATCAAACATCGAATTTCGCCTTCAACTCTTCCACCATACGGGTTCCAATCAGGCGCAACATGTCAGGTCGCATCATATCTCGGTGGATACAATTAACGTCCACGACATTAATCTCACCATCCATATAATTAAACCATCCGTTGCGATCTAAGAACGACTCTTCTGGCGGTTTTTCAGCATTGAAGAACAGCATATCGCCCTGATAACGATAATCGACTTTATCGCGAACGCGATGGTTGTTGTTGATCACCACTTCGATCATCGCGGATATGGTCTCAGAACTCAGGTGAGCCATTGATGATCCCGCATCTTGTAGGATGTCGATAACTTCTGGCTTGGTAATGCTGGTGTGCGCTGATTCATCAAACTCAACACCGGCCATACGAATTAATGCGCCCAGAGCCTGCTCCTCGCCCGGTGGATTCATGGTTTGCCACTGTTCTGTAGGGTAGGAATCAAGCAAAGTAAGCAAACCTACTTCCTGTCCCTGCTGCTGCAGGATACCCGCCATCAAGTGCGCAATCATGCCACCAATAGACCAGCCAAGCAGGTGGTATGGCCCAAAAGGTTGTTCTTCGCGAATCGCGGCAACGTAGTCTTCTGCCATTTCCATCATATTTTTCGGCAAAGGTACAGAAGGGTCGCCAAGGTTGCGTGCCTGCACACCGTATAAAGGGATATTAGATGGAATAATTGGTGTTAACGCAGCATAACACCAGCTTAAACCACCAGCAGGGTGAACAGAGAATATCGCCGCCTTGCCCTCTCGCTTACGCAGTGGCAATAGCATATCAAGTGCTTCGTCACTTTCACTGCCATTCAGTTTGGCTGCAATTCCGGCAACGGTCGGAGATTCAAACACAGCAGCCAGTGAAAGTTCAATTCCCATGATCTCTTTCACATGTGCAATAAGCTGCGCCGCGAGCAAAGAGTGTCCGCCAAGCTCAAAGAAGTTGTCTTCAACGCCTACCGCAGGCAGCTCAAGTAACTGACAGAACAACTTACATAAACGCTCTTCAACTAAGTTACTCGGCCCTTTTGTGCCAACCTGACCAGACAAATCGGGTTTTGGCAGAGCATTACGGTCGAGCTTGCCGTTTGGCGTCAGAGGAAACGCATCTATCTCAACAAAATAGCTCGGTATCATGTATTCCGGCAGTGGATCAGCGAGATATTTCTGCAGCTTAGTTACATCTATAGATTGCTCAGCTTCTTCTGCAATCACGTAAGCCACAAGACGTTTATCACCATCGCTGTATTCCTGCGCCAATACCGCAACTTGTGCAACATCTGGATGGCTGGTTAAGGCATTTTCGATCTCTTCCAGCTCTATACGGAAGCCACGGATCTTGACCTGAAAGTCACTGCGTCCACAATACTCAATTGCGCCATCATCACGCCAACGAGCCAGATCGCCCGATAAATACATTCGGCTACCTTTGGGGCCAAATGGATTATCAATAAATCGTTCTGCCGTCAGTTCAGGCTGGCCATGATACCCAAGAGCAATCTGACGACCTGCAATATAAAGATGACCGACGACGCCCGGAGGAACCGGATTAAGCGCATCATCCAAGATGTAGATTTGCGTATTCCACACCGGGCGACCAATTGGCGTTGAGCGGCCTTGAGTATTGGCTTCACTTGGCCAGTATGTCACATCAACTGCTGCTTCGGTTGGACCATATAAGTTGTGCAACGGCGCACTAAAGGATTGGTAATATTGATTCACCAACTCAATTGGCAACGCTTCCCCACTACAAAATACCTGACGCAAACTTTGGCATAACTGGGCATCTGCTTGTTGAACAAAAATCTGTAGCATTGACGGAACGAAATGCAATGTGGTGATCTTTTGACTATGAATGAGTTCCTGTAGATAAACAGGGTCTTTGTGTCCGTCTGGTTTCGCCACCACTAAACAAGAACCGACAATCATTGGCCAGAAGAACTCCCACACTGACACGTCAAAACCAGCTGGTGTTTTTTGCAGAACGCGGTCATTAGCATCAATCGGGTATTGGTCGTGCATCCATAGCAATCGGTTCACTATCGCATCATGACTCACCACCACGCCTTTGGGCTTGCCAGTCGAGCCTGATGTGTAAATCATATAAGCTGGCGCATGTGGCTCAGGCTGGACTTGTGGTGGCAACGGCTCAACAGTCTTATAGATAGTTGGTAGCGTCTCATCATCAACAAGCTTTATCTCTACCTCTTGCGGTAACTTGGACTGTAATGCCGAAGTCGAGAACACAAACTTAGGTGCAGAAGATTCCAACATGTAATGAATGCGGCCTTCCGGGTAGTCTGGATCAATCGGAACATAAACCGCACCGGCAGCAAGAATCGCTTGTTGTACAACGATTAACTCTTCACTTCTCGGTACGCAAACTGCAATGCGGTCTCCCGTTTCAACATCCTGCGCGAACAACCAGTTCATCAAAGAGTAGACCTTTCGGCCTAACTGCTCATAGGTGAGTTTTTGGTCTTCAAAAATCAGTGCTGTAGCATTTGGCGTCAAGATACGTTGTCTCGCCAGTAAGGCTGACAGGGTGGTTTCCGGCACCGGATGATCGGTATCATTCCAGATATTGAGCACTTTTTCTCGTTCACCTGAAAGCAAAATGCTGACATCACTGACCTTGCACTGGCTGGCACCCTGCTCACGAGCTGCAGCAAAAAAGTCGCTCATAAAATGGAATAAGCGCTGCTGATGCTCTTGAATATCACGCTCTGAATACAGCTCTGGGTTGGCATCCATGTCGACATGCAACTCTCCGCCAATCTCATAACAGTAAAGTGAGATATCGTCCACTGGACCAGATGAAAGGTTATGTGCCTTTGAGTTTAGCTCACCAAATTTGTGCTCATACTCAAACGGCATGATGTTCACCAGCGGGCCAAACAGGTTACGCTTGTCTTTGACCAGGTTAAGTTCACGATGTAACTCTTCATAGCGATAACCCTGGTGACGACGCACAGAAGAGAACTCTTGGTTCACCTGTCTGACCAGCGTTTTAATATCCAGACCATCATCAAAACTGACTCGTACCGGCAGAATATTCACCCGCATGGCTGGCGTTTGGATCGCCACTGAACCAAGACGTCCCATAAGTGGCACGCCAAGCACCACTTCTTTAGAGCGCGTCATGCGATGAACATAAGCGGCAATAGAAGCGATCAGCACGCTGTACCAGTGAGTACGGCACTGCTTCGCCAATAATTCCATTTGCTGAAAATCGCTGACTGGCATCACACCCTTGAGGCGCAGAAAGTGATCGGAAGTGACCGTTGGCTGACCTGCTAAGTTGACCGTGTCTGAGTGGTCTGCATAGCGCTGTAAGTAAAAGGCACGATCGTTTTGATATTTCTCTGAGGCTTTGTAGTTGTTGTCTTCTGTAAGCATCGCTTGTTGATCAACAAACTCAACCTTATCAAACGGTTCGCCTTTAATAAGCTGGCTGTAAATATACGCCACTCGAGAAATGAGCAGTGACATGCTGTAACCATCGATTGCGATATGGTGCAGTGACAGGAACCAGGCAAATTTGTCTTCTGCAAGCTTAAGCAAAGCCATAGCAAACAATGGCCCCTGCTCTAAATTAACCGGTTCTTTAAGCTGCACTTTCATCCAGTCAATGGCGGCATTCAGGGGATCTGACTCAGAAGAGAAGTCTAAGCGATCCACTTGCCAGCCTTGTCGCTCAATTACCATGCGTGGTCCTTCGGTGGTTGTGACAAACTTAGTGTGCAATGAGTCGACTTCATCAAGCGCACTTTTGACCGCTTCGACAAAACAAGGCTCGTCTACCTCGCCATCAATAAGCAGATATTCACCGGTTTTGTAAATTGGGTTTTCTGGATCCCGAAGTTGAGCAAACCAAATCCCTGCCTGCGCATCTGTAAGCGGAAGCAGTTGCTCCGCCGTATAAGGTAAATCGTACATATCCGTTCCTTTGCTACTAGTCCTTGCCGGGTGCTATGCGCACTTCTTCTCAATCAATTGCCACCAGTGCGCCAAACAAGGCTTAGCAGCAAGTTCCATAAAGCTCACATCAAGCCCCGCTTGCTGCCAGTCACCGACCAGAGACATAATTCGAACCGAATCAAGGCCAAAATCCAGCAAGCTATCTTCCGGTTCGATTTCTTCGGCAGAGACGTCGAGCAAAGCCGCCAGTTGCTGAGCGAACTCTTGCTCAGATTGAGGAATCACGTGTGTACTTGGCATTTCACTAACTTGGCACAGTAGCTGTTGCTTATCCAAGACATAACCACATCTTCCCGCAACATAATTGAGCGCCATGTCATGGTCACTCTCGGAGAAGTCAGCCACGGCATCAGAAACCATAAACGCTTGAATATCGGTCATGAACGCTTCGGCAGCGGTCTGCAAACAACCAATGTGCGCGTAAACACCTACGATAATCAGTTGGTCACGTCCGGTTTCATCCATCATGGATTTAAGTGGCGTGCGTTGGAATGCACTGTAGCGCCATTTGGTATAAACGATGTCTTGTTCTGTTGGCGCAAGAGCAGGCAGAATTTTTGTGATGGTGTCATCAGCTTTTAGACCCGGTCCCCAGAAGTCCGTCAACAGAGCGCGATCTTCCTGACGCTGATCGCCTGGCTGTGCGGTGTACACAACAGGAATACCCGCTTCAATGCAAGCTTGTTTTATCTGTTGGATGTTCTGCGTCAGCGTTTGAATCAGTTCACTGTCGAGGTCATAAAAGTTAAGAAAATACTGTTGCATGTCGTGGATCAGCAACACTGCACGCTCTGGATCTACCGACCAGGATACGCGGTTTTGAGGGATCGCTTTAGATAGCGGGTAACCCGCAATCGCTGGAATTGCCATGAGGCATTTCTCCTAAAATACGTTATAAAATTTGTAGATAAAAATCAGATTTGATTTAGTGGGTTAAACCAACTCGAGGAGTTTGTTTTTGTTAATCTTTCCGACAGGGGTTTTCGGCAGCACATCAACGAAAATCACACGGTCTGGGATCTTAAAATCGGCCAGGCCTCGGCTTCTCAAGAAGCGTTTTATTTCAATCGCTGTCGGCTTCAGTTCAAGGCAAACCAAGGCGGCGCAAATGCGCTCTCCCAGATAGTCATCCGGTATCGCAATCACAGCAGCATCATGCACGGCTTCATGAGCCAGAAGATGATTCTCTACCTCTTGCGCTGCTATCTTCTCTCCGCCACGGTTGATCTGTTCTTTATCGCGACCGACCACTTGTAAGTTGCCTTCTTTGGTTAACACCACCACATCACCGGTTCGGTAATAACCCCCTGCGATAAAGGAACGCAGATTGTGCTCCGGAGCATTGTAGTATCCGCGAATGGTATACGGGCCCCGAGCGCACAACATGCCAGCCGTACCCTGAGGCACAGGTTCGCCCATGTCGTTCACGACCAAGATCTCATCAGCCGGTGACATCGGGCGGCCTTGCGTGGCTATGATCACCGATTCTGGATCATCCAACCTTGTGTAGTTCACCAGCCCTTCCGCCATACCAAACACTTGCTGCAACGTGCAATTTAGTGTCGGTTTGACTCGTTTTGCCGCGGCTTCACTAAATCGAGCACCTCCAACCTGAAGCACTTGCAATGAGCTAATGTCGTACTGGGTTCGAGGTGCTTCATCAAGCCACAGCAACGCCAGCGGCGGCACCAGTGCAGCGACGGTAATATGATGCTTTTCAATCAAGTGGAATGCAGTCTGTGGACTCGGATCAGGTGAAAGCACCACCGTTCCACCAGACATAAAACACCCTAAAGCCCCCGGAGAGCTCAATGGAAAGTTGTGCGCAGCAGGCAAGACACACAAGTAACGTGTTTGAGGTGAAAACTGACACACCTCATTACTGGCTCGAACACTGTAGAGGTAGTCCATATGAGTACGTGGAATCAACTTTGGCGTACCCGTTGTGCCACCGGATAACTGGAAGAAAGCAAAGTCTTGCTCAGTTTTCGGCTCGCATGCTGAGTTCGATAAGAAAAGCGAGTCCAGATCAACACTATCCTTTGGTTTTAAGCTCTCGTCACCCGCCCAGACAATCGTTTCAAGAGTGCGTACTTCATCTGCGATTTTCTGTGCGATCTCTGCAGTATCAACCCCCATTTGCGGCGCAGTGATCAACGCTTTTGCTCCGGTAAAATGACAAAAGTATCGAATCTCGTATTCTCGGTGTGCGGGCAATGCCAAAACTGGCTGAACACCAATTTTCAGCAACGCAAAGAAACTCAGGTAAAACGCTCCGATATTAGGCAGGTGCAGTACTGCTTTATCGCCAGCCTGTAATTTCAATTTTTGTTGGAAGCCAGCAGCTAAGCTATCAACTTGTTCGGACAAGACTCGGTAAGTCCATTGTTGGTTGCCGGACACAAGCGCAATCTGCTCTGGGTACTTCTTGGTACTGGTTTCGAGCATCTCCGGAATGGTTTGCTGTATCCAATAGCCAGCTTCTTGGTACTGGCGGGCTACTTCCTCTGGCCAAGGTGTAAAGCCAGACGGTTTCATTTTAGGAAGCATCACACGACCACCTCCATATTTTCCTGAATCTCAATCCCAAGAGCATTCAGCACGGTGCGCATTTTGTTGCCCGTTTCTTCTAATTCACTTTGCGGATCAGAACCACTGACGATTCCGGCTCCGGCGTACACTCGTAGGCGTTGTTTTTCTACTTCTGCACAGCGAATCACAACAACCCACTCTCCGTTGCCACGAGCATCTACCCAACCGACTAAGCCAGTAAAGTAACCACGATCAAAAGGTTCCACTTTACCGATGAAGTCGTAAGCCTGATCCGTGGGATAGCCACATACCGCAGGCGTTGGGTGAAGCGCACTGGCAAGCTTGAGAACACTGGTGGTGGAATCAGAAATCGTTCCTTCAATTCGGGTTGAAAGGTGCAGCATGGCCTTCGTTTCGATCACGGATGGCACCATTGGCACATAAAGATTGTGACACCATGGCTGCAGTGCTTTTTCCACTGCATCTACAACAACCGCATGTTCATGAAGGTCTTTACTGCTCTCCATCATCAGCTCACCTTGTTGCTGATTCATCGTCTCGTTGTCACTACGCCTGCGCGATCCTGCTAATGGGTTTGAGCACACGTGAGGCCCTTTACGGGAGACCAGCAGCTCAGGGCTAGACCCCATCAAATACGTGTCACTACTTTCTCCACCTAATCGGGTTGAGAATGTATAACCACCCGGGTTTTGCTTTAGCAGCGTTTTAAGGAATCGCGCTCTGTCTATTTCTTGCTCCGTGTCGACTTGCATCGTCCGTGAAAGGACAACCTTTTCCAGGTCCACATCCTTTCGGGAACAAGAACTCGCTGCCTGCTCAACACTATGCATGTATTCGTCAGGCACTGGAATGGGCTGAATATAAGTTGGATAACACTGATTAGAACCATCCACATCAACCACTTTATCCGGTCGAATCGGTGATGTTGTACACAGACGTTCAGGCACTATGAAATGCACTGGGTTGTGCTCAGAAAACGGAATAACACCAACGGCTATAGGATTATCGTTTTCATCTTCCTTAACCGATTCAAGTAATTGGCTGATACAAGTGTCTAATTCTGAAAACCTGACTTGTTGGGAAAATTCTGCAGCAATGCCTTGTGTAAGTAACGTCACAGTGGGTGAGCTGAAGAAAAACGAAGCGTCATCCGTATGTGCGTTGAGAAACTCTGTGAGCATAGTGCTGCTCCCCATTGAGTTACGAAGCATAATCATCTCTCAAACTGTATTTAACATGGAATTACAAATGAGAACTCCTCTCAATTGAAAAATAAGAGTACACACACTGTTACATTTTATCAAATGATTTTAATAACTATTATCATTCGTATTATTTTAAAGTTAGAGCTTTGTTCCATTTCAGTGAGCAAAGAAAAGCGTTCAGAAGTAAAGATTCTAGATAGAAGAAGGAAATAAAAAATGGCTGAAGCAGCCACCGCTCAGCCATTTTATGTAAGAACTATTTCACACTAACCCTTGTTGCCTAAACCATACTGTTCTTCATTTAGTTCACGAAGCTCATTAAAGTTCTTCTGCATTTTTCCACCGATGATATCGACGCGTCGTTGCATCTCTTCAACCCATTCTCGATCAGATATCACGTCACGGGGCAAGACCATTGTTCGCTGGCTCTCACCCAGATAAAGAAACGCATCAAACAGCTCTCCAACTTGTGCGTCCATATCGTCCATTTCGGCTAATTTGTAGCGAGCTTTTGGCAGTATGTCTATCAAGCGAAGTCCTTGCATTGGCCCTTGTTGCACTTCCAGTAAAGCTGGTGTTTTCACTTTGTTGAAGGTCTTTACCACTTCTGGATCGGTCATTGGCCAAATCAAATAGGTACTGCCTGGGAAGTCTTGCTCTAGACGTGTTGCCAGCGGCCAGTCTGTCTCCTGTGTTTTCTCTACATATTCTTTCGGTGCATTTACCAAGTGAAACGCGCCAAAAATCATCAATGCCTTTTCATTGTTTTTGATTCGCTCGGCCGCGACTTGATAGAAATGGTCGGTTTTATGCGTTGCTGCTTGTTTCCAGACCTTAACGTCTTTTAGTTCTTTCCAATCAAAAGGGGCTTCCGCTAGATGAACTCGGATTTTCTTACTCTCGGGCAGAGCTTCATTACGCTGTTTAATCGCTTTGAAAAAATCGCGGTACTCATCTGGCATCCATGCCATAAAGTAAAGAGAACCTCTGAGGACAGAGTTCAATTGTTCTTCACTCACATCTCCGCCCGCCAAATAGTCATTTAAAACTGATTGATATTTGGCATTCCCAAACTCCACAACAATGTGGTTCACCTGATCAGAGAATTCCGGTTTAGATACCAGCTCAGTAGCATATCGAACAAATGCGTCGTTCCAGTGATAGTCTCCTATCGCAACTAAGTTGTGCGTTGCAAATGCCTGCATAATGGCATCATTTGCAAATTTCGCCTGCTCAACGACTTGCGCCACTTTCTGCTGTGGTAAATCCACTTTGGCATAGTGAGGAAAATACTCACAGCCAGCTAAACTCACCAACCCTACGCCGAACAGCCACAGCTTTATTTTTCGCCCTAATTTACTCATGACCTAACCAATTCCTAGTTAACAAGGTGACAACGATAACAAAAATAATTATCATTTGCATAAATAGAATTTGATATCTGTATCACGAAAAGGATGTTTAGATGAGTGCAAAACTCTCAGAATTCAGCGACAAGCTGTGCCTGGTAACCGGGGCTGGTCAAGGGATTGGTCTCGCATGCGCGAAAAGTTTATTAGCGCAAGGTGCACATGTAATAGCCAGTGATGTGACTAAAAAGTCATTAATGAACCTGACACAGTCTCTTCCTAAAGAGCAGCAACAACGTATTACGCTGCTGGCTTTTGATTTGACTGATACTCAAGCAATACAATCTGCCTGCCAACGATTAGAGAATGACAAACTTATCCCTGAATACGTTGCGAGTTGTGCAGGTACCTTGCACCTTGGCTCTATTTTTGACCTGTCGTTAGAAGCACTAAACACAACCATAGATGTGAACCTCAAAGGCGCTCTTTTATTGACTCAACAAATCGCCAAACTGCTAGTCAAAAACGGGAAAAAAGGTTCAATCGTGGCGGTAGGTTCAAATGCGGCTAACACACCAAGAAGTAACATGTCCGCTTACTGCGCATCCAAAGCCGGACTCCACATGTGGATGCAGTGTTTGGGATTAGAACTGGCGGAACATGGCATTCGCTGCAATATTGTTAGTCCGGGTTCAACCAGAACTCCTATGCAGGAACAGATGTGGAATGAGTCTTATGGAGAAAGAGAAACGATTCGCGGCAATCTGAAATCGCACCGTCTTGGCATCCCGCTAAATAAAATCGCCGAGACCCAAGACATTACTAATGCTATCGAGTTTCTACTCAGCAACAAATCAGGTCACATTACCATGCATGATTTACGAGTCGATGGCGGCGCTACTTTCTAACCGTATAAACGACAAAGCCCCGACAACTCATCGAGCTATCGGGGCTTTTGAAAAATGGCACGCCCTATTGGATTCGAACCAATGACCACATCCTTAGAAGGGACGTGCTCTATCCAGCTGAGCTAAGGGCGCTTTCTACCGTGAGCACAGTCACGCGGGATGAATCGTACAGGACTGTGCCTGAGCTTTCAACCAATCCACGCTTAAAAATGAAGCAGATAGTTTTACTTTTTGGACATTGATAGTGCGTAAAACGAGTGCTCATTCTCCATATCATCCAACAAGATCCCTTTAACCTAGTAGCAACTCTGCCTTCTAGAATTAGAGATAATCACCATCAACTTCAAACGCTTTTTGCTGAAGCGCTAGCAGTTACACTGCCTGTTAATTGACCACAACCTTTCAATACACCATTATGAGCATGATTGATTAATAGTCGACTATAAGTTGGGTACAAAATGTAGGAACCTATAGTGATACATCGGTAGCAATCATGGAGGATGTGCGGAATGTATTCGACACCGTTTATTTTTAATGAAGAAGGCCAAACTGAGCACCTAGAGCGAATCTCTTTTGAAAGAGGGTTTACCGAGTCGTGGCTGCAACAAAGGTTATTTGAAAACCCGCAATCTCTGCCCTTTGGGGAAATTGATCCTGCTTATCAGACTGTCTGCCCTCTTTGTATGGAGATGAACACAGGCGCAGGACCAATTGATATCGTGTATGTAACGCCACAAGGACGATTAGTGATAGTAGAGACGAAGCTTTGGCGGAATCCAGAAGCCCGACGTAAAGTTATCGGACAAATATTAGATTATGCCAAAGAGCTCGCGCAATGGAGTTTTACTGACTTGCAACGTGAAGTAAGTAGAAGAACAGGAATTATAGGTAATTCTCCCTACAAACTAGTTACGGAACGATTTCCGGATGTCGATGAGGCTCAATTTGTGGATGGAGTTAGCCACTCTCTTAGTCGTGGCGACTTTATGTTAATCATCGCTGGAGACGGGATAAAAAGAGATGCTAATGCTATCGTTCAGTTCCTCCAAGAGGCAGGTAATCTGCGCTTCGTTCTGGCCATGGTTGAAACTGCCGTTTATAAACACCAGCACAAAGACCTCTATCTGATTCAGCCAAGAACACTTCTACAAACTCAGGTAATAGAGAAGCCCCTCGATTATACAGAGCGTCCCATAGTCGATGACAACATTGAGAAAGAGATAGAACCATGGCGTCAGCAGTATTTTGATTTCTGGACAAGATTCCTTGACTCATTGGCACTGGATGACCCTGAACAACCAATGCCGAAGCCTGTCTCTATCGGAAACATTAGATTTTCTCTCCCACCATCAGGTTCGATTGCTTGGATTACGACATATTTTTATGAGTCAAAGAGAAGTATCGGATGTTTTGTACGATTCGCTAACACCCCACAAGGCAAAGATTTGTACATAGCACTACTCGATGAAAAAGTTGATATCGAGAAAGATCTGCCATTCTCTGTTGTGTGGGACGACAACGAACGAAGTATTCGTAGAACACAAACAGTAGAGGGAGATTGGCCCCCTACCCAGGACGATACTACCGCTTTATTTTTCCAAGAAACGGTCAATGGATTAGTTAATGCGTTTAGACCAAGGTTGGAAAGGTTGCTAGGAAATTGAGACCAATGCTCTCCCTTTGAATTCTATCCATGATGTTCCTTTTGGGAGTTTTACAAAGTTTTCTACCCACATTGAAAGTATATGAGCCGTATTAACGTCTTTTATTTGACGAAACGCAGTGTCATTTTAATGCGTAGTTGTTCTTTTTCCTTGATAACCTAATGATTTTAAGAGTTTAAACATTGATAGACAGTAAATAAGGTGCCATTGTGGAAAAAGGTGTTAGGTAAGATTCCCCATAAAGAACTAGAACCGTCAAGATAAAAATTAAAATCACTTTTGCGTGTAGGTTTCGCAGTAAATTTTAGTTCGCGGTTTTTGGTAGTAATGGCAATAAAGAGATCTTTAGGTTATGGACCAAAATGAATATCTAGAAATACTGGCTAACGAAACTCTTTCCATCTTCGATATTGTGTCAGAGCAGGCAGATAAAAAGCTCATATCAACTAGTGCAACTTCATCTAACGACGCTGCATTAGCTTACAACAATAGGTGGACCAGTGGTAGCGCCTATCAAAATTTGAGTAGTATTAACGACGGCAACCGTGCCTCTTTAGAGAGGTTGAGAGTTGAACCTGCTATCTCACGAGTGATTTTTGAAGATGAAGACGGTGATAAGCATACTCTATACATTGCAAGGGTATCAATTGCGGGTATATCAACAAAACAACCACTTACAAGTAAAAAATCTCCGCTTGGCTCATTAGCATCTCTGCCTGTAGGAGAAGGAAAGTTCCTCAGCTATAGGGGTAAAGAGCAAGAACTAATTGTTGTAGAATCAATTAGCTTAGTTCCGATTCACCCTGATAATATTTGGGATTCTCAAGACTCTGTATACAGACATGAGGAACACGGTACTTTTACAATTGAATCTCTACGCCTGCTTATCCATGAAGATGATTTCAACCTTGATGACTTCGAAGCATTATTGACTGATGATGTAATAGCCGAGAATATCAAGCAAGGTATCTTTCACCAAATTCGTACCGCTATGGGTCTAAGAGATCAGCCTATACTTGATAAATTTCAAGATGATATTTATCGACAACCGTTGAATAGCCAAAGAGTTATTCTTGGTCCTCCAGGGACCGGCAAAACAACCACTCTTATCCAACGTCTTGGCTTAAAGCGAGACTTTGAGTACCTAGATGACAATGAACAACATCTAGCAAAAGATGATTATAGTGGGCTATCACACAAAGATAGCTGGTTAATGTTCACCCCAACAGATCTTCTGAAGCACTACGTCAAAGAAGCCTTTGCCAAAGAAGGTGTACCAGCTCCTGAAGATAGAATTAGCACATGGATCTCAACTAGCAGGGATATCGCCCGTAACATATTCGGACTAATCCAATCAGGTAACGATTCAGGAAAGTTCATCCTTAAATCTAATCATCAATACTTGGAGCCAGACATAATCCTAGAGCCGACAAATTGGTTTGAACAGCTTGAACTAAACCATAGAGCAAGGCTATATGAACAACTAACAATCGGGGTTTCCCTGCTTCAAGAAAACCAAAATCCTTCCATTAGTGCAATTGTAGAAAAGCTCTCTTCTATAGTTAAATTAGGCACACCAGAAGTTTTGACTGACGTATATAACTCATTAATTCCGTTAGAAGATGAAATAAAGTCCATAGTAGAACGAGAGAGTAAACTGATTGATAAAACCATCACTGAGCTCCTGAAAACTCAGTACAAGAAAAATCGTCAGTTCCTGGGAGAGCTTGCAGAATTTCTTAATAGTCTTGAGGAAATCGACGAAAGTGATGATGATGAAGCGTTTGATGAAGAGCAAACTGAACAATCCACTCCAATAAAACACACAACTGCTTCAGCAGCAAAAGAATACCAAAAAGCAATAAAGGCAATCGCTCGTCAAGCCTACCTTAAACGTAGTATATCTAAAAGAAGTAGATCGTATGCAATCAAACAGTGGCTCGAGGAACGTCAGCCATCAAAAGAACAGCTTGTAGATATAGGCCGAAATGTAACTGAACTAAACGCTTTGAGAAGATTCATCAACGCGCACAGACGTTTTGTTGTAGATGTATCAACCAGCTATAAAATATTTAGAAGAGAAAGTATTAAACAAGGGCAGTTTTATGAAAAGTCCCCTGAAAGCACTAAACACCTTTCTAGTATTGAACTGGATAGTGTGATTTTGCTAACTCTTAAATCAATACATCAGCTATTACAGTATCGTTCAGTGATTACAAATCTAAACGACAGCGCGTTTTCTTACTTAAAGCAAAGAGCTAGTGCCTTGAGGAATCAGATACTTGTAGATGAGGCTACGGACTTTTCTATCCTGCAGTTATCATGCATGAAATATCTAACTCACCCGGATACACAATCCTTTTTTGCTTGTGGTGATTTCAACCAGAGAATCGTAGCATCCGGAATCCATTCTTCAAAGCTGTTAAACTGGCTAGTTCCTGATACTAGCATTCAAAGAATTACTGCAGTATATCGGCAAAGTCAAAAGCTAAATAAGTTTGCTGAAACAATCTTGATAAGTACAGATGGTGATATGTCTTCTCTGGGCAAAATCCCAGAAGAAAGTACCCATGTGGGTGTGGAACCAGTACTGTTAGAAAAAACTCAAGGTAGTGATGTAACCCTCTGGCTCTCTGAAAGGATTGTTGAAATAAACAACGCTGTAAACCAAGTTAGTTCATTGGGTAGTAGAGTAGTTCCAACAATAGCCGTACTAGTCAAAGATGAATCTTTAGTCGAACCTATAGCCAACGAACTAAATATACATTTAGAAGATGTCAGCTTAGTAGCAGAAGCGTGTAAAGACGGTAAATCATTAGGTGAAACTAAAGGAGTCCGAGTTTTCTCAATTGAACACATTAAAGGTTTAGAATTTGAAGCAGTGTTCTTTATTGGTATCGATGAGCTTGCCACACTATATCCAGAAACTTATGAGAAGTACCTCTATGTTGGTGTAACTAGAGCCGCAACCTATTTAGGAATGACATGTTCAAATATGCTGCCTTCGACGCTTGAACCCCTAAGAACTCAGATGGGTGAGTCTTTTGGCTGACCAGAGGTAATCTGCTGAAAATATACTTAGCTAACAACTTCCTAACCAAGACGAAGCCAAAAGAGGTAGTGAATTTGATTTGCACTAGTAAGGCTGGACACTTTATCAAGTAATCAGCCTTAGCTTAGCCAATTGAATAATTGTTGTTTTGCACCTCACGGACACAGGAATGTCTTGCTAGCTAATTCTGGTTCGTTTGGCGTTTTAACTATCAATTACGCCGGGATACTTCTACAAACCAGTCGCCGGGCATCGAAATTGCTAACTCTATGGTATCTTTATGCGAACAATATGAATCAGCCAAATGGAAAGGTGAACTATATTCCAGCCTTACTGTTCATATAGGCAGCTCTTCAACTTCAACATCTTCAACTGATGATTGGGTACGACCTAAAATCATGTCAAAAATATCAAACAAACTTTGAAAACCATCAAAATCATTAACCTCTAACCTCTTCACCACATCTTCCACAAACTGAGCTTTTCCTTTACCAATAGACTTGCAATGCTCTAATGGTAAATTAGGAATCCCGTTTAATTCTTGAGCAGAGAGGCTAATAGGTTTATTTCCTACTACTAGCTTTATTGTTGGCTCGGAAATCTCAAGTCGCCCTCCATTATCAAAAGGCATAGTCAGGACTTCATCCCTAAACATAAATTCAATACATAAATTTTTGTGTTCTACAATCCCTTTACGATGTTCTGGTTCAGGGAGTAACACAGCCCATGCATAGCCATTCCTGTGTTTTTTGATACCATTACTACCCTGATGTCTAGTGAAATTTTTACTAAGTGAACCAAACTCCTTTATTCCCTCACCATCATTGTCAAAAACAGCAATTACAATTCGACCGTCCTGTGGGTGAATACTCTCGATGAGCTTAGCTAACTGACCAGCCCCGCCAGTTCCACCACCACCGCCAGTATTGTCACTACATCGATAGGTGAAACCTTTCGCCTCTACGTTCAGTTTATTTGCAGCAATCTCTAGAATACTTGCATCAGTTTTTTGTAGTGGTCAACAAATTCCGGACACAGATTTAAGCCGATTTTCGGCATTGACTGGCGACAGCCCATCATTGGCTTGATGAGGCCGTTGCCGATTATAGTAGTCCATCAAATAGTAGCTGATATCTTTCTTCGCTTGAGTTTGGGTCAAGTAACCCGTTGCTGGTACCCATTCAGTTTTTAGGCTTCTAAATAGCCTCTCCATTGGAGCGTTGTCCCAACAGTTACCTCGACGACTCATGCTTTGGGTTATGCGATATCGCCAAAGTCTTTGACGAAACTTACGACTGCTGTACTGGCATCCCTGGTCTGAATGGAACATCACGTTCTGAGGCCGCCCCCTTTGCTCCCAGGCCATATCTAGGGCTTTAGAAGCTAATTTAGCATCAGGCTTATCCGATAGAGACCAACCCACGACGCGCCGGCTAAAGAGGTCAAGTACCACGGCGAGATAACTCCACTTAGAACCTGACCAGATATAAGTAATGTCACCGCACCACACTCGATTTGGAGCAACCACAGAGAATTCACGCTTCAGCAGATTCGGGATATCCAACCGCTCTGATTTGGCCTGCTTATATCGATGCGAGCCTGGCTGTTTGCTCATCAGACCGGCTTCTTGCATTATCTTCCGCACCTTAAATCGCCCGATGTCGATGTTTTCTGAACGTAACATGGATACAAGGGCACGACTGCCAGCAGCACCTCGGCTCATGTTGAAGAGCTCTTTAATTCGGCTTGCTAGCCGAATGCGATTAGCGTCCGGCTTTCTCTGTTTAAACTCGTAGTAACAGGAAGAAGCCACATTGAACAGTTCGCAAAGCATCTTGACCGACTCATGCTCCCTTAACTGATCAATTAACGAGAACGTTCGAGTTCGTCCGACATTAAGAGAGCGGTGGCCTTTTTTAGTATGGCTTTCTCTCTTTCTAATCGACTAATTCTGGCTTCTAATTCCTGGATTTTTTGTTGTTCAGGCGTAAGGGCCTTGGCCGCCGGAGTTGTACCACCACGCTCAATCTTGAGTTGGTCGACCCAACGTCGTAAAGCTGTTTCACCAACATCCATGGAGCGTGCTGCTTCAGGTACCGAATATCCTTGGTCAAGCACCAAGCTTGCAGCATCCATTTTGAATTCAGCAGAAAATGTACGTCGTTGTCGTTTTGTCATGGAACACCTCATTTATGGTGGAGACTTTACCACCTAATTTGGTGTCCGGGATCATTAAACCACTACA
>NZ_JBBWFK010000019.1:0-60250 GCF_052353105.1 Vibrio sp. YIC-376
TCGTATAAGGAGGTGATCCAGCGCCAGGTTCCCCTAGCGCTACCTTGTTACGACTTCACCCCAGTCATGAACCACAAAGTGGTAAGCGTCCCCCCGAAGGTTAAACTACCTACTTCTTTTGCAGCCCACTCCCATGGTGTGACGGGCGGTGTGTACAAGGCCCGGGAACGTATTCACCGTGGCATTCTGATCCACGATTACTAGCGATTCCGACTTCATGGAGTCGAGTTGCAGACTCCAATCCGGACTACGACGCACTTTTTGGGATTCGCTCACTTTCGCAAGTTGGCCGCCCTCTGTATGCGCCATTGTAGCACGTGTGTAGCCCTACTCGTAAGGGCCATGATGACTTGACGTCGTCCCCACCTTCCTCCGGTTTATCACCGGCAGTCTCCCTGGAGTTCCCGACATTACTCGCTGGCAAACAAGGATAAGGGTTGCGCTCGTTGCGGGACTTAACCCAACATTTCACAACACGAGCTGACGACAGCCATGCAGCACCTGTCTCAGAGTTCCCGAAGGCACTCTAGCGTCTCCGCCAGATTCTCTGGATGTCAAGAGTAGGTAAGGTTCTTCGCGTTGCATCGAATTAAACCACATGCTCCACCGCTTGTGCGGGCCCCCGTCAATTCATTTGAGTTTTAATCTTGCGACCGTACTCCCCAGGCGGTCTACTTAACGCGTTAGCTCCGAAAGCCACGGCTCAAGGCCACAACCTCCAAGTAGACATCGTTTACGGCGTGGACTACCAGGGTATCTAATCCTGTTTGCTCCCCACGCTTTCGCATCTGAGTGTCAGTATCTGTCCAGGGGGCCGCCTTCGCCACCGGTATTCCTTCAGATCTCTACGCATTTCACCGCTACACCTGAAATTCTACCCCCCTCTACAGTACTCTAGTCTGCCAGTTTCAAATGCTATTCCGAGGTTGAGCCCCGGGCTTTCACATCTGACTTAACAAACCACCTGCATGCGCTTTACGCCCAGTAATTCCGATTAACGCTCGCACCCTCCGTATTACCGCGGCTGCTGGCACGGAGTTAGCCGGTGCTTCTTCTGTCGCTAACGTCAAATAATGCATCTATTAAACACACTACCTTCCTCACGACTGAAAGTGCTTTACAACCCGAAGGCCTTCTTCACACACGCGGCATGGCTGCATCAGGCTTGCGCCCATTGTGCAATATTCCCCACTGCTGCCTCCCGTAGGAGTCTGGACCGTGTCTCAGTTCCAGTGTGGCTGATCATCCTCTCAGACCAGCTAGGGATCGTCGCCTTGGTGAGCCCTTACCTCACCAACTAGCTAATCCCACCTAGGCATATCCTGACGCGAGAGGCCCGAAGGTCCCCCTCTTTGGCCCGAAGGCATCATGCGGTATTAGCCATCGTTTCCAATGGTTATCCCCCACATCAGGGCAATTTCCTAGGCATTACTCACCCGTCCGCCGCTCGCCGCCCAACAAATCCCCCGAAGGTTCAATGTTGTCGCTGCCGCTCGACTTGCATGTGTTAGGCCTGCCGCCAGCGTTCAATCTGAGCCATGATCAAACTCTTCAATTTAAAGTTTTTTTGAAGCTAAAAGCTTCGGCTCAATGAATACTGATTTGTAGTTCCTAGGACCTAGAACCCTAGGGTCTAGATACTATTCACTACTGAATTGACTGTGCTGAGTCTTGCGACTCTTTGGTCACTCAGTTCATTGATAAATCTTTTGGATTATCATCAACGAGTGCCCACACAGATTGATAGGTCTATATTGTTAAAGAGCTTGCTTTTCGAGAAGTTTTTTCTCTCAGAGCGGAGGCGTATTCTAATGAACTAATTCTTGGTGTCAAACACTTTTTAAATTAATTTTTAGAAGCTTTTATTTCGCCTCATTGCCAGCTGCTTTTGCGTTTCCGCTTTGCCCTGACAACGGAGGCGCATTATAGGGAGATGATTTTTCTTGGCAACCCTTTTTTAGAAAAAAAATTTAAAAAAAAGCGCCGAGTGATGAAATTTCACTCAAACGCTTATTTTTAGCACTAAAATGTTACTCAAAGGTAGTGATTAAGCAATCAATATGTATCTAACCACACCTCTTCGAAACGAGTAATATCGATTGATAACGATTTACTCACTTCGATGCCTTTAATCGCTTCCAATTCTTTATTTACGCTAGTCATCGTAAGTGTGTTGTTGTCTAACTCAAACACTTGCTTTTGAGTGGTGTAGTAGAACTTAAGAATGGTTAGCGCTTTCAAATCATCAGAACTCGCGGCCACTTTAATATTCTTTAACTTGCGGTAAATCTTGTTGTGCAACTGCTTGAGCTTCCAAACATACAACACCTCTTGCATGTAAGGACGAGTTTTAAGCTGGTTCAATAAAGAGAAGGACGTAGCAAGCGACAGAAGCACACCGATCAAATTCCAGTGAAAGTTACCCGTCGATTGTTCCGGTTGAATATCGATATTTCCAAAAAGACTGATTAATAGAGTACTGAACGCTAATGACGACACAGCAAGCAATACAACAAAACCACCAATAACCAAATTTACTTTCTTTCTGTAGACTTCTTTATTTATTTTTTTAATTTCCATATACCACTCCTCAAGGATTACCCCTATTTTAGCGGTGATAACCGACACCACAATCGAAGCTTTGTAAGTAAGTTCATAATTGCTATTAAATTCGCATCCACAACATGCTTAGGTATATACTCCGCGCATTCACTCTTCATATATAGAGGCTAAATTCATGCGCTCTTTTGTTTTACGAGCTCGTGCAGCACCGACCACAAGCAAAGCACTGCTAGAAGGTATAGGTCAGGAAGCACATACCGAGATCCTTGCTCACACCATGATGAACACCATGTTCGTCGCTCAATCACATCGTGAGGATGTGGTTGTGCACTTAGTTCTGGAGAGCACTAAAGATTACTCCCGCACCATTACGATTCGCTCTAATGATATTACTAATATTGGCGGATTCCACGAGTCGACGTTGATCGCTGCAGTAGCGCGCGCTTTGGACGCATCAGTTGGTATGGGCAAAGAGCAGCTTCGTGACGTTGAGCCGGGTATTACTGTTCGTACAATTAGTTTCGAGCGTTTGGTTCAAGAACTGGCAGAAGACCACCAGCTATATATGTTGGATAAAAAAGGCGAATTCGTTCGTGACGCAGAAATTGGAGCAAACCCTTGCTTCTTATTGACTGACCACATTCCAATGCCGAAGAAGTCATTCAACAGTTTGAAACGCCTGGGCACAGAAAAGATTAGCCTTGGTCCTAAGATGCTGTTTGCTTCTCAGTGCGTGGTATTAATTCACAATGAGCTGGATATTCGCGAGTTCTAGTTCTTCGCTTACTAATAGTTTCGCTTACTGATCGTTAGATAATGAAAGAGGACTCAATTGAGTCCTCTTTTTGGTTTCTGAGTGTCGAATGATAGGCTTATTTGCCGCCGATGCTCAAACGTGCAAAACGCACATCTGGTGCGAAGAAGGTTCGACTGCCATTAATCAACTGAGTATCTCCAACCGCATCCACTTCTTGTAGCATTTTGTAGAAGTTACCCGCGACAGTAATACCACGCACTGGCTGAACTCGTTGACCGTCCCGGCATAAGAAACCACTCGCACCAAACGAGAAGTCACCGCTGACGACATCAGCTCCCGAATGAACACCTTGCAGCTCAACAAGCTCAAGGTACTCACCCGCTTTAACTTCAGAAGCACTGCTCTTACCCGTTGTAATGACTTTATGGTTGGCAGCAACATCTAAGCTCGATTTAGCTCCGCGTGCGGCACTTGATGTTGAAGCAACACCGAAGTAGCTTGCGGTATGGCTGTTATGTAATAGCGTATTGAGCTGACCATTTGCAATTAAAACGTTGTCCTGAGTTGCAAAACCTTCGCTATCGAAGCCACAAATCGCCATACCGTTTGCCATGTACGCAGTGTCCGTAAAAGTAATCAACTCACTCGCAACACTTTGACCAATTTTGTTACCCAATGGCGTAATACCTTTCACAGCACTTACGCCAGAGAACGCACTACCAAATGCATCGAACAAACTGCTTAGCTCATCGATATCGAAAATGACTGGGTAGTTACCCGTTGCGACAGGACGACCATCAAGAAGGTCACGTGCTAAGTTGTAGCTCCCTTCAATACAGTAAGCCGCGCTCAACTCATCGAAGCGACGGCCAACTGACATTTTACCTGCCATAGACTGCTTACCATCTTTTTCAAAAAGAGTGTACGCATAACAGTTGAAACTGCGTTCAAAGTGCTGACACAAAGTACCTTGCGTATTAGCAATGATCAGCTGAGTTTCACCATCACTGTAGCCATTGTAAGGAGAGCTTGATGCGTGAGGCAGACTCACCACACCTTGCTCAAGTGCCAGCGACAGCTCAATTTTTTCATCAACAGAAGTGGTGCCTTCCTGCACTATCTCCGCCACATCAGTGGTGATCTGACTGTTTATACAGCTGATCATTTGATGTTCATCTTGCTTTGAAAAGCGCGCACTTTGTAATGCATTAGTCAGCATCAAATCTAGGCTTGGCAGTTCTAAAGACTCAGAGTAACTTGTCGCTACTCGCACGTCTTTCACTACTCGTACACCCAATACCTGACTTGAACTTACTTTATATTCATCCAGCTTGCCTTGGTTTGCTTTCAGAGAGAAGCTGCTGTTTCGGTTTACTATCACATCCGCTTCTGCACCCTGGCGTTTTGCTTCTGATAGAACGTAATCAACGGCATTAAGAAGTTGTTGTTCTTGGCTCATTAGTTACCACCTCCTACCAGAATATTGTCCACTTTCAGCGAAGGCTGGCCCACTGTTGTTGGTACCGCACCACTCACTGATCCACACATACCCGCAGCAAGCGCCATGTCCTTGCCCACCATGCTGATTTCTTGCAGTACTTTAGGACCGGTGCTGATAAGCGTCGCCGCTTTAAGCGGTTTAGTGATTTTGCCGTTTTCGATCAGATAAGCTTCACGTACTGCGAAATTGAACTCACCCGTACCCGGTTGAACAGAGCCACCGCCCATTTTCTTGGCGTAAATCCCACGCTCAACACCCGCCAGCATATCATCAAGTGAATGCTCGCCTTCTTCGATAAAGGTATTACGCATACGTGATGTCGGGGCGAACTTGTAGTTTTGGCGACGTCCTGAACCTGTTGGCTCATAACCCGTTTTCATCCCGCCCATTTTGTCGACCATAAAGCTGGTTAACTTACCGTCTTTGATCAGTTGAGTACGCTGAGTAGGCATACCTTCATCATCGACATGAATTGAGCCCCACTCATTGGTCATGGTGCCGTCATCGACCGCACTCACGGCAGTATGAGCAATCATTTCTCCCATCTTGTCATGGAATACTGACGCCTTCTTCGCAACCGATGTAGTTTCAAGCAAATGACCGCACGCTTCGTGGAAGATAACACCACCAAAACCATTGCCGATAACCACTGGCATTTCGCCTGATGGACAAGCATCTGCGCCAAGCTTAACCAAAGCCTGTTGTGCAATAGTTTGACCGAGTTCTTTAGCATCCAGTTGTTCACTAAATTCCCAGCCAGCCAGCGCACCAGGACCTTCCATACCAGAAGATTGTTCATTGCCTTTTTGCGCTACAGTGCTGCCTGCAACTCGAACATAGTGACGTGTATCGTCAACGTGTAAGCCTTCCGAGTTGAAGATTGTGACCTGTTGCTCTCGCTGTAGCACGCTACCAATAAACTGACTGATGTATTCACTTTCAGCTCGCGCCGCTTGGTCGACTTTTAAGAGGAAAGCGATTTTAGAATCCAGGTTGGCGTCTTTGCTGAGTGCGAAACGACAACCGTGCTGAACTGGATAGCGATTTAAATTAAGAGAACCCGCTGATGCGATTTGCTCACGTTTGTCTTTCGCCGCTAGCAACGAGGTTACGCGTTTAAGTTCCGCTTCGTCTGTGCTGTTGGTGTAACCATAAAGCACTTTATGGCCAAAAAAGAGGCGAATACCGATACCAAAATCGATACCTGAATTGACCTTATCCACTTCACCAGAAGCGATCTGGACGGTGTTAGTTTGATGATGTTCAACGAATAGCTCAGCGAAATCAGCTCCTAAAAAGAGAGCATGATCGATCACTGACTTCGCTGTTACAGAATTAAGCATGAAGTCTCCTTGCTCGATGATCGTCTTAGCCTTCCTATATAACTTGCGAAAACTCAGCAAAGTTAAATTGGCAACGTGTTAAATTTTAACATTATTTTAACCTTGTTTTGTGCTAATCCTTGCTAAGTGAGACCACGATTATTTATTTAATATTCCAGTTTATGCACATAAACCAGAGAGTTACACTGGTCAATTCCGCACTACAAAACATATAAAGCCTACTCTATCACTCACAACACACAAATGAACACTCAAAAAACGTATCCCTTGAGTAAGGGTCCTGCTATCATCCTTGCGAAATAGTCGGGGGGCCACGCAATACGCGTTGGCTGAGATCGAAATTCGAGACCCGTTGAACCTGATTCAGTTAGCACTGACGTAGGGAACTATTAGCACTTTGCCTTTCGCCTAACTTCCTAGGCACGCTATAGCGGAGCCGATAAACGCTCTGCTCACAACGGTCAAAGTCAGTTCCTATACGTCTTGTAATAGGAGCGACCATGACGCAGCATTCACAGCCTTATTCACACAAGACGCCATCAACAACTACCCCTATCGTGTTGACGATCGCCGGATCAGACAGCGGTGGCGGCGCAGGTATTCAGGCAGACATCAAAGCCATGTCTGCAACGGGCAGTTTTGCTTGCTCTGTCATTACTGCAATTACCTCACAAAATACTCAAGGCGTTTCCGCCATTTTTCCTATTCCACTCGATCATGTAGAAAGCCAACTCGATGCCGTTTTTACCGACCTAAATATCGTGGCCGTCAAAATCGGCATGCTAGCCGATTCCAACATCATCAAAGTGGTTGCTGACAAAATTAAACAATACCAACCGAAGCATCTGGTCATTGACCCTGTTATGGTCGCCACCAGCGGTGATTTATTGCTGGAGCACTCCGCAATTAGCACTTTAAAAGAAGAGCTCATTCCTCTCGCTGACATCATCACCCCCAATCTTCCGGAAGGTGCAGCGTTAACTGGGAAACCTGTACCAGAATCCGAAGCTGAAATGAATGAGATGATTGCAGATCTTCGTGCTCTTGGCGCTAAAGCGGTATTGTTGAAAGGCGGTCATCTGGAGAAAGATAAAAACAGCAATGACCTGCTAATCATGCAGGATTCTGCAGAATTGATCAGTTCAAAACGTTTCCCAACCAAGAACACACACGGTACGGGCTGTACCCTTTCTTCTGCGATTGCCTCTTACCTTGGCCAAGGCAACAACCTGCACAAAGCCGTGCATTTAGGTAAGCAGTATATCTCTCAAGCCATCGCCCATGCGGATGAGCTGGAAGTGGGTAAAGGTCACGGCCCGGTTCACCACTTCTTTGCTGGCCACACTTATGTGCGCTAATGCAATTGGTATTCAGTTTAGAGACGCCAGTCTGCAATACAACGACAGCCAGACACCTACGCTCGCAGGGGTAAACATGACCATTCCTGCCGGGCAGTGGACGGTATTATTGGGACGAAGTGGCTGCGGTAAAACCACCATTTTGCGTTATCTCGCCGGTCTGCTAGATGATCAGGTTATATGGCAAGGGGAACTGACTACCACTGACGGGATTGCTTTACACGAGCGCATCGCTTACATGGCACAGCAGGATTTGTTGTTGCCGTGGCTCAATGCGCTGGACAACGTCTGCCTGAGTTCCCGCTTTTCTCACGCCAACTCAAATTCAGTAGATGAAAAACAGCGTGCTATTCAATTGCTCGAACAAGTTGGATTAGCTGACTACGCCTACGCCAAACCAGCCCAGCTTTCCGGAGGTATGCGCCAACGCGTGGCACTGGCTCGTACTCTGATGCAAGACAAACCTCTGGTCTTGATGGACGAGCCTTTCTCTGCACTCGATGCCGTTACTCGCCATAAACTGCAAACCTTATCCGCCACGCTGCTCAAAGGCAAAACAGTCGTGCTGATTACTCACGATCCGCAAGAAGCGGTTCGTCTTGCCAACCAGTTGTATGTACTGCAAGGCTCACCAGCACAAGCTAAGCATCTGCTGGTGCCAAATACTATGCTCCCTCGCGTGCTTGATGGCGAATGTGCCACCTTGCAACAAGCGATCTTGGATCAGCTGGAGAAAGATTATGAGTGATATGACTCAATACAACTCCGTCTCGGCACGTATCAGCAAGAAAGAACGAGTCACCCATCCGATTCTACGCTTGGTGATCAGCACGGTGGTCATCTTAGGCCTGTGGCAACTGATTGTCGTGGCGTTCAATATGCCAAGCTTCATTTTGCCTGCACCAGTTGATGTGCTGAATAGATTGCTCTCCCGTTATGACGTGTTACTCGCACACACCTGGGTCACCGCGCAGGAAATCCTGCTTGGTCTCGGACTCGGCTTGTCGATGGGTTTGCTGTTTGCGCTGCAAATGTTGCTGTTCGAACCGCTAAAACGCTGGCTACTCCCAATTCTGATTGCAAGCCAGGCGATTCCGGTGTTTGCCATCGCTCCCGTTCTGATGCTTTGGCTTGGCTACGGCATCGCATCAAAAGTCGTGATGGCAGCGATCATCATCTTTTTCCCTGTTACGACTTGTTGTTACGACGGTTTACGCAATACCCCAACCGGATATCTGGATTTGGCCAAAACGATGGGCGCTTCGAAATGGCAACTGCTGCGTCACATTCAATTGCCTGCGGCACTGCCGACCTTGGCCTCTGGTATTCGTGTCGCGGTGGTTATCGCCCCGATTGGCGCTGTCGTTGGCGAGTGGGTCGGTTCAAGTGAAGGCTTGGGTTATCTGATGCTGCAAGCCAACGCGCGCATGATCATCGACGAAATGTTTGCAGCGCTGTTTATCCTTGCCGTGCTGTCCATCGCCCTCTACTTCATCACTGACAAATTACTGAAAAAAGCCATCCCTTGGGAAAGCAAATAGATCAAACAAATAGAGATCACTAAAAGGAACAATACCCGTGAATAAAAACAAACTTATTAGCGCTGCAGCTCTGCTTGCTTCTATTGTATCAACTAACGTACTGGCGGCCGAAAAAGAGCTGACTTTGATGTTGGATTGGTTCGTGAACCCGAACCACGGCCCTATCGTTATTGCGAAAGAGCGTGGCTACTTCAAAGAGCAAGGTTTGAAGGTCAACATTCAAGAGCCTGCTGATCCAAGCACGCCACCTAAACTGGTCGCCGCGGGCAAAGTGGATATGGCAATTTCATACCAGCCAAGTCTGACGATTGATGTTGCAGCTGGTCTGCCACTAATCCGCTCAGCAACGCTCATCGCGACTCCACTGAATACCATGATGGTGCTGAACAACGGTAAAAACGAAAGCCTTGCTGATCTAAAAGGCAAGAAGATCGGTATTGCTATCGCGGGTAATGAAGAAGCAACAATTGGCACAATGTTGGCACAAGAGAATGTGAAGTTTTCTGACGTACAAATCATCAACGTAGGTTGGGCACTATCTTCATCTCTGGCATCAGGCAAAGTGGATGCGATTTGGGGTGGACTACGTAACTTCGAAACCAACCAGCTTGCGTTAGAGGGTTACAAAGCCAAAGCCTTCTTCCCGGAAGAGCACGGCGTGCCTGCATATGACGAACTTGTTTTTGTCGCGAATGCAAAAACGTACGACAAAGAAGCCATCAAAGCCTTCAACAAAGCGCTTGAGCAAGCAACCACTTACATCGTGAACCATCCAAAAGAATCTTGGAAAGAGTTTGTTGCTTACTCACCAGACACACTGGACAACGAACTTAACCAACGCGCCTGGAATGACACGTTGACCCGTTTCGCTCTTCGCCCATCCGCGGTTGATCTAAAACGCTACGACGATTACGCCGAGTTCATGTACTCACAAAAAATCATCGAAACGCTACCAAAAGCAAAAGATTACGTGCCTAGCTTTGACTGATCCCGAGATTATCCCTTTATGAAATACCAAGATTTGATAAACGCTTGCCGTCAAGATTGGCAGGAATACACAGAGCACCTCTTCGTTCAGCAACTGGCGAACGGTACGCTTGCTCAGCCTTGTTTTCTGCATTATTTAAAACAGGACTTTTTATTTCTAAAGCAATACGCTCGCGCTTATGCATTAGCGATTTATAAAGCACGTACTTTGTATGACATGCGCCGCGCACTACCGAGTGTTCACGCGTTGCTGGATTCAGAAATCGCTCATCACGTAACTTACTGTGGTCAATGGGGTTTAACTGAATCCGATCTGGAAAACGAACAGGAAGATTTCGGCACCGTTGCCTACACGCGTTATGTATTGGATGCAGGTATGACCGGTGATTTGGTTGACCTGTACGCATCATTAGCACCCTGCTCTATCGGTTATGCCGCTATTGGCAAAATGCTGATAGACGATGAAAACACTGTCATCGAAGGTAACCCGTACGCAAGCTGGATCACCCTCTATGGTGGTGAAGAATTTCAGTCTGGCGTGGCGAAAGGCGCAGAGCACTTTAACGAGCTACTGGCTGAAATCGACATCAACAGCCAGCGCGGCCAGAATCTGATTCAGGTATTCAAAACGGCAACTCGGATGGAAGTGGCTTTCTGGCAACAAGGCTTAAACGCTCAGCAAGATTAATTGGAGAATAGACATGTTAATTGAACAAATTACTCAAGCATTGACCGCCGTACGTCAACACAAACCATTAGTCGTGAACGTTACTAACTACGTTGTGATGAACAACACGGCGAACTCTCTGCTTGCTATCGGCGCATCTCCAATCATGGCGCACTCAAAACAAGAGATGGCAGAAATGATGTCATTTGCCGGCGCGCTAGTGATCAACATTGGCACGCTCGATAGTGTTTGGACACCACGTATGCTCTTCGCGGTAGAACAAGCCAATACAAACGGTAAGGTCGTCATCCTAGATCCTGTGGGCTGTGGCGCAAGTTCACTGCGAACAGAAACGTCCCGCCAAATTGCGCGCTTGGCAGACAAACTTATCATTCGTGGTAACGCATCGGAAATCATAGCTCTGGCTGGTGAACAAGCTCAGAGCAAAGGTGTCGATGCCCTAGACAGTAGCGATGCAGCATTAGGCGCGGCGCAGTTCCTCGTTGCAGAGTATGACGCAAACGTCGTGATTTCTGGCGAGACGGATTACATCGTGACGAAATCGCAGACCGTAACACTCAGTAATGGCCATGAGATGATGCCATACGTAACGGGAATGGGTTGTACGCTTTCCGCACTCACTGGTGCGTTTGCCGCTGTAGGCGATGAAACAGGTTTGGCGGCAGCTGCCGTACTTGGCGTAGCGGGTGAAATCGCCGCTGAACAAGCTCGTGGTCCAGGCAGCTTACAATTAACGTTGCTTGATGAGTTGTATCAGCTTGATGAACAAACATTAGCGAATCGACTAAAACTTCAAGTCATCGAAGCGTAACTAAAAAACGATGCCTCCATCTCATACAATGGGCCGGAGGCATAAAGGAAACAAAATGAACGCCTATCGTTTGTATTTGGTCACCGATGACCAACAAGACCTAGCCACGCTCAAGCATGTGGTCAGCAAAGCAGTGGAAGGTGGCGTAACCATGGTGCAAGTTCGTGAGAAGCATGGAGACGTGCGTGCTTTCATCGAGCGGGCTCAAGCGGTAAAAGAGATCCTCAAAGACACCAATGTGCCACTAATCATCAACGATCGAGTCGATGTCGCGCTTGCTGTCGATGCTGACGGCGTACATCTCGGGCAATCTGACATGCCAGCGCATATAGCGCGCGAACTGATTGGTCCAAACAAAATCCTCGGTTTATCTATCGAGAATGAACAGCAACTGGCGGAAGTCGATGCTCTGCCTGTCGATTACATTGGCTTAAGCGCTATCTATGCAACACCGACCAAAACCAATACCCAGAAACACTGGGGCATTGATGGTTTGAAAATGGCACTCAGTACCACCTCTCTTCCAATCGTCGCAATTGGTGGCATTAATGAAACCAACATTCCAACGCTAAGCGCGACTGGCGTACACGGTTTGGCACTGGTATCGGCAATCTGTCATGCCGCCGATCCCAAAAGCGCTTGTGAGTACTTACTTAGCTTAATGAGTTGAGCTGTTTCCAACCATCACTTTACGACGCTTGGAGACAAGCGTCCGTTCTGTTTTCACCTTAGAGCAAAACGTTATACCCAAATTTCATTCAGCTGATTTGAATTGACATCCGGTTGATAAGATTTCTACTCAAATTAGCGTAAGATAGCTGCCTATTTTCACAGTTGTAAAAACAAAAGCTTTCAATGAAAACCAAAAAATACGGATTGATGATGCTCGCCTTGTTTATTCTTGGCATCATTCCACTATCACTCTCTTCTTCATATCAGGACCTCTCCTCTTCAATACCAGATAGCCTAGGCATTACCTTTACTTTGTTGACCGACTCCGCTGGTAGTAAGGGGTTTCTTATCACGCTGACCATACTCGTCTTGTCTCTCTATCGATTTAAACCCACTCCTACAGAATGGATGCAGAAGATATCCATGCTTGGATTGCTGCTAGTGATTGGTTTTGCATGTAAAGCAGGCTTAAAGTTGATGACGGAAAGTCCGCGACCATACACCGAGTATCTTGCCGCCGAGCAACTTATAGAAACACCAGAGGCTTTCTATCAACTCACCACAGAACAACAAGCAAGTGTGATAAACCAAGTCTCAAACAAAGTCAGCGATTGGCGAACACGCCATTGGCAAGGAGAAAAAGACTACTCTTTTCCTTCAGGTCACACGATTTTCGTAGCGATATGTCTGGCCTTCTTTGGTGGCTTGATGTTGCAAAAACAGTGTTATGTTTCCGCTTTTGCACTCTGGTTATGGGGAGTCAGTGTCGCGTACAGTCGCTTGTGGTTAGGTATGCATCGCGTCGAAGATTTGATTGGCTCAGTGGTGTTTGTGGCGGTGATATTTACTTTTCTGCCAACATTTCAGGTCACCAAGAAGGTGCCGTTTGTTTCTCTCGCTCCGCGCTAATGTGAACAATATTTAGAAAAAAGAAGCCAGCGTAATGCTGGCTTCTTGCTTTCAAGCGCTACTTTTTCTAGCCATTTTTTGGTGGTTCAAACGCTGTTAGTTCTAACTCTGGACCTGTGTATTTTTCGATACGAACCAGCGCTGAGTTTGCTGCACAGCCATTGCCGAGTCTTGAGGTCGGAATATCCAGTGTCAGCACATTACAGCCACCGTTCTTACATATCCCAGTATTCGGATCCAGATCTGGCCAGCCACCTTCGTGAATACATACCGAACCTTGCTTAATGCGATCCGTCACTTCTGCGCCAACCAACACCTGTCCTCGGCCGTTAAATGCACGCACAAGATCGCCCGTTTTAATCCCGCGAGGTTTTGCATCATCCGGGTGAATCCAAATTGGTTCGCGGTTTGCAATCGCGTACTCTTCGCGGATTTTCGCATAGTTAAACTGGCTGTGAAGACGGTGCGCGGCGTGTGCTGTCATTAGCTGTAACTCGTCTTCTTGCGCGTTGCCTGTATATTCTGTTGGTTCGAACCAAGCAGGATGTGGTAGACAATCTTCTAGCTGATAACCTTCAATCGTTTTCGAGTAGATTTCAATTTTGCCACTTGGCGTACCAAGAGGGTTCAAAACAGGATCTTCACGGAAATCGGCATAACGAACAAACTGAGCGTTTTTCTCGTTCCACTTCATCTCGATCAGCTGGTTATCTTCCCAGAATTTACTGAAGTTTGGCATTGCCACACGAGAGCCACGGCCACCTTGTTGCGCCACTTTATAGAAACCGTACAGCCATTCCATCTCCGTTTTGCCGTCGGTGTAAACATCACGCCCCCCTGGAGCAATCATCTCGGCCATATCCGCAAATACATCGAAGTCGTTTCTCGCTTCACCTTGCGGCTCCACCACCTGCTTCATCGGTACTAAGTGTTGGTTGCTGTAGTCCCCCGTCATAGTCATATCGTTACGTTCGAACGACGTGGTAATAGGCAGAACGATATCGGCATGCTTCGCAGCCGCAGTCCAGTAAGGTTCTGAAATCACTATCAGTTCAGGTTTTTGCCACGCTCTGATGAGACGGTTGGTATCTTGGTGATGAGTAAAGTTCGCGCCACCAGCCCACCAAATCATCTTGATGTCAGGGAATGTGAGTTCATGACCATTGTGTTGATACATTTTGCCAGGGTTTTCCAGCGCCTCTACAATTCGTGCAACAGGAAAACTTTGCACAGCACCAGATACCGCCCAGTCGTTACCTGCAGAAGAGCCACCACCCAATGATGCGGAAATAGCCGGAAGCACCCCAGCATCACGAGCAGGATTTCCACCATTTGAATAGTGGTAGGAGAGCCCGAAACCACCGCCCGGCAGACCGATTTGACCCAGCATGGTTGCCAGCGTAACCAGCATCCAGTGACGTTGCTCACCATATTGCTGACGCTGCATCCCCCAGCCAGACATTAACATAGTGCGGTTTTTACTGAAGATATCAGCCAGCAGTTCTAGCTGTTTAGCAGGCACGCCACAGATGCCTGACGCCCACTCAGCCGATTTTTCAACGCCATCTTCGTTACCCATCAGGTACGCTTCGAATTTGTCGTAACCGGTGGTGTATTTATCGAGGAAGGCTTTGTCGTGCTTACCTTGTTTCACTAAGGTGTGAGCGATACCCATCATCATCGCCACGTCCGTCATTGGATGCGGTGCGATCCACTCAGCATTTTCGCCGAAAAACTCAATGGTTTCAGAACGAATCGGGTCAATAGCAATCACCGTTTTACCCGATTTTTTCAGTTGATGGAAAAACTCCAGACCGGCACAGTCGGTTGAACTCCAAGCAATTTTTAGTGTGTTGATTGGGTTCAACCCCCAAAGTACAACCACATCACTGTGCTCAAGAACAACGGGGTAAGTAGTTTGTTGCTCGTAAACTTCAATAGAACCGACGACATGCGGCATGATGATCTGAGCCGCACCGGTTGAGTAATCACCCAGGTGGCCAGAGTAACCGCCCGCCATACTCATGTAACGTTGCAGCAAGGTTTGCGCTTTGTGTAACACACCACTCGAGCGCCAACCATAAGAACCCGCGAAAACAGAGGCTGGTCCGTAGGTTTTGCGAATACGCATGTGTTGTTCATGAATCAGCTTGTAAGCCTTATCCCAGGAAATACGCTCAAACTCATCGCTACCACGTACTCCTTCAGGTGCAGACGGGTTCGCAAGATAGCCTTTTCGAACCATTGGGTATTTTACGCGGACCTTAGTATGCACTTGATCAGGCCCAGTGCTTTGCAGGCTGTTTGGCACAGTCTGAGGTAAAGCATTGGTCGTAGAAACCAGTTTGCCATCTTGTACTTCGCACAGAATTGGACCCATTCGTCCAGCCGTTAAAATGCCTTTACCTCGTGCATCTGAAGAGGCAACAGACAGCGGAGCAAACGAAGTGAATGCCATCGCACCAGCTGCCATACCAGTGCCTTTTAGAAATCCGCGGCGGGTCATATTAGTCATAATTTTATCCTTCTATTTCTCTTTAGTGACCAACCACATCTTTCGCGTGGTGCTGGAAGAACTTGGTTAGAATTTCTAGGTTCTCGGCAGTAATATCCGTGCGATCACCCATACTCTTCGCGACCGGTCCCCATGCATTCACCGTGAAGTGATTTGAAGGAATCTTCGCATGGCAAGTGGCACAATAAACATTGTCCAACTCTTCTGCGTATGACCATACCGGGTCAAGCGTATCAACAACTGGAGAATCAATCGTGCCGGTTAAAGAGACAGAGCGCCATTCGTTGCCGTATACATCGGCTGTAAATTCGCCGCCCTCAAGCGCTTGTTGGCCTTGCTCAGTTAGTGTCGCCACAATAGCGCGTTGACCTTCCCCCATGTAAAGCACTTGTTCCGCACCTTTCATTTGGTACGCGCTCAACGTAACCGTACGAGCATCACCTTCCGCGTTTTCCACTTCCAATTTCGTTGTTGGATTGATGGTGCCCAACTCACCCATATTGATGGCAGTGACTGGGTACACCACTTTCGCACCGGGAGACGTTCTGGTTGTAAAACTCATTAAGGTTTCAAACGCTTTGCTATCAAGTTCCACCTCAGGTGCGAAGTGAGCCACACCTTTGTGACAGTCGATACAGGTCTGGTTGTTTGCGATTCCGTATTCGTGCATCTTCGCTGCATCGCGAGATTGCTCGAACTCTTCCATGGCATCATAGTCGTGACACGAACGACAGGTTGCAGAGTCATTTTCGCGGAACTGTGCCCAAACCATTTCAGCCATTTCTTTACGATGTGATTCGTATTTTTCCGGAGTGTCAATCTTACCCGTTATAAACTCGTGGTAGATGTCCTTTGACGCACGAATTTTCGTGATCAAATAATCCATGGGTTCTTGTGGAATGTGGCAATCTGAACATTCTGCACGAATGCCTTCTGCGTTACTGAAGTGAACCGAACCTTGATATTCTTTATATGGAATATCCATCGTATGGCATGAGACACAAAACTCAGTATCTGAGGTGTAATGCATCACCGCTGCCGTTCCGCCGAGAGTTAACCAACCTAGCCCAATCCCAGCCGCTAATAACAAAATAAAAGTGCTTTTTTTCATTGTAATAACTCGCAACAATTGCTCACAAATTGTGATTATAGTTCGCAAATTAATACTTTAGGGGTAGGACGCATATGATCCAGGTCATACGCAACTGATATTAAAGACTCAAGAATGAAATGTTGCTATTTAGCTCTCATTAAATAGATTCGCAGTATTAATTTTTGAATAATTAGGGCTCATAAAATAAATAACCTTTCTAAATGCAACCATTTGAACAATGGATAAATAAGGTGAGACACTGAGCTTCCAGATTGATACAAATAGGAAGCCTATGCCAATTTACTTATCGACTCCCAGGACAGTAATGACCCAAATCGCGGAAGATGACTGGGGGCTTTTTCAGCGCTTGCACACCGATAGAGATATCATCTCTCTTTGTTTCGACGCCCCCAACGAGGAGCAGTTAAAAGAGAAATTTGCATCACGCTTGTCAATCTGGACACCAGAAAGTGAACACTGGCTCTGTTTTGTAATCAAAGACGCGTTATCTAAGCAACCTATCGGAATCACAGGTTTTGTTCTCCAAAACGGAACCGCTGAAGTAGGCTACTTACTTTTGTCAGAGTTTCATGGCAAGCAATTGGGCACCGAGACTCTCGAAGCCGTAATTAAATGGGCACGTACTCAACATCAGCTCAGCCAGTTTTCCGCCACAGTGACAGAGGGGAATATCGCCTCTGAACGAGTGTTGGAAAAGTGTGGATTTACCTTGGTAAAAGTTATCCCGGATGCTTATGAGATCGGTGGTAATCGTTACGCAGACAAGATCTACGCTCTGGAAATCTAAGCAAGTTATTTGAGTGCAGATGAGTAATATTGGAGTTTCAAACATGATTTATCTTTTCGATTGGGGAGACACATTGATGGTGGACTTCCCTCATGCACAAGGCAAAATGTGTGAATGGGACACGGTGAAGACAATCCCACAGGCCAAAGAAACGTTGGCAATGCTCTCCAAAAACCATCAGATCTATATTGCCACTAGTGCATCAGACTCTGTTATGGAAGATGTACAGCGAGCTTTCCAGCGTGTCGATTTAGACCGATACATCAGTGGTTATTTCTGTTTTTCTAATATTGGCATTGAAAAAAATTGCGCTGAATTTTACCAAGCCATTGCTAAAAAACTTGGTGTCAGCGAAAGAGAATTGACCATGGTTGGAGACTTGCCGAGCAAAGACATCTACCCCGCGATGGAAGCAGGGCTGAATACAATTTGGTTTAACGCGGCGGGTGAGCCAGCACCGGGGAAAGCCATCCCGAAGCAGATTCGCTGTTTGTCAGAGCTTGTAGCAGGCTAAGATGCTTCGCCATAGCAATAAAAAACTCCACGCGAAGTGGAGTTTTATCCTTAATGTCTTGGATAGAAACCGACTATTTCATCAACCATAACCGGGCAACGTTCTCGGCTAAATTCGCCACGTTTGTGTCAGCTTCTTTCATTGCGTCTGCCAGGCTCATTGCTCTTGGCACACAAGGAAATACAGCGTCAATCCCGCACTGATAAACGGCTTGGAAGTTATCGCCCACGCAGCCAGCTAACGCGATCACTGGTAAGTTAAATTGCTTCGCTACCTTAGCGACCCCCATCGGGGTTTTCCCATGAGCCGTTTGGTGGTCAATTCTTCCTTCACCAGTAAATACGATATCAGCATCGGCAACAAGATCCGCTAGTTTGACCGTCTCCAATACAATTTCAATTCCTGGCTGTAAACGAGCAGGCGTGTATCCTAACAGTGCTGCTCCCATCCCACCGGCGGCACCGGCTCCTTCACGGGTTAGTACATGCTTACCTGTGACTTGCTCAGTCAACTCACCAAATTTAAGCAAAGCGTTATCCAGTGTAGCGACATCGGATGCTGTTGCCCCTTTTTGTGGACCAAAGATTGCCGAAGCACCTTTTTCTCCACAAAGAGGATTATCAACATCACACGCGACGAGTATCTCACATTGCGCTAAACGAGAGTCGAGACCTGAAATGTCGATGGAGGAAAGATTAACTAAACCACCGCCGTTTGCGGCAATTGCATTCCCGGCCTCATCAAGAAAGTTAACTCCCAACGCAGCCAACATACCTGCACCACCGTCATTAGTCGCACTTCCTCCTAAGCCAATGATTAAACGTTGCATACCGCGTTCTAAAGCATGTTTAATCAACTGGCCAGTACCAAAACTGCTGGTCAGTTTAGGATCACGTGCGTCAGTTGGGACAAGATGTAAACCACTGGCTTCTGCCATTTCAATCACCGCAGTTTCACCATCACCAAGGATACCGTAAAACGCCTGAACCTCATTTCCTAAAGGGCCCATAACGGTAGTGAACACTTGCTCACCATGTGTTGCATCAATCAACGATTGAACCGTGCCTTCTCCTCCATCTGCTACCGGAACCGTAACAAACTCGGCATCATGCCAAACTCGAGCAAGGCCTGTCTTAATCGCGTCGCTTACTTGCTTGGCGGTTAAACTTTCTTTAAATGAATCAGGTGCAATTACCACTTTCATATCTATTTCCTGAGACTTATAAGAGAACGAGAGTCAAAATGTATACCAATGCCATCGCAGTGACACCCTGAATCAGAGTTGCCATGGTTTGTGCTCGATAAGCCAAACCTACTGACATTCGACTGAACTGGGAAACAACCCAGAAGAAACTATCGTTTGCATGTGAAACTGTCATCGCGCCAGCACCAATCGCCATTACTGTCAGCACTCGACCCATTTCTGAATCCAGTCCCAATTGTGCCAGCATTGGGGCAACCAGAGCAGACGTCGTTACCAGTGCGACCGTAGAAGAACCTTGCGCGGATTTCAGGGCAGCAGCAACGATAAATGGCATGAAAATACCGACACCTAATGCAGACAGAGTAGTACCAAGATAATCACCAAGTGGTGTCGCTTTTAGTACGGTACCAAACGCACCACCAGCACCGGTAATCAAAAGAATAGGTGCTGCGGCAGTGATACCTTGACTAATACGCTCGCCAAACTCTTCAATCTTCTTATCCGATTTTAATAGACGAACAGAAAGAAACAGGCCGATCACCAATGCCGTTAAAGGTTGGCCGAGGAAAGTCAGTACATCGAACAACATGCCCTCACCGAGAGGCAGGCTTGGGAATTTAGCAATAGAGCCAAAACAGATCAGTAAGATTGGAACAAAAATTGGAGCAAATGCCTGGCTTGCAGTTGGCAGTTTGCCGTAAGAGGCTTTCAGAGCTTTCCAATCATGTTGAATTTCCTCGGCAACATCGATGCCATCTGGCTCAACATGTTTGAAACGGTTTGCCCATAACATACCAGCCAACGCTGCGACAGCTGCGACAAAGACACCCACGCCAATAACCAAGCCAAGGTTAGATTCCAGACCAAGGTTACCTGCGGCAGCAATTGGGCCCGGAGTTGGCGGTACAAAAGTGTGCGTCGCGTATAGACCTGTCGCTAACGCTACACTCATCGCCACACTTGACGTGTTCAGACGTTTGGCAAGCGATTCTTTCAATGAGTTAAGGATAACAAAGCCAGAGTCACAGAATACCGGAATAGAAACGATATAGCCGATGATACTCATGGTTAAGGTTGGGAAACGCTCACCCAGAACTTTAATGACCGTATCTGCCATGGTGATCGCAGCGCCGCTTTTCTCCAGAATAATACCAATGATGGTACCCAGAACGATAACCAAGCCGATGTAGCCGAGAATACCACCAAATCCAGAAGCGATGGTTTTGGCGATGCTGTCAGCAGGTAAGCCATAAGCAAACGCGGCAAGAAACGCTGCGATGATTAAGGCTAAAAATGGATGTAACTTAAATTTGGTAGTGGTGAGCACGATAAACGCAATCACCCCGAGCAGGATTAATATAAGGGTCATGATAACTCCATTTATTTTTATTTTATCGAGCAAGACCAAGTAGGCTCACTTCAATATGTAGGGACATTAGAATTATCAATCGTTTGCTAGTAAATTCCTTTAGGCGGAGTGACAAATGATCTCGTTTAAAAATGACCTTCATTGTGCAAATGCACAACGCTAGGTCATTTTTGAGAGGCGTGTCGCAATATAAAGCTCAGCTAACCCTACAAAATTTGTGGTTGATAAGCCAGTAATCTCTGTGATTTTCTCCAGACGATATCTGAGGGTATTTCTATGAATAAACAGAGCATTAGAACACTCCTTAACGTTACCATTGCACTCAAATAACGCATCAAGCGTTTTCAGTAACTGACCAGATTTATCTTTTTCCCTCAACAGTTTCACCCTATCAATAATTTGTTCACCTTGCCAAATATCAGCCAACGGCGCTAAAAGTACCGGCAAGCGTAACTCATCAAACAAGTATTTGCGTTTATCTGGATGAAACTGCTTCCCGACGGCCATAACCTGTTTCGCACTTTGATACGATAAGGGTACGTCTTTAGGTTCAACGAACAATTGCCCAAGCGCAATATGAAAGGTATGAAAATCGTAATCGCTTAATCGAGACATCAACTTGTCAATCCGTTCGCTTTCTATTTTGCTGTCCCATTGCTTTGTACAGTGGCAAGGTTTGAGCACCACGATTTCATTCACCGAGACGATCGCAACAAGGTTGTTTCTTTCCGGATACTCTAGCAACTCGACGATATTTCTCACACTCTTCATGCTATTCGAAGCGGAAGTCGTAGAGACTTCGATCACCGTAGCGACCCTAGGCTGAGTAATATCGATAGAAAGACGCATCGCCCAATCTTTGATCTCTTCTTCGGTTAAGCCTCCCTTAATCCAGGAAAGAATAAACTCCTCCCGATGACGCCTGTCCCACTGAAATTTTTCTACTAGCGCAGCTTGCTCAATGGTGAGTTCTGCGGTCATTTTTACCAACTTGGCAAAATCGCGAATTTTATCAGGCTCGCCAGTAACACCAACGGTACCCACCACCTCACCGTGCAACTTGAGCAGCATGTTAATACCAGGCTTCACGCCTTGCAGAGTCAAACATTGTTGTTCATTCACCTCGAGAGAGTCACCGTGACTGAGCGCCAGTACAGCACCATCGTGAACCTGACCAATTCGTTTAGGGTCACCACTACCAATAATGATGCCCGCTGAATTCATCACATTCACATTGTGACCGATAATAGACATGGTTCTGTCGACGATCTGCTGCGCAAGTACATGATCTAGAATCACCATAAATCTTCCTTCCTAAAGACAAATGAACGAGTCAATAAATCACAAAACACGCTATATCTCCATTGTGCTGATGTGAATTACACGAGCTAGCGCAAATCATTGCCCTATTAGTCATACAAAAAGCATGGTTTTAGACATCATAATCGTCGCTGGGGATATATACTTATACTAAAGTTACCTCGATATGCTTGTTTCAGTATATTGAAGTCACTTAGGTACAACGGAGGATAAATCATGGAACTACGTAACAAAGCGGGTGACATTGCGAAGATTGCTGACAACCTCACCCTGAAAGAAATTACAGAAATGGGCTATACCGTTGACTTATGCGATGAGGCATATGATCCGAGCGAACATTGGAAAGCGAAAGCGGAAAATCAAAACAAGGGAGATTACCCTGAAGAATAAATCAATGGCGTGACTGAGTAAGCCTGAACGTTTCAGCATAACCGAGCGCTCCAACGCTCGGTTTACTTATTTTTGTACTTCCCGGATAAACAAGTCCATTTCTTCGAGATAATTGCCGTTTGCACATCCCCAATCAGTTACTTCCATTAACTCGGTAATTAACTCTCTGGTTTCATCCATTTGTACTTCCTGAATAAATGCATTGAAACGTTCAAAATCGGTCTGATTGTCCACTTTATAAGTGACATACTCTTGCAGTAAGTCATTGTAGACTTGCCAACGCTGATCATCTGGTACATGGCTGCTAAGAATCACAGCACACTTTTGCTGAATACTTTCGGCTGTATCGTTTTTTGGCGATGTAACTGAAGAGCACCCTGCCAACACCATTCCTAGCATAAATAATATTGTTTTTGTCTTTGTTATCATTTTTATTTCATCTATCGAAGCTGAAAAAGAATGCATAAACTATAAACCCAAATGACATCTATGTTTGGATTTCAAGCGAAACTGCGTGATCACTGACGAGACTGTGAATGTACTAGCCCACTGTTTATACAGATGAGTTTTGATTTACTGACTAGTTTTAATAACAAACCACTCATTAACCCATTAAAATGTAAACAAATAGTAAAATTACGTTTACGAAATGCAAAGGCAGTAAATAACGCTCCAACTCCTTTCTTGCTCCTAAGCGTGTAATAATCAACTGACTACATAACGCAACCATTTGAAGGATCAAAATGAACGCAACGGATTACCTCAACGACCTCAACCAACGCTATCTCGCGATTCACCGCACTAAAGAAGATTTCTTTTGGGAAACTTACATGGGGATCAGCGATGATCATGATGGCTCGACGCAGGCACAAACTGCATGGACAAGCTTTTTAAGCAACGCTGAACAAATTACGGCAATCAAACAACAGTTAGAAGCCGCAGACTCAATCGCTGATCAGCAAGAGAAACAGCAAACCAAAACGGGTCTGTCAGGCTGGCTAGCGATGTTTGAATCACACGCAATCGAAGGTAAAGATGCGCAAGCACTTAAAAATCAGCTCATTGCGTTTGAAGCAGAGCTATTCGAGAAAAAACAAAATCACATTCAGACCTTTACTGATGAAAATGGAAAGCAAACAGAGGGCTCATTACCGGTATTAAGTTCTACCATTCGTACTAATAATCACGAAGCGGTGCGCCAATCCGCTCATCAAGCGTTACTAAATCTTGAGCAATGGCTACTAGAGAATGGATTTATCGAACTGATTAAACTGCGTAATCAGTTTGCCCGCTCACTTGGTTACGCTACGTTCTTCGACTACTCGGTGCAAAAAACTGAGAAGATGACGACTGAGCAACTGTTCGGGATTCTGGATGATTTTGAGCAGCGTACCCGAAATGCCCACCTGACAAGCTTAGAGAATTTGGCGAAAGAGAAAGGTCAAACAGCACTAACAGGACATAACTTTATCTACTCGTTCGCGGGCGACGTGATGCGTGACCTTGATCCATACGTACCGTTTTCAAAGTCTTTGCGACGTTGGGTAGAGTCGTTCGGTCGTCTGAATATCGACTACTCAGGCGCGACGCTGACTCTGGATCTGCTCGATCGTAAAGGCAAATACCCGAATGGATTCTGCCACGGCCCTATTCCTTCTTTTTACAACCAAGGTAAATGGGTTGCTGCGCAGGTCAACTTCACAAGCAATGCCAAACCAGACCAAGTGGGTAGCGGCTACGATGGCATCAATACGTTATTCCATGAAGGCGGCCACGCAGCCCACTTTGCCAACGTAAAAATGAACGCACCCTGTTTCTCGCAGGAGTTTGCGCCAACTTCCATGGCTTATGCAGAAACCCAGTCGATGTTCTGTGACAGCCTGCTAACCGATGCGGATTGGCTAAAACAATACGCACTGGATGATAAAGGTAACCCAGTACCTGATGAGATCATTCAAGCGATGATCAATAGCCGTCAGCCATTCAAAGCCTACGAAGAGCGCAGTATCTTGGTCGTACCATATTTTGAGCGCGCACTGTATCAGCTAAGCGATGATGAACTAACACCAGAGCGCATTACTCAACTTGCGCGAGATTGCGAGAAGCAGATCCTTGGTTTGGAATGCAGTCCTCGCCCGTTAATGGCGATTCCACATCTGCTATCGGATGAAGCGGCTTGTGCGTATCAAGGTTACCTATTGGCGCATATGGCGGTTTATCAGACTCGAGCATACTTCTTAGATAAGTTTGGCTACCTTACAGATAACCCAGAGATCGGCCCACTGCTAGCTAAACATTACTGGCACGCTGGCAACAACCTTTCTCACAATGAAACCATTGTCAGTCTGACTGGCGAGGGCTTTAATGCCAAATACCTTGCAGACGTTTGTAACCTGTCATCAGAGCAAGCCTGGGAAGTTCAGCAACAGAAAATCAAAGCGCTTGAAACGCGTGAACGAGCACCAGTGACTTCGCTGAACGCGACAATTAAAGTCGTCGACGGCAGTAAAGAACTGGCAAGCAACGTCATTTCTGACGAGCAAATGTGCGATGATTTTGAGCGCTACATTGTAGACACATACGGACGATAGTAAAACTGAGAGCCAGAATCTATACTTCTGGCTCTTCGTTACTGATTGTTTGCAAGACAAGGAAGCGAAATGTACCTGTCGATCATCAAATTCTGGTTTGAAGAACTGTCCCCTCAAAATTGGTTCGAAAATAGTCCAGAGCTGGATAAACTCATTGAATCTCGGTTCTCATCACTGCTCGAACAAGCCGCTCGATGCGAACTCTTTAGCTGGCGCGACAGCGCAAAAGGACGATTAGCCGAAATCATTGTACTCGACCAGTTTTCGCGTAATGTGTACCGCAATACACCAAAAGCGTTTGCACAAGATCCACTCGCGCTCTCGTTAGCGCAAGAGGCCATTCGACTCGGTCTGCATAAAGCGCTTAATCACGATCAACGTAGCTTTTTGTACATGCCGTTCATGCACAGTGAATCTCGTGTCATCCATGTAGAAGCAGAAAAGCTGTTTCGAGCTCCGGGACTTGAAAAGAACTACGATTTTGAGTTAAAACACAAAGCCATCATCGACCAATTTGGGCGCTATCCACATCGCAATGCGATATTAGGAAGAAAAAGTACGCCAGAGGAAATCGAGTTTTTAAAAATGCCAAATTCCGGCTTTTAACCCCAATCATTAACGAGGCGATAGAATGACACTAAACAACGTATTGTGGCCATGCTTACTAAAACTAGACGGCGATGACGAGCTCATCTATCTGCACTCCCATTCAGACTTACATGCCGAGTGCGAATCGCTCATTTGGGGACAAGAAGATTACGTGATTGATTCACATGGTCGTACCTTCGGTTTGAATTCTGAAAATATCAACCAAATCACGCTGATGAGCAGGGATAAAATTTTGCCTGTTGAAGAGGTAACCGCGCTCATCCAATCTCATGAATTCAGTCAAGCACAGAGATGCATCATTAAAATCCATTTCACAACTGTGCAGCAGGCGGTTTCTGCATTGGCGAGCTAATAACGCAAGCTCAACGTATCACTGCCGCCTCCTTATGCTAGGTTAGCCACCGTTTCTCCTTTGCAAGACATTAGCACGTATAAAAAAGCGCTAAGGTCATATGCTATCCTCAAAGCAATCAGAGGAGGAATACATGTCTAGTCATAATCCTATCGAAGTCAAAGCACTCGACCACATAGTTTTAAGAACCAGTAATCTCGATGCCATGCTGCATTTCTATCGCGACATATTGGGCTGTCCTGTCGAAAGGGAACTGGCCGAGCTAGGCTTAACCCAGCTCCGAGCAGGAATCGCATTGATTGATATCGTCACGGTAGAGAGTGAACTGGGAAGACTTGGTGGGAAACCTCCGGTGCAAAATGGAAGGAATATCGATCACTTCTGCCTGCAACTTGCGCCTTTTGAAGAAAGTGAACTACGCCAGTATCTGCTCTCACACGATATTAAAACTGAGGATTTCTCCAAGCGTTATGGTGCACAGGGTTTTGGACGCTCACTCTATATTAATGATCCTGAAGGGAATGTCGTCGAGTTAAAGCCTCAGGTAAAAAGTGAATAGTGTCCGACTCATTTAGAACCAGATTTTATAAGGCAAGTAACATGAACAATATCTCATTGATTAAAGGAGACATCACCACAGCGGAGGTTGACGCTATCGTTAATGCTGCCAACCCATGAATGCTCGGTGGAGGTGGTGTTGATGGCGCAATTCACTATGCTGCTGGTCCTACATTGCAAAATGCGTGTTACGAAGTGGAAGATGTGAACGGCATCCGCTGCCCTTTTGGCGAAGCTCGCATTACTAAAGCCGGGAATTTAAACGCACGTTACGTGATTCATGCCGTTGGCCCGATATACAACAAATTTTCCGACCCTCGAGCGGTACTGGAATCTGCTTATCAACATGCTCTCGATCTGGCACTACAAAATGGATGCCAAACCGTCGCTCTACCTGCTATCTCTTGTGGTGTTTATGGTTACCCTCCACAAGAAGCAGCAGAAATAGCAATGTCCATCTGTCACCGCCCTGAATACCGCCCACTTGATATGTGCTTTTATCTGTTTGGCGATGATATGTTACGGATTTGGCAGCAGGCACTCGCCCGTATTCAATTGCGAAGTTCTACGAATTAAAAGCGAGTTAAGCGATGCAACAAATTCAAGAAATAACGAAGATTGAATCCAAGAGCGCGTTACACCGGTACGCTGCTTACAGACTCATCGTCAGTTTCCTTCAACCACCAGTTGCAATTTCTATGTTCATTTTGAATGTAAAAACTCTCTCCTGGCATCGGAGTAAGCAACGTAAGACTGTCTCTTTGGCAGTGCGCTATCAAATCTAAAATCGGCTCATCCCATCGATGAGTAAATAGCTCATACGTCGCCCAATGGACAGGCAATAGTTTTTTCGCCTGCAGATCCTTAAACGCCTGTACGGTATGGTGCGCTTGCATGTGACCCCAGTTTTCTACCGGATAGCCTTGCTTGTCCTTCACATCTGCCGCAACTTCCAAGCAGGCGATATCTATCGGTCCACATCGCAGTGCAATCTCAGAAAAGTGCTGGTCGTAAGCACTGTCACCACTAAAATACAGCGTTTCTCTTCGACCTTTGATGACCCAGGAAGCCCACAGGGTAGAGTTCTTATCCAGATAGGTGCGCCCTGAGTTATGATTAGCTGGCGTACAGATAAGCTCGATGTTGGCGTACTGAACACTCTCCCACCAGTCAAATTCGACAATATTATCAGCACACACTCCCCATTTGATAAGGTGTTTGCCGACACCAAGCGGAACATAAAATGTGACCGATTTGTCAGCATAAAATCGGATACTCGAGGCCTCCAGATGATCGTAGTGATCGTGCGAGATCACGATGATATCTGGGATAGGCAAGCTCTCTCTTGCGTGGGTATTGGGGATATTACGCTCAAACCATGCTTTCGCGATCAGTGGAGAAGCATAATCAAAAACAGGATCCGTCAGAATACGGACACCATCCACTTCCACCAACATGGTTGAATGCCCCAACCAAGTCACCCGCATTGAGTCAGTGCGTTGGGAAAACTGATCCTGATAGATTGGAGAATACGGCAAATCTTCATTTGGGCACAGTGGTGCTCGTCCGCCTAAATAGCTCCAGAGAACCTGCCAAAATGACTGGTGGCTTGGTACATTTGGCATCGCATTTTTGACACGACCGTTTTCAAACTGAGGAGAGTGATGAATACGGTATGCGAGTTGCGCATTATAAGTTTGCGAAGTATTCAATGAACTCAAACTACGTTTACGGCTTAGATAGGTGTTTTTTAGGGTCGTTTCAGACATGTGTTATCTACGTTTACTCAACGATAGTTGTAGTAAAGCCTGCTTATATGTCTATTTCATGACCAAGATGAGGGGTAAGATGAAGATTAAGTTTCACAGAAAAAATTTTTCTTCAGAAAATCAATCTCAAGCCAAAAACGCTACACGGATTACACTATAAGGAGCGTTGGTGGAAATGGAGAAGTACAATGGTAACCTGCAACCAATACGATTTTATTGAAATAGCCTGCATGTTTCAGCTACCTGTCGAAATCACTCTGAAAAATGGTGAAATCCATCAGGGGAGAGCATTCGATACCGGTTTTGATATGCAGCGACAAGAGTGCCTATTTCTGGATGTCGACGGAGAGCACATTGCCTTTCCGACCGAAAATCTGCTTGCGATGAGAGCGCTTAAGGCAAATCCACACTTCACCGAGGTCACGTTTGATTAAATCATTACGATTTAAGATGAGAACAAAAAGAGGGGCGGCCCCGTAAACCGCCCCTAAAGCCATGCCAAAATTGTCATGCGCTAGGGCTTATAGCCTTTCGCGTTGCAAATGTTGCTAGCAAGGTCAACTGACCCTGAAAACTACTGGTTTTTCTTTAAAACTTGTAACCACCGCTGATCATAAATACCCAAGGGTTAATCTCTACGTCAGTCTTTTGCTTCTCGCCGCCAAACTTATACGTCGCTTCTGTTTCAATGTTTGCATACCACGCTGAAGCGTTGAGGAACCATTGATCGTTAATCATGAAGTCCACGCCTACGTTGGCAGCTAAGCCGAAAGAATCATCCAATTTAAGATCGGTCAAGCCAACATTTTTCGCTTTATTGTTGAAGCCTTCATCAAAGAAGATGGTGTAGTTAAGACCTGCACCAACGTATGGACGGAACTTACTTTGAGGCTCACCAAAGTAGTACTGAACCATAAAGGTTGGTGGTAGTTGTTTGGTATCAGCGATATCGCCCAATCCCAATAGATTTGTTGAAATGTCATGGCTAAAAGGCGTTGCCGCTAACACTTCGAAGCTGATGTTGTCCGTAAACATATAGCCAAACGTCAGACCAAGCTGTGTGTTGGAATCCACTTCCAACTCTTCTTGTGAACCAAGAATTTTGTCGCTGCTATCATTAGGAACGACAGATGCCGCACCAACACGAAGAACGAAGTCACCTTGCTTATGAGCGAAAACACTTGGTGACACGAGCGCAGCAACCACTGCCAAACTGCAGATTGTTTTTTTCATTTTAATTTCCTTTTAGGGGCTTCGTATTGTACCTAATGACGTGCTTATGGCTCTCCGGTAAGAACCATCGGAAAGTCAGAGTATTAGCGCACTCGGGTACTTATATTTTTTAACTCGGCGCAATCTAGCACATAAAAACCTTACTAAATTGACGGAAATCAATTTGTAAAAAATATAGCTGTTCTGTATTAGAAAACGCCAAACCGATCAACATATTATGCAAATGCGTTACAAGCTTGTAATGCAAAATGTGCGTGTGAGAAGAAAGCCCAGCCGATTTATACAATTCTTTATTGGACGGAGATTGGCTATTAATGGCATCTCGTGTCTCTGTTTGGTGTTATGATCGTCAATAGTCAACGCTGGCAATAACTTGCGAGTTTAAAACTGAGCATTCACTAGGAAATACGATGAACCTGTTTAAAGATTTACCCAATGATGTCAGTGAAGAAACGTTTGAAGATCTGCTGTGCCGCGAAAATCTGCGCATTGAACGCATTGTCTCTCATGGACAAACTTCACCTGAACATGGTTGGTATGACCAAGAAGAACACGAGTGGGTATTAGTGTTAAAAGGGACCGGAGAACTGACCTTCGAAAATGGCTCGGTAAAACGACTTGAGGCAGGTGACCACATTAATATCCCGGCGCACACCAAACACAAAGTGAGCTGGACTGACCCCAATCAGGAGACCATCTGGTTAGCGGTGTTTTACCAATAATTTCAAGCGACTGACCTCAGTGAACAAAAATATTAGAACAGTAGGCTAAGAAATTGAACGATGCGAAAAAGCCGTCACTGGCACTATTTGATTTTGATGGGACCATTACTCGTCAGGACATGTTCAGCCTGTTCCTTCACTATTCTGCTTCTGGCTTTAGAAAGAAAGTGGGCGGGATAGTGATCATACCATTTTACTTGCTGTATAAACTTGGTATTTTGCCAGCGCGCTTTATGCGTCCAATCACCAGTTTCATTGCCTTTTCAGGTAAAGAGACTCAAGAAGTCAAAGCCATCGGTACTCAATTCGCCAACGACATCATCCCCCGCCATCTGAGGTCAGAAGCGATAGATAAGTTGGATTGGCACCGACAACAAGGCGATATCATCGTCGTTGTTTCCGCTTCACTAAACCTGTATTTGCAACCGTGGTGTGAAGCGAATGGTTACTACCTGCTATGCAGTGAACTCGATACGAAAAAGGCAACAATCAGCGGAGTCTATCTCAAAGGCGATTGCAGTTTAGAAAGAAAAGTCGCGCGCGTAAAAGCGGCGTTTTCACTAAGCGATTTTGCGTCTGTTTATGCCTATGGTGATACCCATGAAGACATCCCGATGCTCAAGCTTGCCGACTACGCGATGCTCAATTGGACTGAGTGGAAGCCAGGCGAGTAGACACCTTAGCCATCTCATACTCGACTGACTCTTTCGAGCCACTTCAAATTCACGTGCTACACAGATTGATTCATCATCGTTCATCTTTTGGTGTATCCATCACCACCATGGTTGTAATCCCTTGAACGTGTTCACACTCACCCAGCACATTCGCATGAAACGCCTTATAAGCTGCCAAATCTCGCGTTTCTACCCGCAACAAATATTCGTTCGCACCAGTGATGTTGTGGCATTCCACCACCTCTTTAACAAAACGGACGTGCTCTTCGAAATCGAGTTGTGCTCGTTTTGAATGAGAAGCCAAACCAATCGAGACATAGGCGATAAAACCTACACCAAGTTGCTCGCTATCCAACACCGCTCGGTAGCCTTTGATAACACCTTTTCGCTCCAACTCTTGCACCCGGCGCAACGTCGCTGAGGGTGACAATCCAACGCGCTCAGACAGCTCGACATTGGAGATTCTTCCGTCCAATTTAAGTTCTTGCAATATTCTTTCGTCAAATCTATCCATAATGAATTTTTGTTGCCAAATAAAATCAACTGAGGTCAATAAAAGCACAATATTGATGACGTTTCTACTTATAGTTGTTCTCTAGCTAACGTCCATGTGAGACGGGTTTTAAGTTAAGGAACATACTATGGAATACCATCAATTAGGCGCATTGGCGCTATTTGCTTTTGTATCAACATTCACGCCGGGGCCTAACAATATAATGCTGATGACATCGGGTGCGAATGTGGGCTTTAAACGGACAATTCCGCATATGTTAGGTATTACGTTCGGCTTTGGTTTGATGCTGATTCTGGTTGGCATTGGCTTAATGAGCTTGTTTCATGCCTATCCGGTTACCCATTCAATTTTAAAAGTAATGAGTTTGAGCTACTTGCTGTACCTCACTTATAAAATTGCCACCAGCGATAAATCCGACGTTAAACACGATTTTCGTCCGATGTCATTTATCGGTGCGATGGCGTTTCAATGGGTCAATCCAAAAGGCTGGTCGATGGCGCTCACCGCAATTACCGTATACAGCACAGGCGCGGTATGGTTAGAGCTAACCTTTATTGCGGGTATTTTCTGCTTAGCCAATCTGCCGTCAGTAACTTTTTGGACTGCGGCTGGGATGCAGCTTCAGCGCTGGCTAACCACACCTAAACGTGTAAAAGGGTTTAACTATGGCATGGCGGCTTTGCTTCTTCTGTCGACGATCCCGATGATATAGATGAACTCAGGCCGAAATAGCTCTAGGAACAAGTTCAACGATTGATTGACCAATATCAGAACAGAAGACACTTTTTACTGAGGTTTCAATTTCGATTCACAATGTAAATTTGTTTAAAGACGCTACTCTCTCAAGACGGATATTGATAATCTTTAATGAGAAAGAGAATAATTATCGAGAAAGTGAAAATGAAAAAGAAACCTCAACCAAAAGAACTTGTGGTCACACATACAGAAACGATTACTCCAAACATGCAGCGCCTTACTCTACAGGGTGAAGCACTGAGCCAGTTCCCTGCAGACTGTGAAGGTGGCTACATTAAGCTGCTCTTTAATGAGATGGGTGGTACCGATTTACAACCCGTTTCAGAAGAGAATCGACCTTTGATGCGCACTTATACTATTCGCCGCTTCTATCCAGAAACCTCTAGTATTGAAGTGGATTTTGTCCGTCACATCACACAAGATTTACAGTGTGGTTTTGCGGCCCGTTGGGCAATGTCGGTGCAGAAAGGAGATGTCATCAACATCGTTGGTCCTGGAACCATATCTAACTTAAATACCGAAGCAGACTGGTTTTTTATGGCGGCAGATATGACCGCACTCCCTGCTCTATCAGCTAAAATTCGCACTTTGCCAGAAGAAGCGAAAGGCTACGCAGTAATCAGTGTCATCTCCGCCGCAGACATTCAACCTCTGCACGCACCAGCCGGAATGGAATTGATTTGGCTGACAGAAGGTCAAGCTCTGGCAGAAGCCGTTCGTGAATTAGAATGGTTGGAGGGTGATGCCGCCGTGTGGTGTGCGTGTGAGTTCGATTCAATGCGCGCTTTACGCCAATACTTCCGTAATGAAAAGGAAGTTGATCGTGAAAATATCTACATCAGCAGCTACTGGAAGCAAGGTGTTTCAGAAGATGGGCATAAAGTGATCAAGCGTGAAGACGCGGAATCCAATCAATAGCGATTCAATTAAAAAACGCCCGGCAGAACCGGGCGTTTACGTAGCTATTCACTGTTTAATTAGTGCTTATAAGATTCCGGCACTTCAGCAATGTAAATTGCAGGCACACCTTCAAAGTCACTGGTAAACAACACACCGTCGTCATTTGGAGTAAATGAAGGATGCGGATGAGTAATTTGACGATCACCGTCCAAAACATCCCATGATGTGCTGTGTTTACACAGTTTTTGCGCCGATTTCGCTTTAGTGTTTAGCACGTACAAGAACGGGTCATTTTCAATGTTGTAACTGTCTGCATCTGCAACATCGACAGGAGCATCACAACCATCACCGACCATCAAAGAACCATCAAAGTTACTCATCAGGTGTGAACAAGGTGGCATTACCATCACTTCTTCATTCTCTAATGTTTCAGGGTTTGCTTTGTAGATAACGCGATCCGTTTGGCCTTTGAAGTAAGACACGTATGCCATCGCACTGCCATCTGGGATCCAGAATTCGTGCGTACAAGATTCACCTTTAGCATGCTCTTTAATCTTACGAACGTTGTTGCCGTCTTCGTTAACCAGCCACATACGCGAATCAACCAAGTCGTGCGGGCCTTCGTGACAGAAGCCAACAGTAGAATCATCAAATGGACGGTAAATCGGGTGGCCAAGCCACGCACTTTCCTGATGAACCACGTCCAGTTCACCAGTTTCAATATCAACTTTGATCAGGCGGCAAGTTGGGTTGGTGTGGTAGAACTCTGCGAACTTCTCCCAAGACGTCAGCGGTTGCCAGTCTCGTTTCAGAATTTCAATACCCACTAACTTCGTGCAGTCTGAGTTTGCTACCCAAGTGCCGTAGCCTTTCCACTCTTCATCAACCGTGTAGATGACTGTTTCTTCGAATGTTTCTAAGTCAACTTTCATCAGATTCAGTTCGTTTTTCACATAGAAAAATGCACTCTCATCCGTTGAAATGAAACCGCCAAAGGTATTATCACCAGCGCCTTCTGTCAGTTGGACTGCTTTTTGCGTTTCAAGGTCTAGCAGGTAATAGTTGCGATTTCCGTCGAAGTCACCTGCGAATAAAAGCTTTTGTCCATCCTGAGTAAAGCATTTTTGGTAAAAGTAGTTACGATGACAAATCACGTCAGTTGGCGTTAAACGCGTCACTTTTACGTTCGTATCGCTATCGGTGAAAGTTTCAAAAGATAGCTGGATGATATCGCCTTTGGCCATATTTCAAATTCTCCGCAATGGCACTGCCAACAGAAACCGTTGGCAGTGGATAGTATTATATTTCTTTCTTATCGAGTCGCAGCTAATGCTTGGGTAGACTCTAGACCTGAGCTCTTTTTCAGAGCGTAGCCAACCGCGAAGATGGCAGCCGCACAACCTAGGAACAATGCACGTCCCCATAGTGGGTTTGGAATCAGTACCATCAGAGTTAAACCCGCTGACATGATCATCACTAGTGAACCCAGTTTTTTGCGCTGCATACGGTCAACGATGTCTTGGCCTTCTTCAGCAACACACTCTGTGTCCACATCTTTAAAGAACTCTGCTGTTGTTTCTTTGTGAGTATCGGCCTCTTCTTTGTAGAACAATGTTGATAGGCAGAAGAAACCAGCAGTAAAGATTAGGTGTGCAGCGATAGTAATCATAGTACGCATTTCACCCGCTTCACGACGTGTTAACTCTTCCATACCAAACCAACTACCTACGTTAGCTGGAGTAAAGATGTTCACTACAGCCCAAGAAACACCCATACCAACAACCACTGTTGCCCATGGTGCCCATTTTGGTGTACGACGAATTAGGATACCTAGGAACAATGGAACTAGGATTGGCGATTGCAGTAGCGTCGCAACTTGCATCATTAGATCAAACAGACTTAGGTGCTTCAGTGAGTTGAAGAACTGAGCCATCAAGATAACTAGGATACCGTTCACGATACAAGCGATTTGACCTGCGCGAAGTTGCTCTTTGTCAGTTGCTTGACCCTTACGCATGATAGGTGCGTAGAAGCTGCGAACAAAGATACCAGAGTTACGGTTTAGTGCTGAGTCCATCGAGGACATCGTTGCAGCGAACAAACCTGCCATTAATAGACCAACAGTACCTACAGGCATAAACTCGCGAGCAAACACTAGGTAAACCGCGTCACCAGCTTTAGCACCAAGCGCAGGGTAAGCTTCTGCTGCGTTCGGAACCATGATGTTAGTTGCCCATGGTGGGATGAACCAAATAACAGCACCAACAACCATCATGCCAAGCGCAAGTAATGCAGCTTTGCTAGCGTTATTTGAATCTTTCGCGTTAAGGAAGCGGTAAGACTCTTGCATATTGTTGATAGATTGTAGCTGCTTAACGATGAAGAAGAAGAACGAACCAACTAGCAGTAGAGGGTAGTTCATATCTGGCCCAACGAAGAAGCCATTACCATTGTCAAACTTGTTAATTATTTCGCCAGGGCCGCCAACATAAATCAAAGCCACGATTGCACAAGCAATTGAAATTACAGCAACAATCAGAGTCTGAATAAAGTCAGATGCAACCACACCCCATGCACCAGATAGCAAAGAGATAAGCAGTACTGCGGCACCAGTTACATAGATTGTGGTAATGATATCGGCGTTAAATACGGCTGAAGCGAAAACGCCAAGACCGTTTAGCCACACACCCGCGTTGATAACGCTAAGTGGAATAATTACCCACGTAAAGAATTGCTCGTTAGTGTTACCAAAACGACGCTTAACTGCTTCAGTTGGGGTATCTACTCGCATTTGACGGAAGCGACGAGCAAAGTAGAAGTAAGCAAATACGTAAGCAACCATGTTACCTACGAATACCGCAAGAACAGCAAATCCATCGCTGAAGGCTTTACCAGCAGCACCAGTAAATGTCCACGCAGAGAACTGTGTCATGAAGGCCGTTGCACCAACCATCCACCATAACATTTTACCGCCCCCGCGGAAGTAATCAGATGTACTGTTACTTGCCATTTTTTTGAACAGCAGACTGATGGCCACCATCAGGGCAAAGTAGCCTGCTATTACTAAGTAATCGTATTCCATAATAGAATCCTCGAAACGCTGTTTTAATTTAGATAAATTATATTTTCAAAAAACAAAACGAACTGAGACAAAAATCAAAACAACGGTTCATTTTTCAATTTTTACGCCCAAACGTGATTGAGATCAACAATGGGGATCTTGTAAATAAGATCGGCACAATAACCATGAATTTTCAATGGGTACTATTTTGAACCTAGTTCCAAAATCTAATGTCACAGACAAGTGCGGAAGTATGAAAACGAGATCAATGTCGAATAATTTTTGACCAACAAAAAGGGCTCCCTAGAGCCCTTCGTTTAGTGTTATTGGATGAGTTGCTTAAGCTGAATCGCTTCTTTTTTACCCGGCATGGCTTGCTGGTTATCAATCATCGATGCTTGCTTTAATGGGGCGAGCGAATTGACATCGATCGCTTTGCCATCACTATTGTAGGTAGTGCCATCATCAACCAGAGCGTTGCCCGTTGATTTTGCACTGTTGATCACATCGTCATATTTACTGCTGACGTGGAATCGGTAAGAACGGTTGTTAGTAAACGTTCCTTGTTCAATCTCACCAGAGTACGGGCTCTTACGGAACAAGAAGTTGAAACGCTTGTTGTCAATTGACACGTTATCGCTCAACACCAATGCACCTGGGTTAAAGTTATCCGTAAAACCATCCATATTGTTGTTGAAAGACAGACTGTTTTTCACGACATGTGGAACCGGGATACCCTCGCCGCCTAGCTTGAAGCCGTTACCAATCGTGCCACCTTTGTTCGCAATCTCAAGAGTGCGACCATTACTAAACGCGATTGAATCAAGAATGGTTACTGCGCCGTTTGCGCCATCTTCCACCTTGTTGAATAAATCCCAGCCGTCATCGATGTTGTGGTGAGACAGACAACGGATGAAGGTATTGCCATCACCGATACGCATCTTGGCTGCAAAACCGTCTGCGTTGATCTGTGAAGGATCCATGTTGTTGTAACTTTCACTATCAATTACTTGGTTGTAGCTTGCCCACAGCGCACGTCCGATTTTTTCAGGAGACGTAATCACGAAGCCCGTATCAGGTGCACCGTGTGTGACCATTTTTTCAAAGGTATTGTGACTGCCGTGAACAATAAATTGCGCACCTGCGACTTCAATACCTTGGTAATGCCAGTAGTGTGCTTCGTGGCGAAGTTCAGACACAAAACGTACGTTATTGCCTTCTGCACGAAGATGCTTGATCTTGTCTACGCTACCACTTGCAGTTAACGGGATCTCCATACCTTGGTAGTCGCCATCTTTAAGAATGATTGTGCCGCCAGCAGGTAACAAGTCGATTGCAGTGGCTAGATCCAGTGGCTGCGCCGCAGATCCGTTACCATTAGCTTTGCCATTTGGCGCTACGTAAAGCTCCATTGGATTTGGTATCGAAACGAAATCGACGTTATAAGCGTGTGATTGTGTCTCTAGATTTGGTCCGTCGGTCGCAGTGAACTTGACATCCAGCTGGTTTGCTCCGCCATCTAAATTGATCCAGTGACTGAACAATTCACCTGCTGTTACTTGCTGCTTCGCGACCGATTTACCATTGTGTAGTACCTCAAACTCGCCCGAGTAATTTGCTCGCGCCTGTACTGGGTAGTCTTTCGTTGCAGAGCGTGGAGATGATGCATTTTGGAACACCAACTCACCTTGCTCAGCCGCGTATTTCGGTGCATCAACGGTATCTGCCGCAGATAGCTGTAAGTCAACATTGCTGACCGTCATCTTGGCATTACGCGAGGCAAAAAAGCCGATGTATTGAGAATCTGCATTTTGCATCTCAACAATATTAGCATTTGCGCCTTTTACAGCTTGTTCAAAAGATTTGTCACCGTTACGGTAACTGACTTTGAAGCCATCATTGGTGCGTGTCAGCGTCATACGGTAGGTTTCAGCCGTACCATAAGGCAACCCTTCCGCATAGTCGACACGGCTTAAACGGTTACCAGGTGTACCCCAAGGTTGGTACACGCCTTCACGGAATGAAGCATTTATGTTCGTCATGCCATCGTTGGTGCGAGTATGCGAACGCATCAGGTTCATTACCATGTTCGATGCTGACGGAAACTCTTCGTGGCCTTGAGGTTGAGGGACTAATCGCTCCGCACCTAGAATATCGCGCACCATCAGACCCGCTCCTTCCTGACGGTTTGGTGTTGCTCCGGTTTCTGGGCCAAGTTGCTCTAACACCACATCCGCACTTAGGGTAAAGTTCACATCCGTTGGCAACTCGGTGTAGTAGAAGGTTAACCCTTCATGAGAGTTAGCCAATTTGCCGCCACGGCTTTCAACAGTGAACGTTGATGCTAACTTGCCAGCCTCTACAGCTTTACCATTGACCATCACTTGGTTAACGCCAACCTTTTCCGGCAAAATGGTAGAGCCAAAGTTCATGTCCGTCGATTGGCCAAAAGTGATCGCTTTCCAAGTCAGGTCTTCGACTTTTAGATCCGTCGCATGTGCCGCTGGCGCTAAAATCGCCGCCAGACACAAAGCTAAAGTGTGCTTTTTCATGGTCACAATTCCTTGTTAGAAGTTATATTTCACACCGGCACGAAAACGTGGGACGTACTCATCTTTGTATTGAGAGCCATCGCCTTTGTGCGTGATAGCCGCAACTGCGAAGAATGGAATAAAGCCGCTTTCTAGTTTGGTGTACTCACCTTTGAAATCGATCAACTGGTCATGACCTTTGTCCTTCCAGCCACCCTCTCCACCGTGAAGATCTTTGTACTCAGCCTCAACGCCAAGCTTGCCCCAATCGAACTTACGGTTTGCGTAAAGGTTTAGCTGGTTGTAACGAGAATCGTCGGTGTTTTTGTAACCATGGCGAATACGTGCTGCCACATCCCACTCATCATTAATTTTGTATGAACCAGTCAGGTTGTACTTGAAAGTCGATGCACCTGATGGACTTGCATCAATGTTGATACCTGGAGTCAGCGAGAAGTTGTCAGTCGCTTTCCAGCGGTAAGTCAGACCTGTCTCGTGGCCTGCGTCACTCATGTGGCCATCTTTGTAGTTCCACTTAGCTTCCACGCTGAAACCAATTTGGTTAGCAAAACGGTGTGAAACGTAAATACGGTCACGATGCTCATCGCCATCACGATCTGGCACAAACTCATGTCGAATATCAACAGAAGCGGCGCCAGCTAAACCAGAGGTCATTGCCAGTAATAGTGCAGAAGCAAGGTATTTAATTTTCATTTTAAAACGCCATTTTATTTTATATTTAATGTTGTTTTAATATAATCATAAAATCGTTCCGATAAAGTTCCTGTCGGGATTTTTGTGATCTTTAAAACGTCGTTTTAATTTTTTCGTGAGCTGTGACACATGACTTTCTTAGATTCGATGATCGTAATGATCTATCTGCTCTTCATTGCGATCGCTGCATGGGTATTCCGTCGATTTTCCAACTCCTCAAATGACTTCCTTCAAGGAGGGGGAACCATGATGTGGTGGATGGCTGGCGCTACCGCTTTTATGACCCAGTTTTCGGCTTGGACCTTTACTGGTGCTGCCGCCAAAGCTTATGAAGACGGCATCAGTGTGATGTTTATTTTTTGGGGTAATTCACTGGGGTTTTTCCTCGCAGCCGCATTTTTTGCCCGTAGGTATCGTAGGCTTAGAGTAGAAACTGCTATGGAAGTGATTCGCGTGCGATTCGGCCGAGCATCAGAGCAGCTATTTACCTTGCTGAGCTTTCCGCTAACGCTGATCGCTTGCGCGATTTGGATGAATGGACTGGCGTCTTTTTTCTCCGCTGTTTTTGCAATTGAAGTTTATAGCATCATTCTTGTTATGGGTGTCCTCGTCACCTTGATCGCTGTTAGTGGCGGAGCCTGGACCGTTTCAGTCACCAATGTGATTCAGTTGGTCTTACTTATCGCAATTACATTGGTGATAGGTTATACCGCGTTGCAGCGCTTTGAATCACTGAGTGACATTTTTGAACACGCGACGCCAATTTATGGCGCGGGCATCAACATACCGTCCTTGTTTGTGGTCTGGGCATTTACGATGTTGTTGCAACAAACCATGAACAACAACCACACATTAAGTTGCTATCGCTTTCTCACTACCGCCAATGATAAAGACGCAACCAAAGCTGCATTCGTGGCAGGAATATTATTTATTTTTGCTCCTGTGCTTTGGTTTATGCCTGCGTGGTTCGTGGCGGCACAGCAAATCGATCTTTTCTCGGTTTACCCGGCATTGGGACAAAGTGCGAATACCGGAGCCTACCTCTATTACATTCAGCACTACATGCCACAGGGAATACTCGGATTGGTCATGGTGGCACTGGTTGCAGCAACGATTGCACCACTTTCTTCTGCACATAATCGCAATGCGGGCATTGTGGTGAAAAGTCTTTACCTAGTGTGGGTAAACCCAGAAGCGGATAGTCGTCAGCAGTTGATTGTCGGCAAGGTATCAACCTTGATCTCCGGGCTGTTGGCGACAGGAACCGCGCTGTTACTGGCTTCCGTCGAGTCATACAGTCTGTTTGATATGATGCTTGTCTTTGCTGCGTTTATTCAGATGCCCATCAACATCCCTTCCTTGTTAGCACTTGTCACAGTGAAAACACCGAACTGGTCAGGATGGGCGACCGTGATTGTCGGCTGTATGGTATCGCTGTTTATGATGTTTATTTTTGATGTGAATTGGCTCGCCTCTACACCGCTAACAGCAAGAGAAAGCAAGGATTTGACTATCGTGGTAACGCTAGCACTTCATCTGATCATAACGGGCGGATTTTTCTTCTTCACCAGCTATTTTTACTCCAAGGAGCCAAATGCAGTATTGCAAAGCAGAACAGCGCTTAAAGAACAGCTAAACACACCTATCAGTGCAGAAGAGCAAGCGCCAATCAATCACAAACAAGGTCTGTATGTAGGTTCGATTACCGCGACGGCTGGTACGCTATTGATCATGGCTGGGGTCATACTGGCAGAATCATCTCAATCTATATTCGTTGCGATTGGGAGCATAGTTTTACTGTTTAGCTTGTTCCTGCTTAAACCTCCAAAACAATCCAAGCGAGTCTGGCAGAAATAACTGGCATAGTTAATATTGGGCGCAAATTTGTCTTGGCGCTCAATATCCTATCTCCCGTTAATTCATCTCTTAGTCTTAACATAGGAAAAGGAGCCCAATAGTGATTGGTTACATTTATTCTTTTGAGTGTAGAAGTAACGAGAGCTGCGTTGGTAAGCGGGCTGGATAAGCAGGTTTAAAACCAGAAGGCTGATTAGGCAGTTTATTGGTCGGAATAGGTCAATGACCAAATACTAATATGGATAACTCAAAATAAAAAACGCCTGCGTCGAGCCGCAGGCGTTGGCAAATTGCTCAAAAGTTCGTTCGACTATCATAGATAGTTTTAGGGTACTAATCGGGGGTAGGAATTAAGCGATAATTCCTGCAACTTCACGAACCAGCTTCGCCAGCTCATCCCATTGCTCGTTGTCAATCAAATCGCCAGGTACCATCCAAGTGCCACCACACGCTAAGACTGAAGAAATTGATAAGTAATCTTTTACATTGCTTGGACTCACGCCGCCAGTTGGCATGAACTTCACAGGGTAAACGGCCGTTAGCGCCTTCAGCATTGCAACACCGCCAGATGGCTCAGCAGGGAAAAACTTCAGAGTTCGCAGGCCCATTTCCATCGCTTGTTCAACAAGGCTTGGATTGTTTACGCCAGGTACGATAGTGACATTACGCTGTTGACAGTACTTCACGGTTGTTGGGTTGAAGCCTGGGCTAACGATAAAATCAACACCAGCATCAATCGCTTCGTCAACTTGAGCACTTGTTAACACCGTACCTGCACCAATCAGCATTTCAGGGTACGCTTCGCGCATGTTTTTAATCGCTAGTGCGGCATCTTCGGTACGAAATGTCACTTCAGCACACGGTAGGCCGTTTTCGATCAGCACTTGCGCCAGTTTTACTGCCTTGTTTGCGTCTTTGATTGCAATTACAGGCACTACTTTAATTTCAGAAAGTTGTTGATTAAGGTCTTTCATTTCATCGTTCCTTAGATAGTAGGCATCGCTTCGCTTGGAATGATTGCGCCACGATGTTGAATAACGGTGCCAGCCACTTTGTGTCCAGCCAGCGCAGACTCAGCAACGTCTCCGCCTAAAATACGCTTAGCAAGGTAACCCGCACTGAAAGAGTCGCCAGCTGCAGTCGTGTCCACCACACTCTCGACTTTCAATGCCGCAACGGTGTGCAGTTGGTCTTCAGTCACGACAAAGCAATCGTCAGCACCACGTTTAACAATGATCTCTTTCACGCCAAAGTTTTTCGTGCGACTGATCGCTTCGTCTTCGTGCTTGTCGCCCCATAACATGACTTCATCGTCGAAGGTCAAAAAGGCCATGTCGGTAACGCTCAGAATTCTTGAGTAGAAATCGCGAGCTTCCTCGATACTTGGCCAAAGTTTTGGGCGGAAGTTGTTATCAAACGCAATCTTCACACCTTCTTTTCTACACAAGCTCAGAAGCTCAATCAGCATTTGACGGCAATCATCAGAGATGATCGCTAAACTGATTCCACTCAGATAGATCATTTGATGCTGACACAATTCTTTAGCTAACGAGAAAAGCGCGCGATCGCGTAACCAATATTTCGCCGCAGCATCATTTCGCCAGTAAAAGAAACTACGCTCTCCATCCTCTGCGGTTTCGATAGCGTAGATGCCAGGTAGCTTGTCTTCAGAAAGGTAGACCATATCCGTATTGATACCTTCATCGCGCCACGCCGCTAGCATTTCACGGCTAAACGGGTCTTGACCTAAGCCAGTGACATAGGATGTTTCAACACCATGTTGTTTGGTTAAACGAGACAAATAAACAGCAGTATTTAGTGTATCCCCACCAAATCCTTGCTCTAATGTGCCGTTATTTTTCTTAAGCTCCACCATACATTCACCGATGATGGCGACACGACTGATTGGGTTCATTGGAGGTCTCCTAAAAGTAATTGATGCTATTATTGCAGCAATAAAACCAATAAACAATATTTTTAAAACAACGGTTCATTTATGTGAGAACTAGATCTAACTCTACTTAAATAAAACATCAGTGATCGAAACGGATCTGGTAAAATCACCCTCAACTTTCCTCCCACAAACGCTGTATCGCCTTAACTCGCCGACAGCATTTAGAAACCAAACTTCAACATGACTAACCAAAACGTATCGCGAGCGATCTTCTTTCTGGTCGCAGCCAATTTGCTCGCCTCTTTATCAGATGTTTCACTAAAAATTTTAAATGGGGAGGTACCCACTTTTCAGTATGTCTTCATTCGCCAATCCATCAGTTTGCTTCTGTTACTGCCCTTTTGGTTGAGGATGGATAGAAGTGAATGGAAGAAGGGTTGCGACTGGGTTACTTTCTGGCGCGCTCAACTTATTTTGTTAGGCAGTGCTTGCGCCATGGTTGCTATTACCCATTTGCCATTGGCCACCGCCAACGCCATGTTTTACGTGGGACCATTATTAGTGCTCCCCCTTGCGTTTATCTTTTTGGGAGAACGCCCTACTGCCAGCAAAGTGTTCGCCACTTTTCTCGGCTTTATCGGCGTACTGATCGTCTTACGTCCTGAGCATTTTCATTGGGCAGCCATTATTGCCCTCGGTAGCGCATTATCAATGGGTGTTGGTAACATTTTGATTCGTAAAGTGCCGGCTGATCAATCTCTGCTCTCGACACTATTTTGGACAACCTTAATGACGGTACCCTTTGCATTTGTGCTGGCTTATTGGGAGTGGGCTCCAATTAGCCTTCGACATGTATTATGGATTGTCGCTATCAACTTGTTTGTACTCGCTTACCATGCATTGGTAGTAAAAGCATTCCAGCAAGCACCAGCCAGTCAGATAGCGTTGGCAGAATATTCCGGCTTAGCATTCGTCACCTTCTTTGGTGTTGTCTGGTTTGATGAAGTACCGGACCTCTTCACTGTTTTGGGTATTCTGTTAATCATCATTCCAATGATGCCAATTCGCTGGCGTAGTTGGTTGCGACGCAGACAGAAAATCAGCGATGACGTTAAATCTCAGCAAAATGTCAGCCCACTTTAACGACTAACGCTTTGGTAGCGCCCCGGCATATCGGGGCGTTCCACTAAGTGTTGATAGTCTTTACAGACAAACAACCTCCTCGTGATACCGATCGATACCACCATTGACTCTTCTCATAGCCGTTAGTTTTAAGTGACTCGAAGCCTCGACTTAACCCGTTTGGACAAAGTACTGCAACACTAACTTTATCCAAGCCAATCCAAATATCGGTCTCTCTGCTTTCAGATTACTAATCCGTATATGCCATCAGATGAAATTAGTTTCTGAGTAATGCACATTGAACTCGTACGTAGCAGTGGGACACAACCATCTTCTCGAAATTGTTTTAGTTCAGAAAATAGAAAAGCCAGCACGATGGCTGGCCTTGACTTATTCCCGATAAATGAGTGCGTAATGCTTAGTCTAGAAGTGACTTCACGTATTCAGCGATTTCAGGAACTTGGCAGTGTGCGAAGAAGCACTCTTGGAATTGTGTGCTGCCTACAGCAGTTTTCACTAGTTCTTGATCGATAGCACGCAGACCTTCAACCACATCTTTAGATACTGCTGCTTTCACGTCGTTCAGGATCGCTGCGTTTGCTTGCTGAGGAGCAGCACGCTCGATTGGGTAACCTTCACCACGCTTACCTGTGAACGCTTTTTCGAAGATGTAACGAACGTTCAGTTCACCAGCCCAGCCAAAACCTTTAGCAAATGCCAGAGAAATAGCGTTGCCGTTGTTGATTTGGTTGAACAGGAACGCATCAGATGGCTCTAGACAGTAGCCACAAACCACACCCGGGTGCAGGTTGCTTGACATTAGAGCGCCTTGACCAGTACCACAACCAGTTACAACGAAATCTACTGCTTTAGAGTTAAGTAGGATGTTCGCCATGATACCAAGGTGGATGTATGTTAGGTGGTGATCGTTTTCGTCAATCATACCTACGTTGAATACATCGTGGCCAAGACCACCAGCTACAGAGTTTAGTTCACCAGCCACCATTGCGTTTTTCGCTGCTTGGCTGTTTTCCATCATTAGTGCAATTTTCATGTGTTACTCCTGCGGGGAACCGCATTCAAAAATCAATTCTTAAATAAAATCTTTACGCATTGGGGTGAATGTATCGATAAGAACACCCGGTTTCAGACAAACACAGCCATGCTCAATGTTTGGCTCTTTGTACATAGTATCGCCAGCTTTGACGATTTTTTTCTCATCACCGATGGTGAATTCAAACTCACCAGAAAGCACGTATGTCAGTTGCTCATGTGGGTGTGAGTGCATCGTACCGATAGCACCTTCTTCAAAGTGCACTTCTACTGACATTATATTTTCGCTGTGTGCCAGTACTTTGCGTGAAATCCCTTCGCCGAGATCTTCCATCGGAATGTCTTGGTTTAATACGAACATGGTTCACCTAATAACTTGATTGATTAATCATTGATTCTGATTGCTGACGATGTAAACGAAATATCGTCAGAGAATTCATTACGATCACGGTCATTTCCAGTAACGTTCCACCAATGGACCCCACCAGAATATTGTTGGTCAGCCAGCAAGAAGCACCCAGCAAAAAGCCAACGCGCATCCTAATCCCAGACAAGCAGAATACGGAGTACGTACCAATGACCGTTCCAAGGATAGGCCATATATCACGCCATTGCTCTGCGACCCAAAAACCACTGACTAAACTAATTGCGATAAAGACAGCGGCAACTCGTTTCGACGAGACAAATATCGCCGTGGTCGTTCTCAGTGCCGACAGCAAAGCGCTGAGCGCAGATACCATCGAACCAAGCAGTAAAAAATGGAGAAGATGATTGAGGTTGAAAATCAGCATCAAGATTTTTAAGAGCCTGTCATTTTTCTGGTAGAAGACGGAGAATCCCAAACCAAAACTTATAAACCCTAATGCCTGCGCCAATATCGTGGTGTCCACAATCACCTTCTCACAAATCGATCAGCGAGCTAACCAACCACCATCAACAGCGATAGTGTAACCATTGATGTAGTCAGATGCGCTTGATGCTAGGAATACGCATGGACCAGCAAGATCTTCAGGCTTACCCCAGCGAGCTGCAGGAATACGCTCAAGGATTGCTGCGTTACGCTCTTCATCTGCACGAAGTGCTGCAGTGTTGTTAGTCGCCATGTAACCAGGTGCAATCGCGTTCACGTTAATACCTTGGCTTGCCCATTCGTTCGCCATTAGACGAGTTACACCCATCACTCCGCTTTTAGAAGCTGTGTATGAAGGAACGCGGATACCACCTTGGTAAGAAAGCATAGAAGCGATGTTGATGATCTTGCCACCTTCACCTTGAGAGATGAACTGTTTTGCCACTGCTTGAGACATAAAGAACACAGACTTAATGTTGATGTTCATTACGTCATCCCAATCTTGTTCAGAAAAGTCGATTGCATCGTTACGACGAATGATACCTGCGTTGTTTACCAAGATATCAATACGGCCAAGTTCTGTAACTGCGCGGTCAATGATTGATGGGATGTCATCTAGCTTCATTAGGTTAGCGCGGATATCGATGAACTTACGGCCTTCTGCTTGGATTTTTTCGATTGTCTCTGTTGGTTCAGTGATGTTTACACCAACGATGTCACAGCCTGCTTTTGCTAGACCAAGCGCCATACCTTGACCAAGACCAGTGTCACAACCAGTAACAATGGCCACTTTGCCTTCAAGGTTAAATGAATCAAGAATCATGTCGTTTTCCTCAATAATAGGTAATGTCGTGATTTGGCGACTTGGCCATGTCACTTTGTATGCATTCATATTGAGCTAAAAAGAAACCGATGGCAAATATTTTTGAAAAAGCGTTTTAAAAATATTGATAGTGATCGTATTTTTTATGCATTCCACTCTGGAGCTGTTTCAAATTTTTGAAAAGGCATTTTAAAAAAACTGGTTCTATAGATTTTAGGCGATATAATGCAACAAACTAGAGAACAAAGGGGCAACAATGGAAAAGTCGACACAACCTGAAGCAGTTTCATCAGTACTGAAAGTGTTTCATATTCTTCAAGCGCTGGGTGAACAAAAGTCCATCGGTGTTTCAGAACTTTCACAAAGACTGATGATGTCAAAAGCGACCACTTATCGCTTTCTGCAAACAATGAAGTCGTTAGGCTATGTATCTCAGGAAGGTGAAGACGATAAGTACTCCCTGACTCTTAAGTTATTTGAGCTAGGTGCGAAATCGTTAGAGTACGTGGATCTGATTGAACTGGCTGACAAAGAAATGCGCCATATTTCAGAACAAACTAATGAAGCTCTGCACCTTGGTGCTTTGGATGAAAATGCCATCATTTACATCCATAAGATCGACTCCGGTTACAACCTTCGTATGCAGTCGCGTATCGGTCGTCGTAATCCTCTGTACAGTACCGCTATTGGTAAAGTACTGCTTTCTGAGCGTGATGAAAGCTTTGTACGTGAAGTATTAAGTGATGTGGAATTTATTAAACACACAGAAAAAACTCTGGAAAACACTGAGCAAGTATTAGCAGAGTTAGTAAAAGTACGTGATTTCCACTATGCAGAAGATAACGAAGAGCAAGAACCTGGCCTTCGCTGTATCGCTGCGCCTATTTATGACCGCTTTGGTAAAATCATCGCGGGTCTCTCTATCTCATTCCCTGTCATTCGTTTCGACGAAGCAAGAATGGAAGAGTACGTAGGTTTACTGCACCAAGCAGGCAAAAATATTTCTGAACAACTGGGTTATAACAACTATCCAGCTTAAGAAGATGCAAAAAGCAGCCAGGAGGCTGCTTTTTTTGCCACTTATAACACACTTGAAACGCCGGTTCATTTTAGAGGTTAGTCATGGGCACTTCCGTTACTCCAAACATCTTTGACTTTTTAATCAAAATTGACCCCTTTGATAAATTGCCAGAATCCGTGGTTAAGAGCATCTCTAACTCCGTGAAAGTGAAATACCTTGTGCGCGGCGAGACCATCGGCTTTAGCGCTCTGTGCGATCAGCGATACCTTTATATCATTAGAACCGGCGCCATCGAGCAACGCACTTCAACCGGCGAGCTTCGCTCCCGTCTGGGCCATGATGACCAATTTGGTTTTACGTTTCTGGAACCATTGGAAAACGCGGAAGACGGTTACCAGGCGGAAGCGATTGAAGACTCCCTACTCTATTTGATTCCACACTCGGAGTTAAAATTAGTCAGCGAAGAACACCCAGAATTCGCCGACTATTTCGCAGCACAAGCCAATCTTCGTTTAAGCTCTGCGGTGAAATACGTCAGCAAAGAAGATAAAGGGCTTTTCTTTCGTACCGTAGGAGAAATCGCCAGCGAAAACATCGCGATTGTCGATGTAAACGATTCAATTCACAGCGTTGCGCAAAGCATGTGTGGAAAGCAACGTAGCTCATGTGCTGTCATCATGCGCAACGGAGAAATTGCAGGTATGGTGACTGACCGCGATATGACCAAAAGTGTGGTTGCGCAAAAAATAGATACCAACCTGCCTATTTCCAAAGTCATGAACACATCCCCTGTACTGGTTCAGAGTGATGACAAAGTCATGCAAGCTATTTCATTAATGCTGCAATATAACGTTCGTTGTTTACCGGTATTAAAAAATGGCCAGGTAACAGGATTATTGACCACAACGCATTTAGTCCACAATCACAAAACGCAATCGCTCTTCCTGATCGAAAAAATCAAATACGCTCAGTCAATTAATGCGCTGGCTTCATTAAAAGAAGAAAAACAAACGATTTTCCAAGCATTAGTTGAAAGTGGCGTCAGTGCCGAAATCCAAGGCCGAGTGATGTCGATGATCATGGATGCCTTTAACCGTCGCATCATCCAACTGAGTGAAGAATTACTTGGCCCACCGCCTTGTGACTATGCCTGGTTGGTGGCAGGTTCTCACGCCAGAAATGAAGTCCATATGCTATCCGATCAGGACAGTGCGATAGTCCTTTCCGATGAGGCAACGGAAGACCATAAACTTTACTTCAAACATCTTGCAATGCGCGTTTGTAATGGTTTAGCTGCCTGTGGTTATCCGCTGTGTGATGGCAAATACATGGCAGCATCACCTCAATGGTGTCAGCCTGTAAAACGCTGGAAAGAGTATTATCAAAAATGGGTTGCCAGCCCAGAGTATAACAAACTATTGAGCATCAGTGTCTTTTTAGAGGTACGAGCGATTCATGGTAATCGCGAGTTTGTTGACCAAATCCAACAACACCTGCACGAATGTATTCAAAAAAGCGCCAATTTTATTCCTGCTCTGGTACGTGATGCCATTGATACCCAACCACCATTAGGCATTTTCAATAATCTCGTGTTGGAAAAAGGTGGCAAAAACAGCAATACGCTGAACATTAAAAAGTACGCATTGAATTTGATCATCGACTTAGCACGAATCTTTAGCCTCGCAGCCGGTGGGTCTTTAACAGGTACTGAAGAACGTTTTCGTTACGCAGCTGAACATGGCACGTTATCAAAGGACAGCATGGAAAACATCATCGGCGCGTACCGATTTATTACACAAGTGCGTTTTCGCCATCAACTAAACGCCATTCTCACTGGCACCACACCAGACAATCATATTGCGCCTGACAATTTCAGCAGCTTTGAACGTAAGCACTTGAAAGATGCGTTTAAGATCATCAGTGAGATGCAAGATGTGGCGAAATTGAAGTTTGTGAAAGGGGCATAAACATGTTTAAGCGCTGGTTTAAACGGTGGGAATCCCCGAACAATCCGGAACAAAAACGTCAGTCCATTGAAATTCTCGATAGCTGGCCCAACGCGCTACAACGCTACTTACAGCAACCACTCATCGATTGGGAGGCAACAATGAATGAGCTCAGTTTTGTCGCCCTGGATTTTGAAACGACCGGTGTTGATGCCCGAGGCGATAAAATATTATCGATTGGCGTTGTGGATCTCACGCTCGAAGGCATTGATATCGCCAGCACGAAAGAATGGTTTATTTGCCACGGCCAGTTCATCAAACCCGAAACCGCAGAGATCAATGGCTTGACCCCACAAGATTTAGCTCATGGTCTGCACATCGATCAGGGAATGAACCATCTGCTGGAAAGAATGGAAGGCAAAGTGGTCCTGGCTCATGGTTGCTGTATCGAAAAGGCATTCATCCAACGCTATTTTACTACGCGTTACCAGATGGACGAACTGCCAGCCTATTTCATCGATACGCTGCAGATAGAGAAACAGTTCAGCTATGCAGGGAAAACTGGTGCGCATCCCAGCTATCAACTCGACGATTTGCGTAGCCATTATCATCTGCCCGACTACCATTCTCACTCAGCGGCCAGTGATGCGTTAGCTTGTGCAGAACTGTTTTTAGTCCAGAGTAAAAAGCTTTCTGCCCTGCCTTATGTGACGCTTCGCCAGCTTATGCGCTGATTAAGCCAGTTCTTTAGCCAAAAAGTCGATGAGCAATCTCACCTTAGGTGACAGGTTATGGCTGGGCGGATACAGGGCCCAGATGCCTTCACGATCATCTCGGTAATCACTGAGCACTTCTATCAGCTCACCGCTGTCTAATGCCTCCTGCACGTAGTAATCCGGTAGCTGAACCAATCCAAGTCCGCGCTTTGCTGCATCCACTAAAGCGAAGCCACTGTTGCACTTGATCCTCCCCGACACTCTTAAAGACTTCTCACGCTTTTGCTCTTTAAAATGCCAGTAGTCCACGGAACCGACCAGACATTGATGACGACCTAACTCAGAGAGTGTATGGGGCTCGCCATATCGTTCTAAGTACTTAGGACTGGCGCAAACGTGCATTTGTCGGGAAGAAAGGCGTCTGACAATCAGACTGGAATCTTGCAGACGACCGAGACGTATCGCCAGGTCGACCCCTTGTTCAATTAAATCTAGTCGTTGGTTGGTTAAAATCAGGTCGAGACTCACTTGAGGATGCTTCTCTAAAAACTGGTTCAGCAATGGCGCGAGATTCATCTCCCCATAGGTAACAGGAGCCGTGACTCGCAACACACCTCTCGGCTCAGCCTGCATTTGCGTCACTGCAAGCTCTGCCAACTCTAGCCCTTCCAACAAGTGCTTACATTGCTGGTAATAAAGCTGACCAGCCTCTGAGAGGGAAACTTTTCGTGTAGTGCGATGCAGCAACTTCACCGCCAAACGCTGTTCAAGGGCAGAGACTCGACGACTGATTTGTGCAACCGATGTTTTGAGTTTAGATGCAGCGCCGGTGAAACTGTTTGTCTCTGCGACTACTACAAATTCAGTGACACCTTCCCAATTCGCCATTGTGCTGTTCCCTTAAGCCTAATTAAGGCAACATTCTCACACAAACGCCGTCAAGGAGAAACTTTCCCTTCGCACGTTCGAGTTAAAAGCAGCTTTGAAAGATTTTATAAAGGATATTGATTAACAAGGATGAGGAAAATGGCCAGCCTTTTAGAACAGGTGACCATTTCTATACCAGAAACCAATTCGCTACGACCCCATATAAGAGTTATTCAAACATACTGAGATACCTGGCTACCTCAGAAAGCTCCTTCTTGGTTTGTTCAATATCTTCTATGTGATGATGCACCGTTTGAGAGTTTAGCGTCATATATGGCACGGTAATGATTGCGATCAATTCACCCAGAGCACCAAAGATCGGAAAGCTGATATTGGTAACCCCAGAAATCTGCGGACTCGCGCCTACGTAATAACCGTCACTCTGCGTTTTGGTAATGTTAGCCAGAGCGTGTTGAATTTCGACATCCGTAGCACCGGTCTGCTTAAGAACTTTCTCGCGCTGTTCTTGGCTGGAAAACGCCAGCAACACGATACCAGAACCAGAAGAGCAGACATCCAAAGTCGCACCTAAGCGCAGACCAAAGCCCATTTTATAAGGACTTTCCTGCACACTAATCACCACTAATTCACCATGCTTGTATTGGCTGAGATGACAAGACTGATTCACTTTTAAACACAGCTCTTCCATCATTGGCGTTGCACGTTTTAGCATCTGGGCGACAGGTGGATGCTGATTCGACAATACAAACATTCTCAGGCTCAAAGAGTAGGATGACTGCTCTGAATCAAACTCGATATATTGTCGTTCAACAAGCACCGACAGCATGCGAAAAATCTCACTAACGCTTCGATCGAGCTTTTCAGCAATCTGTTTTTTAGTTAGAGGAACAGTTGAAGCGGCAAGCAGTTCTAAAATATCGAGTCCTTTTTCTAACGCTGGGGCCCGATACTCGTTCTTTTTAATAGTAGTCATGATTGAATGATGCTGTCATACATGACGAACAGTATGACAGCATGTAATTTTCCTTTAAAGTACTACGCCACAATTAACGAATCAGGCCCATCCATTGCGGAATAGTCATTGAAATTGCTGGCACATACGTTACCAACATCAACACACCAAACACCATCACAAAGAACGGTAATAATGTGCGTATTACACTATCGATGCTGATCCCACTGACTTTACATCCGGTAAACAGAATTGGACCAACCGGCGGCGTGATAGTGCCGAGCGATAAGTTGAACACCAACAAGATACCGAACTGTACTGGATCCATACCAAGTGAAGTACAGATAGGCAGGAAAATAGGTGTAAAAATCAATACCGCTGGGGTTGGGTCCATAAAGGTACCAACAAACAACAGCACCAAGTTAATGATAAGCAGGATCAAGAACGGGTTATCTGTCAGCGACAGCAAAGAGTCCGCTATCATTCCCGGAATCTGAGTAAACGCCATTACCCATGACATGATTGAAGATGTAGCCAGCATAAAGATCACAATCGCTGACATTTTGGCTGTGTTTAGGAAAATCTGTGGCAGAGCACTGAAGTTCAATGAACGGTAACATGAGGTCAAAAATAGCGAGTAAACCACCGCTATTGCCGATGCTTCTGTTGCCGTAAATACACCACCAAGAATACCGCCAATCACAACAACGATCAGAGATAAACTCGGAACCGCCTGCAAAGTGACATTCACGCAGTCTTTAAGCGTCATGGAATGTTTAGCGATATAACCACGACGCTTAGCCATAAAGCCAGCAATCACCATCACGCTGAGTCCCCATAAAATACCGGGAATGTAACCGCCAACAAACAGAGCGGATACAGACACACTCCCCGCTACCGTCGCATAAACGATTAAGGTGTTACTCGGTGGAATCAGCATACCTGTTGGCGCAGAAGCGATGTTAACCGCCGTGCTGAATGCCGGGTCGTAGCCTTCTTTCTTTTGAATTGGCGACATGATGCCACCTACCGCTGCAGCAGAAGCTACGCCTGATCCACTGATTGAGCCAAAAAGCATGTTAGACACAACGTTGGTCTGAGCTAACGAGCCCGGAAAGAAGCCACTGATGATCTTAGAGAAGTTGATCAAACGAATCGCTATTCCGCCGTTATTCATGATGTTACCGGCCAGAATAAAAAATGGGATAGCGAGCAGTGCAAACGAGTCGAGACCAACAAACATACGCTGAGCGGATGTGGTCATCGCCCCCTGAAATGGCAGAATTACGGTCATTGCAGCAAACGAAGCCGCACCGACACTAATAGCGATTGGCGCACCAATCACCAGTAAAAATATCACCCCAGCAAACATAACGATCGAGGCAGTAAGTGCAATATCCATATTAAACCTCTCTTACTGTTGAGCTGTGTTTAAGGGACTTAAATTGATTGACCAGATTTAATTCGTTGTAAATGAAATAAAATAAGATCAGCGCGCCAGAGATCGGTATCGCGGAGTAAATGACACCCATAGGAATTTGTAAGGCCGAATCGAGCTGCCACATTTGACGCAATGCACTGTTGTAACCGCCGGTGATCATGATGGCGTAGGCGAAACTGGCAGTAACGAGCTCAATGAACATCTCCGCCAGCAAGCGATATTTAGCTCTGAATTTGTCTTTGATAAAGCTAATCGCCATATGTTCACGCAAGCCAAATACGTAAGCACTACCAAATAGCACTAGCCAAATGAACAAGTAACGGGAAAGAACCTCACTGACTGCACTTGGACTATTAAATAAGTAACGAGATGCCACCTGGTAGGTCACTAAGGCAGTCATGGCACCTACAATAAGGATCAAAATCAGTGAGAGAAACTTATCCACCCACTGCTTAATCATTGTCATCCCAGACAATAACGTTTGGAGTTTTGTTTTTTGCATAACGACGATCCAAAAAGGAGCCAGCACGCTGGCTCCTTACAACTTAGACTCTTATCTCAAGGCAGAGATTTTTTCGAATAGTTTTTTCTGAACTGGAGATTCAGTCAGAGCTTCCTGTAATGGCAGGCAGCTATCCTGGAAAGGTTTGATGTCAACTTCATTGAAAGTAGCACCGTGTGATTTTGCGGTTTCCATTGCCGTACTCACACGCTCGTTCCACATTTTGAATTGCTCTGGTGTGCTTTCCTTCGCTAAACGACGAATGGTTGCCTGATCTTCCTTCGACATTGAGTTGATGAAGTAGCTGCTGATAACGACAAGATCTGGCACCATCAGATGGCGAGTCGTTGAGAAGTAAGGAGCCACTTCATACTGTTTAAGATCGGCATAAGTGATTTCGTTGTTTTCAGCACCATCAAGTACGCCCTGCTGAATCGCGGTGTACACTTCCCCCTGACTCATAGGAACGCCGGTACCGCCCATGCAAGAAAGCATCTTGATCATGGTTTCAGATTGCATCACACGAATCTTGTTACCTTTCATATCTGCAACCGTTTCTACTGGTGCACCCTTGGTGTACATACTGCGCGCACCAGCGGTGTACGCCGTCAGAACCTCAAATCCAAAACGTTGTGTTGAAGCAAACAGCTCATCTAACTCACCAGAGGTAAATACCGCTTCCTGATGCTTTGGACCGGTGTAAACGTAAGGCATACCAATGACACGATAAGTTGCGTCGTAGTTTTCAATCAAAGGGTTTGCCACAACAGCCATTTGAATCGCGCCATTCTGCACAAGTTCAAGGGCTGCACGTTGGTCACCAAGCAGTTCATTAGCATAAATAGAAAGTTTGTAGCGACCATCCGTTTGCTCATTAAGTTTTTTACCAAACTCCTGAAGAGCCAGATATTGAGGATGGTTATCAGACTGGTTAAAGGCCGCTTTAATTTCGGTTGCCGCTTGCGCCATTGAGGTTGCGCCCAGACCAACACTTACCAAAGCCGACAGCGTTGCTAATTTCAGTACTTTTTTCATATCTAAAGTCCTTGTAAAAATTTGTAGGGTATTTGTATTTATCGGATCGCGTTCATGTCGACGAAATCCATGTCATCAAAGGTTTGGTTTTCACCAAGCATTCCCCAGACAAAGCTGTAATTGCTGGTTCCGCAACCAGAGTGAATCGACCAACTAGGTGACAGGACTAACTGCTTATCGCGCACCACGATGTGTCTGGTTTCTTGCGGTTCACCCATGAAATGGAAAACGACCTGATCGGCTTTAATATTGAAATAGAGGTAGGCCTCCATGCGACGCTCATGGGTATGAGCCGGCATTGTATTCCACACACTTCCCGGAGCGAGATGCGTCACGCCCATACACAGTTGGCATGTAGGCAGCACATCAGGATGAAGGTACTGGTTAATAACTCGCAAATTCGATGTTTCACTTGAGCCAAGCTCGACTACTTTTGCGTCTTGTCGCGTGATCAGGCGAGACGGAAAGGTATGGTGAGCCGGAGCACTCAAGCAATACAGAACTGGTTCCTGTGCAGGATTTAGTGAAGTAAAGGTTATGTTCTGCTCATCTTTGCCCAGATACAGCGCATCAAGATATTCAAGCGTATAGGTGTTGCTTGACGTGCTTACTTCAATTGGAGCCTGACTCAGGTTCACCATGCCCAGCTCACGACGCTGTAAAAAATAGTCAGTGCCAAACACATCGTTATCAATGTACTCATCCAAGCTAAGCGGTTGAGAAGTTGGGCACACACCAAGTGCAACAACGCGATCTATGTGGCTGTAAAGTAAGATTATTTTGTTTTCAACAAATAAGTTTTCATTGAGAAATTCGTCGCGCAAACGCTGCGTATCATAATGCTTCGCATCCAGCGGATTGCTGTTGTAGTTGGTATACATCTATCTCTCCTTTGTTTGAGATAAGTGTATCGATAGTTCATATATGATCAATATCGTTCAAATTTGATTTCAATTGAATTGAGATCTCTAGCAATCAGCATCAAATCAAAGCCGGGATTAATGTGACATTAGGCCTTTTTTTCTAATGAAATTGACTCAAAAGTTAGAAGTTGAAACATCGTTTTATTTATTTAATGTTCAATATTATGAAAATGAACTCTCATCGATACACCAGCTAAAACCCCGGCCAATTATTACGTATTTGTAAAAATCATTTTCAAAAGGATGGATTATCATTTTTATTGAAATAGATAGAATGAAAACCAGTAAAACATCAGGCGAAAAACTAAAGCTCAGCTACGCTTAACTACGACGCCTACCTATTGATTAGATAAGGAAAATCCAATGGCACTTGATATCAAACCAGGTCAAACATCGATTAAATCTAAAGCGGCTGTCGCATGGGCGGCAGGTGAACCACTAAAAATGGAAGAAGTGGATGTACAACTTCCTAAAAAAGGTGAAGTTTTAGTTCGCATCGTGGCAACAGGCGTTTGTCACACTGACGCATTCACACTATCTGGTGACGATCCAGAAGGCATCTTCCCGGCGATTTTAGGTCACGAAGGTGGCGGTATTGTCGAAATGGTAGGTGAAGGTGTAACCAGCGTTGAAGTCGGCGATCACGTCATTCCTCTTTACACAGCAGAATGTGGTGAGTGTAAGTTCTGTAAATCTGGCAAAACTAACCTTTGTCAGGCAGTTCGTGAAACTCAAGGTAAAGGCCTGATGCCAGACGGCACTAGCCGCTTCTCTATCAATGGCGAAACTATTTTCCACTACATGGGCTGCTCGACTTTCTCTGAGTACACTGTACTTCCAGAAATTTCACTGGCTAAAGTGAACAAAGAAGCTCCTCTGGAAGAAGTGTGTCTGCTTGGCTGTGGTGTAACTACTGGTATGGGCGCAGTACTAAATACAGCAAAAGTTAAAGAAGGCGACACAGTCGCTATCTTTGGTCTGGGCGGTATCGGTCTGTCTGCAATCATCGGCGCTCGTATGGCAGGTGCAAGCCGCATCATCGGTATCGATATCAATGAGAGTAAGTTCGATCTTGCGAAACAACTTGGCGCAACAGACGTAATTAACCCTCAGAAATTCGACAAGCCAATTCAAGAAGTGATCGTTGAAATGACAGACGGTGGCGTGGACTTCTCGTTTGAATGTATTGGTAACGTCAACGTGATGCGTCAGGCGCTTGAATGCTGTCACAAAGGCTGGGGTGAATCAGTAATCATTGGTGTAGCTGGTGCTGGCCAAGAGATTTCTACCCGTCCATTCCAACTTGTAACTGGCCGCGTATGGCGAGGCAGCGCATTCGGTGGCGTAAAAGGCCGCTCTGAACTTCCAACCATTGTAGAAAAATACATGGCAGGTGAATTCGGACTACAAGAATTCATTACTCACACTATGGGACTTGAAGACGTGAACAAAGCGTTTGATCTTATGCATGAAGGTAAGAGCATCCGTAGCGTTATCCACATGGACAAATAATGCCGCTTAAGGCTCTCCTTTGGGGGAGCCTTATTGTATTAGCGGTTTCTCACCGTTTAATCTAATTTTTGCTGTTTGAGAGTCTATTCATGATGATTGAAAACGTTAGCCAGGCCAAAGTTTTCGGCGGCTGGCACAAACAATACACACACGAATCCACTTCGCTTAATTGCAAAATGCGTTTCGCTATCTTCCTGCCGCCAAACGCAACAAAATCCCACCCAGTACCTGTGCTTTACTGGTTATCCGGACTCACTTGTACCGATGAAAACTTTATGCAGAAAGCTGGGGCTTTTCGCATGGCTGCTGAACTTGGTATCGCTATTGTCGCACCAGACACCAGCCCTCGCGGAGACGGTGTTGCAGACGATGAAAATTACGATCTCGGCCAAGGTGCAGGCTTTTATCTCAATGCGACTCAGGCACCTTGGTCACTGCATTACTCTATGTACGACTACATTACTAAAGAACTGCCAGCAATCATTGAGAGCAACTTCCCTGTCTCTGATTTGAAATCTATTTCTGGACACAGCATGGGTGGTCATGGCGCGATCACGATTGGTTTGAAAAATGCTGATCAATACCGCTCTATCTCAGCATTTAGCCCTATCAGTAACCCAATGCAATGTCCTTGGGGTCAGAAGGCGTTTACCGCCTATCTTGGTACCGATATCGAAAACTGGAAGCAATATGATGCGAGTGAGTTGTTAAAACAAAGCCGCTCACCCCTACCTATTCTGGTCGACCAAGGTGATGCCGACAGCTTCCTGAGTGAGCAACTCAAACCAGAAACGTTAATCGCAGCCGCCAATACCCATGATTCGGAATTAAAACTTCGCATGCAGTCGGGTTACGACCACAGCTATTACTTCATATCGAGCTTTATCGACGATCACCTAAACTTCCACGCGAAGCACTTATTCGAGTAAGTAATTAAGCAAAAAATAAAGCCACCGACTCAGGCTGTCTCTTGATCACAAGTCCTGTTCAAGAGACAGAGCGAGTTCGTAGCCTTCAAGGATGGCTTGTAGTTTTAGCCATCCTTCCCAGAGCGTTTTAACTGACGCTCTTCCATTTCTTTTACTGTCTTTCCAACCGCCAAGTCGTGCGAGATGTTCATAAGCCCATTTTGCAGTTGGTATTTCCTCTGGAAGTCGCGTCTTTATTCTTTTCACCCAAAGTAACTTCCAGGCTCTTGGGGACAAGATTTTTTCACAACTAATATCTTCAACTTGCTCATTGGCAAATTTCAACTGGAAGATCCTTACGGCTAAAAAAGCATAAATGGTCGCTAATCTATCTAAGTTATCTTTACTCTGTACTCGAAGCTCTTCAACTCCGGTCCCTTCACTTTTCCAGACCTTGTGATATTCCTCAATGAGCCAACGCTTCTCGTAGTAGGAGATGATTTTTAACGCCTCTTCCGCACTGTTTACGGGTTCATTCGTCAGAATGTGCCAGTTCAGTTTCTTGTCTTCATCTCCGGCCTCAGAGCAACCCACATAATTCAGGGAAATAGATTCACCTGTTTTATTCGAGGGGGGCGTCAATGTCACCGCCGCATATTTCACATCCAGTATGACTTCACGAGATTTACGACCACCTCTTTGAGCTATCTGGATTTGTCGTTGTTTAACACTTTTAAGTTCAGAGGCAAATTGATAAAGCTTATCTGGCCCTTCTTCTATGTGGCGACTCATCATTGACCGCACAACAAAACGTTGCTGGTTTGCCATTTTATAAATGAGATAGTCGTAGATGTCAGCTTCACGATCGCAAACCGATATCACGTTGGTCATGGCATCTCCTAAACGAGCTGCCATATTACGAGAAGCTCTTTCCCACTTATAACCTTCTTTTTCTTCATAAGGTCGCTTGAGGTGCTGGGAACGGATACCGCGAGTCTTGATGTCTCTCGTCCATCTCTGTTGTTCAATCAGACCAACAACGTCAAGAGTTTCAGGAGCAAACAACAAAATACTATGAGCAAGCAGACCACGATAACGGTTACCTTGGTTCACATGCCCTAAATCAGCTCGAATAGAGCGATGCTTGTAGCTTAAGGTGGTTGTATCTTCTATAGCGAGAAGGAGGGGGTAATGGTGAACTTGATTAGCTGTTGCATTAAAACCGGCTTCGGCAATATCGCCTGACGAAACATTATCGTTGCGAATAAATCGATAAGCTCCTTCCATGCTTGCTGGTGAGGGGGATGATTTTACTACCGATTTACCTGGATGTTGCGCTAAGTCTGAAGCCATTTTTACGAGTCTAGCCGTTCTTCTTGGGTCTCCCAGTTTAGCATGCCCAAATTGTTCTTCAGCCCAATCATTATTGCTTTTTATCATCTCAGGAATCCTCAACTAAGTCCGTTAAAGATCTGATCGTG
>NZ_JBBWFK010000020.1:0-56761 GCF_052353105.1 Vibrio sp. YIC-376
CGCGTAAAAGCAGCACAAGCTGAATTTGCTACTTACTCTCAAGAGCAAGTAGACAAAATCTTCCGCGCAGCATCTCTAGCAGCTAACCAAGCTCGTATTCCTCTAGCGCAACAAGCGGTAGAAGAATCTGGCATGGGCATTGTTGAAGATAAAGTAATTAAGAACCACTTTGCTTCTGAGTACATCTACAACAAGTACAAAGACGAGAAAACTTGTGGCGTTCTAGAAGAAGACGAAAGCATGGGTACGATGACTATCGCAGAGCCTGTGGGCATCATCTGTGGTATCGTTCCAACCACGAACCCTACTTCAACTGCGATCTTTAAGTCTCTTATCTCACTTAAAACTCGTAACGGTATCATCTTCTCGCCACACCCACGTGCTAAAAACTCTACAAACGATGCAGCTAAACTTGTTCTGGACGCAGCAGTAGCAGCGGGTGCACCAAAAGACATCATCGGTTGGATTGACCAACCTTCAGTAGAACTTTCTAACGCGCTTATGAAGCACGAAGGTATTGCTCTTATCCTTGCGACTGGTGGTCCAGGCATGGTGAAAGCGGCTTACTCTTCTGGTAAACCAGCAATCGGTGTAGGTGCAGGGAACGTTCCGGTTGTTATCGACGAAACCGCAGACATCAAACGTGCAGTTGCTTCTGTACTGATGTCTAAAACTTTCGATAACGGCGTAGTGTGTGCTTCTGAGCAGGCTGTCATCGTTCATAAAGACGTTTACGACGAAGTTAAAGAGCGTTTTGCTTCTCACAAAGCTCACGTACTAAGCAAAGCTGACGCTGACAAAGTACGTAAAACTATCCTTATCGACGGTGCGCTAAACGCGAAAATCGTTGGCCAACCAGCTGCAGCTATCGCAGAAATGGCGGGTGTTAAAGTTCCAGCTGACACTAAAGTGCTTATCGGTGAAGGTCTGGGCAAAGTTGCATACGAAGACGAATTTGCACACGAGAAACTGTCTCCATGTCTAGGTATGTTCAAAGCAGACAGCTTTGAAGACGCTGTTGCTCAAGCGGTAACCATGGTTGAAATCGGTGGTATCGGTCATACGTCTGGTCTTTACACTAACCAAGACGTCAACGCAGATCGTATTCGTTACTTCGGTGACAAGATGAAGACGGCTCGTATCCTAATCAACATTCCGACTACTCACGGTGGTATCGGTGACCTTTACAACTTCAACGTTGCTCCTTCTCTAACGCTAGGTTGTGGTTCATGGGGTGGTAACTCTATCTCTGAGAACGTAGGTCCTAAACACCTAATCAACAAGAAAATTGTTGCTAAGCGAGCTGAAAACATGTTGTGGCATAAACTACCTAAGTCAATCTACTTCCGTCGTGGTAGCCTTCCAATCGCTCTGGGCGACCTAGAAGGTAAGAAACGTGCATTCCTGGTAACTGACCGTTTCCTATTCAACAACGGTTACGCTGACGAAGTAGTAAGCCTACTTAAAGCTCAAGGTATGGAAGTTCAGACTTTCTTTGATGTAGAAGCTGACCCAACACTATCTGTTGTTGAAAAAGGCGCAGCTCAAATGCAGAGCTACCAACCAGATGTGATCCTGGCTCTAGGTGGTGGTTCACCAATGGATGCTGCGAAGATCATGTGGGTAATGTACGAGCACCCAGAAACTCACTTCGAAGAACTGGCAATGCGCTTTATGGACATCCGTAAACGTATCTACAAGTTCCCTAAAATGGGTCAAAAAGCTGAGCTTGTATGTATCACTACGACTTCAGGTACGGGTTCAGAAGTTACGCCATTTGCGGTTGTTACAGACGACAAGACTGGTGCTAAATACCCACTGGCTGATTACGAGCTAACTCCTAACATGGCTATCGTTGATGCGAACCTTGTTATGAACATGCCTAAGTCTCTAACCGCATTCGGTGGTTACGATGCAGTGACTCACGCTCTGGAAGCTTACGTATCTGTTCTTGCGAACGAATACTCTGACGGTCAGGCTCTACAAGCACTTAAGATGCTAAAAGAATACCTACCATCAAGCTACGCGAATGGTGCTAACGACCCAATCGCTCGTGAGAAAGTACACAACGCGGCAACTATCGCTGGTGTAGCATTTGCGAACGCATTCCTGGGTGTATGTCACTCAATGGCTCACAAGATTGGTGCTGAGTTCCACATTCCACACGGTTTGGCTAACGCACTGCTTATCTCTAACGTTGTACGTTACAACGCGAACGATAACCCAACGAAACAAACTGCGTTCTCTCAATACGACCGTCCACAAGCACGCCGTCGTTACGCAGAAGTTGCTGACCACCTAGGCCTAAGCCAGGCTGGTGACCGTACCGCGCAGAAGATTGAACGTCTACTAGCATGGTTGGATGAGCTAAAAGTTAACCTGGACATCCCAATGTCTATCCAAGCTGCGGGGGTTAACGAAGCAGACTTTCTTAATAAGGTGGATCAGTTAGCGGTGGAGGCTTTTGATGATCAATGTACTGGTGCAAACCCACGTTACCCACTCATCGGAGAATTAAGAAAAATCCTATCGGACTCTTTTTATGGGCACGCCTATAGCGAGACAGGACCAGATAAACGCATCGATGACAAAGAGACTGAAACGAAAGTGACTAAGAGCAATGTAAAAACAACTGGCAAAGCTGCGATGGTATAACAGCTAGAATCCGCCTCCTCTGCCACAGAGGAGGCGGTGAACCTTTTTTGTCCCGTCGTTATCAAAGCAGCAGCTTTGTGACGCCTCCTCATCGTTCAAATACTTAACGCCACCACCAGCTCACTTCTATTAAACAAAATAGCCGTCGTCACAACCCACAGTTTTTGCGAAATTTTGGATGCTATAACCACCTTAAAGTATGCAGTTATCGATTTTTCACTACACCACGATCCGGGCAGACAGACTTCCGACATTACGCCAAAAAGGTAAAAACTTACTTTTCAAGCAAAAACATTTGATGAAATATTAATTTCATTAAAAATCAAAAAAAGTCTCATCCATCACACCATTATTTTGTTTTTAACGATTAAACACACCACAATCTAATCAGGATCACAAAAGCCAACAACATTTCAAAAAAACATTGCAATGAAATAAATGTTCCATAATATCTAAGTCATTAGATTTAATATGCTAGCAAGGCATCAGGTCATGGATTTCGTTTCACCTGCTGTCGACTAAATTATCTGGAGTAAAGTGGTTATGAACACGATTAGAATGACAACCGCACAAGCGCTGGTTAAGTTTATGAATCAACAATACGTGGAGTTCGATGGAACAGAACACAAGTTTATTCATGGCATCTTTACCATCTTCGGTCATGGCAACGTTGTTGGCCTAGGTCAAGCACTAGAAGAAAACGCTGGTTCACTAGAGGTATACCAAGGCTGTAACGAGCAAGGTATGGCTCATATCGCGATGGGTTATGCGAAACAGAATAAGCGCAAAAAAATCTATGCCGTTACCTCTTCTGTTGGTCCAGGTGCAGCAAACATGGTAACCGCAGCCGCGACAGCGACAGCAAACCGTATCCCAGTACTTTTCTTACCTGGAGATACTTACGCGACACGCCAACCAGATCCTGTTCTACAGCAGGTTGAGCAATACCATGATGCATCAATCAGCACTAACGATTGCTTCAAACCAGTCTCACGTTACTGGGATCGCATTACTCGTCCAGAGCAACTTATGTCTGCGATGGTTAACGCGATGCGTGTATTGACAGATCCTGCAGACACTGGCGCAGTCACAATTTGTCTGCCACAAGACGTGCAGGGTGAAGCTTACGACTTCCCAGAATATTTCTTCAAAAAACGCGTACACCGCATTGAACGTCGTCCGGCAACAAACCCAATGATTGATGACGCGGTTGCTCTAATTAAGAGTAAGAAGAAACCGATGCTTATTTGTGGTGGTGGCGTACGTTATTCAGAAGCACACGAGGCGTTTCGTCTATTCGCCGAGAAACACAACATTCCTTTCGGTGAGACTCAAGCAGGTAAGAGTGCGATTGTCCATGACCACGAACTCAACCTGGGTGGCGTAGGCACCACTGGTTGTCTTGCGGCTAACCGCATTGCGCGTGATACAGACTTAGTGATTGGTGTGGGTACTCGCTTTACCGATTTTACCACTTGCTCAAAATCACTATTTCAGAACCCAGATGTGGATTTCTTAACCATCAACGTGTCTGAGTTCGATGCGAGCAAATTAGATGCAACTTCCGTTGTCGCTGATGCCAAAATTGCTCTTGAAGCAATCGGTGAAAAGTTAGCTCAGCTTGGCTACGTGAGTGGCTACAGCAGCGAAATCAGTTCGGCGAAACAAGCTTGGGACAAGGAGCTAACCCGCTTATTTAATGTTCAAATCGGCGAAGGTTTCGTTCCGGAAATCGGCGGGCACTTTGATGACGATTTGGCGGAGTACCGTGAGGCGCTCAATACTGACTTAGCTCAGACTCGCGTATTAGGTTTGCTTGATGAACATCTTGAACCTGATGCCATCGTTGTCGGTGCAGCGGGCTCTCTTCCAGGTGATTTGCAACGTGTTTGGCGACCAAAACGTCCGGACACCTACCACATGGAGTATGGCTATTCATGCATGGGTTACGAAGTGGCCGCGTCGATTGGTGCAAAAATCGCGAATCCAGAGCAACCTGTTTACACCATGGTCGGTGACGGTTCGTACATGATGCTTCATTCAGAACTACAAACATCGATTCAAGAAGGCGTGAAAATCAACGTACTCTTGTTTGATAACGCAGCATTTGGCTGTATCAATAACTTGCAGATGAACCATAAAATGGGCAGCTTTGGTACTGAAAACCGCTTCAAAGACCCGAAAACCGGTAAGATGAACGGTGGATTAGTTCCAGTTGATTTTGCAAAAAATGCTGAGAGTTACGGCTGTAAAGCCTACCGAGTGCATACCGAAGAGGAGCTAATCGCCGCTCTAGCCGATGCTAAACTGCAAACCGTATCAACCTTGATTGATATAAAAGTACTACCTAAAACCATGACGAACGATTACGAGTCCTGGTGGCGATGTGGTACAGCTCAAGTCGCTGCAAAACCAGCGATTGAAGCTAAAGCGCAGGAAAACGCAGAGAAGTTGAAAAAAGCGCGCCAGTACTAAATTATCCAGAGCTCGGGATAGAATAACCCTCGAATGCTTCCATCCTGAGCTCTGGTTCCTTACTAGCAATACAATTTGAATACAGTTTCGAGCGATTGCCCGTCAGCAGTTTACTTGTTGCGGGCCTTTTTTATTTAGCCGAATAATAAAATGCAGCCATATGGTAACAAGCCATCTGCTCTAATCCGTTCCCCCACTTCAAGTGCACGAATCTACTTTTTCACTCTCCAATACCACTTGAAATTTATTTTCCATTTCCGATCACAAAATGAATCAAATTTCCCACTTTAAATTGAAAATGAAATAAATATTCCGTATAAAGGTTTTATTGAAACGTGAAACGCAAAAGGCCATGGCCTTAGCGCAGACACAAAAACTTTAGTATTGGAACCATCATTGTGATGACGGAAAGAGTTTACGCTCTTGAGGAGAAGATTGTGAGTATTGAGAAAAAGTTAGATGTGATTTGTATGGGCCGCATTGCGGTTGATCTATACGGTCAACAGATCGGCGCTCGTTTGGAAGACATGGGATCTTTTAATAAATACCTTGGTGGCTCATCAGGTAATGTGGCTTACGGCACAGCAGTACAAGGGTTGAAATCATCAATGCTTGCACGCGTTGGTGACGAGCACATGGGTCGTTTCCTGCGTGAAGAACTCGAGCGTGTTGGCTGTGATACTAGCCATTTGATCACAGATAAAGATCGTTTGACCGGACTGGTTATTCTGGGCATTAAAGACGAAGATACTTTCCCTCTGATCTTCTGCCGCGAAAACTGTGCTGACATGGCGATCAGCAAAGATGATTTTACTGAAGAGTACATCGCGTCTGCTCGCTGTCTGGCAATCACTGGTACTCACCTATCAAACCCAAAAACGCGTGAAGCCGTGCTTACCGCATTGAAATATGCTCGTCGCAATGGCGTAAAAACTGCCCTAGACATCGACTACCGTCCAGTGCTTTGGGGTCTGACTTCACTGGGTGATGGTGAAACTCGCTTTATCGAATCAGAAAAAGTTACTGCCGAGCTACAAGAAGTTCTGGGGCTGTTCGACGTTATCGTTGGTACAGAAGAAGAATTCCACATCTGTGGTGGATCGACTGATACTGTTGAAGCACTGAAAGCAGTGCGTAAAGTATCTAACGCCGATCTGGTTTGTAAGCGCGGTGCTCTGGGCTGTTCTGTCTACACGGACGCTATTCCAGAAACTCTGGACGAAGGTATCACAGTACACGGCGTTCGCGTTGATGTGCTTAACGTTCTTGGCGCTGGTGACGCATTCATGTCAGGTTTGCTACGTGGTTACCTAAGCGATGAAGGCTGGGAAAAAGCTTGTGCATACGCTAACGCATGTGGTGCGTTGGTAGTTTCTCGTCACGGCTGTGCTCCGGCAATGCCAACCAAATTAGAGCTTGATAATTACATCACTCGCGCTGCAGATGTGAAACGTCCTGACCTGGATGCGGAACTCAACCACCTGCACCGCGTAACCACGCGCAAAGCTCCTAAATGGGATGAGTTGTGTGTGATGGCATTCGACCACAGAAGCCAACTTGAAGACATGGCACGTGAAGCAGGCACGGATGCTTCACGTATCAAGACACTGAAAAAACTTATCTTTAAAGCAAGCCAGCAAGTTGCACAAGAAGCAAACTTAGCAGGTAAAGCAGGCCTACTGTGTGATAGCACATTCGGTCAGGATGTACTGAATGAAGTCACAGGCCAAGGTTGGTGGATTGGTCGTCCTATCGAGTTACCAGGTTCACGTCCGCTGCGCCTTGAGCACGGTAATATCGGTTCACAATTGATCGACTGGCCACTAGAGCACATTGTGAAATGTTTGGTGTTCTACAGCCCAGAAGACGAGCTAGAAATTCGCACAGAGCAAGAAGAACTGGTTGAAGAAGTATACAAAGCGTGCTGTAAATCTGGTCATGAGTTGCTACTGGAAGTCATCCTGCCTTCTGGTGTGACAAAAGAAGACCGATTATACATTCAGGCTTTAGAGCGTTTTTACGACTTGGGTATCAAGCCAGACTGGTGGAAACTGCCAGCTCTTGAGGCAGATAGCTGGGACAAAGTCAGCTCAGTAGTAACAGAGCGCGATGCATTCTGCCGTGGGGTAGTAATCCTTGGTCTGGATGCACCTCAGGAAGAACTGCAAAAAGGCTTTAATGCAACTGCGGGTAAAGAAATCGTTAAAGGCTTTGCTGTTGGCCGTACTCTATTTGGTGAGCCATCTCGTCAATGGCTGGCAAATAGCATCAACGATGAAACACTCATCGAAAATATCAAGCAGAACTACCACAACCTGATTTCTCTGTGGCGTCAGCGTGGTTAACCACAAAGTACAACGCAAGATAGGTATGGCGGCTATTATCTGTCGGGCTTAAATACCTACACGTTGCAACCCCAAAGCGCCCATATGGGCGCTTTTTACATGGAGCAAAGGAAATGATCATCACTGACCCTTGGTTTTACATCGTATCCGTACCGGCGGTCCTCATCTATGGCATTGGCAAAGGAGGGCTAGGTGGCGCATTAGGTGTCATTTCGGTACCACTGATGGCCTGGACCATCTCACCGACCCAAGCCGCTGCGATACTGCTCCCCATCTTATGTGTCATGGACTTCTTTGCCGTTAAGCACCACCGCCATTTTGCAGATGCTCAGGTAATAAAACGGATGTTGCCGGCATCTGCCCTTGGCGTTGGCCTGGCAGCGTTATATTTAGGTAACATGACAGAGTCCAGTGTGAAACTGATTGTCGGGCTGCTGTCGGTACTTTTCTTCTTTATGCATCTGTTTCAGCGCAAGCAACCAAAACCAGGAGGAACGCTTTCGGCCTGGTTCTGGAGTACATTATGTGGTTTTTCCAGTACAGCTATTCATGCCGGTGGTGGTCCTGCCAGTCTTTACCTGCTCCCTCTACGGCTCGAAAAAAACACTTTAATCGCGACGATGGCTGTCCTGTTTGCCATTATTAATCTATTTAAACTGGTGCCATTTACCTTACTTGGCACCTTCGACAGCACCAACTTGCTGACCTCTTTGGTTCTCATGCCATTGGCACCAATAGGCGTAAAAATCGGAGTTTGGTTACTGGATAAAGTACCTCAGCAGACGATCTACCAACTGTGTTATGGCTTCCTGCTCTTATCTGGAACCAAATTACTCCTTGAAGGGATAAGCTGAGACCTCATATTACAAAGCGAAATGACAAAGGGAGCCGTTTGGCTCCCTTTTATAGTATTGGCGAGAAATAAAGAGAATTAACTCACCCCCATCAAGCCCAGTATGATAATAGCGATAACCGATGCAGCTGGTGCTGCGCACGTAGCGATAAATACTGGCATATAACTTTCACGGTAAGTGCACTGTGAAACTGCCAGTACCGTAATGACTAACCCTGAATGTGGTAACGTATCGAGCAAACTACATCCAAATAGCACCAAACGATGAATCAGACCGTGATCAATTTGGTGTTCAGCAGCCAAACGTAGGAAGTCATCCCCAAAGACTTCCATTATGATCCCAGTACCGCCAGATACTGAGCCCACCACACCTGCCAACAGAGCAGAGGTGACAGTGATGGTAAATAACTTTGTCCCTGGGATCGCAAGTAGAAAACCTTTTATCAGGGCGAATGCTGACAAACTCTGGATAACATTACCGTAGCCAACCTGAACCGCCGTATTAAAGATTGCCAGCAATGAATCTACAGCTCCTTTTGAAAGCGTGTGTAATGTCGATTGCAAATAACGGCGCATCATGTAAATACTGACGACTAAAGAGGCACTGATCGACAGAGTAATTGGCCATATCCCTTTAACACCACCATATGGCGCGTAGTACTCTATAACCTCTGGGCGAGAGAAATACTGAGTGAGTAAAAAGTTGCCGACTATAACCATAAGGATCGGAAAAAATGAAGTAAATACACTCGGTAGTTCTGCGCTCTCTGCCCTTTCACTTTCAAAAGGATACCCTTCCCCATTACTCTTCGCTTTGGCAATCGCTCGGTTCAAATACAAGTTCGCAATCAGAACCCATATTACGACAGCAATAATGCCAGGAATAATCGCAGCATAAATGGTCGTTCCTAACACCGGAATTGGAATGGTATTCGAAAACTGAGCAGATCCTGGTGCCACATAAGCAGGCATGGCTCCGGCAAGAATAGCGGCAGGAATAAAGCGTCTCGGCAAGTTAGCCATTGCAAACAAGTTCTGTGCTACAGGAAAAGCAGCAAAGATAACAACGTATACCGCAACACCGCCGTAAACCAGCAGGAAAGAGGCGAAAATCACTGCCAAACAAGCCCGGGACTCTCCCATATAGGCGGAGATAGAGTTAGCGACGGTTTTCGCAGCACCAGAAGCGTTCATCACCACACCAAATATCGCCCCAACCAAAAAGACAGGGTAGTAAGCTTGAACAAAGTGCGCACTTCCCTCCATCAGTGGGCCAGTCCAAGCGGTTAGTATCGGCATATCATCACTGAAACTGACAGCAAGCATTGCCATTAAAGGTGAAACAACCAATACAGAAAAACCGCGATAAATCATCACTATAAGTAGTATCAGTGACAGAATAATACCTAAGAGCTCCATTCTAGACTCCATGAAAATGTAATGACTCTCCTATACCGCTAAAACCTAGACGCATAGAAAGAGGTAGATTGATAGAGAACAAGCAGGTGCAAACACTCATTGCCCGGTCAGTGCTTCCTGCGCTGTAGACACACTTACATTCTATTTCATTTAATTTAAAATATGAAACGTTTATTTCAATAAGAGAGCATCGAATTAGATTTAAGCTTCAGTTAGTCGAAAGCCAGCCAGGCATCTTCTGTCACAGAGCTTATCTAAAAGGTAATGATTTTAGCGATACAAGGTTTTAGGAGGCTCATTAGATGTAAATGAGGTATAGATCGAATTTGGAAAAGATTGCGATAGTTACTACACAAATAGCAACACTTGGAGATGTTACGGCTATATGAAAGATTTCACTTTTAAGTTAAAATGAAACGCTTAAAGCAAGTCGCAGAATGAATTAATGGAGAACGTAATGTCAGCCCCAAACACACTGAGTGAATTGCAAGACCAAATAAGAAACCGCTACGGCGATTTAAGTAAACGTCTTCAACAAGTTGCAGCATATGTACTCGACAATAAAAGCAGTGTCGCATTCGAGACTGTTTCTGTTATTGCAGAGCAAGCTGATGTTCCTCCATCGACGTTAATTCGTTTTGCTAGCGCTTTTGGTTATAGCGGCTTTAACGAGATGAAACAGCTATTTCGTACTAATTTACTTGAAGAGACATCCAGCTATACCGATCGAGTTAAACTATCAAAAAGCATGGATACCGATGAAGAGCCACCTGAACGCCCTATCGATATTCTGCAAGCCTTCGCGCGAGCTAACACCACGGCTATTCAACAACTATCTAGTCAGATCGATGAAGAAAGCCTTAATAAGGCAGTAAAACTCCTCTCTGAAGCTGATAACATTTACGTAATAGGCCTTGGACGCTCATTTAGTATTTCCTCGTACTTAACATACGCATTCCGTCACTTGAACAAACGCGCATTCCTGATTGATGGGCTTGGTGGAATGTTCAAAGAACAGATAAACATGGTTCGAGAGAATGATGTAGTGGTGGCGATCAGTTTTTATCCATACGCACAAGACACCACAGACGTAAGTGATGCTCTAGCGAATACAGGCACGAAACAGATCATTCTTACCGACAGTCAGATTAGCCCGCTTGCAGCTTTTAGCGATGTTTGCTTTGTTGTGAAAGAAGGCAAAGTAGATGCATTCCGTTCTCAGGTAGCGTCACTATGTCTGGCTCAAACGTTAGCGGTGTCACTGGCTTTCCAGGAAAGTGACAAAAATACTCCTGCATAGCCTTACATCGATTCAGGGCGTATTAAGTTGCGCCCAGCGTTCCCCTCTTCTCTTTTGAATTTGTTTTTGACCGCCCACACAAATAAACAAAAACAATGAAATAATAATTTCATTTTAATCTACAATTGAATGTTAGTTCCCTAAAATATTTTCAATAGGTAAGAGAGATATGAAGTTATTTGTTTTTGAACATTGCCCATTCTGCATCAAGGCGATGATGCTCGCGAATCTAAAAAACATGCCTGTCGAGTTCGTGTACTTACAAAATCACGATGTTGATGCACGCATCGAAAAAGTCGGTGCGAATATGGTTCCCATCCTCGAGAAAGAAGACGGCACCTACATGGCAGAAAGCCTCGATATTGTGAAATATTTGGATGAATGGGATGGCAAACCTGTATTATCAGAGGCTATACATCAAGCCGATATTGAGCACTACAATCAGGCTGTGAAAAGTGTTGAAGGCTCACTTGTTCACCCACGTTGGATGGAAATCACTTTACCTGAATTTGGTAGCGCAGAGGCCAAAGCTTGGTTTACCACCAACAAGTCAAAAATGATTGGCATGTCATTCGACCAGGCAATAGCACAGAGTGCTGAGTTTTTAGTTCAGCTAAACCAATCTCTACAAACTCTTGATTGGTTGACGCTACCTTCAAGTCGGGGCAATGTACTCAGTTACGATGATATTAACTTCTACCCGACCCTGAGAAACCTTACCGTAATTAAAGACGTGAAGTTCCCAACAAACGTGCGTCGCTATATTGATGAAGTGACGAAACTAACCAAAATCCCACTTTATGATCACGTCGCAGTCTAACTAACTCAGCGCCCGTTAACACGGGCGCTGATAAAGTTAAAAAGCGCGTAGTTTCTTTACTTTCACCTGCACTAAGTCCCAACATCGATAGACCATCAACGCTGTTAGAATAAGCACGATACCCAGAATTTTATTGGTCGACATCACTTCATTTAGCCACAGAACACTGATTAGCACTGTCCATAAAGGCTCTAATGTCATCAGTAATGCCGCATTCGTTGCATTGGTACCACTTTGCCCTTTAATTTGAATAAAGAAGCGTAGGCATGTCGCCGGAATGACACTAGCGGCAAACCATCCTAACGTACTGATACTGATTGAGGTTGGCCAAGATTCTATACAGGCAGAAAAAAGAATCGCCAATAGGCCGCCGGTAAAGAACTGAACACAGGTGAGATACAGAACTGGAATAGTTTGAGAATAATGGCTGTTACAAATGAAGTGTAAGGCAACAAAGGCCGCAGAAATAAAAAAGAACAGCTCACCCGTAGACATTGAGAAACTCCCCGAGAGAGAGAGAAAATACAGTCCCGCGCTGACAAACGGAAGAGAGCACCAAAAAGAGCGTGTTGGCCGCTGTTTAAACAGCATCCACCCCCAAATAGGTACAAATAGCATAGAAAGGCTCATAATAAACGCGCCTACGCCCAGTTCATCACTGACTGATACGGCATAAATCCACAGAGAGAGAGACAAACCTTGCAACAGCCCTATCCACCCCGCATTAAAAAACTGCTTGCGCGCGCCACGAGCCAGTTGCTTAAGACCGAATGGCGCGATAACCACAGCGGCACAGACAAACCGAAAACCAATAAATGCGAGAGGCGGAAGTTCAGCAACTGCCTGCTTAGAAAATAGCCACCCTAATCCCGCTAATATGGTGGCAGAAAACAGATACAGTTCCGCTTTTTTATTTGAATTCATTACCGCCTCTTTGTAATCAAAAGCCCAGCCACACTCAGCTAAATATTCTGAATGTCGACCTGTGTCTCTTCAGTTGTATTGTAAATAAGAGCAACCACTAGTGACTGAATCAAACATTGGGTTGCAGATAAAGTTCGATACTTATCTAACTGCGACTCTTTAATGACAAAGCAGGCATCACTGTTGGTCGCTATGGGACTCACCTGGCTGTCGGTTATGGTAATCTTTGGTACTTTTTTTTCCGCAACGACTTCACTAACCATCACCGATTCATCAGAGTATGGTTCACTGCCGATGATAACTACGACATCCCCTCCATGGATGGTCTGCATTTGCTGTAAGTAAATTGCACCCAAACCGTCAACAAGAAAGACTCGTCGATCGATACGTCTGAGTGCATATACTAAATATGAGGCCATACCGAAGCTTTGTCCGAAGCCAACCACATAAATACTGTTCGCTTCGTTCAGTAACTTTACGGCAGATTGCAACGTACTGTGTTCCACTTGAACGTTTAAGTCTTCGAGTGAGTTGATGTTTGCCTTGGCTAACTGAGCAAGAATATTGACTGGCGCTTCAGCATTCTGGTCTTTATCCAACCCCGTTGATAAACTGGCAATTGGAGTATAACTATCTGTCTGCTCTGCTAAATTAACCCGAAATACTTTCTTGATATCATTAAATCCGCGATAGTGAAATGCATGAGCAAATCGCGTTAAGGTTGACGGCGGAACATCGGCATTACGCGCAATCTCTGATACCGAGTCAAAAGCGATACTTTGTGGTTTTTCAATAACATACTTTGCAACCTGCTGAAGTCGCTGACTTAAATCATCATACTTTATGTAAATGTCCCTTTGCAGATCTGTCACGTTCGTTGCTGCAATCATACCCCCTCCCTGGAATAAGCTTTGTTTTACCGAAAAGACAACAGTTGCCACTAAAACTTAACCCTGCTAGAAAAACTCATTGTCGAAGAAAGCATCACGATTGACACACAAAGATGATGAGACAATCTTAATTCAGTTTCAGAAACAACTTATTGGAAATTTTATTTCAATTTAAACTAAAAATGAAATATTAGTCAACAAAAATGACTGACAGCTATGAATGAGAGAAGTAACCATTGGGTTCAACAGACGCGATTGACTTTTGATTCGTCTAAGCCAGAGCAAAATATCAAGGGTGTGACCAAAGAGGGATAATGTTTGGTGTGGCAAACCAGTATTAAGAGGATGTGTATGGACTTTAGCACTAACTGATTAATGGGCAGATTAGTGCCAACTTTAAAAACAAACTGACACCATTTTAAAAATTAAGCGGCTATTGGCCTTTTTTAAGGTGCATTGCCACGACCACCACCAGAAGGGTTCCCAGTTGTACTTGGCCCAGCTTTGTCGCTCGATTGTTTACAAATAAGAACCAACAACAGACATGCAGCGCTCCACAGTAGTGTCCTTCTCCCCAACCGGCGCTACATAATGGATTGCAGCCTCAGCTTGATTTCGACCCGCCAATTTCCAGATAACCCAAGCAGCCAGATATTGAGATGAAAGGCATCCTCCTGAAGTTGCTACATTTCTATTTGCGTAAAATGGTTGTTCAAGAACTTCGACTCCTAGTTCTTGAACCCATGGTTTAGTCGTTAAATCAGTACATGCTGGCGTATCATTTAGCAAATCTAGTTTTGACAACAGTAAAGTTCCAGAACACTGGGCTCCTATTAACTGAGTGTTTGGATCCAAGGATAAGCGTGACAAAATTCTCTGATCTTTCGCTACGTCTCTTGTTAGGATGCCGCTACCAAAAAGCACTGCATCAGCCTTATTGGCAAATTCTAATGGTTGTTGAGCAGCAACTCTTACTCCATTCATTGATGTCACGAAATCTGTTGGGCAAGTGATCTGAACATTCCAATCCTGATCCTTCATTCGGTTTAAAATCCCTAGCGCAATGAACGAATCTAATTCATTAAACCCTTCAAATGTTAATATCGCTATATCCATATAGTCCTCTCTAATTACAGTACATTTTGAATGAAAGCTTCTACTTTGCTTTAGGTTATATCTTGCTCACTGCAACTATGCAAACAGGCACTCATTAATAACTTTTAAGTTTCTGAACATGGACCGTACTTTACAACCTAAACAACAATCGGCGGTCTGTCGCAGATAAAATTCGCAGTTAGAATACTGCTTTCAACTAAACTATTTCAGATTAGGGAAAGAAGACTAACTCTGCTAGAATCCGCACCCTTCCTATCTTCATGACACAATACGACCGTCTGTTGAGAGCGGAAACCACACACCCAACTACCTAGGCTAGTTAGATACTTAGGAAATCGTTATGATGACTGATGAAGAAAGAATTGAATTACAAAAAAATAACCCATTACACGGTCTTAAGTTGGAAACAATGCTGCAAGAACTCGTGGATTTCTATGGTTGGGATATTCTAGATACCGCTATGCGTTTTAACTGCTTTCATACCAAACCATCGGTTGCGAGTAGCGTTAAGTATTTAAAGAAAACCGATTGGGCGAGAGAAAAGCTAGAAAACTTTTACCTATACCGCTTTAAGCGTATGCCTCGTGCTTCTAGTGAAGAGTATGACCTGCCTCCCCGCGCTCGTACATTCCCGCATGGTCTGAAGCCGAAAGAGCCGATGGAATTAACGGTTGACTCAATTTTGAAATCACAAGCTAAAGCGGCATCTGCTCATAAAGAGCGCTCATCACGTAATCGTAATTTTCGCCGTTAATGCCATTGACGAACTCGGCAAATTAGAAAATAGCCATGCAACGCTATCGATGCATGGCTAATGTTGCCTACCGCTTAAGAACTATGCCTCACTGTCTTTACGCTTGGGTTCAACGCCACGGCCCCAGCTCCTCCCAAAAGCACATAGCGACCTAGGTGGTGACGAATATTTAAACGAAGGAAACACGTCAAGTTCCAAAGGGTAACATTAGCAACCTATGGGTATTTTAAGGTTAGATTACTGATGTTTGTTCTTTTTTCAGAGTATTTAAAAGCCAGTTTTTAAACTTGCTGAAGCTCTCGTTCTGAGATTTTGTTTCATCGAAAACAATATAATGGCATTTCTCGCGAAACGTCACTTCTGTATTGCCGAATCTAACCAGCTCACCCTTTTCAACCATTTCGTGTACCAGATGATGCCAGCCTAAACAGATACCTTGACCATTTAAAGCCATTTGAATGAGTGAGTTATAATCATTCGAAGTGACTTGATAGCCCTTCTCACTCAACTGTTCGAATCCAGATTCGGCAAGCCAGATTCCCCAGTCCACATGCTCCGCCAACTGAGATCTCCCGTAAGGACTAAGGTTAAGTAAATATCTGGCTTGTAAATCTTCTTCATTCTGAAGATCGCAATGTCTACTAATAAATTCGGGAGAACAGACAGGATAGACAACATCATAAAACAAAGGGATCGCTGTATATCCGTCCCGAATGGCACTTGTTTTACTGATATACACATCTGGGTGTATGCCCGGTTCTAAATTTAAAAAGTTATTCGTAGTAATCACATTGACATTTATCTCGGGATGATTGAGATAAAAATCGAAAAGGCGGGATGATAACCACAACGCCGAAAATGCAGGAGAGCAGCATACCGTGATATCTAAACGCTGTTTCTCATGCTGCTCAATTCTGTTTGCGGCTTGCGCAATATTAATAAAAGAAAGGTAAGCAGCATCATAAAAGATACTGCCAGCTTCGGTCAGCTTAACAGTACGGCCAACCCTGTGAAACAATTTGACACCCAGCTGGGATTCCAACTCACGGATCTGACGGCTAATAGCCGTCTGAGTCACACACAACGAATCGGCAGCCATAGTAAAACTTTGGTATTTCGCCGCTACAACAAACGCTTTTACTGCCCGTAGTGACGGCATTTTCATCAAAATTCTGTCAGGTTCTATCTGTTTGGCCATTCAAATATATCCAATCCTTTGATTTATCAGTGCAACATTAGCCAACATAAGTTGAGCCACCACTGGAGATACTTCAGCTCTCGTGTGGTGATCTAAGGTCTATAGTTCTATTTCAATGTTCCCCTTGATCGTGGTGCAACAAGATAAAACATACCCTTGTTCAATTTCTTCGTCGGTGATACCGCCGTTGTGAGTCATTTCGTATTCACCATCCGTCACTTTTATGCGGCAAGCTCCGCATATACCTAAACCACAAGCTTTAGGTATAGTGACGCCGGCTTCAGCTGCGGCTTCATTAATTGTGGTATTCAACTCGACTGAGCAAATAATGTCAGATTCAGGAATACGCAGTTCAACTAAAGCTTTAGGTAACGCATCTTCTTTTTCAGCCTGATCCGCATGTTTTTCTGCTTCTTTCACATCATCAACAGGTGTTGAACCGAAGGATTCCTCATGGTAGTGCTTCATGTTAAACCCAAGATCGCACAATATTCCGCGAACTGCCTTCATATATGGCTCAGGACCACAGCAGAAAATCTCTCGCTCCATAAAATCAGGAGAAATCAGCCTGAGCATATGATGATTTAAATAACCACGATATCCTCCCCAACTTTCACCAACATCCGTACCTTCACAGACAATATGTAGTTTAAAGTTCTCGATGCGGGTCGACATATAATCCAGCTCTTTAGCAAAAATTATATCTTTTGGTGTACGTGCACTATGAGCAAAAACCATATCAACATCAGAATCGGTATTAAACCACCAGCGAGCCATAGACATGACTGGTGTGATACCGACCCCACCAGATAAAAGAAGCACTTTATCGGAAGGAAAATCTAAACAGTTAAACTGACCAACAGGACCATGAATAGCAATTTGCTCTCCGACTACCAGGTTATCGTGCAGCCAGTTCGACACTCGCCCACCCGGTACTCGCTTGACCGTAATAGAGAGTGTATAAGGGATCGATGGAGAACTGGATATGGTATATGAGCGCATCACGCGTTCGCCATCAATATCCAGTTCCAGAGTGACAAACTGGCCGGGTTTAAAGAAAAAGAACACCGGCTGATTCATACTGAACGCAAATGTTGTGACGTCATGCGTTTCCGGAATAACTTTAACGCATCGAACTAAGTGCCTTCCGTTGCTCCATGTCTGAATCTCCATTGGATTCATGAAATCAGATGTATTAAATGCGTTCACACTGTTCTCCTCATCGACAATCATCCTACTGTCGTTGTACCTAACTGCTAAGTTGGTAATTTCACCGTCAGGTTTACTATTATATAAACCAGTGAGCCATCATCCTTTCACTGGTTGTTACTCTGTGTTTCTTCTATGAATTGCAATAGATAATCTATGATTAATCCTGATTCAAACGACCTTTCATTGTTTCGCAATACCAGTCAACGAACTGACAAACGCCATTTTCTGCAATATCTGAGAAAGGGCCCGGAATATAAGCAGGTGAACTAAGCCCCTTATAAGTCTCTTCAACCAGTTGACGGTCCTGATCATTGGTTGCTAGCCAGACCTTGGTTAAGTCGTCGATATCGTAATCAACGCCTTCTACTGCATCTTTTGGTACTAACCATTTCGTTGTCACCAGCGTTTCTCCGGTGCTCATAGGTAAAACACGGAAACTTAGCGCATGGTCACCCAGAAAGTGGTTCCAGTTTGAGGGATATAGGAAATAAAGCAGAGCACCAATGTTTTCGACGTCTGTCTTATCTAAACGACGATTCACAGCCGGTTTACCAGACATGGTATAACTTGAAGCTTTCGCTGAAAGCGGAATACGAGTCATACGGTACTGACCTTTTTCGTCCATAACCAAGCGACTCGGGAGTCCCGCACGTTCACATTTATCCCAATGCTCTTCCAGTTCTGGATCTTCACCAGCACCAATACCAGCAACCGATAAGTTTTCAACAAACGAATTTAGCAATTCGGGATGGTTTCCGTCACAGTGGAAACACTCGCGATTGTTTTCGAAAACGATCTTCCAGTTGCCTTTTTCTATTAAGTTAGACTCATAGGCAACCTTACAATCTTCAAGATTATGCGGATCTGTAAATGGAGACATATCCTGACGGAATTGCTCAAAATCCGGGGCTTCATCAGCAACACAAATATAGATATAGCTGTTTACTAATTCGCAGTGTACCGGAGTCAGTCCATTATCTGCGGCATTAAATTGTTCGCCCATATTACCGGCATAAAGCAGTTTGCCATCCAAGCCGAAAGTCCATTTGTGGTAAGGACACACAAGCTTCGCGTTCTTTCCTTTGGAATTTTGGCAAAGACGAGAGCCACGATGACGGCACACATTATGAAATGCACGGACTTCACCTTTTTCATCACGAACCACAATAACCGGATATTGACCAACCTGAAGAGTAAAATATTCACCAGGCTTATTAATCTCAAAAGTATGTCCAGCAAATATCCATTCTTTATACCAGATTAATTCAAGATCTTGTTGATAGACATCCTCACTAATATATAACTCTCGATCAACTCCATATCTTGGCTTACGTTGATTTATCAGCTCAAACGTTTTTAATTTGCTCATTATATATTACTCCCTGTGTATGGTGCCTGAACTATCAATTATTTTCCTTAATAGATAGCTATGAATTTCATTTCGTTTATTTAATAACAATTAAGTTCATTTTGGATGTACAAGGTACTTATACATATCAAAATATGTACTTAACACAATTACCCACTAACAAATAAATGTTGTATTTTTGTTGATTGTGATTAACATTCACCGAACAAACAAACGACTTTTTCGCTGGGTATACATGAGTTTTTGTCATCCAAAAACCCGTTATACTCACAACCTCAAAATAATATTAACAACATGATTTATATAAACTTTATATCCAGTTGAACATGTGGCGTCATTTTAAGTAGGATTCATTACCTCCCCCCGAAGACAGGTTGAACGTAAAGAATACAAATTAGAGTAAATGAATGGCTATAAGATCACATCAAACCGACAAGTTTCTTTATATAAAAATTGAGTTAAAATAAAAAGGCGACCTCTTGGGTCGCCTTTTTACTAGCCATAAAACAATAATAAAATTTGCTTTTAATTAAGCAGCGTCAATATTTTTTAGATGTGAATAACTATCTACAAAACGTTTAAACTTGTGTTGTCCACATGTATAGTTAGTATATTTGGATGGGTTATCTTCACTAACACAGGTTGGAACCGCTTCAACCACAGCATCAAAATCCATATCGATAAAAAATGGCAGAGAGTAACGTTGTACACCACTGGTATTGATTACTCGGTGAAATGTCGAAATATAACGATCATTAGTCAGTGTCTGGACCAAATCTCCGATATTAACAATGAATGCATCCTCTACTGGTGGGGCGCTCACCCACTCACCAGCACAGTTACGAACCTGTAAACCACCAACCATGTCCTGAGAAAGAATGGTTAAAAATCCATAATCAGTGTGTGCACCGATACCAATCTCTTCCTGATAAACCTGACCTTCTTGCGGCGGGTAATGCAATAGACGCTGAATGGTAATTGGCTTGGTTTGGTTCTTCGCGAAATAATCCATAGGAAGGCCAAGACTCAATGCAATACCACCAATCAGTTTTTGAGCCAGTGCTAACATAGCACTATGGTATTCTTCACATACTTTATTAAACTCTGGGAAGTTTTCCGGCATCTGATTCGGACCAAAGAAAGGGGATACCTGTTCCTCATGTAATCCAAAATCGAAAGCTTCTTTAACATCGCGAGTGTTTTCTGGGTCTACGTTTTCACCGTAGAACGGAATATATCCACGTAAAGTCTCACCAGAATTCGCAACATCAAGAGTACTTTTATCTTCTAGTGGCAAATCAAAAAATTGCTTTGTCATCTGATACATACGTTGTACCAACTCGGAATCTACGCCATGATTTTTAACATAGAAAAAGCCAACGTTCTCACACACATGACCAATTTTGTCAGCAACGACCTGTGGGTCACTGCCATCAATTAATGATGCAATATCAATAAGAGGAATTTCGTTAAATGAAGTTTGCTTGCTAGACAAACGAATATCGGATAACTGACTCATTTTTAATGTCCTTATTTAAATGACCCTGGTAGTTATCTCATTCTGCACATTGCACTACGGCTTTTATATAACAAATACGAAATTATTTGGTAGTTTTAATTAAACAATAACAATACATACATTTAACCATCGAGCCGACGTAACTGACTCGGGGACATAGAATAAAACTCGCGGAATCGTTTTGTGAAATAACTTTGAGAAGTAAAACCTGTCGCCTGAGAAATCGTTGATAACGGTAATCGTGTTTCTTCAATCATTTTTTTTGCAGTGTCTAATCGCAACTTCAAATAATAATTAACTGGCGTCATGTTTTGGTGAGTCTTAAATGCATGTTCAAGCGTCCGTGTCGTGGTTCCCACTTTTTCAGCTACTTTCTGAATACTATAAGGATGCTCAATGTTACGTTCCATAACTTCTACGGCAGCACCAAGACACGGAGATAACATCCGTAACTCCAAATAGCGACGACTGTTCTGCATGTCTTCTGATGAGCGAATACTGTCATGGCAAAATTTTTGTGACACTACTTTCGCCAGATCAGCACCATGATCTTTCCCAATGATATACAGCATCATATCCAGCGTTGTCATGCCACCAGCACAGGTATAAATATTACCATTGACCGTATATATGTTTTCCTGAATACCGATATGCGGATACAACTCTTTAAATGATGGGACCTGGTCACGGAACAAAGTACAGGTCTGATCGTTGAGTAATCCAGCTTTCGCCAGGATAAAACTGGCACCGGAAAGTGCCGCAATTTGCGCACCTGATTTACGAAACGCCCGCAACTTAGCAAATAGCTCGGCATTATCGTAGGTAGAAGCCCCTTTATAGGCACAGACAACCACATGACTGCACTCTTTACACTGGCTAAAATGCCCTTCTACTTCGACTGATACCTGATTCGAACTGATTACATGACGTTTTTCAGTAGAGGTGTCACCACTATATAAGTGGTAATCGTATTGAATACCGTTAAATTCATTTGCAACGCTCAACGCTTCTAAAGCAAGTGCGAACGACGTAAATGCAAAGCCCGGCATAAGAATAAAGCAGACACGTCGCGTTGAATCATCCTTTTCAAAAGCATCCATAGAGTACATACCAATTTGGAGCGCCATAAATGAATTTAGCAAAGAAACATTGACGCTAGTTGATGAAAGGCGCCAAACAGGACAAGCTTTCTCTTCTCTGTCTTGATATTTCGCTAATTGTTATAAAAGTTCAACAACAAAAAATCAAATCCACCAATGCTATGATGGCGTAGCCAGCATTCGAGAACGTTAACAGTAAGTGCTGTACCGCTTGGCTCCCCCCAAATACGGACCTTTCGGACAGGACGTAACGCCGCTTATTGGTCTTATCGAACAGTTATAACTCGATACCTGCCTGCCATTCTTTCCAACGCATCGTTGCCGTGGCACCCATGGTTAAAAATGGCTCTGGTGGCAGTTTTTTAGGCTGTTCGTGTTGCAAAAATTCGGCGAGAGTATCCGAGCTTTGTGATACGGCCATTTCAGCCGCCATCATCCCAGATAAAGTACCTTTCACCGTCCCCAGACCATTTTGACACGCGGCAGCATAGACACGTTGTTCAACTTCCCCGAATGCCGGAACCGAGTTCCAGGACAAACACAGTCTTCCGCCCCAGCGGTATTCCATATCAACCCCTTCTAACATTGGAAATCTATGTTTAAACGAACGGTCTTGTAACTGTTTCGCTCTTCTCATGTCCCCACTCGAAGTAACGATTGATTGGTTTAACGTCGCCTGATTACGAATGATGATGCGATCACCACTGCCTTTATAATCAGAGATTCTGCGAACGGTGGTTCCCATAGGATCAGCCGGAAGGATCCCCCAATCGGAAACACCACCTAAACGGTTAATCTCCTGAGTAGTGAGCTTGCGTGTCATTGATGCATAGGTAAAAACGTGCAGCAACTGACGAGGGAAAAATCCAAATGATTGAATATGCCCATTGACGGCAAGAATCACACGCTTCGCTTTCACTTTACCTTTTGGTGTTTGCAAAACATGAACATCACCTAACGACATGCTAATCACTGGACTATTTTCATAAATATCCACTTTCCCCTGTAATGCGGCTGCACTGTTACGAATAAAAGCGGCAGGTTGAATCATTACAGCGCCAGGGGTAAATAGTCCTTGCTGATAAAAATCACTCCCGGTCCAATCTTTCATATGCGATGCGCTCAAGAGTTCACTCTTTTCGTTAAGCGTATCAAGATGGTTGCGGTACGAATCAAGATGCTTGATCCCTTTTTCGGTACAAGCTGCCGTGACTTTTCCGCACGGGTCAAAGATTTTCTTATCAAATTCATATTCAGCGGCAAGATCTTTAGCAAACTGAATCGCGGTACGATTAAGTCTGATTTGTCGTTGATCAGCCTGCATACCGCCAGAGTATGTTTCAGAATTTAGATCATGGGGTAAATCAATCATGAAGCCGCTATTTCGCCCCGCAGGCCCGTGGGCAAGTTGATTTGCTTCCAACACCGCAATGCGTTCTTCGCTTCCAACTAACTGAGTCAGACGACGAGCTGCAGCAAGACCAGAAAAACCACCACCGACAATCACCCAGTCATACGTACAATCTTTTTCAACTGCCGGATAAGAAACCTGCTTGCCTAGAATGGCATTCCATGCAGCCTCTCCAGTGTCTTTTGGCAATTTTTTTACTTTGATATGTGTTTGCATACGTCCGCCTTCCCTACTCGCATGCCTGAACAATACGCGGTTTACTCAGTGACTGCTCATTCACAGTCACTGATACCGCAACGTTAGATAGTTAACCCGATTACAGGTCGTGGGTTAAATCAACCCAGATAGTTTTCAGTTCTGTGTACTGGTCATGGGCATGAATAGAGTTATCACGTCCGCCAAATCCAGACTGTTTATAACCACCAAACGGGGTCGTGATATCACCTTCACCAAAACAGTTAACCGTTACTGTTCCCGCTTTAATCGCGCGAGCCGCACGTAGCGCTTGGCCGCTGTTCGAAGTAAATACTGATGCCGCAAGACCATAACTGGTTTCGTTCGCAACATTCAAAGCTTCTTCAACACTATCGACGGTAATAACAGCTAAGACTGGGCCGAAAATTTCTTCCTGAGCGATTTGATCCTGATTACTTACACCATCAAAAATCGTTGGCTCAATATATATCCCGTCATAACTGCTGCCACCAGCAACCACGGTGTATCCCTTCTGCTTACCCAGCTCCAGATAACTGATGACTTTGTCGAACTGACGTTTATCAATCATTGCGCCTAATTGATTATCAGGATTCAGTGGGTCGCCCATTTTCCATGATTTAAGCGTGGTAAGAATGTGTCCCATTAATTCTTCTTTCACACCAGACTGAACGATAAGTCGCGATGCTGCCGAGCAGTTTTCACCCATGTTCCAGAATGCTGCTGAACACACGTGTTCTGCCACTTTTTCCAGATTCGATGCGTCATTAAGAACTACGCAAGGGTTCTTACCACCCAGTTCTAACACAACTTTCTTCAGGTTAGATTCGGACGAATATTGAAGGAAACGACGGCCCGTTACCGTTGAACCCGTGAAGGTAACCATATCCACATCAGGATGGCGGCCTAAAGGTTCACCTACTTCTGCACCGCCACCAGTAACGACACTGAAGACACCATCAGGAATACCAGCTTGAGATGCAAGATCTGCGATACGCAAAGCGGTCAGTGATGTCTGCTCTGCAGGTTTAACGATTACTGAACAGCCAGCAGCCAGTGCTGGTGCAATTTTCCATGCCAACATCAGCATAGGAAAGTTCCACGGTAAGACAGCACCTACCACACCAATCGGTTCACGAACCACCATTGCCATCGCATCACTACCGACCGGCGCTGATTGATCATAAATTTTATCGATAGATTCGGCGTGCCAGTTCAGCGTATTGACAAATTCAGGCACATCGATAGTGACACAATCCTGAATAGGCTTCCCTGAATCAATGCTTTCCATAACGGCAAGTTGATTAGCTTCGCCAGATACCAGCTCACCAAATTTTTTTAGAATATCTTTGCGTTCAGCTGGATGAAGGCCGTTCCATGTTCCTTCATCAAAAGCACGACGTGCTGCTGCAACGGCTCTATTTACATCTTCTTTATTGCACGCTGCAACCTGTGCGATAACTTGACCAGTCGCCGGATTAACTGTTGCGTAAGTGTCACCTGATGCTGCGTCACAAAAGCGTCCGTCAATAAAGCTTTGTGTTGGGACATTCAGTGTTTCTGCAATCGACTGATAGTCCTGATAGCTAAGTAGTGCTGACATATTCACTCTCCCTTGATGTCATCATGAATTACAGTGCGGCAATAGCACTCTTCAATGTATCTATCACATCGACCATTTGTCGTTTTTCATCCTCGCTCAAACCTAACAGTGGCTTGCGAACTTCGCCGGCAAATCGACCATCAATCTCTACACCCTGCTTAACACACTGAATAAATTTTCCGCCCTGTTCCAGTACACTCATTAACGGCATCATCGCTGCCATGATTTTGCGTCCTTTCTCAAAATCCTGTTCAACGACACACGCTTGATAAAGCGCTAAGTGTTCTTTAGGTAAAAAGTTCGAACCCGCACAAACCCAGCTCTGACAACCCCAGGCAAAGAATTCCAACGCTTGGTCATCCATGCCACAGGACACTTGCAGATCAGGGTAATCGGCAACCAGCATATGTAGACGGTTGATATCACCTGAACTTTCTTTGATAGAAACAAAATTAGAAGACTGAGACATCACCGCATCAAAAAACGTCTTCTCCATATTGACGCCCATACGATCCGGGTAGTTGTAAAGCATGACAGGTAAGTTTGCCGCTTTATCGATGTTCAATGCATGTTCGACCAGCTCTTCCTGAGTTGGTAAAGAATAAGGAGGTGTCGCCACTAAAATAGCATCAGCACCATATTCAGCAGCAGCCTGAGCTAGTTTGATTGATTCTTCAGGGTTAACTGACCCTGTACCGAACACAACCTGAACACCTTCTGTTGCCTGCTCTTTAGCTAATTGCAGTAATTTAACGCGTTCGTCATGAGATTCGACATAGTACTCACCCGTCGTACCTCCGATGACTAGCCCTTGAACTCCAGCATCTACCAAATATTTAACATGAGTAACATATGCATCAAAATCAATGCTGCCATCTTTTTTAAATGGTGTAATAACCGGTGTGTAGATCCCTCTAAATTCCATGATTTCCGCCTTAGTTGATATGGATGAATCAGGTCAATTTCCGACTTGACCTCGTAAACAAACATTAACCAAACCGTAACAAGTCAACAAACGACGTTTTTAACAGAGAATAGATAACCTGAGGTTATGGATTAAAAAATTGGGAGACTGACGACTACAGCCAAACAAAAGAGTGGATGAAACGATATCGTGGTGTAGCGAGTATTCGTATATTTCAACGCGTTTCGCGCTTCTTTACCCAACGAATTCAAACGATAAAGCAGCTTACCTTTTGACGTCGGATATTCATTGCAGCTTCCTTTTCGGAGCGATGTTACGGCGGATTAGCAAAAAAAGTCCATTAATCTAACAAGATCCGCCTCAGGCTTTCACTCCGATTAAATATCCGTAAAGATTGTCCGTATTTCCGACAAATTTAGTCAGGTATAATCCATGCCGTTATCATTTAATGGTCATCGACCACCTGTTTTATTAAAGCCTGTTTTATTAAGGAAACCTCATGAGTCAGTATGTTGTCTGCGCGCTGTACAAGTTTGTGGAACTCGGTAACTATAAAGAACTACGTGAACCATTACTTGCGCTGATGGAGAAGAACCAAATTCGCGGTACTCTACTGCTGGCAAGTGAAGGTATTAACGGTACGGTTGCTTCTGACCGAGCAGGTATTGATACTCTGCTTGATTGGTTAAATAAAGAGCCACGTCTTGTAGGTACAGTTTACAAAGAGTCATTTGCGGATACTCAACCGTTTAACCGCACTAAAGTGAAACTTAAAAAAGAGATTGTGACTTTAGGTGTGGAAGGTATCGACCCTCGCCACGTGGTTGGCACGTATGTGAAACCAAAAGACTGGAACGATCTGATTGCCGATCCAGAAGTATTTGTTGTCGATACCCGTAATGATTACGAAATCGAGATCGGTACATTTAAAGGTGCGGTTAACCCAAAAACTGAAACTTTTCGTGAATTTCCAGATTACGTAAAAGAAAACATGGATCCCGCAAAGCACAAAAAAGTGGCGATGTTCTGTACTGGTGGTATCCGTTGTGAAAAATCGACCGCTTACATGAAAGAGCAAGGTTTTGACGAGGTGTACCACCTGGAAGGCGGCATCCTAAAATATCTGGAAGAAGTACCACAAGAAGAAAGCATGTGGGAAGGTGATTGCTACGTATTTGATGGTCGTGTTGCGGTAAACCACCAGCTTGAAAAAGCAGACTACGACTTATGTAACGCATGTCGCCTACCAATCACAGAAGAAGACAAACAATCAGAGCTTTATGAACAAGGTGTGAGTTGCCCTAAGTGTCACGGCACACACTCAGAAGAGCAAATCATCCGTTTCCGTGAGCGTGAAAAGCAAATTTCATTAGCAGAACAACGTGGCGAGCAGCACGTTGGTGGAGAAAGCGCTAAGCAGCGACAAGAGCGACGCGCAACAAAACTTGCGCAGAAAGCAGAGCAACGTAAGCAAGCTTAACGCTTATCAGCGAGCCATATTACTGTGGCTCGCCCTACTTTGCTCTATTCAATCACCCAGCATTTCCTAAGCTTTACAAACCTATCCAGTCCGTAATGGCGTCCTTACTTATTGTTCGCAATTAACGAAAATCTATTACGTCAAACAGAATCTAGATACATAATTGGTAGTTTTCTGTGTCCAAACCCTGAGCATTAGCCAGATTTTTCAGATGCTCTCTGCCCTCGACAAGCCCCATCTCATAGCCTTCAAGCAGTACCGATTGACGCATAGATAAACGCTGAACGTGGAAATTATCTGGCGGAGCAATAACACTAATGCGCGCATCTTCCGGCGGGTTACGAATAAATTCCAGAGACTCATTATAGTTGTCAGAGCGGTGCAACATGGCTTCTACCATTTTAGGGTGCTCAGCGAATAACTTTTTCATCAGCCACGTTGTTTTGACTGGCTTCTTCGAATAACTCAACGGGTGAGACAACACGACAGTAATATCTCGGGCACCTCGACGATAAGCTTCTCGTACCGGAATGGAATCCGCGACTCCGCCATCGGTGTAGCAACCACCTGAAAAGCATGGGGTATGTTTGTATGCAATCGGTAAAGCCGTAGTTGCTTCTAGCGCATGATGAAAATTCGTGCGATTCACTCGATAATAATCGGCTTTACCTGTGTCGACATTCGTCGTGGTGGCAAAGAAAGGGATCCCGTCAAACAGCTTTTTTTCATCGACGGGATACAGGCGATTAGACTCTTCAAATAACCACTTAACGTCGATCAAATCACCACCTTTAATAAAGCGGGTTGGATCGAAGAAACGTTTGCAGGTCGCAAGCTTAGTAATGATGTTAATGCTGCGATGTGGATAATCGGTTAAATAGCCAATTAGATTCGATGCGCCAGCTGACACACCAATAGCAAAATCAAACGGTTTGTAATTTTGCTCCATGAATGCGTCTAACACTCCACTAGCGAATACGCCACGCATCGCACCGCCTTCAACAACAATTGCTTTTTTGACCATGTTTCCTCCCCAATACTCTATCTTCAAAATACTATTGAAATTAAGGCCATAGAAACAATTGGTTATTCTTATTATTCAGATAGGGTATTCCTATACCTAAATCATATCTGGTTACTTAGTTTTATCAGTCACGTTGCCCAAAATCTCAAATAATAGTAAAGGAATTATGGAAAAACGCTCTTGTAGGCTTCCCCAGCTCCATCAATAAACATTTGAGTACCTATCACAGCTAATATCAGCCCCATCATTTTAGTCACTACATTGAGTGCACTAGGTCCGACCGCTTTTACCAACTTGTCGCCAAATAAGAACAGGATGTAAGTGATGATGCAGAGCACAGCAAACGAAACAATGGTGATGATCGTCTGATCAAACCCACCAGCTGTAGCAAAGTTCATCGCTGTTGCAATAGTTCCAGGCCCAGCCAGGATTGGCATCGCTAAAGGTGAGACTGCGATGCTTAATGCCGCCTGTTGCTGCGCTGCTGAGTATGCCTTTTCTTTAGTTTTTTGATGGGTGGTGTCACCTTGCAGCATGTTATAGCCAATCAAAAAAACCAAAATTCCTCCGGTAATACGCAACGCATAGAGAGTGATGCCAAATAAATCGAAGATCAATTTACCTGCAATTGAGAAGACCATAACGATAATGAAAGCGATAAGTACTGAGCGGAGCGCTATAGAGCGAACCGTCTCTTTATCTTCGTCAGCTGTTAAGCTTAAAAATATTGGGATATTAGCTATCGGATTCATGATGGCGAAAAAGCCCATAAACACCGTCACCGTGTGAACAATCAGTTCTTTCATCTTTTTACCGCACGTAATTTATTGATTTTAAGACAGTATATACCTATATCATCAGGCATGTCTGATACTCACACTCCTCGGACAAAACTTATGGGCGGAGGCACACTTTTTCTTTTGTGGGAGTTTACCCAGTCATCAAATATCGATAAGGTGATGATCAAACGCAATAGAACAATAGCAAAGGATGTTAAAGCATCATGAACAGCACAATTCAAACCATTTTAAGCCACCGCTCAATTCGAAAGTTCAGCACGCAGCCGATAGACAAAACTCAACTAGAAACCATTATTCAAGCAGGTCTGGCAGCATCATCTTCCAGTATGTTGCAAGTTGTCTCGATTATCCGAGTCACGGATCCAGAAAAGAGAACATTGTTGGCGCAGTACGCAGGTAACCAAGCATACGTTGCCAATGCTGCCGAGTTTTTAGTGTTCTGTATTGATTATCAGCGCCACGCGACGATCAACCCTAAAGTGCAAGCAGATTTTACAGAGTTGATGCTTATTGGCGCGGTTGACTCCGGTATTATGGCGCAAAATTGCTTATTAGCAGCTGAGTCGATGGGACTGGGAGGGGTGTACATTGGTGGTCTGAGAAACAATGCTCAACAAGTCGATGAGTTACTGGGCTTACCAGAAAATACTGCCATCCTGTTTGGTATGTGCCTAGGGCATCCAGAACAAAGCCCGGAGATTAAGCCTCGCTTACCAGCAAAAGTGATCGTACATGAAAACCAGTACCAACCGCTAAAATTAGAAGATATCGAGATTTACGATCAAGCCATGCACGGCTACTACGCCAGCCGTTCAAGTAACCAGAAACAAAGCACCTGGTCACAAGAAATCACGACCAAGCTTGCTGGGGAATCACGTCCACATATCTTGCCTTACTTAAATAAAAAAGGTTTAGCAAAGCGATAAAGTACCACGACAACATCATAAGGCCTCTTTATAAGCAGGGGCCTTTCACAACCCTGACAGCAAGAAGAAAAACTTAACACACAACAGTGACATCATTTACATATTCAAAAAACTAAGTTTTTTCTTACATTGAGTTAATGTGGGCACACGAGGTCAAGTGCCGCCAAACCCGTCAGAGTTACTCATGCACCCTCGTTTCAAGAGTTTTATTGACTTTGTCTCTGCAAAGTATGACTTGGTGATTATCGATACACCGCCAGTGCTTGCCGTAACGGATCCAAGCATTGTAGGTGCGATTGCAGGCACAACCTTAATGGTAACTCGATTCGACCAAACAACACTTAAAGAAATCAAAATTGCCCAAAGCCATTTCGAACAAGCGGGTGTTGAAGTCAAAGGTGTTCTACTCAACGCGATTAAAAAGAAAGCATCCAGCTCATACGGTTATGGCTACTACAATTATTCCTATAAAAGTGAATAACATCTAACCCTTGAACAAAGAAAGCCCCTCTATTTTTGCCTAAAAGACAAAAATAGTGGGGCTTTCTTTTTTACTTAATATCCAATTACTATGGCAGAACCACATTACCATCTTGGATTGGGAAGCTTTTCGCCGCTGGCTTACTTGCCAGACGTACTGTTGTTAGAGCTCCTGCAACCTCATAGGTTACGTCATAACCCACGACTTTTTCTGACGTTGTATATTCAGTGTGACACTGTTGCTTAGTCGTCGTGATGACATCACCTTTTTGCACATTTTCCTGGATCTTGCGACCAGTCAACGCACCAGCAATAGTACCTGCTGCGGTGGCAATGATTTTGCCAGAACCGCCACCAATCTGATTACCAATCGCCGCACCCGCTGCCGCACCACCAACGGTACCGAGAATTTTATTGTTATCTGTCGGTTCAACTTGCTGAGTCACTACCACATCTTTACATACTTGATGAGGATTCTTGACTGTTTCTGTCACGGCCTCAATCAGAGTGATGTTTGCTTGCGTTGGCGCTGGGGGTGTTTTGTCTTTACAGCCCGCTAATAGAGCGACAATCACTGCCGCAGTTGCGATAGATTTCATATTCATGGTTTACATTCCAGCATGGTTTTCTTCTATGTCTGATATGGTAAGCCGAGAGAAGAATTTCACATCAGGCGAAGATAAGCCCTCTGTCATTAGAGAGTAAAAAAACAGTGTTTTATAAGGAAAGGGTTAGGAAATATCTAATGGAGTGTCAATTGAGCCGAAATGACATCACTGAAATCTATCATTGAAACAAAACGAAGAGGTTGAGTTGATTCTTGCATAGAACGATGCTTCAGAAAATGAAATTGAATGCAGCAGAGAACCTGAGAGCAGCGAATAAGGCCACCTATTCATCTCCCCCAGCAGAACGTCGTTAAAGCAAGTTGAAAAAGTAAGGCTGAGCAATTAAGCCAAGCTGAGGAATAACTCATCATCCGTGATGTATTTATGTCGGTGACTCATTTTACGCAGATGCATAAACATAAAATCAGGGAAACCCGGAGCAATGATGTTGTTTGGCTCCCAGCAAACGCCTCCAACAAAAATATAGCGACCTTGCTTTTCTTCATCATGAAGTTGGTTGTTGATAGGAGAAGATAATTCGGCGCGACAGCCTTCCACTACACACACGATTTGACCTTTAAACAGACCAATTACACGTCGTACCAAATTCGCTTTAATCCCACATTTCCATGCCTGACGAGTCGCCAGCTCATAGCCGTATTTTCTTATTGCTTTCTTTTGCAAATGCACAACTAAATTCATCTTTCACTCCTGATTCAAGCTATTACGTTGAAGCCCAAAGTCATCAAGAAGCAGTTAGACGCACAGTTAAGCCAAAAGATCGGGCTGAAATGAGTTTCCAGTGTATGTACACCATCCACAGTATTGCAACGTTGGGTATATGTACTATAGCGAACCCACCCTCTATGCTTACCTAACTAATTTTTGTCGATACGATAGAGAGTGGTTATCAATATGAGTGCACAGAATGGAGATTAGGCATGAAGCAGATAGTTTTGTCCTTCACTCTCTAGACGATCAATAAGATCGCGGCACTCGTCTAAATCTAAAGGCTGTTCAAAACGACGCTTCAGGTTCATCAAAAAGAAAATATCTTCGCACATCGCTTTTTCTGGCTCATCACTTATTTTCGCCACAGGAGAGTCGTTGCAAGACACCATTTTAATCACAATAGAGAGCGGTTGGTATGCCTCTCCTTTGTCATTAACATAGTCACCCATGTCGTTGGCGAGGAATGTACCAATACCAAAACTCACCTGAGCTCTGCCTTGGAAATGTTCGCAAATATCTAACGCTTGTTCAAAGTTAAGCCCGTCGGTAAACACTAAGGTTTTCGTCATAGGGTCAATTTTCAGTGACTGGTAGTGCTTAATCATTTTTTCGCCCCAAGCGAATGGACAGCCACTGTCGTGACGTACCCCGAAGTAAGCGTTACTTAACTCTTCGTCAAAGTCTTTTAGAAAAGCATCAATACCGATAGTATCCGTTAGTGCAATCCCTAACGCACCGTTAAACATCTTTTGCCAACGTTGCAGAGCAATTTTCTGTGAGTCACGGACATTAACCAGTGCCTGATGGCCCATAAACCACTCGTGAGCCACCGTACCGATCGGCGTGAGGTTCATTTTACGCGCTAAATGATAGTTGCTGGTTCCTGTCAGGCAATCTGGCAACTCCTGACATAGATACTCCAACATGGTTTTCTGAGCCTCAAACGAGAAACGACGACGAGTCGACATATCAGAAAACTTAAAGCTGGTGATGTTTCGGCGCTTCAGTTCAGATTTAAGATAACGAACTTTCTCTTCCAACACAGTTTGGAATTGCTGGAAAGGAATATCAGACCAACGCAGACGGCTGCGAACTTCAGAAACAATACTCATGATGATTGTTTCGTACAGAATCGTCTCTTTCCATAACCCACTGATGGTGATACGCAGTTGACTTGAGCCATCAGCCATGGTTCTGTTATGCAAAGAAACGTCATTCCGAGGGTTAAAGCGGAAGTGACGTAGTGCGTCGACAAACTCAGGCTTGAGGTATGGAGCAACACGTTTCATGTACTCAAGTTCTTCTTCGGTGAAGCGAATGTCTTGTAGTTTAAGGATTTCTGCTTGTACTGCAGGCAACAATTCAGAGAGATCTTCTTCGCTGCGCACGATAAATTTGTATGACACCATCGCATCAGGATACAGCGCGGCAACAGCGCTCATCATGTTCACTTTGTAGACATCAAAGTCCAACGCACTTTGAATGATACGAGAAGAAAATAGTTTGGTTGTCATTAGGTGTCCTTCGATACGCCCTTCCTTGGGTATATAACTTTTTGTTACTAACTTATTTGCGTAAACAATAAACACCCTGACTTAGTTTGTCAACTTTTGTTACTAACTACTCTTTTCTATGAGGTTTTTATTTTTTAAAAATCAATACTCCTTGTGTATAACTAAGCGCAATAGGAAACTTAATACCCAAAGTTAATCATCAATGCCAGAATTCTGGTTACTAACAAATCGTTACTTACCTATTGATTGAACAGTTGTTATGCGCTAGATTACTTACAACTTATTTTTAGGATCCAACCATGATCGTAACTGTCGACATTATCCCATTCAGGCTCTCGGGCTGTGCCAATAAAGGATTGGAAGTGTTGCTGATTAAGCGTTCAAATCCGAACCGACCTTACCATGGCGTGTGGGCATTACCGGGTGGATTTGTCTTTGATAAAGATTTAACCAGTGAAGGCGGACGTCCGGCGGATGAAAACTTCGAAGCGGCGAGGCGTCGTATTTGCCGCGAAAAAATCCATACTTACCCTCGCCACTTCAGCGAAGCCTTTATTGATGGCGATCCTAAACGTGATCCGGACGACTGGAGTTTAAATATCACCCACTACGCGTTGGTTGATCGCAATAACGCAGAACAAATCAACAACGCTGGTATACCTGAATGTCACCTGAAGTGGTTCCCGTTACAGGCTATTCTAAATGGTGAAGAAACACTGGCCTTTGACCATCAGAACACCATTGAAAAGGCCTGGCAAAAACTGCGCGCTTCCATTGAGTACACGTCAGTGCTTTTGTTTGCGTTAGACAAAGAGTTTTTAGTCGCCGACATCATTTCGGCCTATCAGGAGTTTGGTATCGATATCAGTCGTATGACCATCAAACGTCGTTTGATTGATTCTGGCGTGTTGAAGCCAACCAATAAAGTCGCATCCACGAACAAGGGTAAAGGTGGCAAGCCAGCCATGGTGTACACACTCACCAGCGACGAAGTGACCTTTTTTCAAAACTGCTTGCGCGGATAAACGCACGCAACCAGACAAGGAGTCTGCTAATGACTGTTCGAGTTAACTATCAAACCACTGCTGTGTTCGATGTCGATCCTGAGAAAGGATTCAGTGAACTTTGTCCTGACGAATTACCTGTTGCTGGTGCCCTTGATATTGTACCGGAGCTACTTAAAAACCACGCTAAAGGTCACTTAAAACTGGTGAGCCGAGACCTACATCCGCCCAAAGCGGCATGGGACGCTGAAACACCCGCCAATATGCTTGAGCCAGTTGGCTTACCAAATGTGGACGTAAAGTGGAATCGCCATTGCGTACTGGGCACGACCGGCGTTGAACTGTTAGATGGTTTGCCACCCGTTTTAGAATATGACTTTCAGGTCAACAAAGGCATGGACCCGGATGCACATCCATACGGTGTTTTCTTTCATGATGTTGCTGATACCAAAACCACAGGTGCAAACGAGTTCCTAAAATGTAATGGCATCGATACTCTGGTGATTGGTGGATTAGCCCTCGATTTCTGCGTAAAAAAATCGGTTATGCAGGCATTAGATCTCGGCTTTAAGGTAGTTGTGAATCTCGCTTCAACACGTGCGGTATTGCCGGACACTGTTGAGAGTGTTGTCGCAGAGATGGAAGAAAAGGGAGCGGTATTTGTAGACAATGCCGATGAGATCATCGTAGAAAAGTTTGCGTAAGAATCGAAATAATAAGGAAATTACGATGCATCAACATGAAAAATTAAATTACGTTGAGTTTGGTAGTACAGATTTAAGTGCGACCAAACCGTTCTTCGAGCAGGTGTTTGGTTGGACGTTTGTCGACTATGGCCCAGATTACACGGCATTTTATGATCAAGGATTAGATGGTGGATTTTTTAAATCGGAATCCGTCAGCAACACAGCAAATGGCGCAGCGCTGTTGGTCTTTTACAGCTCAGACATTCACGCGACATTGGAAAAAGTGGAAAAACATGGCGGGCGTATTCTTCGTCCTATCTTTGAATTTCCTGGCGGTTGCCGATTCCACTTTGCAGAGCCAAGTGGCAATGAATTCGCGGTTTGGTCAGAAAGTCACTAACTTTCCACCAGTAACGCGCTATTTTTCTGCCTCCCCCTTCCGCTTAGCAGTTCGACCACCAGAAACCAAAGTCTGGTGGTCTGATTAGCTGGTGACACCTTGCACTTAGCTCTGTTGCCACGACATAATGCCCCAAACTTTCAAGTGAACAGATTTATGCAAGAGATTTACTTTGCGGGCGGCTGCCTTTGGGGTGTACAAGAGTTTATGCGCCACCTTCCAGGTGTGATTGCAACCGAAGCTGGTCGCGCGAACGGCACCACAAATTCTACAACATCTGACTACGACGGTTATGCGGAGTGTGTACGCACTAAATTCGACCCTTCTCTGGTCTCTGTCGAAGATTTGATGGATTACTTCTTTGAAATCATCGATCCCTACAGTGTTAACAAACAAGGTGAGGACGTCGGTGAAAAATATCGAACGGGTGTGTATAGCCACAACCCCCAGCATCTCGAGAGTGTCAGACGCTATATCGCAAAACGAGAAGATGCCGATAAAATCGTGGTAGAAGTTCGTGAGCTAACCAACTACGTGCCAAGTGATGACGAACACCAAGACAGACTGACTCGCTTCCCGAATGATTACTGTCATATTCCTTTGGATTTATTGCACAAGTATAAAAACCGCTAGCGTTCAGCATCGCTAAGATATTAGACAGAACACCAGAAACAACAAAGGGAGCACGAGGCTCCCTATATGTTATCTAAAAAGTTATTGAGAAAAACTTAACGAGCAGCTTCCGCTTCAAGCTCTTTTTCAGCTACTGACAGCATCGCGAACTCTTCTTCTGCGGTCGTCGCAACCAGCTTGTTGCGGCTGTATAGCCCGTAGTACGCGCCACCGATAACAAACAGTCCCGTTGTCATGAAGAAAGCTGAAGGATCGAAAGCGTATACACCTGTCATTGCGATTAATGAAAGCACCAATGAGATACCAGAGGTAAATACGCCACCCGGCGTTTTGTATGGGCGATGTAGCTCTGGTTGTTTGATACGTAGCATGATGTGGCTTAGCGACATCAATGCATACGATACCGTTGCACCCACTACTGCCATTGCCAGAATCAAATCACCTTCACCCGTCAGCGAAACTAAAAAGCCAAATACACCCGGAACAAACAGTGCGCGAGTCGGCACTTTTTTCTCACTTGTCAGTGACAAGCTTTGTGGCAGGTAACCTGCACGAGAAAGCGCGAACACCAAACGGCTGTAGCCATAGATAATCGAGAAGAAAGATGCAATCAAACCTGCTAACCCAAGAATATTGACGGCTGTCGCAAGCGTCGGGTTACCAGTCAATTTCAGTGCATCCACCAAAGGTACCGCGCTGTCACCGATGACCTGTGAGCCTACCGCACCCGCTAATAACAAGACGACAATCGTTGCAGTCAGCAGCAGGAATAACATTGCACCGATGATGCCTTTTGGTACGTCTTTCGCCGGGTTTTTCGCCTCTTCTGCCGCTAAAGGAACCCCTTCAACCGCAAGGAATAACCACATCGCAAATGGCAGTGCGGCCCAAACACCATACCAACCAAATGGTAAAGATTCCGTCGCCTGAGCGGTAGCTGGAGCGATATCGTACAAGTTGCTGATGTCGAAGTCGCCAATCAGTACACCCGCCGTTCCCAAAATCGCCAACACAGCCAAGCCACTGATAACCATCATGACCTTAAGTGCTTCACCAACACCAGCCATGTGAATTCCGATAAAGACGGCATAAAAAAGTGCGTAAACAACGGGGCCATCAATACCAATCAATTCGTTCACAGCCGAACCAATGAAAATTACAATCGCAGCAGGTGCAAGCGCGTACTCAATAAGCACAGATAAACCTGTGAAGAAGCCGCCCGTCGGACCCATTGCCTGGCGTGCGAAGCTGTAGCCACCACCAGCAGCTGGAATCGCTGCTGACATTTCAGCCAAAGACAGCACCAAAGTGAAGTACATCACTGCCATCGCAATCGCAGCAATAAGGAAGCCTCCCCATCCAGCCTGTGCGATACCAAAGTTCCATCCAGCGAAGTCACCTGAGATAACATACGATACACCTAGCCCCGCAAGCAGAATCCAGCCCGCGGTACCTCTTTTTAACTGTCTTTTAGCAAGATATTCCTGATGATTAGACATAGTAAATCCCTCTACATTTTAGAAATTAAGAAATTGTTGTTGTGTTTGTCTTCGAGGCTGCCACCACTCTCTTCATCAATGGCTGAACGGTCTTTTAAGTTCACGCCTGAGAGTTGTAGTTTTCTCGCCTCTTTAAGCAAATAGAATGCGCGCTGACAGGCATCGTCATAGTTGAGCCCCTGCGGTCGCACATTAGAAATACAGTTTCGGTCGGAGTCCTTCGACCCACGCTTTGCTCCCCAAGTGAGGTACATACCCATACTGTCTGGAGAAGTAAGTCCTGGTCTTTCTCCAATCAGAACCAGCACGGCTTTGGCATTAAGGCACTCGCCAACATCATCACCGACAGCCACTCGTCCCTGCTTAACTACAGTAATCGGTGCCAGGTTCCACTGATGGTCATTGTCAGCGCTCATTAAGGAAACTAAACGACTGATAACTGGCACGGCGTGGTTTTGAATCGCGACAGAAGAAAGTCCATCCGCCACAACGATCGCTAAATCCAGTTCCGCATTATGTTCCTTGGTGATCGCTTCAAGTTTTTGCCATGAAGCATCATTAAGCTGACGGCCTAAATCTGGTCTCTGCAAGTACATGAATCTATCTGTTACCTTGCTTGATACAACGACAGGTGGCTCGAGCGTATATTTGAGAATGGAGTACGAATCGGATAACTGTGTGACCAAAGAATCGACATTTAACGAACAATGAACCGCGTCCATCGCTTGAGCGTGATCCAACTGAAAAGACAGTAATTCATCCGTCGGTACACTGTTTCCACTGCGACCTAAAGCGATGCGAGCAGAAGTAAACTCACGTAGTTTGTCCCAAGGATTTCGTGTCACCACTTTCGTTAATGAACACTCAGAAATAGACACTACTTTACCCATGAGAACGCCCCTTATTCAGTTGTGCAATAGCCCCTGCGAATGAGCCAGAAACGCGGTCATTTAAACGAACTTCGTTTACATCTTCGAAAATTTGCATCTCCATTAACCACTGTTCGAACTCAGGAGCAGGCTTCAGACCTAATACTTTTCTTGCGTATAACGCGTCATGGAACGACGTGGTTTGATAGTTGAGCATGATGTCATCAGACCCCGGAATGCCCATGATGAAAGAACACTCTGCAACGCCTAACAGCGTGAGGAGGTTATCCATATCATTCTGATCCGCGTAAGCGTGGTTGGTGTAGCAGATATCGCATCCCATCGGCAGCCCAAGAAGCTTGCCACAGAAGTGATCTTCCAAGCCGGCACGAATGATCTGTTTGCCATCAAACAAGTATTCTGGGCCTATGAAACCAACCACCGTGTTCACCAACAAAGGATCAAACTGTCTTGCCACAGCATAAGCACGAGTCTCACAGGTTTGCTGATCTACGCCATGAAAAGCATTAGCCGACAGTGCGGTGCCCTGACCTGTCTCGAAATACATCACGTTATTACCGACTGTGCCTCGGTTAAGTGACAATGCCGCTTCCTGCGCCTCTTTCAAGATGGCTAAGTTGATACCAAATGTGTCGTTAGTGCCTTGCGTACCACCAATTGACTGAAAAACCAGATCGACAGGTGCACCCATCTCGATCGCCTCAATCGTGTTAGTTACGTGAGTCAAAACGCAAGACTGGGTAGGGATTTGATAGTGCTGAATAACCTCATCCATCAACTTCATCAGTTTGACAGCCTGAGGTACGTTGTCTGTCGCCGGGTTAATACCAATAACCGCATCACCGTTGCCGTACATCAGTCCATCAAAAATCGTCGCGGCAATGCCGTTGAGAGAATCTGTCGGATGGTTTGGCTGCAAACGAGTAGATAAGCGGCTCGGTAAACCGATGGTGTTTCGAAAAGCAGTGACAACCTGGCACTTTTTCGCAACAAGAATAAGATCTTGATTGCGCATGATTTTACTGACCGCCGCAACCATCTCCGGTGTTAAACCGGGACGAATCTTAGCCAAAGTAACACCGTCTGCCTGCTCACTCAGCAGCCAGTTGCGAAAATCCCCAACGGTCAGGTGCTCTATGGGTTTAAACGCTTCACGGTCGTGCGTATCGATAATTAAGCGTGTGATTTCGTCACTTTCATAAGGAATCACCACTTCATTAAGAAAAGTTTTTAGTGGCAGCTCAGACAAGGTCATTTGAGCGACCACGCGTTCAGCAGCCGACTCTGCGCTCACCCCTGCTAACGCATCCCCAGAGCGTTCCGGTGTTGCCTTCGCCATCAAGTCTGCCAACGACTCAAAGGTGTACACCTTACTTCCTTGTTGTCGACGATAAGTTGCGGTCATGAATCTTCCCCTTGAACTACATGGTTCAGTTTTTGCAATTTTTTGCTGATAGTTCTATAAGTCTCTATGGGGAATAAAGCGAAATGCATTCCTGATGATTATCAAAAATCGGCAATGTTGAAAAATTACTAATAAACAATTAGTTAAAACCTCATTGCTCTAATTTGATTCAAACAACAGGCATCGGAAGTAATTATGATGAATGATGGATCGAACCAAATTGCACCTAAGTTGTGCACGCATCCCACAAAAGATGCAAACCAGCAGGCAGCAAGTCTTGTTAATTGGCAGCAGGAATACGACCAAATCAGTAATGGCCGTTTCCTCGGTCAGATAAGAGAGCGTCGCTTCTCCAGTGTTCATGTGTTTCGTGAAGACAGTAATCGCGCCCTTAGACAACAATGCCGTATCGAAGAAGGCGGACTCTGGTTAGGGCTAAGTGCAGAAGATAAGCCGCTGCACATCAATCATTCACAACTTGCTGCTGACAAGCTTCTACTTCGCCAAGGAGGAGAGGATTTCGAGCTGATTACGCCAGAAGCGTTTTCAATTTATGGTATGGTGCTCAAGCAAGATTTTGTTCAACTGATCAAAGAGCAACTCGAACTGGATGCAATTAAAGGGCAGGAACTGTGTTTATCTGGCTTAAGCGAACACCACATTCAACGACTCAAGTATTACTTAGGGATACTGCTCGATCCCAACCAAACACGGTGGTCATGTGAAACGCATCAATCTGTCGTCAAAGATGTCCTGATCGAGCTCTTTTCTATAAATGTACAGGCTTTAAGCTCACATCAGGAAATATCGTCAAGCGCTACCACTCAACGACAGGTTGTGATGAAACGCATCAGACAATTCTTGGAAAGTCAGGATTACAGTACCCCAATTACCGTGAGTGAACTTTGTAACGCAGTGCATGTGAGTAGAAGAACTTTGCAATATACGTTTGAAGCTTGTTGCGATACTTCCCCTAAACAGTTCATTCATCGAATGCGACTGAATCAAATACGCCGGATTCTTCAGGATCCACAAGACACTCGTAACATCGCAGAGATAGCCTTTGATTTCGGCTTTTTTCATCTCGGCCAATTCAGCCAAAGCTACAAGCAACTGTTTGGTGAAACACCAACAGAAACGAGGCTGAATCACTAAGTTGATAAGGCACTTAACTAAAGTGAGTAGTCACTTTCTTCTTGATTACTGCGATGGATAGGTATGCGTTTGTGCATTCTTGTGGCGAGGAGTTCAGAACTCTCCACTCTAAGAAACGAACAGGCGTTACCAGCTAAGGCTTTGATTTCTCATTAAGATGGTACGCATTCAGTCATCTGTTCTTGCAACCAAACCACAAATTTACGCTCTAGCTCAGTTAGAGACTTGTTTTGACTGAGTAATACATAATCGTGCCCTGATAAAATGAAGCCAAAAGGAGCAATCAGATTGCCACGCTTAAGATCGTCCATCACCAAAGGATAAGATCCCATTGCTGCGCCCAGGCCATCAACCGCGGCTTGAATACAAAAGTAAAAGTGGGCAAAAGTCTGCTGTGCATTCTCGCTCATTTCCTGATGTTCAGCATTCATCATCCATGCTTGCCAAGCAACCGGTCTTGTTTGGCTGTGTAATAACTTAACTGTGCTCAAGTCTTGTTTGACTTGCTTCCAATAGCTTGGGGAAAAAACAGGACCCACCCACTCTTCTGCCAACGCCGTTTTCGGATAATCATGCAGTGGTTCAAAATCATCACGACGAATCGCCATCGAAAGCCCTGTTGAACCCAGCGTTACAGGCCCCCCAGCTGTAGACAAACGAACATCCGCCTCACACCCTTCGTTGAAGGCAGACAGCCGTGGCATCAGCCAGCGCATTGTTAAGGTTGGCTCACATGACACTTCTAGGTATTGATGCCGCTCTTGCCGCAATTTACTCACGCCATTTTCCAACGCTTGAAAGGCTTGCTGAGTGTAACCTTTTAGCATTTCTCCTTCTTTAGTGAGGAATACGTTCCGACCTTGCTTGTAAAACAGTGGCTGTTCGAGATAGCTCTCTAATACTTTGATCTGTTTACTCACTGCGCCATGCGTAATGTTTAGCTTGTTCGCCGCTTCACTAAAGCTGGATGAAGATGCCGCAACGTGAAAAATATGAAAGGATTTTAGGTGCCTCATGTGTGAATTTTTCTCACAAGTAACAGAATTTGTTTCGATTATAGTCTTCGAGTTATCAGCCTACAATTGCTCCGTCTATAACAACAAATAAACAGGAGTCTTCATGGAGCTGTTCAGCCTTGCCTTACTAGGTATACTTATCGTTATTAGTCCCGGAGCCGATTTTGTTTTGGTACTTAACAACAGTCTCAATCAAGGCAGACGTGCTGGCATTTGGAGTGCCATCGGTATTAGCCTCGCTATCTCGGTACACATCACCTATTCCTTGCTCGGTATCAGTTACTTAATTTCACAAAATGAATGGTTGTTTAGCTTGATTCGTTACTTAGGTGCTACTTATCTGGTGTACCTGGGATTAAAAGGCCTCTTTGGATCATCGTCACATCAAGTCAAGGAGCAAACCCAACATGAAAACGCTCCGGTTTGGCAGTTCTTTTTTCAAGGTTTTCTATGTAATGCCCTTAACCCCAAAACTATGTTGTTTTTCTTGAGTATTTTTAGTCAAGTGATCAATGCAGATGCGGATAACCAAAACAGTGCTCTGCTCTATGGGATCTACATGATTGTGTTGCATGGTATCTGGTTCTCAATGGTGGCAATACTGTTTACATCGCCACACTTACAGAGGCTATTACTCAAGGTGAAACATCGATTAAATCAAGCTTGCGGTGCTGGATTGATCCTATTCGGCGCTATGCTTGGGTTGAAATCATAAAAATGGCAATGTTGGATATGTGACATCAAGGAATGAAATAACTGAGAAATGGGTTAAAGCGAATCCACATAGATATTAGCGTTGCCTTAACGCCTACTTAATTACTAACGGTTAACGATGTTATATATCAAGCTCTAGGTCCACTACATGGTTAGTGATCATCGCTTCAGTGGTAATTATCAAGCCAGCGATACCCATTTCTACTTTGCTGACAATAGGGAATTTTATAGCAGGAATAACAGGCTATTCGCTTGTGATGAAAGTCATAAGGCCTAAAAATTGGAGTTCAAGGGGTATTTGGTAGAGATTGTTATGGCTTTAATAGAATTCTCTATCAATAAATTTCTGTTCACCAAGTCCAACATTGGGTCTATGATGATAAGTCACACAGGGCAGTGAACATCATAGCCTTATGAATTAATTAGAAATTTGAGAGGGTGATTGGACAATGAAAAAGGTAATTTCTCTACTTCTCGCGACCATCTGCGTTGGTTTAATGTCGCCAATGACTTTTGCCTCAGAACGAGCGGAAAAAGGGTGGCAGTTGATTGAACAGGGTGCAATGATCGTCGATGTCAGAACACCACAAGAGTTCTCTCAAGGTCACCTGGACAACGCCGTTAACTTTCCGCTTTCAGAAATAGACAAGCATTTTAAAGACATCAATAAGGATCAATTGATCGTTCTGTACTGCCGGAGTGGCAACCGCTCAAGTCAAGCGTATCAGTATCTTCAGTCGCAGGGATTTACGAATCTGCACAACGCGGGCGGTTTTGAAGAACTTCAAAACGCTCAGTAACAGGCAAACATACAAACAGAGCGCATCGTTATTGCGCTCTGTCCAACGTGACATCTCCTAAAACACTACTTCGGCCCTTCTTCGTACTGAGTCAGGTTGTCCGATATCTCATGCCAAGGCGCTTTTGAGGCCACAAAAATATGAAATGTTGGCTTGTGAGAAGGCGCATCGTCCAGAATGCCCATTCGAAGGTTTATAATACCGTTATTCTTTTTCGAATAGAGACTCGAACCACACTGACGGCAAAAGCACAGCTCGGTATTCTCGCTTTTTTGATAAGACTGAATATGTTCTTTACCTTCAGTGATTAACAGTTTATCCAGCGCGATACCGCCAGCTGAAGAGTAGTCAGAACCAGTAAATTTTCGACATTCAGAACAGTGGCAGTTCCCCATGTACTTAAATTCATCTGCCACTTCTAACTTTACTTTGCCGCACAAACATGAGCCTTTTAGTACTTTCATAAGAGTCCCTTTTTATATTGTAAGAACGTAACTTTTGCCTCAAGACAGAATGCTACTGATTTAATATAAATAAAAGACGAGCAAGACAGGTTTGCAAAAATAAAATGAGGATGTCGGGACGTTCAAACAGTGGAAACTTACCGATACAAAAAAACCAAGCAATCAGCTTGGCTTTTCGATTAACCCATTGAGCTTTTTGGCTCAATTAGAAAATACAGTGCTTGGTGAAACTTGACGCTTCGTTCGCCGTCCAGTCACCTTTTGGTTTCTCTTTAAGGTCTTTACACCATTGCTCACTACCCACACCATCTTGAAGAACACAGTGTTTAGCAAAATCCATAGCATTATCTGTTGTCCATTCCGTCTTAGGTTTGTCTCGCATGTCGTTACACCAACTTTCGGTGCCAACCTCATCACTACAAGCCGTTAAAGCCGCAGACGCCAACAGTAGCATTACCAGTTTTTTCATAAGATTTAGGTTCCAGTTTCATATAATGTTCTAAGCAATCAACGTCAAGATGTTGCAATCAAAGATCATTTCTTAGTCCAGCATCCTGAAGCGACTTTTGTACAAACTATAACTAAATTATTAGTCTACGTGTTAAGACACCGAAAATTAATCGGATTTTACGCTGTAAAAAGACGCATAACAGATCGGTTATAGACGCTTAGCTTTAGTCAATGAGAAGAGATTCACAGATCCAGTTCCAAAACACGCCACGCGTAATTCTAGTGCCATCTGTTCAAAATGTTCGATGACTTCTTCAGTGCTGATCGTCGCGGCTTTGAGTACTGCGCCCGCTTGGCCGATTAAGTTTGCACCTAAATGGATTGCTTTCGCTGCTTCGAGCCCATTGTGCACGCCGCCCGATGCAATCAAAGGCAACGTTGGGTATTGCGCGCGAATTTGCTCAATACATCGAGCGGTTGGTATACCCCAGTCTCGAAACAGCTCGGCGGCACGCTTCATACGAACATCATCCTGGCAATAACCTTCGACAGCACTCCAACTGGTACCGCCTGCCCCGGCGACATCGATAGCATTTACGCCAGCTTCCACTAACCGCAATGCAATAGACTTACTGATGCCAAACCCGACTTCCTTGACGATGATTGGAACGTTCACCCGTGATTTAAGTTGCTCTATCGCATGGAGGGCACCTATCCAGTTATGGTCTCCATTTTTCTGAAAGGCTTCCTGCATTGGATTAAGATGAACAATCAACGCATCCGCCTGAATCGCGTCTACAGCGCGCTGGGCATTGTCCAAGTTAGCTTTATCACGCAGTTGCGCTGCACCAAGGTTGGAATACAGTGGAACATCTTTCGCCAAATCGCGTATCGTTCTACCTAATCCTGAATGCAAACTTTGCTCTAGGCTGATACGTTGCGAGCCTACGCCCATCGCAATTCCTAATTCACGAGCGGCTTCAGCCAGGCGGCAGTTAATCGCTTCTGCATCTTTCGCTCCGCCAGTCATCGAACTAATCAAAAAAGGCAAAGCTAATCTGCGGCCCAAGAACTCGGTCGATAAGTCGATGGCATTAAAGTCACATTCTGGCAACGCACAGTGCTCAAACTCGATCGACTCGAAGCCCGCCGTTTTGTTCTTCATGCTCATGTCATGATGTAAAACAGCGTCTAGATGTAAATCTTTTCGGTTAGATTGCGGAGCCATAATGTCACCCTAAAGTAAAACAGTCGCGCAGTATTGCGATCCTTACCAATAACGTCAATGCGAAATTTCTGAAATGACCACAATACTTTTTTAAATGCTCTGGCGATCTTGATTTACTCTCGAAAACTCTCGCCTCGTGTTTAAAACAAATAAGGCCAGTTGCTTTTGTAAGCTTGGATAACAAATTGGCAGTATGCCAAATCGAGCGAATGTAAAATGCTATTGGATATTTTCTGCCATAACCATTGAAACAATCGTACTGGTGTTGCCCGGTGTAAATTGCTCGGGGTCATCACAGAAGTGAATTTTGCCCTTTTCCTCCACATGAAAGAGCGGAATGAGCAGATTATTCTTATGGTGTGCCAAATAATCCTGATAAGTGAAATTGTCACTTAGCTTGGTATGTTTGATTTCTGCTCCACGGCTCAACAAACTCGCCAATTGGCTATAACTGACGTTTCCACCCATCAGTAATCTGCCATGATACTCTTGGGCAACAGAATGCTTTTCACTGCCATTGCCGTTTGTCTTCGCTTTTTGCAAACAATGCACTTTATCTTCGCCAAACTCACCGACAAACTGCATGCAGGCCATAATGTTGAAATGTTGGTCTGGCGTCAGAGCAACAACCTGACCAATACCAATTAAGTTAAGATTGTCATCTGCATGGCTGGAAATAGGATTGCCATAGTAATAATCCAACCCCAGCATCCGTACCTGGCTGATGTATTCCCAGTTAGAGTCTGTCAAAAGTACGCGTCGGTCATAACGCGCCAGCGCCTGACCAATCTCTCTCGCGACTCGGTTTGCACCGATCAACAGGAAACCTCTTGGTGCGGCTTCTGCCACCCCTAATGCAATCGCTACTGGTCGAGCGGTTGCACTTTGCAATACGACGGTTCCGATGATCACCATAAACGTCATAGGCACGAGTAAACTAGCTCCATTGACACCGTATTCCGTCAATTTAATGGCAAACAGGGATGATATCGATGCGGCAACAATACCGCGCGGAGCAACCCATGAGAGAAACAGCTTATCTTTTAGACTTAAGTTGCTCCGCATGGTGGAAAGAAAGATCGATAACGGGCGAGAGACCAGCTGCATAAATACAAACAGGATCAGAGCTCCACTGCCAAGCGCAGTAAAATCATCCAGGCTGATACGAGCGGCTAAGAAAATAAACAAGCCGGTAATGAGCAAAATAGTCAGGTGCTCTTTGAAGTGCAGAATCTGTTGGATATTAATGTCTTTCGCGTTGGCAAGCCACATCCCCATCACCGTCACCGTCAGTAATCCGGCCTCCGACTCGATATGGTTGGAAACAGAGAATACACCGAGCACGACCATCAGAACGGAAAACGGTTGCAAGTATTCCGGCAACCAGCCTCGACGTAGCACCGTGGAAACCGCCGCGCCCGATACGACACCCAGAATCACACCAACCGCGATAATCGTCGCGAATACTTCGATACTATTTACCGCACTGTGCGACACGATAAATTCGTAGACCATGACCACGAACAGAGCACCAAGTGGATCAATTAAGATCCCTTCCCAACGCAGAATATTAGCGAGAGTGCTGTTTGGCCTTACCGTTCGGAGCAAGGGAACAATGACTGTCGGCCCCGTAACGACCGTCAAACTGCCGAACAGCATTGCTAACTCCCACGTGAAGTCCAAAAAATAATGGGTCGCTACACTGGTCAAGGCCCAAGAGGTAATGGCCCCGATAGAGACAATACTCCACACCGAACCACTGACTCCGCGAATTTCTTTGAAGTTTAAAGTTAGGCTTCCTTCGAAAAGAATAACCGCCACGGCAAGAGAGACCAGAGGAAAGAGTAAATTTCCTAATATGTCATCCGGCTTCAGCCACTGCATAAACGGGCCAACAATTAAGCCAGCCAAAAGCAAAAACAGTATGGCAGGCAAACGCAGCCGCCAAGCTAACCACTGACACCCCAGCCCTATGACCCCAACCGCTGACAATACCAGCGCTTCATTACCAACTTGCATCTATCGTCACCTATTTTTATCGTTGTTTTAGCGTAATCACGCCAGGCACAATCTTATTCCTTGAAATAATTAATATAGTTGAGTTCACGTTTACCCCGTCGGTTGACACAATAAAAATCATGCAAAAGATAAACATGATCCCCAAATTGCAGTGCAAGTTTAAGAACTCGATCGTTTTTAATCCTCACGACACTGACCTTAATACATTCGCCCTGTAGAATGCTCAAATCATGTATATCCTAAATTTTTATAATAATTTTAGGCGGAACCTAGCATCCCAACTCTCACAGGCATAGACCGTGGACTAAGCTTTAACGTAGGTGCTCAAAGTTAAGAATCCTCATTAGGGGTTAAAAAGAGACCAAGGATAGGGAGAAAGCACTTGTATACTTTTTTAGCGGTAATTATGGCGTTCTTTGCCTTACTGATTACCATCAGAGCAGTGAGTCGCATAGCAAAACTGGAAGATGAAATTAAACAACTCCGAAATGAGTTGTCTGACTTACGTTCGCGATTTTTAAGTCAGCGTGTCCAAACGGATTCGGAACAAGAGCCTCCTGCCCATATTACTGAACTATCTGATGCAAACGCATCGTACGCAGAAGAACAACTTAAGGCATCATCAACATATCAAACAGAATTCGACGACGCCGAACAATCTATACAAAAGCCAATACCTGCGTTTCAACAGGCACATCAGGACGAGATTCAAGTTGCGAGTTTAGCATCTGACACCGACAACCAATGGGAAAGCCAAACCAGAAACAAATGGGAAAGCCAAACCGAAAAATGGCTCTCCAGCCTTCAAGAAAACTGGTTAGTGTGGGTAGGTGCTCTTGCCATGCTTATAGGGGGCGGCTACTTGGTTCAGGTCATTGGTAGCCATATTGAGTTTTCACCACTTATGCGCGTCACCTTTGCTTTTGCGCTTTCATTTGCGATGATCCTTGTGGGCGAATGGTTTCACCGTAAAGAACAACACAGCCCCGAGAGAGCGCTACGTGCTCAGGGGTTCACTTATGTTCCGGCCGCCATTACCGGTACCGGCTTAACCGGTGTTTACTGTACCGTTATTTTTGCATTCGTTGTTTATCAAATGCTAACCCCGAGTGTGTCCCTTCTGATCTTGGCGGCAGCAGCATTTTCCAGCCTCGCGTTGTCATTACGTCAAGGTCCACTAATGGCCGTATTGGGCTTAGTTGGTGGTTACACTGCCCCCCTCTGGATAGGTGGAACTGACCCCGATTACTTCTTATTAGCTGGCTACATCAGTGCTATTTCCATCGCAGCCACCCTGTTAATGCAAACCGTTGGTCGTTCCTGGATCTCACCAAGCACTTCTATACCGCATACATTGTGGATGCTGGTACTGATTGAAAGTATCCCGACAGAGAGTCTGTTCAGCTGGCTTTATATTTACTTATCCATCACTCTTTATCTCATCTACGCGGTACCAAGGCTGGGGTGGAAGCTCAATCCTCGTTTTCACCATTGTCAGGATAAATGGACAAACCCGCCAATCATCACCTCTCTTGCGGTCGCCTTACTAACGTTTTCCGCTATAACGCGAATGTCTGAGATCAACGTGTTGCAAATGGCTTATTGCTATACAGTGCTCGTCGCTGCGATCTGGTTACCAGCCGTACGCAAAGGTTGGTCAATGCGAGTTTTTCTGCCATCCATACTGGTCTCTGCAACCGCCATCTTGGTCATTTCTGTCGCTTTTGACATGCTCTATATGTCACAGAGCGAGGCAAGCATTCTACTCGCATTGGCGTCCAGTATTTTGTTGATCAGTTTAAGAACCTACAGCCAGAGTCTCTATGACCGTTCTCAGATGAGCGGCATATTATTGCTAACCTTAGCTCCGTCGATGACATTAATCGCACTGTTTTACACGCACGAACTTATGCGGAGTTACGCTTGGTATTGGACATTTTTCGCTACTTTAGTCACGGTTTTCTATGTCTACCTAGGCCTGCGTCTTAAACAACTGGCTTACGAATGTTCAGCTGTCGCCCATGCCATTGTCGCTGGATGCGCTTTTGTGTGGTTAAGTGATACCTGGCTAACCACTGCGATTTCTGTACAAGTGGCAATAATGGCGTTGCAGATTCAGTCAGGATACTTTCGCCCGGCCAGTTGGGCGGTCAAAGTCATGATGGGCACATTGGTCATCCGCCTGACCTTGTTGCCATTTATTCCAGAATGGCAACCTGTCGAAACCGGCCACTGGGCTTGGGCATTGCTGAGTTATCTACCAGCGCTAATCATTCTCGCGTATGCTCGATCCGTATTACTAAGAGTGGATTCCGAGATCGCCAATTGGTTTGAAGGTGCTTTCCTGCATGTCTTTTTAATGGCGCTTTTCACGCAGACGAATTACTGGCTAACTGGCCAATACGGCTACTTAGGTCACATCGACTTTACCAGTTTAGTCGTCTTTGCCAACCAAGCGCTGGTCATGGGCTTGGTATACAGCTACCGCAGTCAGTTCGCACAGCAACTCACTCAGATTTATCAGCTTTACAGTTACCTGTTGTGGGGTGCATTTGTTTTGATGATCCTGGTACTCAACACCATTGATTCACCATTAAACGTTGATAACGTTTCCGCACAAGCGATACCGATTTTCAACATGTTAAGTCTAGGTTGGCTATTACCGGCGGGTATCCTTATTGTAACGGTAGCTAAACGTTGGAATACCCTGGGAATTCACCGACATGTTGTCGCCAGTATAGGATTTACACTCGCGGCAATATGGTTAGGTATGTCAATTCGACAGTTTTGGCAAACAAGTTCCATGACTCTATATCAGCCAACCAGTATGGCGGAACTGTTTAGTTACTCAGTGGCGGGTTTAATTGTAGGAGGCATACTGACATGGACTGGCGCGATGCATAAGGCTATGACTGTACAACGTATCGGGCTAATTATATTAGCGTGCGTTGCGCTAAAAGTCTTCCTATGGGATGTTCGGTCTCTGGATGGTTTCTGGAGAGCGATAAGCTTCCTCGGCTTAGGCGCTTCCTTGATTGCACTGGGGTGGTTATTCCAGAAGCTTCATCGCTCAATCGCATAGACTTCTATACCTTAACTAACAACCTAGATTCCCGACTGCGCTCATCTGTCGCTTTCGGGAATGACGCTTTTCTTGTTTGCGGGCAATACGTGTCCATATTCATTATTCGACTTTAGTTGACGTCCGCCATTAGCAAATCTGTGATAAAAAATCTTCAACGTAAGTAATGTCAGAACAGCGTCAATTCACAAGACCTCGATCTGCAAATTTAATAACTCGTGATCTCGATACAAGCGTGTGCATAAAAGTTAAGGTATTGTATCTCATAGATAAGAAAGAGTAGTGGTTTACTGATAATAATCCAAATTATGCTTGCCATCGGATAGATATGCATCTCATCACTGATGCAAAACAAGCTGAAATACAATAGTTAGACCAATTAATCATTTACATACCAAAGATGAAACGGCTATTGTTCTATTAATTTGAAACAAAATTCAAAATACCGAGATGACGCTTCGCTTGCGCGTCTGGAATAAGTCCGGGTTCCGGGGGGGAGCTCGGACTTTTTTATTAAATGGATGCTGTAGTGTTTAGATGAGACGCCAATCTACAGCACCCCACTCTCACCCGTTGAATCAACCAGTCAATCTCTTACGCAATTTTTGAAAATTTAAGAGAAATTAAAGTAGCTCTTTAGCTATTAGATGCAATAAAAAGGTTTCTCTCTCAATGCTCATCCCTTTTTTCGGACTCTCTGCCATCGTGCTTTCATTGTGAGCAATTGCCTCGTGGATGTTCATCCAGACTGGACGCATTCCATTCTTGACTTCGTAATCTTCGTAAGACGTCTCGCCTAACTCACGATCAATTTTACAGGTGTAGCAGTAAGAGATCATATGCATCACGTCGGCATCATCTTTGTACCAAGGGCGAAACTCTTCGAAAATACCAAATGGTTTAATGCCGTGGATATTCTTAGCTCCAGTCTCTTCCTCTAGCTCACGGACCAGCCCTTCTATCACATCTTCGCCATCATCAATACCACCGCCAGGTAACGTGTAATCATGGTAACGCTCAGTGTAAAGCAGTAATACATCTTCCCCATCAAGCACGATGGCACGCGCGGCATTCCGCTTAAAAATGATTTTGTCATCTAGATGTTCGATATCTGGATGAATGGTTGATTTTAAGTGTCTCATCGAGAATTCCATTGTGAGTGCTTTGCGCGCATACTACCGAAATTATCTCTCTTTCCCAAGTTGCAATTCCGGCAAGCTCCTAAACTTCACGTTTCATGATCTGGATAGTTTAAGTCCCTAATAAGTCCATCTTATTGAAGTCACTGAATATAAATCTGTATGCCCTTCATACTTTTAACACCGAGAACACAATAACCTGCGAAAGTTGCCTATAATCAATACAATACTCGCTCATCCCATGCGGAGATCAAGAATGAAAAAGACAAGTTTAGTGATGGCTATGGCAGTGACAGCAGTACTTACTGGTTGTTCCACTTATGAAGGCGCAACTCGCTCGACGGAATACACATCTGCAGCAAACCCAGCTTCCGTGTACTGTGTTCAACAAGGTGGAGAGCTGGAAACCATAACTGAAAATGGTGAACGTGTAACTTACTGCATTCTTTCTGAAGATGAACGTGTTGAACAATGGGAATATTATCGTGATCACCATCAAGAAGGTGAAGATTACTAATAATCAAATCACGTCATTACGGTATGGGCAGCTTTTGGCGCTCTGTCTTGGATGCAAGCTACATCCGTGAAGTGAAAAATATCTCAGAAGAAGGGATAGAACTGCTGTGTTATAGCTTAATTGCGTTGAGCGCTTTCCGCACTCGTCGAGAAATCACAGCATAGACTCAGGATCGAGTGTTCGGTTAAGCAACGTTAATATTGGATGAAAGATATCTAACGCTTGTTCTACCAAGTCCAGATCACAATCAAAGGCCGTCATTTCGATGGCCTTTTTCATCTCTTCAATTTGCATGAGGATTTCATTTCCCAAAGGTAAAGTCAGCAGTTTCTCTAGCGCTGTTTGAGCAATAAGCAATGGTTTAGATCTTACGGCAGATAAATCTCTCGTAAATGCATCACCGATAACACCTTCCAGATAGACACGATAAGTGGTCAGTTCATCGAGCAGCAAGAACGCTTCAGCCAATGTCCCCCTATGAGGATAAGGAACGCGAATGTGCTGTTTGACATCCAATGAAACACTCAGTTCAAGCCCTCTGGAGGCACAACGTGATTTGAGCACTCTTAACAAGCCCTGTTCATCCATTAACGTTTGAATTTCTATGATTCTCTCAAGGTGATAATCGTTAGAAAGCAGCGTTACATTAATTGGTAATTGCTCAAGCGAGGAGGTGTTAAATAAACCGAAATCACATAGCATCTCCGCAGCGTTGTTCATGTTCTGTAAGGTATTGAGAGAGCGATTTTCGAGCAAAATATGACTTTCGGGAAATGGTATTGATCGCGATGAATTGAGTGTCTGAAAATAGCGAAACATCGCATCCGCTTCAGAAATGCTTTGCCCTTCCGTTTTGCCACCACAGAAAATAAGCGCCGTATTGTTCACAGGAAATGAATCAAGTGCATCCACCAACGCAGTTACCCGTGAAGCGCCTTCAGTACTCAATCGGTTATTAATGAGCCGCTTACCCAGAATGATGACAACATTATCTAACTTCATACTACGATCTCTATAAACCCTACTTGCTTCACAATGCATTCTAGTTGGCAAATATACAAAATTCTTCTTTGCCTTGTGCCTGCTACGCATTAACATCCGGTTAACAGCCATGTTCTAGAGGCCTATGAAAGGTCCAATGCTATAGGAAGTCAATTATGCTGTCGATTTTCGATATATTTAAGGTCGGTGTTGGTCCTTCAAGTTCCCACACCAACGGTCCAATGCTTGCGGGATTTAACTTTACTCAGTTACTTCAGGACTCTATGGCGAAAGTACACAGGGTACAAGTGGACTTGTATGGTTCGTTGTCACTGACTGGCCGAGGTCACCACACAGACAGAGCTACCGTTCTGGGGCTGATGGGCAACAAACCCGATACCATCAAAATGACCAGTGCAAAGAGCGCGCTGCAACATACTATTGAAAACAATACCTTATTGTTAGCAGGTACCCACGAAATTACCTTTAGCTACGATCATGACATCGTTTTTCATAGCGATAACCTACCTTTGCATGAAAACGGTATGACTATTACTGCGCTTGACGAATCTGGTGGCCAAGTTGCGTTTGAGATTTACTACTCCATCGGCGGCGGTTTTATTGCAACGGCTGATGAGTTGGAAAATGGCGCGAAACAAGCAGAGGTAGAGGTTCCTTACCCATTTTCTTCTGCAGACGAAATGCTGGAAAAGGCGGAAGCGAACGGCTTTAGTTTGGGCGGAATGATTCTTCAAAACGAACTGGCGTTTCGTGACGAAGAAGAGATCAACCAAAGAGCCGAGCAAATCTGGAAAGTCATGTCACTTTGCATGCAACGAGGGTTTGATACCGAAGGCATACTGGACGGTGGCCTCAATGTCACACGCCGTGCACCTAACCTTTTGAAAAAGTTGGAAGCCAACGCAGCGATAGAAAATGATCCAATGGAAATCATGGACTGGATCAACTTGTTCGCTTTCGCAGTTAGTGAAGAAAACGCAGCTGGTGGACAAGTGGTTACGTCGCCGACGAACGGTGCTGCTGGTGTCATTCCTGCAGTGTTGATGTACTACCACCGCTTCATAAAAGAACTCGACACCAAACAGCTCAAAGACTTCCTTGCTGTGGCTGGAGCAATAGGTATTTTATACAAAACCAATGCTTCAATTTCCGGCGCAGAAGTTGGTTGCCAGGGAGAGGTAGGCGTTTCCTCTTCTATGGCTGCTGCAGGATTAACTGCGTTGCGAGGTGGCAGCAATGAGCAAATCTGCATCGCGGCAGAGATAGCGATGGAACACTCGCTCGGCATGACATGCGATCCGATTGGTGGATTGGTTCAGGTACCTTGTATTGAGAGAAACGCGATGGGTGCAGTAAAAGCCATCAACGCTTCTCGCATGGCACTGAAGAGAACAAGCAAATGTCTGATATCTTTGGATAAGGTCATCGAGACCATGTACCAAACCGGCAAAGATATGAACAAGAAATACCGTGAAACGTCATTAGGTGGTTTAGCGCTTATCCATATGGCTCCACCGTGTGAATAAACTCGACTCTATCGTTCAAACAAAAAAAGCCAGCGACTCGCCTGTCTCTTGATCACAAGTCCTGTTCAAGAGACAGAGCGAGTTCGTAGCCTTCAAGGATGGCTTGTAGTTTTAGCCATCCTTCCCAGAGCGTTTTAACTGACGCTCTTCCATTTCTTTTACTGTCTTTCCAACCGCCAAGTCGTGCGAGATGTTCATAAGCCCATTTTGCAGTTGGTATTTCCTCTGGAAGTCGCGTCTTTATTCTTTTCACCCAAAGTAACTTCCAGGCTCTTGGGGACAAGATTTTTTCACAACTAATATCTTCAACTTGCTCATTGGCAAATTTCAACTGGAAGATCCTTACGGCTAAAAAAGCATAAATGGTCGCTAATCTATCTAAGTTATCTTTACTCTGTACTCGAAGCTCTTCAACTCCGGTCCCTTCACTTTTCCAGACCTTGTGATATTCCTCAATGAGCCAACGCTTCTCGTAGTAGGAGATGATTTTTAACGCCTCTTCCGCACTGTTTACGGGTTCATTCGTCAGAATGTGCCAGTTCAGTTTCTTGTCTTCATCTCCGGCCTCAGAGCAACCCACATAATTCAGGGAAATAGATTCACCTGTTTTATTCGAGGGGGGCGTCAATGTCACCGCCGCATATTTCACATCCAGTATGACTTCACGAGATTTACGACCACCTCTTTGAGCTATCTGGATTTGTCGTTGTTTAACACTTTTAAGTTCAGAGGCAAATTGATAAAGCTTATCTGGCCCTTCTTCTATGTGGCGACTCATCATTGACCGCACAACAAAACGTTGCTGGTTTGCCATTTTATAAATGAGATAGTCGTAGATGTCAGCTTCACGATCGCAAACCGATATCACGTTGGTCATGGCATCTCCTAAACGAGCTGCCATATTACGAGAAGCTCTTTCCCACTTATAACCTTCTTTTTCTTCATAAGGTCGCTTGAGGTGCTGGGAACGGATACCGCGAGTCTTGATGTCTCTCGTCCATCTCTGTTGTTCAATCAGACCAACAACGTCAAGAGTTTCAGGAGCAAACAACAAAATACTATGAGCAAGCAGACCACGATAACGGTTACCTTGGTTCACATGCCCTAAATCAGCTCGAATAGAGCGATGCTTGTAGCTTAAGGTGGTTGTATCTTCTATAGCGAGAAGGAGGGGGTAATGGTGAACTTGATTAGCTGTTGCATTAAAACCGGCTTCGGCAATATCGCCTGACGAAACATTATCGTTGCGAATAAATCGATAAGCTCCTTCCATGCTTGCTGGTGAGGGGGATGATTTTACTACCGATTTACCTGGATGTTGCGCTAAGTCTGAAGCCATTTTTACGAGTCTAGCCGTTCTTCTTGGGTCTCCCAGTTTAGCATGCCCAAATTGTTCTTCAGCCCAATCATTATTGCTTTTTATCATCTCAGGAATCCTCAACTAAGTCCGTTAAAGATCTGATCGTG
>NZ_JBBWFK010000021.1:0-52815 GCF_052353105.1 Vibrio sp. YIC-376
TCGTATAAGGAGGTGATCCAGCGCCAGGTTCCCCTAGCGCTACCTTGTTACGACTTCACCCCAGTCATGAACCACAAAGTGGTAAGCGTCCCCCCGAAGGTTAAACTACCTACTTCTTTTGCAGCCCACTCCCATGGTGTGACGGGCGGTGTGTACAAGGCCCGGGAACGTATTCACCGTGGCATTCTGATCCACGATTACTAGCGATTCCGACTTCATGGAGTCGAGTTGCAGACTCCAATCCGGACTACGACGCACTTTTTGGGATTCGCTCACTTTCGCAAGTTGGCCGCCCTCTGTATGCGCCATTGTAGCACGTGTGTAGCCCTACTCGTAAGGGCCATGATGACTTGACGTCGTCCCCACCTTCCTCCGGTTTATCACCGGCAGTCTCCCTGGAGTTCCCGACATTACTCGCTGGCAAACAAGGATAAGGGTTGCGCTCGTTGCGGGACTTAACCCAACATTTCACAACACGAGCTGACGACAGCCATGCAGCACCTGTCTCAGAGTTCCCGAAGGCACTCTAGCGTCTCCGCCAGATTCTCTGGATGTCAAGAGTAGGTAAGGTTCTTCGCGTTGCATCGAATTAAACCACATGCTCCACCGCTTGTGCGGGCCCCCGTCAATTCATTTGAGTTTTAATCTTGCGACCGTACTCCCCAGGCGGTCTACTTAACGCGTTAGCTCCGAAAGCCACGGCTCAAGGCCACAACCTCCAAGTAGACATCGTTTACGGCGTGGACTACCAGGGTATCTAATCCTGTTTGCTCCCCACGCTTTCGCATCTGAGTGTCAGTATCTGTCCAGGGGGCCGCCTTCGCCACCGGTATTCCTTCAGATCTCTACGCATTTCACCGCTACACCTGAAATTCTACCCCCCTCTACAGTACTCTAGTCTGCCAGTTTCAAATGCTATTCCGAGGTTGAGCCCCGGGCTTTCACATCTGACTTAACAAACCACCTGCATGCGCTTTACGCCCAGTAATTCCGATTAACGCTCGCACCCTCCGTATTACCGCGGCTGCTGGCACGGAGTTAGCCGGTGCTTCTTCTGTCGCTAACGTCAAATAATGCATCTATTAAACACACTACCTTCCTCACGACTGAAAGTGCTTTACAACCCGAAGGCCTTCTTCACACACGCGGCATGGCTGCATCAGGCTTGCGCCCATTGTGCAATATTCCCCACTGCTGCCTCCCGTAGGAGTCTGGACCGTGTCTCAGTTCCAGTGTGGCTGATCATCCTCTCAGACCAGCTAGGGATCGTCGCCTTGGTGAGCCCTTACCTCACCAACTAGCTAATCCCACCTAGGCATATCCTGACGCGAGAGGCCCGAAGGTCCCCCTCTTTGGCCCGAAGGCATCATGCGGTATTAGCCATCGTTTCCAATGGTTATCCCCCACATCAGGGCAATTTCCTAGGCATTACTCACCCGTCCGCCGCTCGCCGCCCAACAAATCCCCCGAAGGTTCAATGTTGTCGCTGCCGCTCGACTTGCATGTGTTAGGCCTGCCGCCAGCGTTCAATCTGAGCCATGATCAAACTCTTCAATTTAAGATTTTGTCGGCTCAATGAATACTGAACATTACATAAGTAATGTTTGAATTGACTGTGCTCCTTATTGGTTTTTACTTTTGAAAAAGTAAAACAAAACAGCTCAAGGCTGCTTTCCAATTTGGAATGGTCACTTCGTATCATTGAAACCTAATTTGATACCGAGGTATCGAATTGGATTATCATCAACGAGTGCCCACACAGATTGATAGGTCTATATTGTTAAAGAGCTAATCTTCCTTGCGATTCGTATCACTTCGGAAGAGGCGGCCATTCTAGCGAGATAATTTTTTGTGTCAAACACTTTTTTCAAATTATTTTGCTTTTCTTTTTGACCTTGCCAACTTGACTTGGAACCCTTGTGAGCTCTGCCCTGTCGACGAGGTGGCATTATAGAGATCGCGCTCACATTGGCAAGCGTTATTTTTCAAAAAATGCAAAAACAATGGTTAAACGGTGACTTTTCGATCAAACCCTTATTTATCCAACTTTACCCCTAGTAATCGAACAGCTTATCCACAGAGTTATCCTAAAACTAGCCATTTTCATTCGCGTATAAATAAAGAAAGCTGCTTAATAGCAGCTTTCTTTCATTTGGGACTCTATCCCTACATCTATATACCCGAGCCATCTTGCTCAGAACCATCGTCCTCATGAAGGCCACATTCTCGTTTCAATCCAAAGAATCTGGTTTCCTCTTCTGACATTCCTGGCTCCCACTTACGTGTGGTATGAGTATCACCAACAGAGAGGTAACCTTCATCCCATAGCGGATGGTATTTGAGACCATGCTGTTCCAAGTAATAATGAACGTCTTTATTAGTCCAATCTATTACAGGCAAAAACTTAAACACGCCGTTCTGAATAGACAATATAGGTAAACCTGATCGAGATTTACTTTGTTCTCTGCGCAAACCAGAAAACCAAGTACCTACATTCAACTCTTTCAATGCACGACGCATTGGCTCTACTTTATTTATTTTGTTGTACTTCTCAATTCCCTCAACGCCTTGCTCCCATAACTTGCCATAGCGAGCTTCTTGCCAATGAGCACTTTCTTTGGCTTGGTACACTTTGAGGTTGAGGTTGAGTTGTTCCGTTAATTCATCAATAAAGCGATACGTTTCTGCAAACAAATACCCGGTATCCGTGAGGATAATTGGGATATCAGGTTTTTCTTGAGTCACAAGATGAAGCATGACTGCAGCTTGGATACCAAAGCTAGACGAAACCGCGAACTCTCCGTCTAGGTTTTCCAAAGCCCACTTTACACGCTCTTGTGCCGACAGCTGTTCAAGTTCGACATTGATTTGAGCAAGACGGAGAATTTGCTCCGTCTTAGTTAATGTCAGTAACTCTGCCAGCTCCGGTTTGGAAGCCACAGAATCAAGCATAGAAGTCCCTCTTTGATACGAGCACTTCCTGGATAATGCCAGCTCGAATCGTGAAGTCGCCAAACGCTTCTCCGTCTTCACGCTCTTCAGCCCATCGAGCCACCAGCAAATCAATCTCTTCTAAGATCTGCTTATCCGTGATGTTCTCTTTATACATTTTAGGTACTCGGGTACCCGCACGGTTACCACCTAGATGTAAGTTGTAACGACCAGGTGCTTTACCAACCAAACCAATTTCAGCCAACATTGCACGGCCACAGCCATTCGGACAACCAGTCACTCGTAAGATGATGTTGTCATCTTCCGGCAAACCGTGTTTTTCCAGGATGCCTTCCACATCTGTCACGAATTGAGGTAGGAAACGTTCAGCTTCTGCCATCGCAAGCGGACAAGTTGGGAATGCCACACACGCCATTGAGTTTTTACGTTGCTCACTAACGCTATCATCCATTAGGCCATGGTCACGAGCGATCTTCTCGATTACCTCTTTTTGATCAGCAGGCACGCCCGCTACAATCAAGTTTTGGTTGGCTGTCATGCGGAAATCACCTTTATGGATCTTCGCGATTTCAGCAACGCCAGTTTTCAGTGGCTTACCTGGGTAATCTAGTAGTCGGCCATTCTCAATAAATAGCGCTAAATGGAACTTACCATCAATGCCTTCTACCCAACCGATTCTGTCACCACGCTCAGTAAACTCGTATGGGCGGCTTTCTTCAAACTGAATGCCCGCACGTTTTTCTACTTCTGCTTTAAATACATCAGTACCTACGCGATCAAGCGTGTATTTGGTTTTTGCGTTTTTACGGTTTGAACGGTTACCCCAATCGCGTTGAGTCGTTACTACCGCCGCCGCCACATCTAGCGTTTTCTCCAGAGGGATGAAACCAAAGTCGTCAGCTCGACGCGGGTAAGTCGATGTATCACCGTGAGTCATCGCCAGACCACCACCCACAAGTACGTTAAAGCCAACCAGCTTGCCGTTGTCTGCAATCGCTACGAAGTTCAGATCGTTCGCATGCACATCAACGTCATTTTGCGGTGGAATTACGACTGTAGTTTTAAACTTACGTGGTAAGTAAGTTTTACCCAGAATCGGCTCGTCTTCTTCTGTTGATTCGACTTTCTCACCGTCTAGCCAGATTTCTGCATAAGCGCGAGTTTTTGGTAGAAGATGTTCACTGATTTTCTTCGCCCACTCGTACGCTTCCTGATGTAATTCAGATTCTACCGGGTTAGTCGTACACAATACGTTTCGGTTAACGTCACCCGCAGTTGCGATCGAATCAATACCAATGCTGTTCAGCGTTTGGTGCATCAACTTGATGTTTGGCTTCAGCACGCCGTGGAACTGGAACGTTTGACGCGTAGTCAGACGAATACTTCCGTATAGCGAGTGCTCGGTAGCAAACTTATCAATCGCCAACCATTGTGTAGGCGTGATAATACCGCCAGGCATACGTGCACGAAGCATCACGTTATGTAGAGGCTCAAGCTTTTGCTTTGCACGCTCGTTACGGATATCGCGATCATCTTGCTGGTACATGCCGTGGAAGCGAATCAACTGGAAGTTGTCTGCGGTAAAACCGCCAGTAATGCGATCCTGCAGGTCTTGCTCAATCGTGCCGCGTAATAAGTTACTTTCTCTTTTCAGGCGTTCGTTATCAGATAGTGGTCCTAACTCTTCGCCTAATACAACCTGCTTATTATTCTCAGTAGAAAAAGTCATTAGTACACATCCCTCTGATAACGTTTCGCTTTACGTAAGTCATTGATAAATTGTTCTGCATCATTACGAGACAGTTTGCCTTCTTGCTCAGCTACGATGACAAGTGCGTCATGTACATCTTTCGCCATGCGAGTTGCATCACCGCACACGTAGATGTAAGCGCCATCTTGAATCCACTGCCATACTTGAGCTGCGTTTTCCAAGATGCGATGTTGTACGTAAACCTTTTCAACCTGGTCACGGCTAAAGGCAACATCCAAACGACTTAGCGCACCTGACTTAAGGTATTTTTGCCATTCAACTTGGTACAAGAAGTCTTGCGTGAATGTACGGTCACCAAAGAACAACCAGTTTTTGCCCTCTGCATCTCGATTTTCGCGCTCTTGAATAAAGCTACGGAATGGAGCAATACCTGTACCTGGTCCCACCATGATGATCGGCGTATTGTCGTCTTCTGGTAGTTTGAAGTTATTGTTGTGTTCAACAAAGACTTTCACTTCACCACCTTCTTCAAGGCGCTGTGCCAAGAAGCTGGATGCACCACCGAAACGTTTCTCTTCGTTGTGATCGTACTCGACCAAACCAACCGTCAAGTGTACTTCTTGGTCCACTTCAGCCTGGCTTGAAGCAATAGAGTACAGTCTAGGTGTCAAACGACGAAGTAAACCAACCAATTCGTCGGCAGTTAACTTAGTCTTCTTCTCCGCTAGCACGTCGACGATTTGTGTGTTCGCTGCGTATTCACGAAGTTTATCTTTATCTTCGACCAGCTTTTGTAGCTTCTTACTACCAGACAGCTCTGCAAACTTTGTCACCAACTGTGGGTTAGACGTCGTGATTTCGTATTTACTTACTAGAGCGCTATGGATTGAAAGACTCTCACCATCGACTTCTACAGTTTCAACGCCTGATAAACCAACTTTGCCTAGAATCGCGTTAGCAAGTTCAGAGCTGTTTTCATACCACACACCCAGAGCATCACCTGGTTGGTAAGTCAGACCCGAACCATCCAAATCGATCTCGATATGGCGAACGTCTTTGCCTGAATCACGGCCAGTGATCTTTTGACTGGTCAGTAGTGTCGCTGCGTAAGGATTCTGTTTGCTGTATTGGGAATGTGCAGCTGCAGCCTGCCCAACAGGAAGTTGAACTACTTGAGCTTCGCTACCCGAAGAGAGCGTCTCTTTTACTTTCTCAAGTGCAATCTTACGCCACTCTGCTGCAGGCGCATCGTAGTCAACATCACAGTCGATACGATCAATAAAAGGCTTCGCACCCAACTTTGATAGGTAGGTATCAAAATCTTTACCTGTCTGGCAGAAGAACTCATAGCTCGAGTCGCCAAGAGCGATAACACCATACTGCAGGTTAGGCAGCTTAGGCGCTTTCTTCGATTGCAGGAACTCATGCAGCTCGATGGCATTGTCTGGAGCTTCACCTTCGCCATTTGTAGAAGCCACGATAATAACGTGCGTTTCTTTGGCTAAGTTTTTGCCCTTGTAATCGCTGGCATCAAATAGCTCAACCGCAATTCCATTTGCTTTTGCTTCCTGCTCTAAGGCTTCAGCAACACCTTTGGCATTACCGGTTTGAGAAGCAAAAATAATCGTCAGTTTACCTGCTGGCTTTGCTGATACTGCAGCCGCAGCTTGAGCGATTGGTGCCGCCGCTGCACTTGGTTGATGTTGAGCTAAACCCCAAAAGTAGCCACTGACCCAAGCGAGTTGTTGTGAAGACAACTCCGAGACAGTTTGTTGGAGTGAATTAAATTGTTGGTCATTCAGCGGGCTAGCGATTGGTGGATTTCCACCTTGCCCGTTATTATCTTCAGACACATTATTGTGTGAATACTCATTCTTTTGAAAAGACATTATCACGACATCCCTATTCATTGCGTGACGATAGAGTACCCACTCTCCTTAATAACAAGAAAGAATAGAAGTGAATGTTTTATAACTTTTTGGAAGTAAGAACGGCTTACTTTTTGCTCAGCGATCTTCAATGCGGACCTGCTGAAAGCCTACAGCCATTGCCGATTTTGATGCTGCGTCCAAATCTTCATAAAGACATTCTTCACCATGATTGTCTGTCAGAAACACGAATCCACCCCGTGCATGCCTAAACTCTACGACCCAACCACCCTCTTGGATAGACGGTTCGATAATGGCTTCCACAAGCTGGTTTTCACGAAATAGATGTCTTAATTCATTTATTGTCATCGCTATCCCTGCTCCAACTTTTCACATTGATCCTAGGTAAGCATGGTCTAACTGAGGAAAATAGGGAGAAAATTTCGATTACATATAATGAAGAGATATAAAAAAACGTCGCTTATAACGCGACGTCTTAAGGAAAGAGGAGTTAAAACAATTTAAAACGAGTATGCAGCACCCAAGAAGAAGCCATCAGCGAAAATGTATTCTTTACCGAGGCTAGAGGTAAACTGATCCGATTCAAGATCAATCACTCGGTAACCACCGCGAAATGCCAGTTGATTCTCTTGTAAAGGCAGCGTGTATTGAATGCCAGCCATTAGGTCAGTGCTTTTAATTCCTTTACTGTCACCAAAATTCATTTCACCAATCACATCGAAGTTTGTGTTCGGTACCATGATTTCTGCGTAGCCGTACCAAGCCCAAATGAGATCATCAAAATCTTCAGTACGAGTTGACGTGCCTGCATCGATGTACTTAGTGTCGCTTAAATTACTCAAAGTAATCCCAGCATCAAAGTGCAGTAAATCATGCTCTAGAATTTGGTAATAAAGCGTCAAATCGAGCTTATCGAACCCCATGTAATCAGCATCAACACTAGAATAACGCAAGCGCGCATTTGGTACGTACTTGACGTCATGCTCAAGCGCCGCATAGAAAGAGCCGGTAGTACTACTATCTCTTCTTACTTCGTTAACTTTGGTATCTGCAGCCCATACTTCCGCGCCCACCTTTGTGGAAAAAGAAGACTCTGCAAAAATAGGAAAAGAGACTGTCAACGATAGTGCCGTTAAAGCGATGCTCGCTTTATTTGTCATGTAGTGGGTACTCCGAGATAGCTGATATTCAACAATAAGGGTATGAAGGGGAAATATACCATATTCTCATACCCCTCAATCAACTAAATCTCGGAGACCCGCTATTTATAACGAGGTTGGGAAACGAAGTTTTTAAAAAACCAAATACCTAATGCGATAACGATTAGCCAAGGTAATAATTTAAGCACAGCGCCCACCATACCTAGTAAAAACATCACAACCAGAGCAATACCTGCTGCCGCGAATACCGTCATCATCGTGATGCCCGTTACTAATAGCATCGCCGCAAATACTAAAATAAAGATCAGCTCTAACATAATTACTTCTCCATATGTTTTTACTGTACTACAGCAGTTTCCATACCAACTTATAAAAACAGCAACAAGGCTTTGATCTTTAATAAAAAACAAAGCCAGACCGTTGAAACGCGTCTGGCTTTGTATCTGTTAATTGGCGATTATTACCAACCAGTGGTGAATTTTACACATTCAGTTCTTTAGGAATTTTAGCGAGTGCATCTTGCAGCACTTCTAAGCCTGAGCCCGGCTTATGCGCATTTTCACTGATATGACGACGCCACTGACGAGCTCCGGGCATGTTTTGAAATAGCCCCAGCATATGGCGTGTGATATGCCCCAGGTACGCACCTTTTGCAAGTTGCGCTTCTATGTATGGGTACATCTCTTCCACAATCTCACTGCGCTTTTTCACTGCCGTATTCGAGCCAAACAACTCTTGGTCTACAGACGCAAGGATGTATGGACTTTGATATGCCTCGCGACCGATCATCACACCATCAAGATACTGTAGATGTTCTTTTGCTTCTTCTAACGATTTTACGCCACCATTAATTGCGATGGTCAAATGAGAGAAGTCCTTCTTCAATTGATATGCACGTGGGTAATCCAATGGTGGAATTTCACGGTTTTCTTTCGGGCTAAGACCACTTAACCAAGCTTTACGCGCGTGAATGGTGAACTGCTCACAACCACCTTTCTCAGATACGGTAGAAACGAAGTCCGTCAGAAACTCGTAAGAGTCTTGATCATCAATACCGATACGAGTTTTCACTGTAACAGGGATATCAACCACATCTTTCATTGCCGTCACACAATCTGCGACCAGCTGAGGTTCCGCCATTAAACATGCGCCAAAGCGACCATTTTGCACACGGTCAGATGGGCAACCCACGTTCAGGTTGATCTCATCATAGCCACGCTCCTCGGCAAGTTTGGCACACTTGGCTAAATCTGCTGGATTTGAGCCACCCAGTTGAAGCGCTAACGGATGCTCCTCTTCGTTATAAGCAAGGAAATCTCCTTTTCCATGAATGATCGCGCCTGTGGTCACCATTTCAGTGTACAGCAGGGTTTCTTTGGTCATTAAGCGATGGAAGTAGCGACAATGACGATCGGTCCAATCTAACATTGGTGCTACAGAGAGCCTGCAAGAATGAGTCATGATTTCAACACCCGTTTTTATGTTACCAAGGTCGAGCGCAGCAGTACGCTCAAAAAATAAGTCGGGTATTGTATACCTACAACCCAATGGATGCGAGTATTGTCGGCCCATCGAATAAAAGTGTTCGCTAAAACAATTTGACGACCGTTATCTCATTCTGTGATGACCATTACGTATTCATGCGATAACCAATCGGCTTTATTTCATGATTTTCGTAGTGATAGTGGGTAAAATGAAGCATTTCTAAACGAAGTTCGTATAGAAACAATTTATAATAGAGTACGTCCAATAGTTATGGTGAAACGTTTGAACCCAACAATCATTGAACAAGTTGAAAGTATCTGCGCTGAGCGTGGAGTAAGATTGACTCCTCAACGCAGACGTGTGTTTGAACTCATCTGTTCGAATCGCAGCGCATCAAGTGCGTATGAACTATTGGAGCAACTAAAAGAGAGTGAGCCACAGGCTAAACCTCCAACAGTTTACCGGGCACTAGATTTTCTCCTGGAACAAGGCTTTATCCACCGGGTGGAATCAACCAATAGCTTTATAACTTGTTGTTCTTTCAATACTCAGCAGCACTTTTTTCAATTATTAATATGTGATAAATGTGGTGCTGTCGTAGAACTCGAAGACGACACTTTGATGGCCTTGTTAGCTAAGAATGCCGAGAAGCATGGATTCAAACTAACCAATCAAGTCATCGAAACGCATGGTGAATGCCAGGCATGTTCCTCCGAAAAGAAAGAAAAAGTATAGAAGAACAATATGCGTGCTGAATTTGTAAACCCGTTTTTAGCCTCTTTAATGAATGTGCTAAAAACCATGGCTTCGCTGGATCTGAAACCACAAAAGCCTCGAATAAAGAAAGATGAAGTCGCACGGGGTGATGTTTCTGGTCTGATTGGCATGATTGGCCCACAAACTCGTGGCTCGATGTCGATTACCTTTGATGAAGCGCTAGCACTTGAAATCATGCAAAACATGCTTGGTGAGCGCCCAAACGGACTCAATGAAGAAGTCACCGACATGGTCGGTGAAATCACCAACATGGTAACAGGCGGCGCGAAGCGCATTCTGGCCGATAGCGGATTTGACTTTGATATGGCGACGCCTGTGGTCGTTTCAGGCCGAGGCCATACGATTCGACACAAGTGTGAAGGCTCAATCATCATCATGCCTTTCTCATCCCAATGGGGAAATGCCTTTATCGAGATTTGTTTCGAATAGAATGTCTAACGGTTGATGTTCACAAGTCAACTCAGTTCAAGAGATATAAAAAAGGTCAGCCGTTGCTGACCTTTTCGTTTCCTAATCACACATTATGCTTTGAATGCTTTGAATGCTTTGAATGCGTTGATCAGACCATTAGTAGAGCTGTCGTGAGAACTGATTTGAGACTCATCAGCCAGCTCAGGCAGGATTTGGTTTGCTAGTTGTTTACCTAGCTCAACACCCCACTGGTCAAAGCTGAAGATGTTCCAGATGACGCCTTGTACGAAGATCTTGTGTTCGTACATCGCGATCAGGTTACCTAGCGTACGAGGTGTGATTTGCTTAACTAAGATTGAGTTAGTTGGGCGGTTACCTTCAAACACTTTGAATGGTGCAATTGCCGCTACTTCTTCTACATTTTTACCAGATAATACCAACTCTTCTTTTACTGTCTCTACACACTTACCAAAAGCAAGCGCTTCTGTTTGAGCAAAGAAGTTCGACATCAGTTTCTGATGATGATCGCTCGCAGGGTTGTGGCTGATTGCAGGTGCAATGAAGTCACATGGGATCAGCTTAGTGCCTTGGTGGATTAGCTGATAGAACGCGTGCTGACCATTAGTACCAGGTTCGCCCCAGATGATTGGGCCAGTTTGGTAAGTCACTGCATTACCATCACGGTCAACGTACTTACCATTTGATTCCATGTTACCTTGCTGGAAGTACGCTGCGAAACGGTGCATGTACTGGTCGTAAGGTAAGATAGCTTCAGACTCTGCACCGTGGAAGTTGTTGTACCAGATACCGATTAGCGCAAGGATAACAGGGATGTTGCTTTCAAGGTCTGTTGATACAAAGTGCTTATCCATCTCGTGAGCACCGTCAAGCAGCTCAACGAAGTTGTCAAAGCCAACCGCCAATGCGATTGAAAGACCGATTGCAGACCATAGAGAGTAACGACCACCGACCCAGTCCCAGAATTCGAACATGTTATCTGTATCGATACCGAACTCAGAAACAGCAGAAGCATTAGTTGAAAGCGCTGCGAAATGCTTAGCAACGTGTGCTTGGTCGCCAGCAGTCTCAAGGAACCAATCACGAGCAGAGTGCGCGTTAGTCATCGTTTCTTGAGTGGTGAACGTCTTAGAAGCGATCAGGAATAGCGTCGTTTCTGGATTCACTTTCTTCAATGTTTCAACGATATGAGTACCATCAACGTTAGACACAAAGTGAAGGTTTAGATGGTTTTTGTATGGCGCCAGTGCTTCAGTCACCATGTAAGGACCCAGATCAGAACCGCCGATACCGATGTTTACGATATCTGTAATTGCTTTACCTGTGTAACCTTTCCATTCACCGCCGATTACGCGCTCAGTGAAAGACTTAATTTTTTCCAGAACGGCATTCACAGCAGGCATTACGTCTTCGCCATCAACCATTACAGGTGTGTTAGTGCGGTTACGTAGTGCAGTGTGAAGAACAGCGCGACCTTCTGTTTGGTTGATCGCTTCACCACTGAACATCGCTTCAATTGCAGATTTCAGCTCAGTCTCTTTAGCAAGAGAGAACAGGTGCTTCAGAGTTTCCTCGTTAATGAGGTTCTTTGAGTAGTCGACTAGGATATCTGAGCCGAAACGTGCAGAGTATTTGTCAAAACGAGCTGCGTCTTGAGCAAATAGCTCTTTAAGATCCATATCTTGTGCAGATTCGAAATGCGCCGTTAACGCTTTCCAAGCTTGTGTTTGCGTTGGATTGATATTTTTCAACATGGTCTTTATCCCGATGTTACAGTAGGTTCCATTCCTTACAGTCTAGCGAAAACTGTGGAATCCCCGATTTAGCAATAAGAATTTAAATTGAGATGTTTGGGCGTTTTGCCACAAAACAAGTCTTTGTAATTTTTTTTCAGGCAACAATTATGAACGAGAGCTTTTACCCTCACATTGAGTTAGGTCACGTTCGCCGTCCTGAATTTGAACAATTCATTCATAGGTATAGAATAATATCATCAACTAATGACAGGCTCTAATTGGATTAGAATAGACGCCAAATTAGAAATGTCCAAAGGAACACTTATGTGGACACAAAAAACACTACAATTACAAGCAAGAAATCGTGGTTTTCACCTGATTACTGATGAAATTGAACAACAATTACCGCAAATTAGCTCTCTTTCGGTAGGTTTGTTACACCTATTTATTCAGCATACCTCCGCCAGTCTCACCTTGAATGAGAATGCCGATCCGACCGTTCGCATGGATATGGAGGCGCATTTTAATAAGTATGTTCCCGAGCGTGCGCCCTATTATCAGCATACCTATGAAGGGGATGACGATATGCCAGCGCACATTAAAGCATCACTACTTGGCAGCAGTGTGACGATACCGATTCAGAATGGTCGCCTAGCGTTAGGCACGTGGCAGGGTATTTACTTAGGTGAACACCGCGACTTTGGTGGTAGCCGTCGCCTCATCGCAACGATAAATGGCGAGTAAATAAAAAAGGCTAACCACAAGAAGGTTAGCCTTTATCGTTTACTTGTTGTATTCCATTTCAACGCGCGGCGTAAGTTTGGTTACTAACTCATACGCGATAGTGCCAATGTGGCTCGCGACTTCTTCTACAGGTAACTCCTTACCCCAAAGAATCGCTTCATCACTGACTTTATCTGTGGCGTCAGGGCCAAGATCTACGGTCAGCATATCCATCGATACCCGACCTGCGATTGGTACTTTACGTCCGTTGACCCATACCGGTGTACCATTTGGCGCACTTCTTGGGTAGCCATCACCATAGCCAACCGCAATCACACCGATTTTAGTGTCTCGTTCACTGGTCCAGATACCGCCATAACCCACGCTCTCACCTTTTTTCACTTCACGAACCGCGATCAGGTGAGACTTAAGGGTCATAACAGGCTCGTAGCCTAACTCTTGCGCCGTATTATCACTAAACGGAGACACGCCATACATAATGATACCTGGTCGAACCCAATCGAGCTGACTTTGTGGCCACGCCAGTAACCCTGCCGATGCCGCAAGCGAGCGTTCACCATGACAGCCTGCCGTCAATGACAGAAACAGCTCTATCTGTTGCGGTGTGATATTGCTATTCAATTCGTCCGCACAACCGAAGTGACTCATGTAGCGCAGCGGTTTAGCCACATTCGGGCAATCTTTAAGACGCGCAACCAATTCATCATATTGTTCTGGACGCACGCCCAGACGATGCATTCCGCTATCAATTTTGAGCCAGACCACCACAGGAGTTTCTAGTTCAGCTTGCTCAAGCGCAACCAACTGCTCTTCGCAGTGCACGACAGTCTGGATGTTATTAGTCACCAAAACAGGTAAATCACCAGGCGAATAAAAACCTTCTAACAGCAAGATCGGCTTCACCACACCACAAGCTCGTAGTTGCAGAGCTTCTTCGATACGCGCAACACCAAAGGCATCAGCATCCTCAGCGTGTTTTGCAACGTGACGCAGACCATGGCCATAACCATTGGCTTTTACGACAGCCATCACTTTACTGTCAGGCGCTTGAGCTTTGACTCGACGTAAATTGTGTTGCAACGCAGACAGATCAATGCACGCCTTCGCGGCTTTCATGTAGCTCATTATATTACTCATCATCAATGTCGAATGCTGGACCCGCGTAATTGTCAAAGCGCGAATGCTGGCCTTGGAATGTCAAACGTACCGAACCGATCGGACCGTTACGCTGCTTACCGATAATAATTTCTGCCGTGCCTTTATATGCGCTGTCTGGGTGATAAACCTCGTCACGGTAGATAAACATGATCAAGTCCGCATCCTGCTCGATAGAGCCCGATTCACGCAAGTCCGAGTTTACCGGGCGTTTATCCGCACGCTGCTCCAAAGAACGGTTTAGCTGTGATAGCGCCACGACGGGAACATTTAACTCTTTGGCTAGTGCTTTTAACGAGCGAGAGATCTCAGCGATTTCCAGCGTACGGTTATCCGTTAATGAAGGAACACGCATCAACTGAAGGTAGTCGACCATGATCATCGATAATCCACCATGTTCGCGTGCAACACGACGAGCACGGGAACGTACTTCAGTTGGCGTCAGACCTGAGCTGTCATCAATGTACATGTTTTTCTTCTGCATCAGGATACCCATGGTAGAAGAAATACGCGCCCAGTCTTCATCATCTAATTGACCCGTACGAATTTTGGTTTGGTCAACACGCGACAAGGAAGCCAACATACGCATCATCAACTGTTCTGCAGGCATCTCTAACGAAAAAATCAGCACCGGCTTATCTTGCTGCATCGCGGCGTTTTCACACAGGTTCATCGCAAAGGTGGTTTTACCCATCGATGGACGCGCCGCCACGATAACTAAATCAGAACCTTGCAGACCCGCGGTCTTCTTGTTGAGGTCAGTAAACCCGGTATCCACACCTGTCACACCGTCTTGCGGCGTTTTGTATAACAGCTCAATTCGCTCGAGTGTTTTTTCCAGAATATTGTCTACGTTTTGTGGACCTTCATTTTCACTGGTACGTGACTCCGCAATCGCGAACACTTTACTCTCAGCCAAGTCGATCAGGTCTTCAGAACTGCGACCCTGAGGATCGTAACCAGCATCGGCAATCTCGTTAGCAACGCCAATCAAACCACGCACGATCGCTCGCTCAGCCACGATGTCCGCATAAGCGTTAATGTTGGCTGCACTCGGTGTATTTTTTGCCAAATCGGCTAAGTAAGCAAAACCACCCACATCTTCTAATTGCTCGTGACGTTCGAGGTATTCCGACAAGGTGATAAGGTCGAGCGGTTTCCCCGCTTCGAGAATGGTTTTCACACCTTCAAAAATCAAACGGTGTGGACGGCTATAGAAATCGCTGGCGACAACACGCTCAGCAACGGTATCCCAACGTTCATTGTCCAGTAAGAGACCACCAATCACTGATTGTTCAGCTTCCAGTGAATGAGGTGGCACTTTGATTGCGTCGACCTGAATGTCTGAAGGTTTGCGATTTCTGTTTTCCGCCATGACTTTGCTCAATAACTACGAATGACCCAAGATTATAACCTTAACCTCACTGAGATGCTTCACTGAAGAGAAAATTACTTGTTAAGAATCAGAACGCAGACGAAAGACAAAAATTTTATTATCAGGCTATCCTGATAATTCGGGGAATAAGATAACCCCCTACTTTATCGCACTTTTTTAAGCATATTTTCGCATTAATATCGGTCATTTTATTGGCGAAGTTAATCCAACTGGCTCTAATAAAATTTAACCTACCATTGACCAAAGCGAGCAACTGTATCAGTATCATGCACCTCCTATTAATGACGTTCGAGGTTTATGTGTCCCGATACTGGTTACTAAGCATGAGCATACTGTGCATGGGAGCATCGTACGCTGATGAATCAGTACAACCAGAGCAAGACATTGATGTGCCTGATCCACTACAAACAGAAGTAGAATTTGGCTATCAAGCTCACACAGGTAACACGGACTCTCGTTCCCTGAATGCTCGTTTGAGTGCTGAATATATATCTGGCCGACATCGTTCATATGGTGAGTGGAAATTCTACAACCTATATAAAGACGGTGAAGAAGATAAACGTTCTTCTACTTACGCAATGCAGAGCGACTACAAATTAGGTCCTAAAACCTATTTGTATAGCAGCTTTAAAGGCGTAGATTCACGCTACAGCGCTTACTTTAAAGATTACACCCTTTCTGGCGGTCTGGGTTACCAGTTCGCTTACACAGAAGATTTCGTTTTAGAAGTCGAGGTTGGTCCTGGTTATCGTTACCAAGAGCCTAACTTAGATGAGATAGACGACGATGATATTGTTTTTCCGGACATCGTCCGTGAAGGCATTTTTCGTGGCAACCTCAACACTACATGGCACGTGTTGGACAATTTAAGTCTGGCGGCAGATATTACGCTGGTTTCAGGACAGAGCAACACCAGTATGGATAGCGAACTGAGTGCCACCAATGCCATCACTGAAGACATTGCATTGAAACTGACCCATTCTCGTCAGTACCACGACAAAGTACCGGAAGGGTTAAGCAAAGCAGACAGTGTTTTCTCTGTGAACCTGCTTTTTGTTTTCTAATCTCACTAAAACTCTTCTTTGAAATTCAGCCATAAAAAAAGCACCTCCGAAGAGGTGCTTTTTATATTTCGTCTTGATACTGAATTACTCAGCAGCAACAACTTGTACGTTCACAGTTGCGAAAACTTCAGAGTGAAGTTGAACGCTGATCTCGAACTCACCAGTTGTACGTAGAGCACCTTCAGGAAGGCGAACTTCGCTCTTAGCAACTTCAACGCCTGCAGCTGTGATAGCGTCAGCGATGTCACGAGTACCGATAGAACCGAATAGTTTGCCTTCGTCACCAGCTTTAGAAGCGATAACAACTGCTTCTAGAGCGTTAACTTTCTCAGCGCGAGCTTCTGCAGCAGTTAGTTGCTCAGCAACTTTAGCTTCTAGTTCAGCACGACGTGCTTCGAACATTTCAACGTTGCCTTTAGTAGCCATAACTGCTTTACCCTGAGGGATAAGGAAGTTACGAGCGTAACCAGATTTAACGTTAACTGTATCGCCAAGACCACCTAGGTTACCGATTTTATCAAGTAGAATAACTTGCATTGCTTAATCCTCTTTCTTAATAAACGGAACCGATTACTGATGCTTGTCAGTGTACGGTAGTAGAGCTAGGTAGCGTGAACGCTTGATAGCACGTGCTAGTTGACGCTGGTACTTAGCGCTTGTACCAGTGATACGGCTAGGTACGATTTTACCAGCTTCAGTGATGTAGTTTTTAAGAGTTGCTACGTCTTTGTAATCAATCTCTTGTACGCCTTCTGCAGTGAAACGGCAGAATTTACGACGACGGAAGAAACGAGCCATGGGCTATCTCCTGATCTTAAATTTGAGTAATATTGTCGGCATGTAACACTAATTTCCCAACGCCATTTCGGCCGGTCTGATAAGCAACAAATCCACTTACCTTAATGTTACTACCTTGTACTAAATTCTGAGTTTGTGTTTGTGACCTAAGCCCGCTGATCACTACCGGCATACGACAATAAACTTGTCTCGGTAAATCAGCTTCGATAATAGTAGAGCGATGCTCCAGCCAAAATCGACAGTGTTCAATCCCACCAGGGCTTTTACTACGAATGGGCGGTTTGGCAATGGTGCCACTCAGCTCCATTCGGTTGGTCATAACAAGACTTACTCAGCAGCTTCTGATTTAGCTTCAGGCTTAGCTTCAGAACGCTCTTCACGACGTGGAGCACGCTCTTCTCTTTGCTTAAGCATGATAGATTGCTCAGTGATCGCTGCTTTAGTACGCATGATCATGTTACGTAGAACTGCATCGTTGAAACGGAAAGCAGTTTCTAGCTCATCAATTACAGCTTGGTCAGCTTCAACGTTCATTAGAACGTAGTGAGCTTTGTGAAGCTTGTTGATTGGGTAAGCCAGTTGACGACGACCCCAGTCTTCTAGACGGTGGATTTTACCGCCAGCTTCAGTGATAGAACCAGTGTAACGCTCGATCATGCCAGCAACTTGCTCGCTTTGATCTGGGTGCACCATGAATACGATTTCGTAATGACGCATGGGTTGCTCCTTACGGATTATTCAGCTTCCACAATTGGCTCAGTCGTCCAGAGGAAGCAAGGAACTAAAGATAATTGACTGAGTTTTAAGGAGCACGAATAGTACAGAAAGGGCGCAAAATAGGCAAGTGATTATTTACTCTGCACGATGGATATTTTATTTCCGACAATCCCAGAAACAACAAAGGCCGCCACTCAAGTGACAGCCTTGCAAATCAGCAGGTTAAATTGCTTATCTTACCTGAGATAGCTCTTCACGCATTTGGTCAATAACCGCTTTGTAATCTGGCTGACCAAAAATTGCTGAACCAGCAACAAACATGTCTGCGCCCGCTTCGGCAATTTCGCGAATGTTGTCCACTTTAACGCCACCATCGATTTCCAGGCGAATGTCACGGCCAGACTCATCGATCATTTTACGTACTGCTCGCAGTTTATCCATAGTATGTGGAATGAAAGACTGACCACCAAATCCTGGGTTTACCGACATCAGAAGAATCATGTCGACTTTATCCATGATGTACTGCAGATGTGCCAGAGGCGTTACTGGATTTAGTACCACGCCCGCTTTACAGCCGTGCTCTTTGATTAGCTGTAAAGTACGGTCAACATGTTCAGAAGCTTCAACATGGAAAGTGATCATCGAAGCTCCAGCATTAGCAAAATCAGGAATGATGCGGTCAACTGGCTTCACCATCAGATGAACATCGATTGGCGCAGTGATACCGTAATCACGTAGCGCTTTGCACACTGACGCACCAAAAGTCAGGTTTGGCACATAGTGGTTATCCATAACATCAAAATGCACCACATCCGCACCCGCTGCGAGTACTTTTTCTACGTCTTCACCTAGACGCGCAAAATCAGCCGATAAAATGGATGGAGCAATAAGAAAATCTTTCATACCTGACCTCAGTAGTGACGAGCAAACAGCAAACCAATTTGTGCGCAATTCTACCGAAGCCAGTGGGGAGATCCACTATTTAGAGAAAATAGTGTAAGAACTATGAAGCAGCGCTGTCTGAATCCGGTACTTTAAAAAGTGCCAGCAGTTCATCGACTTTATTGCGCCCACTGCCATTGCGACTGATAGTGCGCTTCACTTTCACTACACTCAAATCCGCACCATGGTATAAGCGGCGTGTGAGTGTCGTATCGTGGTTTGAAATCAGAACCGGAATACCGCGCTCTGTTGCGGTTTTTTCCGCGATATCAGCCAATGCCGCCTGATCATCTAGCGTAAAACCGTTACCAGCATACGAGGTAAAGTTCGCGGTATTTGACAGTGGTGCATACGGTGGATCGCAGTAGACTACGCTGCCTTTACGAGCGCGACGAAAGGTCTCTGGATACCCTTCGCAAACAAAAGTCGCTTTCTTGGCTTTCTCCGCGAAGAACTCCAGTTCCGCTTCTGGGAAGTAAGGCTTTTTGTATGACCCAAACGGTACATTGAAACCGCCTTTTTTGTTGTAGCGGCACAGGCCGTTAAAACCAAAACGGTTCATATATAAGAATGCCAGAGAGCGATACATCACATCATCAGTATTATTAAACTGTGAGCGAATACTCAGGTAAGCTTCTTTACGATTATTCTCTGCGACAAACCAACGCTTTGCTTCAGAGATATACTCTTCCGGGTGCTCTTTAAGCAGGTTGTAGAGATTGATCAAATCCGGGTTGATGTCCGCCAGTAAATACTGATCGTAGTCGGTATTAAGGAAAACAGAGCCAGCGCCAACAAAAGGTTCAACTAGCTTTCGAGCCGGTGGTAAATGACGTTGGATGTCTTCAACCAGTCCGTATTTTCCTCCAGCCCACTTTAGAAAGGCTCGTTGCTTTTTCATCTACTGCTCTATCTATCGACCCAAAATTAAGGTTGCGGAATGTAACATATTTTTCGGCGAAGCTCAGGTTTATTTCACGCGATCGATTTCGCGCTGAACTTGGCCTAAAGATTTTGCCCATGGACTGAGCGACTTAAGTGATGTTGGCAACGCGTCGACCGCATCTCGAGCCTCTTGAATCGTTGGGTAATCACGGTAAGTAATAATATACCATTCGGTTCCGCTACGAACCGTCGGATAGATACGAACTTTGTTATTCAGCTGATGCTGATCAAGGAATGCTTGCACATCTTCCATTGAGGTCATCGCGCCGAGTTGCAAGGTATAGGCTCGGGGTGATAACGCTTTCAGTTCTTCCCGTGCAAATGAAAACTTCACTACGGGCTTACTCGCGATGGTTTGCGATTCAGTACGGTTCGCAGAAGCAGCATCTGGCTTCACTACTTTGATCAACGACGAACTCGTCTCTCCTTGAACTGGAGACACTGGCTCTTCTTCTGCGGCTGGGCTGCTTTCACTATCCGATGTTTTTTCCTTTCCTTTCAACAAGGCGTCAACGACATCCGATTCAATCACAACACGCTTATGCTTGTCATCAATACCAACACTCGCCACTTCATCCGTCACCGATGGAGGCAGTGAGCCAGAATCATCACTTGCGTCTGATGAGCCTAGACCTGTTGAGCCGCCAGTCACTGAAGTCAATCTGGAGTCACTTCCTGAGCCATTTAAAGTAGGAATAGCCGTTTGCTCTAAATCGCCAGTAATTTTCTGCGCTTTATCATCAGGACTTGGTTGACTGAACATCCACCAATAACCACCAACGACCAGCAATAACAGCACCAAAACCACCAGCGCAATATTGAGAGGCTTTCCGACAATAGAGCGGATGATGACCCGTTTTTCCACTTTCATATCTCCTAATGCCATGATGTCACCCGGTATCGGATCGACTTTTTTAAATGCATCCCGAACACGCTTTTCAGAATCATCGTCCACATATCGAGCGACCAAAGACTCGAAGAAACGACGCGCTTCTACTTCAGATAACATATCGATATCTAATTCCACAGGCTTTAACTCTTGCCCATAGCTAATACGCGATAATAATCCTTCTAACCGACCAGATTGTGTGAACATTAAAACGTTGATAACCCAATTTGGTTTTTCCTGCACATGTAACACCAGTGCCCATAATTCGGAAACCAAGGTCTCACTCAACAACTGTGCATCATCAACCACGAGCGCGATATCACACGGTTCATCACCCAAGATGCGTTCCAGCGTATCGACTAAAGGCTCTTGTTGATTAAACAACGCCCCTGAAACTAATTGACTCAGAATGAGGATGCGATGCTGAAGATCATCTTGATTTCTATGACAAAGTAACAAACATTGATTTTTGTTACTTGCACCCACTTCAAGATATCGCTGTGCTAACCAAGTTTTTCCGAATCCATTGCCGCCATTAATCACAATCAGATTCGAACCAAAGTTGGTTAACAATCTCAGTCGATCTAATAACTCGGTTTGAGAGTCTAATTCCAGGACATGAGCAAAACTCATCTAGTAACCTTTAGTAACCTGTACTACACAAGAATGACGCCCAAAGGCGCCATTTCAAGGTTAAATATTCCGACCAAAATCGATAGCTTGCTTGAGCACATCCTGTGTCGTATCAGCGATGACTTCAGCTGTACCGATACCGGTAGGCAAGACTAATCTTAGCTGACCAGAAAGGACTTTTTTGTCACGCATCATGTGCTTGATAAAATCATCAAAGCTCATGCTATCCGGTGTATGCACTGGCAATTTAGCGCGGCGTAAGAGCGCCAAGATACGTTCAAACTGCTCCTCAGAAATGAGACCACGCAGGTGAGAGGTTTTAGCCGCCATCACTGTGCCAGATGACACCGCTTCGCCATGCAGCCAATTGCCATATCCAAGTTCAGCTTCAATCGCATGACCAAAGGTGTGGCCAAGGTTTAACAACGCGCGAATTCCGGACTCTTTCTCGTCCTGAGCAACAACTTCAGCTTTAATCTGACAGCAACGTGCAATGGCATAAGTCAGCGCTTCTTCATCCAGAGCGTACAGTCGGTCTAAGTTTTCTTCCAACCAAGCAAAGAACTCAGCGTCATAAATGATGCCGTACTTAATGACTTCGGCAATACCAGCCGCAAACTCACGTTCAGGTAGAGTCGACAAACAGTTGGTGTCGATGATCACTGCTTTAGGTTGGTAAAAAGCACCAATCATGTTTTTACCCAATGGGTGATTCACCGCTGTTTTACCACCAACAGAAGAGTCCACTTGAGAAAGTAAGGTCGTCGGAATCTGAATAAAGTCAACACCTCGCTGATAACACGCGGAAGCGAAACCAACCAAATCACCAATAACACCACCACCGAGTGCAATGATAACCACATCACGAGCATAACTTCCTTCTAGCAGAAAGTTCATCACTTGGTTGAACACATCCAAGTTTTTATATTGCTCGCCATCAGGCAGTTCCAATAACGATGCATTGCATCCGAGCTGCTCGAGTTGATTAAGAATTTTGTCTGCATACAAAGGCGCTACCGTGACATTGCTGATCACGACAACTTTTTGCTTTGCATTCTTGTTTGAGAGAACTTGAGAAAGGTACGCCGGGTCCTCAAATAACCCGGCGCCTATAGAGATTGGGTAGCTACGCTCTGCTAGATTGACCGTAATCCGTTCCATCGGTGTGCTCCAATTTATAAAAAGATAAAAACTTATCTCTCTTCTAGCATTTTTACGATCTGATTGGCTACCACTTTTGCACTCTGATCGTCAGTGCGAACAGTGTAATCCGCTACTTCTTCGTATAGTGGGTTACGTTCTTTAGCTAATTGCTCCAATACTTCACGAGGACTATCCGTTTGAAGTAGAGGACGCTTCTTGTCACGGTTAGTACGTGCAAGTTGCTTTTCAATTGTCGTTTCTAGGTAGACAACAATACCGCGTGCAGAAAGGCGATTACGGTTTTCTTTGCTCTTCACAGAGCCACCGCCAGTTGCGAGCACGATACCTTGCTCAAGAGTCAGGTCTTCAAGCACCGCTTCTTCACGCTTGCGGAAGCCTTCTTCACCTTCTACATCAAAAACCCAAGAGATGTCTGCACCAGTGCGTTCTTCGATCACTGTATCGGAGTCAACAAACTCCATATGCAGTTGCTGTGCTAGATGTCTACCAATTGTACTTTTGCCGGCGCCCATTGGGCCAACAAGGAAAATATTACGTTTCTCAGCCATGTTTAGCAGTAATTTACAACATTGATTCAATAAGATCGCCACAAGAAAACACAGCTAAGCCGCTGTTCTACAAGGCTTGTGGCACCAATTCCTCACAGATAATTCGTGATAAGACCCGAAATTATCCAAGCATGGTGCCACTAATGCAACTTTATTTTTGATCTAATCGTCTTTTTGCTCACTTATGGCTATTGAATAACAACCTTAGGAGTGACGAAAATTAGCAGTTCACTTTTACCAACATTTTCATAACTTCTGCGGAAAAGTGCACCCAACAACGGCAAATCACCCAACAAAGGGACTTTGTCGACTGAATTGGTAATGCTGTGTTGAAAAATGCCACCAAGTACTACTGTCTCACCGTTATTCACTAATACTTGCGTACCGATTCTCTGCGTGTCTATCGCAACCGCTTCGCCTGTGCCCGTTTTCACCACTTGCCCAGGTCTGTCCTGAGTAACGCTTAAATCCAGTACCAAACGGTTGTCAGGGGTAATCTGTGGCGTTACTTTTAAACTCAGCACCGCTTTCTTGAAGGTTATCGCTGTAGCACCACTCGACGAAGACTCTAAATAAGGTATTTCAGTACCTTGTTCTATATACGCTGGCTTTTTGTTGGTCGTAATTAAACGAGGGCTGGAGATAATCTCGGCTTTTGACTCCTGCTGTAACGCAGACAGTTCCAGATCAAGTAATGTGTCGCTACCCAGCTTAGCCACCTGGAAAGCGATGCTGGTAGCGCTTGGATTGGTGGCAGCCAGATTCACATTAAGGAAGTCATCAATACCGACACTGCTACCGTCACCACCATCTCCCTCGCCTTCATAAAGACCGATCGTTGCTAAGTTATTTTCGATCGAGCCACTAAGCGTATTATTGCCGTTGATAGAAGAGAATCCCCAGCGAATACCTAACTCATCCATATTACCTTCACGGATGGTGACAATTCGCGCCTCTATCTGAACCTGCTTAACAGGAATATCAAGTGACTCGACAATGTCTCGTATGATGTTAATGTTTTCTGGTAATTCTCGAATCAACAACGAGTTGGTACGCTCATCAATGGTCATACTTCCCCGCTCAGACAACATACTGATATTGCCTTCACCATTAATCATCTCCGCAATCTCAGACGCTTTGGCAAAATTCACTTTGATAATTTCTGACGACAGCTCCCCCATCTCCTCTTCGAGCTTTTGTTTCTCTAACTGTTGTTTTTCTCGAAGATCAAGCTCGTCCGTTGGCGCGACAAGAATAACATTGCCATCGACACGCTTATCCAGCCCTTTCACTTGCAAAATAATATCCAGAACCTGCTGCCAAGGGACGCCATCAAGACGCAGCGTCAAATTACCCTCGACCGAATCTGAGACTACTAAGTTGAACTGGTTGTAGTCGGCAATCAGCTGTAATACGTTGCGCACAGGGATATCTTGGAAGTTAATTGAAATCAGCTTACCTTCTTTCTCCAAAATGCTCTGATCAGGCACCTTATCATTTGGCTTGAGTTTACTCACTGTAATTTCAAGATAGCGTCCTGTCAGACGGTAATTATGAGTGTAGTCCTCGGTGATATGCGACACTAAACGTGTGGTTGAGGTATCGCGAAAAACTTCAATACTTTCCACTACCGTAGAAAAGTCCTTCACATCAAGCAGGTACAGCTGTTCATCTGTCACTGAGGTGTTCAGCAAGTCAATGCTTAAGCCTTCCTGCACCCGTTTAATATCGACAATCGCGGCCGGTGAAGTGAGCTCAACAACAATAACAGCATCTTTTTCTTTATTGGTGCGAAAGTCGATGCTCTTCAGAGCATTAGATGACATATCTTCTGCCGCAGCCAAAGGGGCTAAAAATAAAAACAACCATAAGGATAAAAGCCCAGTTAGCATCCTTGGTGTACGTGTTAATCCTTGTCTCATTTTCATTACTCAATATCAAAAATAAATGCAGGTATATCTATCTCAAAGCCAGCTTAACTTTACGTTTTTGCCAACACCCCAAACCATCAGGTAGGGTTTCATTGATCAGTAAATAGGAATGGGTAACCTGAGTGACTTTGCCGTTGTTTCGTCCCAGATACTGTCCTGGAGCTACTTTGTATACCGTACCGTTCGGGGCTTGCACCAGACCAGCAACAGTACTGCCAATACCCATTACCCCTTTCAGGCGCAGTTGGCTTAACGGGAAGTGCTCTAGCTTGCCTGAACGCGCTCTGCTGGGTGGCTGCCAACAATCTGTCCTCGCAATAGGCTGAGTGGCTATCGTCGCTTCTTGGGGCAGTTCAAAAGGTGCGCGCATTACTTTCGGAGCATAAGTGACCGCGATGTAATCATCGGCTGGTTTAAGTTTCTCTACATCGCGCCTTGCCTGATTTTCGATATCACGAATATAGTCAGACAGCGAGTCATCATTAGCCTGACATCCCACCAGCAATGACCCGATCAAAACCATCAGCAAAGATTTACTTTTCATCTTTCTTTTCCTCTGGTTTGAACTGGTAAGTATTCGCTCTTACACGAAAGTGCAACGTTTCACTTTCTTGACTGACACGCTGCCAAGTAACGTCTTTAAACGTGATAATGCGTGGCAAGGTGGCAATCGCTTGCGAGAAACGGCCAATATCATGAAAATCACCCGTTAACTCGATGTTAAGTGGCAATCGATATAAGAAATGCTCAGACTGCTTTTCTCCCCAGTCAATTCGGGTAAAAGTTAACTTGTTATCGATACCCAACTCATTCACTGATGCCAACATCGTCGCTAACTCTTTCTGAGCAGGCAGTTGCTGCAGCAGCAACTCGTAGCGTGTTGTCAGTTCATCCAACTGGGATTGAAGCTGAGGCAATGCGGCGACCTTATTCGCTTTAATCCGCAATGCGACTTTCAATGTTTCCTCTTGTTGAATAAGTTCATTCAGGCGCTCTCCTTTAGGTACCAAATAAAACCAGTAACCCAGCCCCTGAAGCAGAAGAACTAACAAACCAATGGTGATCAACTGAGGGAGTAAAGGCCACTCAGCGATTTCATCCATTTCCAGCTCTTGCCAATTAACCATTCTCGCCTCCCTCTACCTTCTCTATCGCCTTGAATATGAAGGACACCTTAAAGGTCTGAAATTCTTTGCCGAAACGCGCTTTACCATGAACAATGGAGTGCATTTCTACGTCCAGTAGTTTTGCTGAACGCTCCATGTTATCGAGCATAGTTGCCAGACGAGGTGTGCTATCTGAAATGCCTGATATTTCAATTTCCAGATCATTCATTTCGATCTTGTCGACATACACGCCTTCTGGAATGACGGAAGGCATCAGGTTCATAAACTCGGTGGTTTTGTTGCGTCCATTTTGCAACCCTTCAACCACCTTCAGACGCTCTAAGATCTTGCTGTGCTCTTGCTCTGCAATTTTCATTGCTTCGATACGTTGATCGAGCTCAGCGATATAATGAGTGAGATAATCAAGCCTCGCTTGCTGCTGGTCTTGCTGGTATTCATAGAACTTGCCAATGCTCCACTGAACACCTACCGCGACAAACAAACCTAAAACGATCAGTCCTACAAAGCGACGACGATGTTCTTCCCTTTGATTGTCCCGCCAAGGTAATAGGTTAATGCGATACAGCACGTAGACCTCCTAGCCATTGAATACCCCGCACCGCAAGTCCGGCGGCAGTGGAAAAGTGATGCCAATCTGCCGCCCGACGCTTACGTTTGGAAACGTTCATGTCAAACAGCCCTAGCGGATTGAGTAACTCGCACTCCAACGCTAATTGATGAGATAGCTCCTCCGCGAGCATGGGAGTCGCAGCTCCGTCTCCAGACAACCAGATTCCTTTGATATTTTGTGAGCCATTAATGGAGGTGTAGAGTTGTATCTGACGCTTCACGCGCTCGACCATCTGACGGTTGAACTGATCCGTTTGGGAGTGAGCGTCATCAGAAAGTAATGCTTGTTGAGGGGAAGCTGTTGTAGAGCCCGTTCCACAGGCAAACTCTTTGTGAAACAATTCACCTTGCTCGGTAAACATGGTGAACGAGCTCGCCTGCGTACCAATGTCCAGCAATCCGTATTTGTTCTTATCCGGAAAACGTTCCGCCGCCAGCTTCCATATCTGACCTAAACTTTGCGAATGGACGTCTACAAGGACAGGTTTAAGGCCAGATTTACGCAGTGCGTCGACGCGACTCTCGACGACATCTTTACGGGTAGCAAACACCTGATAACTGTCTGCCCCTCGTAAACTTTCTTCGGAGTTGAGGCGGACAAAATCAAGGCTCAGCTCTTCCACAGGGAAAGGAGACTGGTGAGAAAATGCCTGTACCACGGCATACTCAACCTCGTTTTCTTCGATGCTTTTCTCAATGTGCAGCTTCTTGCTGATCACCGCATTGTCAGGCACTGAAATTGCCACTTTTCTCGCCCCGAAAGGCAGCTCTTTTTTTATCTGCTTTAGGGTATTTACAATTTCTTGATGATTTATGGTGTTATTTTCAGCGACAATACCATCCTTTAGTAATATTTCTTTGTAACCCAATAAGGCGTATTGATCGCCACTGGGTTTAAGTACTACGGCTTTGAGGCTGTTATGGCCAATATCTATGCCGGTAACGATTAGCTTATCCATCTCTACTCTCGCTCCGAATTTTATTCGCGCAAAGGTTGTTATTAGCACCCAAATAAGAGTTAATATCTCTACGTGCTAAATTTTTGACCTAAGAGTACAAGGGTTTGCCGTTACACAGCCTCAACCAATCAGGGATTCTCCGGTGAAGTTCATAAAGCGTTTATTTTTATTAACATTGATTTGCATAATTCTTGGAGTCACCACTATTTTTGGCTTCTATCAGTACGTGAAGCCTGAATTGCCAGATGTTGCAACTCTAAAAGACGTTGAATTACAAACACCTATGCAAGTGTTTAGTCAAGACGGGAAGCTGATCGCACAGTTCGGCGAAAAGCGTCGTATTCCTGTCACTTACGATGAAATTCCTCAGGATTTAATTCATGCGTTAATCGCAACCGAAGACAGCCGTTTTTACGAGCACCCTGGTATCGACCCAATCGGTATCACTCGCGCTGCCGTCGTGGTTGCCATTTCAGGTTCAGCCAAGCAAGGTGCAAGTACGATCACACAGCAACTTGCACGTAATTTCTTCTTATCGAATGAGAAGAAGCTGATGCGTAAAATTAAAGAAATTTTTATCGCGATTCATATTGAACAGCTTCTGAGCAAGCAAGAGATCATGGAACTTTACGTTAACAAGATCTTCCTTGGCTATCGCTCATATGGTTTTGGCGCAGCAGCACAAGTCTACTTTGGTAAAAGCCTCAACGAGCTGACTCTAAGTGAAATTGCAACGCTTGCTGGTATGCCAAAAGCACCATCAACTATGAACCCAATCTACTCGTTAGAGCGTGCAACTAACCGTCGTAATGTCGTGCTAATGCGTATGCTTGACGAGAAGTACATTACCCAAGAGCAATACGACGAAGCACGTAACGAGCCTATCGAATCACGCTACCACAGTGCAGAAATCGAATTGTCTGCACCTTACGTAGCTGAGTTAGCTCGCGTATGGGCAGTCAAAGAATACGGTGAAGAAAAAGCTTACACGTCTGGCCTGAACATCTACATGACAGTAGGTTCTAAACTGCAAAGTGCAGCCAATGCTGCAGCAATAAATAACCTTCTTGCATACGATGAACGCCATGGCTATCGCGGTGCAGACAAAGTGTTGTGGAAACAAGACGAAAGCGCTTGGAGCACTGAGCAAATTGAACAACACCTTCAGAAGCAACCAACATATGGCGATCTTTCTCCAGCTGTCGTTATCAAAGTCGAGGGCCAAACTGCTCAGATTTTGGTGAAAGACAACCATGAGCAGACTATCCCATGGTCAGGTATGAGCTGGGCGCGTAAATATCTGACCGATAACCGTCAAGGCTCAGCACCAAAATCCGCGCAAGACATTCTTGCTGTGGGTCAACAAGTGTGGGTTCGTGAAGTGAACTCAGGCAAAGACGACGGTAATACTGCTCATAAGTGGAAGCTGAGTCAGGTCCCGAGTGCCAATACGGCGTTTGTGGCGATGGACCCTGAAAATGGTGCCATCCTGTCACTGGTAGGTGGTTTCAACTTTGTTCACAGCAAATTTAACCGTGCGACCATGTCTGTACGCCAGGTTGGATCGAGTATCAAACCCTTCATTTACTCTGCAGCACTGGATAAAGGTCTGACACTGGCGACGCTGGTCAACGACGCGCCGATCAACAAATGGGACGCAGGTTCAGGCTCTGCGTGGCGACCAAAGAACTCTCCACCAACATACAGTGGCCCTACTCGTCTTCGCATTGGATTAGCCCAATCTAAGAACGTGATGGCAGTCCGTACCTTGCGCGAAGTAGGTTTGGATGAAACTCGTCAATACCTTACTCGTTTTGGTTTTGATATTAATGAAGTACCTCGATCAGAAACTATTGCTCTCGGCGCTGGCAGTTTGACGCCAATGAAAGTCGCGCAAGGCTATTCAGTATTTGCAAACGGTGGTTACTATGTCGAGCCGTACTACATCGACCACGTTGAAGATGCATTCGGCGAAGTGCTGTTTAAATCGAATCCTAAGAGTGTCTGCCATCAAAATTGCCCGCAAATGCTAGAGCAATTTACTCAAGATCGATACGCCGATGAGTTTGGTGAGCAAGATGTCGCTATTGAAGGTTTCAACAACAATGGTACATCTGACGCTGACAGTGATGAGCCACAATATGCTCCTCAGGTCATTTCTGAGCAGAATGCATTCCTGATGCGTGAAATGATGTACAGCAATATTTGGGGTGGCGGTAGCTGGCGTGATGGTACTGGCTGGAATGGTACTGGCTGGCGTGCCCAATCACTGGAACGCAGGGACATTGGCGGTAAGACCGGTACAACCAATGACTCCAAAGATGCCTGGTACAACGGTTATGGACCTGGTGTTGTAGCTGTTGCCTGGGTTGGCTTTGATGATCACTCACGAGCTCTGGGTCGTACTACGGTGAACGGTAATCTCGGTCAAGGCCAAGTTTCTGGCGCTGAAGCTGGCGGTAAAACAGCCGAGCCAGCTTGGATCGACTTTATGCGTGTTGCGCTTGAAAACACACCGGAGCAGAGTAAACAGGTTCCAGACAACGTTGTGCAAGTACGTATCGATCGTAGCAGCGGTATGTTGACCGACAACGCAGATGGCAGCTCTATGATGGAGTACTTCGAGAAAGGTACAGAGCCAACCCAATACGCAGGTAGCTTACTGGAAGACAGTATTTACTCCAGCGGAGGCGGAACAACAGAAGAGTTATTCTAGTCTGCAATACAAATAATATAGGGGAGCCAGCGGCTCCCCTATTTGCTTTCTAAAACGGGTTGTTTCAATTAAGCGGCAATGCTTGATGGATAGTTTGCCAAAATATCTTTTATCTTTTTCGCTAATGCTTCAAAACGGGCGCGCAATGGCGATCCTGGGCGGTATACCAAGACAATCTTACGCGACGGTGTCGGATTCACCGCTGGGATGTAACAGACGCCATCTTTTTGCTTTTCATTAGGAAGCGATAACTGAGGTAATAACGTTATCCCACCGCCAGCCGCTACCATATTACGCAACGTCTCCAAACTTGTTGCTTTGAACCGCTCGTCGTCTTTTGCGCCAGCAGCAAAACAGAAACCTAATGCCTGATCACGTAAGCAGTGGCCATCACCCAGCGCTAATACTGTCTTACCTTTTAGGGACATCATATCGACACACTCCAACGATGCCCACTCATGATCACACGGCACTGCCACACTTAACGGCTCGTTATACACTTCAATTTCTTTAAACGGAGCCGTTTCTGCTACCGAAGCCAATACCAAACAATCCAGCTTACCGTCTTCCAACTGATGCACCAACTGCTGGGTCTGAGCTTCATGCAGGAACAACTCCAGCTCCGGAAATTCTACTTTTAGATCTGGAAGAATCTTAGGCAGTAAGTAAGGGCCAACGGTTGGTATAAAACCAATGTGTAATGGTCCGGTCATCGCACCGTTTTGACCACTGGCCATGTCCTTAAACATCTTCACTTCAATTAAAATACGTTTTGCTTGATCCACCAGTTGCAATCCGGAGTCGGTAAACAGCACACGACGACTGCTACGCTCCAGAAGCGTTGTTCCCAGTTCGTCTTCTAACTTACGTATTTGTCCACTGAGTGTCGGTTGGCTTACAAAACAAGCTTCTGCAGCTTTGCGGAAGTGTTTGTGCTCCGCTAGCGCGACTAGGTACTCAAAATCCCGAATATTCATAACACACGATTCGCTTATATCTAGTGATAGTTAACACCTATCAAAACCATAACACTAAACGATTACAGCTATCAAAATATTTTTACAATAATAACCCCAACCAAACAGGAAAATATAAGTCTGACACTCGTTTATTTAAAAGAATTTTAAGGGATAATATGTTGATATCTAAAGAAGGTCAAAACGTACCACAAGTAACTCTACCTACACGTCAAGGTAATACCTGGCTTAACCTAACCTCTGATGAACTCTTCAAAGATAAAACGGTTATCGTATTTAGCTTGCCGGGTGCCTTTACTCCGACTTGCTCTTCAAGTCATCTGCCGCGCTACAACGAACTTTTTCCAGTCTTCAAAGAGTTTGGTGTAGATGAAATTCTATGTGTATCGGTCAATGATGCTTTTGTCATGAACGCATGGAAGCAAGAACAAGAAGCCGACAACATTACCTTTATTCCAGACGGCAATGGTGAATTTACGGATGGTATGGGTATGCTGGTTGATAAAAGCGAACTGGGCTTTGGCAAGCGTTCTTGGCGTTACAGTATGCTGGTGAAAAACGGCGTGGTAGAAAAAATGTTCATAGAGCCAAACGAGCCAGGTGACCCGTTTAAAGTTTCTGATGCCGATACAATGCTCAACTACATTGCCCCTGATTACAAAACTCAGGAATCCATTACGGTATTCACCAAACCCGGTTGCCCTTTCTGTGTGAAAGCAAAACAGAATCTTATTGATAAAGGCCTTCAGTATGAAGAAGTCATTCTGGGTAAAGATGCGACGACGGTAAGCCTGCGTGCTATTTCTGGCCGTACCACCGTTCCTCAGGTATTTATTGGTGGCCGCCTCATCGGTGGCAGTGAAGAGCTTGAAACCTACTTAGGCTAAATTTCGTTGGGGAAGGCTTAGCGCATCCCTGAAAGTTAATAAGTGAAAAGCCTCGTCATCGGACGAGGCTTTTCACTTTACGCGGCCATCATGGCATAACGACTTACCAGGACAATAGCTGTCAGTCCAATCGTAAAAAAGCCACCAGCAACACCCAGCGCCATCTTGAATTCTGTCGACATGATTCCTTTCCTATTTTGAGTCTGATGACAAATCATACATTAATTACGTGCCACAACACTAGAGCAAATCAAATTTTGCATTTTTGCAGATATAATCTCAGCAACTAAGATTAAGCACGAAAAAACGAAATGATAGGCTTTGAATAACCTGAGTGCAGGTGATGAAAACGTGGAGATGTCTAATGAATTGTCATCGTTGCCAAACTCACTGGTTTTGGCAAAAGCTCGGTCGCTGTCAGCGCTGTATGGATCAACTGACTGTACTTTCTGTCTTATGTTGGATTATTTGGTGGTTTGTATTTAAAGATGATCCACAAAGCATTGAATCGATCGCGTTGATCTTTGCTGGATTCGCGTTCAATGGATTGCTGTTTCTACACTTATGGATGCGCTTTGTCATCTTGCCGTGGCAGCGTCGACGAGACAAACAGAATAAAGACAATCGTCACTCAGACGGCAGATAGAAAAAAGCCCCAAAATCAATCTCGATTCTGGGGCTCTCTTAGATTCTTCTAAGAAAAAGCAGTGGTACTTTAATAGACCCTGCTTCCTCTCGAAGGTTCCATATTTTTTCGATTTTTTTAGCAAATACTTATGTAACAATCCCTGAATTAAGGTATGTCATTGAATGCTAATAGAATCGAATATCTATGCTACATGACTTTTCTGGATCAACTGCTCCATCAGATTGATCTCTAGAGCCACTTCATCACAAGCATGCTGACGAGGGCACTGGTCACAATCTTTCAACACTTTCTCCGGTAAAAGTGATTTAGATGTTGGTAGGAATTTCTGCTTCATAAAGAACTCAGGCGTACGAGTTAGCACAAATACCTTTTTGATTGCCATTTGGCGGGCTTTATCCACCAAGTAGTTCACTATCGCACTACCCTGCCCCTGACCTTGCCAGCCAGCTTCAATGCCTAAAGAGCGAATTTCAGCCAGACCAGAATCATAAACGTAGAGTGATGCACAGCCTGTGACCTCACCATGATGCTCTGCGACCGCAAATGAGCCGATATCGCGAACCAATTCATTACGTGATCTTGGGAGATTTTCACCCAGATTAGCCCAGTAAGTAATCATACCTTCAAGGGTTTCAATGTCAGTCAAACGTGCAGGACGTACTTTTACAGCTGAGTTATCACGTTGGCTTAGACGTTTATCTGCCTGATCAACCGCATAGGCTACTTGCTGTGGTGATACACCACCAAGAGCACAACGTTTTTCCAGACAGGACTCAATGGTCAGAATCTCGTATACGTCGTCTTCAATTACCTCTGAGAATACTTTCAGCTCTTGCAGAGAAAGTTCTTCAAGCGCGCAACCTTTCTCAATAGCACCCACAACTGCCACACCGACGATATGGTGTGCTTCACGGAATGGAATACCTTTAGCTACCAAGTAGTCTGCCAGTTCTGTCGCGTTTGCATAGCCCTGCTTCGCAGCTTCCAGCGTTCTTTCTCCATTGACTTTGATACCGTCGAAACACAACGCTGCCATTTCCATACAGTCGTTCCAGGTATCTAACGCATCAAACAAGCCTTCTTTGTCTTCCTGCATGTCTTTGTTGTATGCCAGTGGTAGCGCTTTTACTGTCATCATCATGCCAGCCAGAGCACCGTATACACGACCTGTCTTACCACGAATTAGCTCAAGAGCGTCTGGGTTTTTCTTCTGTGGCATCAGTGATGAGCCAGAAGTGACCGTATCCGCCAGTTCAATAAAGTTAGATTCGCCTGAGTTGTAGAAAATCATATCTTCAGCCAGACGTGAAAGGTGCAGCATTGAGATAGAAGCCACTGACATCAGTTCCATCACATGGTCACGGTCTGATACTGAATCTAGCGAGTTACGTGTCGCACGATGGAAACCAAGATTATGAGCCAACTGCTCACGATCGATTGGATATGCAGTACCAGCAAGTGCACCAGAGCCCAGTGGGCAGGTATCTAAACGCTGAAGAGCGTCGCTTAAACGTGAGTGGTCACGCTCAAACATTTCCACATATGCCAGACACCAATGCGCAAACGTCACAGGTTGTGCACGCTGAAGGTGAGTGTAGCCGGGTAAAACGGTTCCTTGGTGCTGCTTTGCGACATGTACCATTTGTGATTGCAGACGGTCTAAAGCAATCAATAACTGCTGACCTTGCTGACGACACCAAAGCTTAAGATCGGTAGCCACCTGATCGTTACGAGAGCGGCCAGTGTGAAGCTTCTTACCCAGATCGCCTACTTTACCGATAAGTTGCTGCTCAACCCAAGAATGGATGTCTTCTGCATCAGAGCCTAGGATCTGATGAGGGTCTTCCATCACCTCAAGTTTCAATTCGTTTAAAGCGAGTTCAAGCTTCTTTTGCTCTTCTGCAGATAAGACTCCAACAGAAAGCAGTGCTTTAGACCATGCAATTGAGCCTACAATATCTTGCTCAGCTAATCGGTAGTCGAAACGCAACGAATCGTTGAATTCTTTGAATCTGGTATCTGCTGCTTGGGTAAATCTTCCGCCCCATAATGCCATTGCGTCTCTCCTGGTGACTATTGCTTACTCTAACGTGCTCTAATTAGTGATGACTAAATTGATGGTCATTTACTCACTTTTTCTTATAGGCCAACGTTACGACAACTTGGACAAAAAATAAAGTATAAATTCAATATTTTTACATATATATTCACTAAAAACTGATTTCATAGTGATTACAGTTGCTAAATACAAAAAAAAGACCTGCCACTCAGTGACAGGTCTTTTCCTTCAGCAATGAAATATAATTATTTCTTCTGGCTGTTCAACGCACGGATACGGCTTGATAATGAGTAAAGACGGATGAAACCACCAGCATGGCTTTGGTCGTAAACCTCATCTGCACCAAACGTTGCAAACTCTTCTGAGTACAAGCTATTGTCAGAACGTTTTTGAGTAGCAGTTGCCTGACCTTTGTAAAGCTTAATAACAACTTCACCGTTCACATCTTTAGCAAGCTCTTCAGAAGCTGCAAGGATAGATTTACATAGTGGAGTAAACCAACGGCCATCGTACACAAGGTGAGAAGCCTTAAGACCTAGTTCCTCACGGAATTCAAATGATGTCTTATCAAGCACAAGTTGCTCTACAGCACGCAGCGCTTCCATCATGATAGTGCCCCCTGGAGTTTCGTAACAACCACGAGACTTCATGCCTACCAGACGGTTCTCAACGATATCGATACGACCAACACCGTGTTTTGCACCTTTCTCGTTTAGGTAAACCAGAGCGTTGTAAGGCGTCATTTCTTGACCATCGACAGCAACAACCGCACCTTTTTCAACTTTCAGTGTTACGTATTCTGCTTCGTTTGGTGCTTGCTCAGGATCAACGGTCCATACCCAGCAATCTTCGTTTGGAGCATTCCAAGTACTTTCTAGCACACCACCTTCTGTAGAAATGTGCCATGCGTTTGCATCGCGAGAGTAGATCTTGGTAAGAGACGCTGAACAAGGAATGTTACGTTCAGCCAGGTAATCCAGACATTGCTCACGGCTAACCAGATCCCATTCACGCCAAGGAGCAATAACATGCAGATCAGGAGCTAGTGCAGCAAACGCACCCTCAAAGCGAACCTGGTCGTTACCTTTACCAGTACAACCGTGACACAGCGCATCTGCACCTACTTTACGAGCTACTTCTACCTGCGCTTTTGCGATGATTGGACGCGCCATTGAAGTACCTAGTAGGTATTTACCTTCGTAGTATGCGCCTGTTTTTAGTGTTGGGTAGATGTAGTCCGCAACCATTTCTTCTTTAAGGTCAGCGATGTAACACTCTGATGCACCAGATGCTTTCGCTTTCGCTTCAATGCCTTCTAGCTCTTCTGCGCCTTGGCCCACATCAGCGACAAACGCAACTACTTCACAGTCGTAGTTCTCTTTTAGCCACGGGATGATTACTGAAGTATCTAGACCGCCTGAGTATGCGACTACTACTTTTTTAACGTTCACTTTGCTCATTTTTTTCTCCAAATTTAACTGGCTCTGCACTCGGCGGTCAGTGCCAACTACTTCCTAATGTTTAATTCTTTAAATTTTTTGCTGCGACTTTATTGAGGCAGAAATTGCGTACCAATACTTTGACCAGCAAATAGCTGTGTCAGTTTCTCTGGGTAGCGCCAGGTTGCAACTTCGATAGGACGACCAAGATCATTGGCAGCCTCCAAAGCGGCTTTAACTTTGACGATCATTCCGTCGGTGATGACATGACCTTCGATCAATGCATCAGCTTCTTTCTCTGATAAGCTCTTGATCAAATGACCTTTACCATCCAAAACACCACTCACATCAGACAGCAGAACTAACTCCGCATCTAATGCACCAGCGACAGCAACAGCAGCTTGATCCGCATTGACGTTCATCATCTGACCTTCTTTTGTCAGACCAATTGAGCTGATGATTGGTAGTGCACCCGAGTTTAAGATCGCTTGGATCAGTGTTGAATCACCCGGAGAGGCTTTACCTACTGCACCCAGTTCAGGATCGAGTTCCTCAACCTGACATAAGCCGCCGTCCGCTAAACTCAGACCTACTGCGTTTAAACCGTCAGCAATAGCCTGACCTTGAAGCAGCTTGTTTGCCGTGCCAGCTAGTGCACCAGCGATGATAGGAATCTGGTCATACGGTGTAACTCGTAAGCCGTGCTTCTTTACGGTTTTGAGTTGCAACTTACTCATCAACTCATCCACTAAGTAGCCACCGCCGTGAACGATGGCGATTTGTCGCTGTGCCGAATTTTGGTAAGCCGCGATGGCACCAAAAAGTTGGCTCAAGGTTTTTGTGCAAGATAAAGCTGCACCGCCTAGCTTAATGACTAATGGAGCTTGATTGGTTTGCGTCATTGCTTTTCCCTCTATCAACGACTACAGCAACGCTGTCAGTTCTGGGTAACCGTAATGAATATTTAAACATTGCATCGCTTGACTCGATGCACCTTTGAGTAGGTTGTCGATGGCAGAAATCACGATTACGTGCTCGCCCTGCACCTTCCAGCCGATATCGCAGAAAGGTGTATTTTCAACATCCTGAATACGTGGAATGCCATCCCCTTTCAGACGTACTGCTGGTTTCCCTTGATACGCTTGCTCGAATGCCTGAGTGACTTGTTCCGCAGTGACGCCTTGTGCCAACTTCATGGTAACTGTAGCAAGAATCCCACGTTTAAAGTTGCCAAGATGAGGAGTAAAAATCACATCACAACCCAAGTGTTGAGCAATCTCTGGTTGATGACGATGATTGAAAACCCCATAAGGTTGCAGGCTAACTTCGCAGAAACTGTTTGTCATGGATGCTTTTCTACCTGCACCTGACACACCGCTCGTCGCATTGATTACCGGCCACTGTTGTGTATCAATGAGGCCACCTTCTAGCAGAGGTTTAATAGCAAGTTGCGATGCTGTTGGGTAGCAGCCTGCTACCGCAACTAAAGGAGTGTTTTTAATTGCTTTAAAGTTCCACTCCGCTAAGCCATACACCGCTTTGTCTAGCCAGTTGTTAAATTGATGCTTGAAGCCATAAAAGGTTTCGTAAAAGCCTTCACTCTGAACACGGAATGCGCCTGATAAATCGAAAACCTTACATCCTGCTTCGAGGAAAATTGGGGCGAGGTCATGGCTGACTTCATGTGCTGTGGCCAAAAACACCACATCTGACTCAACTGCCACTTTTTTTGGATCGGTTAACGGATGAACAGGCATATCGATAACGCCAGCTAACTTGCCGTGCAACTGGGCAAGGCTCTTTCCTGCATCTACACTGTTGGCGGAAACGTATAAACCTGATAGCGTGAGTTCCGGGTGTTTGTTAACCATTAAAGCTAACTCTGCGCCGGTGTAACCGCTGGCTCCGATAATCGTGGTTTTTAGCATTCTATGACATCCGTAAATTTAAAGACTCAAATGACTATTCATATTTAATTTTTGCTATATTTTGATTTTTTATTCATTAAATATGATTTAATATGTGTTTTACATTTTTGTGCTCTGTCTGTCAATAGGAGATTTGAAGAATCCATGCAATTACCAACTTTTCTAGAGGTCTATGAAGGACTCATCAGCACCTCTTCAATCAGCTCCACTGACCCAAAATGGGATCAAGGTAATGCGAAAGTCATTGAGAAACTCGCGACCTGGTTCAAAGATCTGGGGTTCAGTGTTGAGGTGGTCGAAGTCGAACCAGGCAAACACAATATGATCGCACGTATGGGTGAGGGCGAAGGTGGCCTTCTCCTTGCTGGCCACAGTGACACCGTTCCATTTGATGAAGGACGCTGGAACTTCGACCCACACAAACTCACTGAAAAAGACAACCGTTTTTACGGCCTGGGTACTGCGGACATGAAAGGCTTCTTTGCTTTCATTTATGAGGCAGTCAAAAAAGTCGACTGGAGTAAACAGAAGAAGCCGCTTTATGTATTAGCGACCTGTGATGAAGAAACCACCATGCTAGGTGCCAGACACTTCACTGCTAACGCACCGTTCAAACCGGACTACTGCATTATTGGCGAGCCTACCAGCTTGGTACCAATTCGCGGTCATAAAGGTCATGTTGCTAATGCCATTCGTGTTACAGGTAAATCTGGACACTCGTCGGATCCCGCTCTTGGTGTCAATGCCATTGAGATCATGTATGAAGTGATGTTCGCTCTGATGAAATTACGCGACAAGCTAATTAAAGAGTATCACCACCCAGGGTTTGCGATACCAAATCCAACACTGAATCTCGGTCATATTCATGGCGGTGACAGTGCCAACCGTATTTGTGGCTGTTGTGAATTGCATTACGACGTCCGCCCATTGCCTGGCATCAGCCTAGATGGTTTAGAGAATATGCTGCGTGGTGCTCTTAAAGAAGTGGAAGCGAAATGGCCGGGACGTATTGAAATCATTCCGCTGCATGACTCGATTCCAGGCTATGAGTGTCCACATGATCACCCATTCATTGGCGGTGTAGAAGAGTTGTGTCAAACCAGCTCGCAAACCGTCAACTACTGCACCGAAGCACCGTTTTTACAAGAACTGTGTCCAACCTTGGTACTTGGACCGGGCTCTATCGATCAGGCACATCAACCGGACGAGTTTCTGGCTTTGGATTTTATTGACCCAACTATAGATGTGCTCTCCAAGGCAATGATCAAATACTGCTGTTAGTTGCAAGTACAAAAAACCGATCTGTGCAGCTCCGATGAGCTGCGCATGCTATCTTTTTTATACTCTGTTATTAATACATAACAATTATTTAACCAGTTATTTTGTAATTAATTTTCACTTTTATTTGATATGCGTCTTAATATTGCTCTAAATCAGGAGATAAGCGGAATAATTACAAACATAGTCGGCTTTATTTGACTACAACTGGTGCTTTTCGCTAGATTGGTGTCCTAACAAGGACAATGGATGTAGTTTTTTTACGAGGCAGGACGACAATGAACGAGAAATACGCCGCACTCAAAAGCAATGTGCGCATGTTAGGCCACTTACTGGGTAATACTATTCGCGACGCCCATGGCGAAGAAATTTTCGAAAAAGTGGAAACAATTCGTAAATTATCCAAATCAGCCCAAGCAGGAAACCAAGCAGACAAAGAAAGTTTGATCGAAGAAATCAAACACCTTCCTGATGAGCAGTTAACGCCAGTAACCCGTGCGTTTAACCAATTTCTAAACCTGACGAATATTGCTGAGCAATACCACACCATTTCACGTCACTGTGAAGATCATATCTGCGAACCTGACGCGATCAACTCGCTATTTTCTAAACTGGTGCAAAACAATGTCAGTAAACTTGATACGGCGCAGGCTGTTCGTGATCTGAACATTGAACTGGTATTGACCGCGCACCCAACAGAAATCACTCGTCGCACCATGATCAACAAACTAGTGAAGATCAATGAGTGTTTATCAAAGCTAGAATTAAGCGATCTGTCATCTAAAGAGCGTAAAAAAACCGAGCGTCGTCTAGAACAGCTGATCGTACAAAGCTGGCACTCAGATGTGATCCGCCAGCAACGCCCTACACCACTTGATGAAGCGAAATGGGGCTTTGCCGTTGTAGAAAATTCACTGTGGGAAGCGGTACCTGATTTCCTACGTGAAATGAATGACCGCTTGAAAACTTATTTGGGCGAAGGTTTGCCAATTGATGCACGTCCGGTTCACTTCTCATCATGGATGGGTGGTGACCGTGATGGTAACCCATTCGTGACGCACAGCGTGACACGTGAAGTTCTGCTTCTTTCACGTTGGAAAGCGGCGGATCTTTACCTTAACGATATCAATGAACTGATCAGCGAACTGTCTATGACAGTATGTAACGATCAGGTACGCGCATTGGCAGGCGAAGATCAGCACGAACCGTACCGTGCAATCCTAAAACAACTGCGTGCGCTGCTTAATGAAACCAAAGATATTCTGGACGCAAAAGTTCATGGCCAAAAACTGGCTGTAAAAGCACCGCTACAAACCGTAGAGCAGCTTTGGGATCCTCTTTACGCGTGTTACCAATCGCTACATGAATGTGGAATGGGTGTCATCGCAGACGGCTCACTACTTGATACTCTGCGCCGCGTGAAAGCGTTTGGCGTACACTTGGTTCGTCTGGACATTCGTCAAGAAAGTACTCGCCATGCGAATGCACTGTCTGAATTAACTCGCTATCTGGGCATCGGTGACTACGAGCAGTGGAGCGAGCAAGACAAAATCGCATTCCTGACCAACGAACTGGCTTCCAAGCGTCCACTTCTGCCTCGTGACTGGCAGCCATCAGAACCTGTTCAGGAGGTTTTGGACACCTGTAAGATTATTGCAGCGCAATCACGTGATGCGTTCGGTGCGTATGTCATTTCGATGGCTCGTACCGCTTCTGACGTTCTGGCCGTTCACCTATTGCTACAAGAGTCTGGCTGTCCTTACCGCATGGATGTTTGTCCGCTGTTCGAAACTCTGGACGACTTAAACAATGCTGAATCGGTTATCAAGCAGTTGATGAGTATCGATTTATACCGTGGCTTCATTCAAAACCATCAGATGGTCATGATTGGCTACTCTGATTCAGCGAAAGATGCGGGTGTAATGTCAGCTGGCTGGGCTCAGTACGATGCGATGGAATCTTTGGTCAAAGTTGCTGAAGACGAAGGCGTTGAACTAACGCTATTCCACGGCCGTGGAGGCACGGTAGGTCGCGGTGGTGCGCCTGCACATGCAGCGTTGCTATCTCAGCCACCGAAGAGCCTTAAAGGTGGCCTGCGTGTTACTGAGCAGGGTGAGATGATCCGCTTTAAACTTGGCCTGCCAGATGTTGCAGTAAACAGCTTCAACCTGTACGCAAGTGCAATTCTGGAAGCGAACCTACTGCCACCACCAGAGCCAAAACAAGAGTGGCGTGATCTAATGGAAGTGCTGTCTCAAGTGAGTTGTGAAGCTTACCGCAGCGTTGTACGTGGCGAACCAGACTTTGTACCTTACTTCCGTCAGGCGACACCAGAACTTGAGCTAGGTAAATTGCCACTAGGTTCTCGTCCTGCGAAACGTAACCCGAACGGTGGCGTAGAAAGTTTACGCGCGATTCCTTGGATTTTCTCGTGGAGCCAGAACCGCTTAGTATTACCAGCCTGGTTAGGTGCGGGTGAAGCAATCCAGTACTCTATCGACAAAGGTCACCAAGAGCTGTTAGAAGAAATGTGTCGTGAATGGCCTTTCTTCTCTACACGCCTTGGCATGCTAGAGATGGTGTACTCGAAATGTAATATCGATATCTCGCGTTACTACGACTTACGTCTTGTGGATGAATCACTACGTCCGTTGGGTGAGAGACTTCGAACTCAACTACAGAAAGACATCAAAGCCGTACTGAACGTAGAAAACAACGAAAACTTGATGCAACACGACCCATGGGGTCTGGAATCCATTCGCTTGCGTAATATCTACGTAGAGCCATTGAACATGCTTCAAGCTGAGTTGCTGTACCGTACGCGCCAAAATGAAGAAGCCTCAGCAAATCTTGAAGAGGCGTTGATGGTGACCATCGCTGGTATCGCAGCTGGTATGCGTAACACAGGTTAATACCATCGATTATGAACTGAAAGGCTGAGCAACTGCTCAGCCTTTTTTATACCCACCAACTTGAACAGCAATCAACCAGTTAATCGAGCCAATTAAACCCTACCTACAACCACAAAAGCAGCATAATTAACCAATAAAACAAACTATTGAGTATTATATTAGTTTTTTAGCGTAATTTTTTCCTACTATTCCACTTCATGCTTATTATTTATATACTACCTACCCTGCCGAGAGCACATAAATCCAATCAAATCTGCTCCGGTCATGATGGGAATTCCCATCTCTAGGTGATAAACGGCTTTAAGGTGACAGGACCAACAATGTTGGTGCTACTTATACACAAAAAACTCAAACGCCATTAAGAGCGCAGCTGAAAGTGTAAGTAGCTTGTTTACAAGTTTATTGACCATTTGGATTGAAGACATGTCATTACCACACGTAATCTTAACTGTTCTTAGCACACGCGATGCAACCGGTTACGATATCACAAAAGAATTCTCAGCAAGCATCGGTTACTTCTGGAAAGCAAGTCACCAGCAGGTTTACCGTGAGCTAAACAAAATGGCTGAGAAGGAACTGGTTACTTGCGTGCTAGAGCCTCAGGAAGGCAAACCAGACCGTAAAGTTTACTCCATCACTGATGCTGGACGTAGCGCACTTGGTGAATGGTTTGACCAACCAACCGCACACCCAACCGTTCGTGATGAGTTCTCAGCGAAGCTGATGGCTTGCGCGGTGCAACCTGCTGCACCTTTCCGTGAGCAACTGTCTGAACTGGTAGAAGAGTCACGTAAACTGGTTTCTCACTACAAAGAAATTGAAGCGGCATACTACGCTACGCCGTCAACGTTGGACAAACAAGCACGCCTAGAACGCCTGACTCTACGCCGCAACCTACTGTTGCGTGAAACGTGGATTACGTGGGCAGAGGAAGTGCTAACTGAACTTGAAGTTATCGGTTAAATCTTAAACCAGCCCATAACTCGAATAAGTAAAAGGCTTGCCATATGGCAAGCCTTTTTGCTTTCAAACTAGATAGTCGCCTTAGGGCGAACTCCCAGCGTGTGGCACAATGCGTATGTCATTTCTGCACGGTTTAGCGTGTAGAAGTGGAAATCTTTCACACCTTCACGGCTCAGTACACGAACCATATCAATCGCCTGACTTGCACCTACTAATTGACGAGTTACTGGGTCATCATCCAAGCCATCAAACTGTCGACTCATCCAGCCAGGGATTTTAACGTTGTTCTGCGCAGCAAAACGGGATGCCTGTTTAAAGTTAGAGACTGGCAAAATACCCGGTACGATTTCGACATCAATGCCAGCGACAACACAGCGGTCACGAAAACGCAGGTAAGACTCAACATCGAAAAAGAACTGGGTAATCGCACGGTTCGCACCTGCATCAACCTTACGTTTAAGGTTAAGCAAATCAGCCTGCGCACTTTTCGCTTCAGGGTGAACTTCAGGGAAAGCTGCAACCGAAATATCGAAATCATGGCGAGACTTCAGCAACTCAACCAGATCAGATGCGTACATATCAGGAGCGCCACCACCAGGGGGAATATCACCACGCAGTGCTACGATATTTTCTATACCGTTATTCCAGTAATCATCCGCGATCTCAATCAACTCATCACGAGTCGCGTCAATACAAGTTAAGTGCGGTGCCGCCACCAAGCCTGTTTTCGCTTTGATTTCTTTAATGATTGAGTGTGTTCTGTCACGCTCACCTGAGTTAGCTCCGTAAGTAACAGAAACAAACTTTGGTTGAAGAGTTTTTAGACGGTGCACAGAGTTCCACAGTGTCTCTTCCATTTTTTCATTGCTTGGCGGAAAAAACTCAAACGAAACATTAATGTTATCTGACAGCTCAGCGATATTCTGGTTTAAGGCATCAATGTGGCCTGCGTGCGTGTAACCCATCTTACTCTCCCTGTGACAATCCGCCACGAAATCAAATTCTGCAAATCGACGTTTAGACGTCTATATGTCCACAGAATGAATTGAATACGATTTAATGTCAACCTTGTGATTATGAATTTTTTTCACGTTAACAATGAGAATAGTTCAAGTTCATTCTTGTCAGATAGTTAACCATAAAAACCATGGTAATTTTCCGGCTCTGGAACTAAGTATGGCACTGAGAAAGGAATAAAAAACCCCGGATTATCCCCGGGGTTTGAGAACTAACACCAATTTAAAACAGCCCAGCAAGACGGTTTAGATCGGATTGAATCGCACCAGCCGTCACTTCTCGTCCAGCACCCGGACCACGAATCACTAACGGGTTGTCTTTGTACCACTTGCTTTCGATTGCGAAGATATTGTCACACGGAAGCAAGTTCGCAAGCGCATGTTCTCGGGATAAGGCTTCGATGCCTACGGTCGCTTTGCCATCTTTTTCTAGACGTGCGACGTAGCGTAGAACCTGATCGTTTTTCTGCGCTTTTATCAAACGCTCTTGCAGAGTCTGGCTCAGTAACGTGCTGTTATCAAAGAACTCATCTAAACTCAGATCACGCAGCTCCTCTGGAACAAGCGACTCGACTTTTACACTTCCCGGTTCGATATCCAAACCAGACTCACGCGCCAGAATCACCAGTTTACGCATCACATCTGAACCATCTAAGTCAGAGCGAGGGTCTGGTTCCGTTAGACCTTGCTGCCAGGCCAAATCGACCAGTTCACTAAATGAAACCGTGCCATCGAACTGCTGGAACAACCACGAAAGCGTACCGGAAAAAATGCCTGAGAGCGCCACAATCTCATCACCACTCTCACGCAGGTCACGAACCGTATGATTGATTGGTAACCCGGCTCCTACAGTCGCGTTGTAGAGCCAGTGACGCCCAATTTTTGCAAAGGCATCTTGCACCTGATGGTAATACTGGCTATTCGCCGAGCCCGCCACTTTATTCGCGGAGATCAAGTGGATACCTTGCTGAGCAATATCGATGTAACTCTGAGCCAGCTCTTTACTTGCGGTGACATCAAGCACAACGGCCTCATCGTAATCCTGCAGCGCACCAAGGCGAGTCAGCCAAGAATCATCGTTCTCAACACTTTCATCGTTAAATAGTGCTGACACTTTGGTGGCGTCGATACCCTGTTCATCAAACCAGAACTTCTGGCTATCAACCACAGCAACTAAGTCAAAGCTCATGCCATGACGTTTCTCTAGTTCATTCTTCTGTGTTGCGAATAAATTCAGCCAGCTCGAGCCAATATTACCTTTACCGCATAATGCGACAGCAACTCGCTTCTGTGCCTGAAACAACTGGGTGTGAATCGATTGAACCAACTCTTCTGTATTCGAGCTGCGTAATACCGCCACCAGACTCAATCCAGATTCAGTTTCAGAGATAAACTCCACTGGTGAGTGTTTTAACTTTTGATGGAAACCAAAACAGTGGCTAGGATTTGTCGTTACTCCAGCCCCCACAGCAGCAAGCAGAGAATATCCCGCTTGAAGCGTGATTTCTGCCTCAAACGCCGACGCTTGTAAGAACTTCAGCGCACCACCAGCAATTTCGGCGGTATAGGCTAATCGCAAAATCTGCTGTTCTGGCTGGAGTTCAAAAGTCAGAGGCTCTAACTGGGCACGCAGAAGTGAATTAAGCACATCACTTTGCGTTTTATTGAAGTCATGACCAGGTTTGAATGACAACTGCACTAACAGCACATCATCCAATGAAGTAATAATTTTTGCCCCACGTCCAGAAGCAAGTACGCGTTCGATGCGAGTCGAACCTGATTCAGGTTGATAACTGCATTTGAGGCTCAAATCCATAGTACTTTGCGCCACAGGCTGAAGCGTTCGGCTGTGTAGCACAGGCGCTGCCAGACGTGCAAGCTCACTGGCTTCATCCAATCTCAACAGCGGCAGTAAACACGCATCCGCAACTAAACGCGGATCAGCACTATAAACACCCGCCACATCACTCCAGATAGTGACCGTAATGACTTCCGCAAGCGCACCTATCACTGTCGCAGAATAGTCAGAACCATTACGCCCAAGAAGAACGGTTTCACCATGGTCATTCTGCGCCATGAAACCGGTAATAATCACTCGTTTATGACTATGCTGGGCCAGTGCTTCTTTAATAAGCGGGTATGAGCGAGCGCGGTCGACTTCTGGCTGCGTCCCGGCTTCAGCTCGTAAAAATGCTCTCGCATCTTGCGCGACGGCGGGTAACCCCTGCTGAGTCAATAATGCCGCAAGCAAACGAGAAGACCACACTTCCCCATGTCCTAGGACTGCCGCTTTTTTCGCGTCGGTAAGCGGAGATGTCAGTTCAGCCAACGTACTGAACTCATCTTGTAAAGTGGCCAACACGTGTGTTTGAGCTTCACCTTCTAACAATTCTTCGACGAGACCAGTTTGAAACTGTCTTAATCCTTGTAACGCTTCGTGAGCAATTCGACCATCTTTCTCTAAGCCTTCGAGAAACTCAATCAGGCGGTTCGTAGTTTTGCCTGCAGCGGATACCACGACCAGGTCATTTTCTGCTGAATATTCTTTAAGGATACCCGCGACACGCAAGTAACATTCAGGATTAGCTAAGCTGCTACCACCAAATTTATGTAGCTGACGTTGTACAGTCATTATTATTGTTTCCTATTGCTGTGCCGATTTAGTGAAAGCTTGCTCTAGGTCAGCAATCAGATCTTGTGCATCTTCGAGACCGACAGAAAGGCGCAGTAATTGCTGTGATACACCAGCCTCTGCCAGCGCGGCTTCACCCATCGCACGATGTGTCATAGACGCAGGGTGACAAATCAAACTCTCTACACCACCTAGTGATTCAGCAAGAGAGAACAACTGCAGCTCTTTAACGAACACTTTGAGCTGTTCAAATGAGCCAGCAAACTCAAAACTCAGCATCGAGCCAAAACCTGATTGCTGCTTTTTCGCAATCTCGTGTCCTGGGTGCTCAGGCAGACTTGGGTGATAAATTTTCGCTACTAACGATTGTTGCTTCAGATATGCAAGTACCTGCTTTGAGCTCTCTTCATGCACTCGCATACGAGCGCCTAACGTACGAATACCTCTCAACGTCATGTAACTATCGAATGGCGTGCCTGTCGCACCAATGCAGTTACCCCACCACGCCAGCTCTTCTGCATGCGCTTCCGTCTTAGTGATCACCACACCACCAATGACGTCCGAGTGGCCATTGATGTATTTCGTTGTAGAGTGAATAACGAAGTCAGCACCCAGATCTAATGGCTTTTGGTACACAGGTGTCAAAAAGGTATTGTCTACGGCAACCAAGGCTCCGACTTGCTTGGCCTTTTCACATACAGCAGCAATATCCACGACGCGAACAAGAGGGTTTGACGGTGTTTCTATCAAGATAAGCTTTGGCTTTTGCGCTAAAGCTGCATCAAGCGCCTGCTCGTCTGATTGATCAACAAACAGCACTTTGAAGTCACCTTTGTTGGCGCGAGTATTGAAAAGACGGTAAGTACCACCATAGCAGTCATGTGGTGCAACAATCAGATCGTCAGGACCGATGAAAGCAGAGACCCACAAGTTCAGCGCAGACGTACCGCAGTTGGTTACCACCGCTCCTTTTCCTGATTCCAGCTCAGACAGAGCGCTTTCTAACAAGCCACGGTTTGGGTTACCTGAGCGCGTGTAGTCGTACTTAGGCACTTCTCCAAATGCAGGAAAGCCATAGTTTGTCGATAGATAAATTGGTGGAACGACAGCATGGTATTGAGTGTCGGATTCGATACCAGTGCGTACAGCAATGGTCGCAGGCTTGCGGATGCTCATGGGTGTATCCTTTCACAGGTGGTGACTTCTAAATAGGAATGCGCTATATCTAAATTTCAGATTCAATGAATTGCACACTCCCTTACTGTTCCTGTCACTTTACTCGTCAAATTTTGAGACGTCAACACTTCTAGACGTCTATATGTCTTTGCTTATGGCAGTAAATGCAGCTAAAATCAGCACCTCTATTATTTTTAACCTATTACAAATATGAAGGTACGCAATGGCTGACTGGAATGGCGAATACATTAGCCCGTATGCTGAGCATGGAAAGAAAAGCGAACAAGTAAAAAAAATCACTGTATCTATCCCGCTGAAAGTTTTAAAAGTGCTAACTGATGAGCGTACTCGCCGTCAGATCAATAATTTACGCCACGCTACCAACAGCGAACTCCTATGTGAAGCATTCCTGCACGCGTACACAGGACAACCGCTTCCTACGGATGAAGACCTTCGTAAAGATCGCCCTGACGATATTCCGACAGAAGCAAAAGCGCTGATGACAGCAATGGGTATCGAGTTCGAGTCGTTTGATGACGAGTAATTATGGTTGAATTGAATACACCGCTCGGTTGTTCAGCTTCCAGTACTAAAAGAATGACATAAAAAATGGGACGCGATAGCGTCCCATTTTTTGTACATCATTTACGACGGAAGAATTACTCTGCCATGTAGTTTTCTGGCATCTCAATGCGAGCAACACCAGAGTCAACGGCAGCTTGAGCCACTGCTTTTGCAACACGAGGCAACAGACGCGCGTCCATTGGCTTAGGAATAATGTAGTCAGTACCAAACTCAAGCTTATCCACACCAGCAGCTTTAAGTACTGCTTCTGGCACTGGTTCCTTCGCCAGTTCACGAATTGCTTCGACAGCAGCAAGCTTCATTTCATCATTAATTTCACTTGCACGTACATCCAGAGCACCACGGAAGATGAATGGGAAGCAAAGCACGTTGTTTACCTGGTTCGGGTAATCACTGCGTCCAGTACCCATGATCAAGTCACTACGAACGTCGTGTGCAAGCTCTGGCTTGATTTCTGGATCAGGGTTAGAGCACGCAAAAACAATTGGCTTATCAGCCATCAGTTTCAGAGCTTCTGCAGGAAGTAGGTTCGGACCTGAAACACCAAGGAACAGATCGGCACCTTCGATAACATCTTCCAGGGTACGCTTATCCGTGTTATTCGCGAATAGCTGTTTGTACTCATTGAGATCATCACGACGAGTATGAATCACACCCTTACGATCCAGCATGTAAATCTTTTCACGCATTGCGCCACATTTGATCAGTAGCTCCATACATGCTACTGCCGCAGCACCAGCACCAAGACAAACGATTGTGGAATCTTCTAGTTTCTTGCCTTGTAGCTCGATCGCATTCAGCATACCTGCGGCCGTTACGATTGCTGTGCCGTGCTGATCATCATGGAAAACAGGAACGTCACAACGTTCGATAAGGCGCTTTTCAATCTCAAAACAATCCGGTGCTTTGATGTCTTCTAGGTTGATACCACCGAATGTGTCAGCAATGCTCGCAACGGTATTAACGAACTCGTCGATCGTGCGGTGTTTTACTTCGATATCAATTGAATCAAGGCCAGCAAAACGCTTAAACAATAACGCTTTACCTTCCATTACTGGTTTAGAAGCAAGAGGGCCAAGGTTACCCAGACCAAGAATAGCGGTACCGTTAGAAATTACGGCAACCATGTTACCTTTCGCTGTGTACTTATACACATTGTCAGGATTTTGCGCGATTTCACGCACAGGCTCAGCAACACCAGGGCTGTAAGCTAAAGCTAGATCGCCTGCGGTTTCTGCCGGTTTTGTTAGCTCGACTGCAATTTTCCCTGGGGTCGGGTAAGCATGGTAGTCAAGAGCTCGTTGGCGCTGTTCTTCTTCTCTAGTTGCTGCTTGGCGATTGTCTTCAGACATGGGGGGTCTCTTTTTTTATATTTAGGTAAGGGGGAATAAATTCTAAAGGATAGAAGTCAATCTTCAAAGGTAAGATTGCGAGCAAAATCCTTAAAATAGTGATAATAAAATGAGATTAGACCAGATAATGATGAAAAGCACCTAACTTTTAAGTCAGGTGCTCTGCTATAAGGTTAAGATTTATAAATACAATCTTGAGACGCCCAAGATTATTCTTCATCTACGTACTGTGCTTGTAGATAATTTTCAATACCCGACATTTCAATCAGGCCAAGCTGAGTTTCAAGCCAATCGACATGCTCTTCTTCATCCTCGAGAATATCTTGGAAAAGATCGCGAGAGACGTAGTCCCTGATATCTTCCGCATACGCGATGGCATCTTTTAAATCCGGAATAGCGGCCATTTCCAATTTGAGATCGCATTCGAGCATTTCTTTGGTATCTTCGCCGATCATCAACTTGCCGAGATCTTGCAGATTAGGTAAACCTTCCAAAAACAAAATACGTTCGATGAGATGATCTGCATGCTTCATTTCATCAATTGACTCGTGGTATTCCTTATCGGCCAGATGCTTTAAGCCCCAGTCTTTGTACATACGAGCATGGAGAAAATATTGATTGATAGCGACGAGCTCGTTGCCGAGCACTTTATTGAGATGTTGAATTATGATTGGATCGCCTTTCATGGACGCACCCCTCCTCTTTTTTAGGCTTCATTTAAATGTAGAAGCAAATGAGAAGGTGTCAAAAGGCTGATAGCTCTTTCACCGTATCATCACGATGATCAGCTGGCTTGTTTTAGTTCAGTGTAGTGTTCAGCTAAAATTTCTTTGGCTTGTTTGATGCATTTACCACATTGACTCCCCAATGCTGTGCATCGCTTAATCCCTCTGATATCCGTGATGCCTTCATCTATCGCTAACTTTCTAATTTTTTTGTCAGAAACACCATGACAAAGACAAACGAACATATTCAAAAACCTATAGAAATAAACCCGAGATGGTCAATATAAACAAGAATGGTTCTTGTTACCAGTCGTATTGGGATTCTATTCAGAACATTTGGTTATATTGATTTTAATGAACTAACTAAAGATCAATCACTTAGCCGTGAGCAATAGACTGAAGCTATAAGTAACTTGGTAAGGTTATGTATTAACGAGGAAAAAATAGAAACGTTTTATGTCGGCTTATAACTAAATGAAACTCTAGATATGAAAAAGGGAAGCCTAAGCTTCCCTTTCTCTAGATGCGTTTTCTTCAAATTGAAGAAAGTGCAAGATTTCGTTTAATTCGTTATGAATTAGTCGAAGATCTTAGCAACAACACCAGCACCTACTGTACGGCCACCTTCACGGATCGCGAAACGTAGACCTTCGTCCATTGCGATTGGTGCGATTAGCTCAACAGTCATCTGAATGTTGTCACCTGGCATTACCATTTCTACGCCTTCTGGTAGAGAGATATCACCAGTTACGTCAGTTGTACGGAAGTAGAACTGTGGACGGTAGCCTTTGAAGAATGGAGTGTGACGACCACCTTCATCTTTAGACAGTACGTATACTTCTGATTCAAACTTAGTGTGTGGAGTGATTGAACCTGGTTTAGCTAGTACTTGACCACGTTCTACTTCGTCACGCTTAGTACCACGTAGAAGTGCACCAACGTTCTCACCCGCACGACCTTCGTCTAGAAGTTTACGGAACATTTCAACACCAGTACATGTAGTTGTAATAGTGTCTTTGATACCGATGATAGCAACTTCGTCACCAACTTTTAGGATACCGCGCTCGATACGGCCAGTTACTACTGTACCACGACCTTGGATTGAGAATACGTCTTCGATAGGCATTAGGAATGGCATATCGATCGCACGCTCTGGCTCTGGGATGTAAGAATCTAGAGCTTCAGCTAGTTCGATGATTTTCGCTTCCCATTGCTCTTCGCCGTTTAGTGCGCCTAGAGCTGAACCTTGGATAACTGGTAGGTCATCACCTGGGAAATCGTACTCAGATAGAAGTTCACGAACTTCCATTTCTACTAGTTCTAGTAGCTCTTCATCGTCAACCATGTCACATTTGTTCATGAATACGATGATGTAAGGGATACCAACCTGACGGCCTAGTAGGATGTGCTCACGAGTTTGTGGCATTGGGCCATCTGTTGCAGCAACAACTAGGATACCACCGTCCATTTGCGCAGCACCAGTGATCATGTTTTTAACATAGTCAGCGTGTCCTGGGCAGTCTACGTGTGCGTAGTGACGAGTTGGAGTGTCGTACTCTACGTGAGAAGTAGAGATTGTGATACCACGCTCGCGCTCTTCTGGAGCGTTATCGATAGATGCGAAGTCACGAGCAGCACCGCCGTAAACTTTAGCAAGAGTAGTACAGATAGCTGCAGTTAGAGTTGTTTTACCGTGGTCAACGTGGCCGATAGTACCAACGTTTACGTGCGGTTTTACACGTTCAAATTTTTCTTTAGACA
>NZ_JBBWFK010000022.1:0-51050 GCF_052353105.1 Vibrio sp. YIC-376
TAGCGCCGATGGTAGTGTGGGGTTTCCCCATGTGAGAGTAGGACATCGCCAGGCTTTAAATTTTGGACACTTGCTAAAGCGAGTGATACCACTGCGGAGTGGTAGTTCAGTTGGTTAGAATACCGGCCTGTCACGCCGGGGGTCGCGGGTTCGAGTCCCGTCCACTCCGCCATTTATTAGAAAGCCTAGTCGAAAGACTAGGCTTTTGTCGTTTATGACGTATAGTTTCCCTTTCAGGGAAATCGAGTCCCGCTCCTGTGCGAGTCCAATTGAACGCAAGCCCGGCCCATTTGGCCACTTATACCAATCTGGAAAATTAACTGGTCAGGTCTATCCATCTTCTCGAACACATCTTGCTGACTCTGTCGGAGCATTCCCTAAAGCTATTCCAAGCCCTACACACTTTGTCTTCGTGATCCGCAAGAGGCTGATTGTGATGCCTTTATTGACCTACGGGACAACGATGGCCTCACCAATGCCTTTTGGGGGCAGACAGAACCGAACAGATAGGCATACTCAAATTGCTGTTGCTTCACAGCTCTTAGGCGCGTTCCTTTTCCAGCCCATTAACGGGTTGTTGTGTTTTGTTGCCCAAATCTGGCTTCATCCTGAAACCAGGCATCGACACACTCTAAAGCCATGTAGTCGAGCAGATAATAGATTGAGTCAGAGCCAATAATCTCATTTTCATCTGGATGGTTTTCTGCGGGGTCGCGAGATTTTTAAAGCCTATATTATTAAGGCTAACTGTGTTTAATGGTAAAAAAAGGCCGACATGGGGATGTCGGCCTGTTAGGTATCAAATGTAGGTCTACTTAATCATTTTGAACAATTGTTAGAGCTTTACGAGACACTTCGTGCGCTGCTTTCGTTAGATTTTGCTTCTCTAGTGTGTCGGCTAAGAAAGCGTAGTCAGAGACATCAGAGCGAAGTTTTAGAGCCGCCTCAAACTGCTCTTGAGACTCGTGCCATTTCTCCTGGCGGAAGTAGAAATGAGCCAACGCACTGTGTGCTGCTGCATTATCAGACTCTTTCTTTACTACGTCTTCGAGGAGTACGACCACTGGATGGATATCTGGCACATTTAGCTCTGGCAGAAGTTGGTATAGCTCAGGTGCCGGAGTCTTGTTCAATGCCTCTTTGAGCACGGTAAACGCCTCATTATCGGCTTTGCGGGCAATTAACTCACGAGCAAAACACGCGATCAAATGTGGGTCTTGCTTCACTTTACGAGCTAAACTGTTCCAGTGAGAAATTAGCCCTTCACTACCTTGCTGTTGAGCGACTTCATGTAGTAATCCGCCTTGAGCTGTTTTAATTAGCTCAATTTGTTCGTTTTCACTGACAAGTTTTTCTTTGCTGAGCTGAGGCACTAAGTCGATCAATGGTTGCCATAGCTTCAGCTGCATATAAGTGGTCTTGAGAAGATTGAGAACAATAGGATTATTGGCATACTGACCTTTCAGCGTTGACAAGGTGTCAAATGCCGCTTCAAACTCGTTATCACGAATAAACTGTTTTGCGCGTGTCAGTTCAACGGCTAATTGAGAGTTCTCCTGCTGACTCGCCAGCTCCAGGTATTTGTCACGTTTTTCTTTATCACCAAGGCCTTGAGCGGCTTCTGAAGCTACTAGGTAGCATAGAAGTGGCATGTCGTGATGATTGGCCCAGCGAGTCACCTTCTTCTCTGCACCTTTCCAGTCACCCTCTAGCAACTTGATAATGCCTTCGTTGGTGTAGCGACGAGAACGACGCATTTTACGCACACTGAAGTAGTTCCAAGTGCTTGAACTTGCGTAGACCAGTTTCTTGATTAGGTATTCTAAAATGAATAGTCCAGCAAGGGCTGCGATTACAAAGATGACCAGCGTTGTTACACTCATCTCGATGGTTTTGTCTGCGATCGAGATCAGCACATAACCCTGTTGGCCCGAGTATTGTGTACCAACAAACAGGCCTGCTCCTAAAATGGCAAATAGGAAAATAAGACGAAACATTACTTATCCCCCGCACCTGTCATAGTAGTAACTTCACGACGTAGACGCTCACGAATAACATCTGATAGTTGAGATTGGCTTTCCAGCTTGGCTGGGTACTCAACTTGGATGTTTTGCTCGCTTAACTGGCTCACGGTTTTATTGAATTCTTTTACCGAGTTATTGTCCTGGTTAAAGAACGCCAAAGCCCATTTATCTGCCGTTTTAAGAGAGGTTGTGTACACCTCGCCTTGCTCTTGATAAACCGCTTTGATTGCTGTTTCTAGCTTGGCTTTGATGTTCTCTTTAAGATAGAAATGCTGCTGAGGAGAAAGCAGTGGGATTACGTTGCCATCACGAGTACGGAAAGTGATAAAGTTTTCTGAGAAGTCCTTTAGCGACGTCATCAAGTTATCTTGCCAGTTAGAAATATCCTCAGATACTTCTTGTTCAGCAACAGCTGCTGCTTCTGGAAGAAGAGCGTTAGCTAATGGAAGTTTATCGACTTGTTGTTGTAGGGCAGTCAGACGCAACACTAAACCGTCACGATCAATTAAAGGTACGGTACGCAGCTTGGTGATGTCGTTGGCCATCGCTTTGCGTAGTTTGACCAAGCTAGGGTCATTCAGTGCGGCAATACGTTGGTCTGCGCTTTCCATCAGTTGAGTGGCACTTTCTACGTCGTGTTCAAGGAACAGCTTACGGCCAGCCAGTTTGACTAAGTAATCTGCTTCTGCCAGTAGCCAGTCGTTTGGACGACGGCCTTTCACGTCAGCCACCGCGAGTTGCAGGCTTTCGATACTTTTCTGTTGCTGGCCAAGTACGACTTCCGCTTTATGCGTCACAGTTGTCGCTTTTTCGATGGTTTCTTCTTTTACTTGGGTCAACTCTTGCTTCATTGAGGCTTGAGTTTGTTCTAGCTGGCTTTTCAACAGGGCGATTTGTGCTTGGTAATCGGTTTGTTGCTCATGAAGTTTATAAGCTAAACCGCCGCCAAAGATGATCGAGAGAATTATTGCTGTGGTGCCGAGTTTAACCCCACGCTTGCCTTGCTTCTCTTCGAATTCGGCTTTCTTTGGCTCTTTTGGCTTGTCTGTGTCAGCAGGTTTGGATGATTCCTTTTTAGGCTCAGCGTCCTGTTGAGGGGCATCTTTTTCAGCTAGCGGTGCCGGAGAAGAGGTTTCTTCGGCAAGGTTTTTATCGTTATTTTTTTGGTCGTTATTTTTACTTGTCATGCCTTTATCCTGTGTAGCTAGGGCTGGAGAGCAGCCAGTAATTCTTGGTTGGATGCGCTTCCTGTGCATCTCACCTGAGTAAACCCCTTTTGAATTGCGATGTCGGCGATACGCTGACTGGGGATGTACAACTCTAGTTGATTAAGCCAAGCCAATTGCGCTGGTGTCAATTGGCTGCACAAATAATCAAGTTGTTCACCACTGGTGACGATGATCTGATTGATTTGTTGGGCTTTCCATAGTGAGACACAGCTTACTGGATCGAATGGGATGAATTCTCTCTTGTAAGTCTCACTATAGTGAACTTTTGCGCCACGTCTCACCAATGCATCTTTAATGAGCTCCCTTCCACCGTTTCCACGCAGAATAACAACGTTCTGTTGTTCTACATTTTTTAACACTGGAAGTTGCAATAAGTGTTCACTATCACTGACTTGAGGATAGTGTACTTTTTGTTGAGTGCATTTGCTTAAATAGTGTGCGGTTTTTTGACCAACGGCAAGGTAAATGGCGCGTTTAGACCATGGTATACCGTTGTTTGATAAAATTTGCTGTGCACACTCCACCGCATGCTTACTGACTGCAATAATGAAGTGAGCGTGATTAATATGATCGGAGAGGTGTGTATCCGAGAGATCGGCAACAATGTCGATCAATGGATGGTGGTATGCGGAAATGCCGTGCCTTTCGAGCAGAGAGCAAAGTTCGATGCCTTGCTCTCCCGGCCGAGTGACCAACACTGCCATTGCTATTCGTGAACTGCGTACAGCTTAGTGAGAATGTCGCGAGCGCCATTGTCCAGCAGCTCGTTTGCCAGTTTGATTCCGAGCGCTTCAACATCGTTGCGATGACCGCGTATTTCACCACGGATAATTTGGCTACCGTCTGGCTCTCCGACCAAGGCGCGCAGCCAAACTTCGTCACCATTAAGCAGAGCATAACTGCCGATAGGTACCTGACAACCGCCTTCCAGAGTCAGGTTCATTGCTCGCTCACAAAGTACGCGGTCTGCGGTATCTTTGTGGTTTAACGGCTCGAGCAATTTATGCAGTCTTTCGTCGTCTAATCGACATTCGATGCCAACAGCACCTTGACCAACTGCAGGCAGTGATTGCTCAGGTTCAATAAAACAGCGGATACGCTCTTCAAGTTCCAGGCGTTTCAGACCCGCAGCAGCAAGAATAATCGCGTCGTATTCGCCGGCATCCAGCTTACCAAGGCGGGTACCAACGTTCCCACGTAGCTCTTTGATGATAAGGTCTGGGCGGTATTCCTTCAGTTGGCATTGACGGCGAAGGCTGCATGTTCCGACAACGGCACCTTGAGGTAACTCATCAATGTTGCTATAGGTATTAGAAACAAACGCGTCGCGTGGGTCTTCACGCTCACAGATGGTGACCAGACCAAGGCCTTCAGGGAAATCGACAGGTACGTCTTTCATTGAATGCACAGCCAGATCCGCACGGCCTTCCAGCATAGCGACTTCCAGCTCTTTTACGAACAAGCCTTTACCGCCAACTTTGGCTAATGGTGTATCCAAAATCACGTCTCCTTTGGTCACCATGGTTACTAACTCGACTTCTAAACCTGGGTGAGCGGCTTGAAGGGCATCTTTGACAAAGTAAGCCTGCCATAAAGCAAGTGGGCTTTTTCGAGTTGCAATGCGAATTGGTGTGGATTGGGTCATGATCTTCTCAATGCTGTTTGGATTTGGCTTTATCCTACCATCCTCATTAAGAAATTCTTACTGTTAGTTGGCTATCTGGCGGCGCTATGAATGGAATTACATGATGTTATGAAAATAGTGTGACTAGATTCTCAATTAGACTAAGGACTATTATTAATTAGGGGCGATTACAAGCGACACTACCTCGTCTTCAATTTTGTGACTAGAGTAAGGTTTTTTCCATGAAACGATTTAGCGTCCTGAAACTTTACCATGCTCAATAAAAGTGTTAAATTGATCACGTTTTTGAGTCTTTTTGGCTTAAAATATCATCAGGTATCTGTGACTGTTCAACCAAGGAACTACCCTTGCAGGCTTACACCAAAAAAATAATTCAGCGATTAGACACTTTGAATCAGCAGCGCGTTGAGCGTGCGCTGGCGCTTATGGATTCGCAAAGCCAGCAAGTTTTCCACTTGATTCCTGTCTTGTTGAACTACAACCATCCTGTCATTCCGGGTTATTACGATGCCGACGTACCGTTCGGTGTTTATGGTCTGGAGCTTAATGATGTTCAACAGCAATTTATAGACGATACACAACTCACCATCAGCGAGCTGCTCGAAAATGCGGAAAAACCTGCGATTCTGGGTTTGTATACCATGGGCAGTACTTCATCGATTGGTCAAAGCACATCAAGTGATCTAGACATTTGGGTGTGTATTTCTCCAGAGATGGACAATGATGCGCGTGAAGTGCTTACGAATAAATGTTTGCTGATTACTGACTGGGCGCAGAGTAAAGGTGTTGAAGCGAACTTCTTCCTCATGGATGAAGAGCGCTTCAGAAGTAACCATTCTGAAGAGATGACCGGCGATAACTGTGGCTCATCTCAGCATTTATTATTACTCGATGAATTCTATCGCAGCGCAGTGCGTATCGCTGGGCAACGATTGTTGTGGCAAATTGTGCCACCAGAGATGGAAGAGTCTTACGACGAGTACGTTTCGCAACTTTGTCGCGATGGCTACATAGATTGTAAAGAGTGGATCGACTTTGGTAAATTGAACCGAATTCCAGCGGAAGAATACTTTGGCTCGAATTTGTGGCAGCTTTACAAAAGTATCGACTCACCTTACAAATCGGTATTAAAAGCCATTCTGCTCGAAGCTTACTCGTGGGAATACCCTCACACTCAATTACTAAGTATTGATACCAAGCGTCGTTTCTTTGCTCATGAGCCTGATCTCTACGGCATGGACGCGTATTACTTAATGCTGGAAAAAGTCACCCGTTATCTTGAACGTATTCAGGACGATACGCGTTTAGACTTAGTTCGCCGTTGTTTCTACCTTAAAACTCATGAAAAACTGTCTCGTCAGCCAGATATCGGTTCTGTTGCCTGGCGTCGTGAATCTTTAAGCGACATGATTGCGAAATGGAACTGGGATGAAAGTGTAGTCGTAGAGCTCGACAATCGACGTAACTGGAAGGTTGAGCAGGTGAAAGTGGTGCATCATGCACTGCTAGATGCACTAATGCAGAGTTACCGTAACCTTATCCAATTTGCGCGCCGTAATGACATCACTTCGGCCATCAGTCCGCAAGACATCAGTATTCTAGCCCGTAAGCTTTATGCTGCTTTTGAGGTACTTCCGGGTAAAGTAACGCTACTGAATCCTCAAATCTCACCAGATTTGCATGAGCCGGATCTGAGCTTTATCGAAGTGAAAAATGGTGGTGTGAACAAGTCTGGCTGGTATTTATACAAACAGCCGTTGGTCGCGCATCGTATTCTTGGTCAGCCATACCTTGAGCACCATGAATATCTGAGCAAACTGGTTTCGTGGGCATTCTTTAATGGCCTTATCACAGAATCGACCCGTTTGCATGCCGTGGTGCGTGAAGCGCAACTGGATATTGATAAGTTCTACCAAATGGTGAGCGACTTACGTAATACCTTTGCCTTACGCAAGCGTCGTCCGACGATGCAGGCACTGGCGAGTCCATGTGAAATCAGTCAACTTGCCATGTTCATCAACTTTGAATGTGATCCGACTGAGGAGTTATCTGGTCGTTCGCTGAAAGTTGATTTGAAGAATACGGATATATTCAGCTTCGGACCTGAGCATAAAAACTTGGTCGGCAGTGTTGATTTGGTTTACCGCAATTCCTGGCATGAAGTTCGTACGTTGCACTTTAAAGGCGATACGGCGATGCTCGATGCACTGAAAACTATTTTGGGTAAGATGCACCAAGATGCGCTTCCGCCGGAATCGGTTGATGTGTTCTGTTACGCGAAAAACATGCGCGGTGTGATGCGCAATAAAGTATATCAACTGCTAGCAGAGTGTATCGATTTACGCCTGAAACCTGTTGAGCAGGAAAAACGTCGTCGCTTTAAAGCGATGCGTCTTGGCGATCAGACTTACGGTTTGTTCTTCGAGCGTCGCGGCGTATCTGTACAGAAGCTAGAAAACTCGGTCGATTTTTATCGCAGTATCTCAACCAACAAGCTGAAAGGTTCGCCGTTATTAATGCTCGATCGTGAGCAAGAATATCAAATGCCTGAGGCGGTGGATGGCTTTGCCAGTGAAGGTCTGGTGCAGTTCTTCTTCGAAGACAGCGAGAAAGGTTTTAACATCTACGTGTTAGATGAATCGAATCAGGTGGAAGTGTATCACCAGTTCAGTGGCTCTAAAGATGAGATGATTGCTTCGGTCAACAGTTTCTACACGTCGGTGAAAGATGATACCCGTGTGGCCTCGAAGTTCATTAACTTTAACCTACCACAGTACTATCAAATCATTCATCCTGAAGAGGGTAATGCGTACATTATCCCTTATCGTAACGACTGTCCTCCACACCGCCCACATAAAGCGGTGAATGCTTAGAAGCAAAAAGAATAAAAAAACAAAAAGAGCACCAAGGTGCTCTTTTTCTCTATCGGTAAGAACAAAATGAACTTATGCCCAGTCGATCTCTTCGCCTGCGTGTTTTTCACACTCTTGTTTTACCATCTCAAACAGTTCCATGCCGGTTTTTGAGCAGGTCCATTTGTCTTCGATGAGCTTGAAGTGGAAACCACCAGATTTCGATGCCAACCAAATCTCATGCATTGGCTCTTGGCGGTTAATGATGATCTGGCTGCGGTCTTCAAATTCTAACGTCATTACGTTTCCAGACACTTCGTAATCAATGTCTGCGCCTGAATCATCGATGGATTCTTCGATGATTTGTATCTGCTCATCCACCAGTTGATGAAATTCAGTATCGTTCATCCGTCTGTCCTATTGCTTTTCCTGAATGTGGTGCGATTATAGGGGGCATTGATTCAATAATCACGATATGCCAAATGAAAAAATTAGTTACTGTGTTGTTTGTGATGGCTGCCGCGACATTGGCAGGGTGTGGTCAGTCTGGCCCACTGTACATTCCAGATGACACGCAACAAAACGAGCAATCACAATAAATGTCCGCACCTTAGGGTGAAATTAGGGTTCAGCAGTCGAATAAAATAAGGGAAGCGAATTTTGGATTACTTTAACTATCAGGAAGATGGCCAGCTTTGGGCCGAAGACGTCTCACTTCAAGCTCTGGCAGAGCAACATGGCACTCCTCTTTATGTATACTCTCGCGCCACGCTAGAGCGCCACTGGAAGGCGTTTGATAGTGCTGTGGGTCAGCATCCACATCTGGTTTGTTATGCAGTAAAAGCAAACTCAAACTTAGGCGTACTAAACACACTGGCTCGTTTGGGTTCAGGCTTTGATATCGTTTCTGGTGGTGAACTGGAACGCGTTATTGCTGCAGGTGGTGACGCGAAGAAAGTGGTATTTTCCGGTGTAGGTAAAACCGCTGCAGAAATGAAACGTGCACTAGAGCTAGGCATCAAGTGCTTTAACGTTGAATCTGAGCCAGAACTTGAGCGTCTGAACAAAGTGGCGGGTGAACTGGGCGTGATTGCTCCGATTTCGCTACGAATTAACCCTGATGTAGATGCGAAAACGCACCCTTATATTTCGACTGGTCTACGTGACAACAAATTCGGTATTGCTTTCGATCGTGCTCCTCAGGTGTATAAATTCGCACAAAGCTTGCCGAATTTGAATGTGCAAGGCATCGACTGTCATATCGGTTCGCAACTGACAGATATTGATCCGTTTATCGACGCTACTGATCGTTTGCTGACACTGATTGATGATTTAAAAGCGCAAGGCATCGATATTCGCCACCTGGATGTAGGTGGTGGTCTGGGCGTTGTGTATCGCGATGAGCTTCCTCCTCAGCCGTCTGATTATGCAAAAGCGCTGTTAGGCCGTCTTGAAAATCATAAAGAGCTGGAACTTATTTTTGAACCTGGTCGTGCGATTGCTGCGAATGCGGGTATCTTGCTGACTCGTGTTGAGTTCTTAAAACACACCGAGCACAAAAACTTCGCCATCATTGATGCTGCGATGAATGACCTGATGCGTCCTGCACTTTATCAGGCATGGCAGGAGATCGTGCCAGTTTCACCACGCGAAGGCGAAGCGCAAACTTACGATTTGGTCGGCCCAATTTGTGAAACAGGCGACTTCCTGGGTAAAGATCGCGCATTGGTTTTAGAAGAAGGTGATCTACTCGCGGTTCGTTCAGCTGGTGCCTATGGTTTTGTTATGTCTTCGAACTACAATACCCGTACCAGAGCGGCGGAAGTGATGGTTGACGGTAAACAAAGTCATCTTGTACGCCAGCGCGAGGAGCTGACCAGTTTGTGGCAGCTGGAACAGATTCTACCGGAGTAAGATACAACAAATGCATTTCCATTTTTCCAAAATGCACGGGTTGGGCAACGACTTTATGGTCGTCGACTGCATCACCCAAAACGTGTTTTTCTCGCAAGAGTTGATCCGCCGTTTGGCGGATCGTCATACTGGAGTCGGTTTTGACCAGCTATTGGTGGTAGAAGCGCCTTACGACCCGGAAACTGACTTCCACTACCGCATTTTTAATGCCGATGGTAGTGAAGTTGAGCAGTGCGGCAATGGCGCGCGCTGTTTTGCGCGTTTTGTTCGTCTCAAAGGTTTGACCAACAAATACAGCATCAGTGTTAGCACTAAGAAAGGAAAAATGATTCTCAACGTCGAAGACGATGATGAGGTGACGGTCAATATGGGTGTGCCTGAATTTGAACCGAATAAGATTCCTTTCAAAGCGAAACAAAAAGAGAAAACCTACATCATGCGTGCAGGGGACAGTACTCTGTTTTGTGGTGCGGTTAGCATGGGCAACCCACATGTCGTCACTGTAGTGGATGATGTTGATACTGCTGATGTTGAGACGTTGGGGCCGCTGCTTGAATCGCACGAACGTTTTCCTGAGCGTGTAAACGCAGGCTTTATGCAGGTGGTTGATCGTAACCACATCCGTCTGCGGGTTTATGAGCGCGGCGCGGGTGAAACACGAGCTTGTGGCAGTGGCGCTTGTGGCGCGGTTGCAGTTGGTATTCTGCAAGGTTTGCTAGACGAGAATGTCAAAGTATCGCTGCCTGGTGGTGAGCTGAATATCGCTTGGCAGGGACCGGGTAAGCCGCTGTATATGACCGGCCCAACCACACATGTATTTGATGGACAACTGTCGTGTTAGTGGAAAAGAACGAAAAGTGTTTGTCTGTAGTTGAGTCCGATGAGTTAACGGCAGAAGTGGTCGCTGAATATCTTAAAGATCACCCGGATTTTTTTGTTCAGCGTCCAGAGCTCGTTGATCGTATGTCATTTCCGCATGCGGATTTAGGGGCGGTATCACTGGTCCACATTCAGATGAACCGACAACGTCAGCGAATTGAAGAGCTCGAAGAAGAGATCACAACGCTGATGTCACTGGCGGCGAATAATGACCGGACCTTCTACGAGTTCATGGAGTTGCAGGAGCAGATTCTCGAATGTGCCGACTTCAAACAGGTGATCAACGCTATTGAGCAAAAAGGTCAAGATTTGGGGCTGCGAGCGTACGTGCGGTTGTTTAGTCAGTGTGATGCCTCGGTTCAACTGAGCAAAGAAAATTACCAACGTTTTGCTGCCAGGCACCTCAATGGCAAAGATGCCTATCTAGGTCGATTACGTAAAGTTGATCGTGAAGCTTTGTTTGGCAATCTGGATATGCCAGAAATGGGCTCTTATGTGGTGTTGCCGTTGGTAAAGAAGCAGACGCTTGGCGTAATGGCATTTTCCAGCCAAGAAGGTGGCCATTTTCAACCAGATATGGATACCTTGTTTTTGCGTCATCTATCCTTAGTAGTGGCACATCTTGCTCAAACATTGGTATGGCAACGTTACGATGACGACAACTCCAAACACTCCTCTGCCAAATAGTCTGCAAAAGCCTCTTCTACGCTTCTATGAATTTCTGCGAAGTGAAAAGGGGCTGAGTTTGCATACTCAGCGTAATTACAAACAGCAACTGGAAACCATGGCGCACCACTTAGACGAAATGGGACTGAAAGACTGGTCTCAGGTCGATGCTGGTTGGGTTCGTCAGTTAGCGGGTAAGGGTATGCGTGAAGGCATGAAAGCCAGCAGCTTGGCGACCCGTTTATCTTCACTGCGCAGTTTCTTCGATTTTCTTATCCTGCGTGGCGAAATGTCGGCGAATCCGGCTAAAGGCGTTTCTGCACCACGTAAGAAGCGTCCGTTGCCAAAAAACCTCGACGTTGATGAAGTTAACCAGTTACTGGAAGTGAATGAAGATGATCCATTAGCGGTGCGTGATCGCGCGATGATGGAGTTGATGTACGGTGCAGGTTTACGATTGGCTGAGTTGGTCAGTGTGGATGTGCGTGACGTGCATCTGCGCAGCGGTGAGCTTCGTGTCATTGGTAAAGGTGACAAAGAGCGTAAAGTTCCGTTTTCCGGCATGGCGACCGAGTGGGTCGGAAAATGGCTCAAAGTGCGGGGCAGTCTTGCGACTCCGGGTGAGCCTGCATTGTTTGTCTCCAAGCTGGGTACTCGTATCTCTCATCGCAGCGTGCAAAAGCGTATGGCTGAATGGGGGCAGAAGCAGTCAGTGGCGAGTCACATCAGCCCACATAAATTGCGTCACTCGTTTGCAACCCATATGCTGGAATCGAGTAATAACTTACGAGCGGTACAAGAGCTGTTAGGTCACGAAAATATTTCGACAACTCAGATCTATACCCATTTGGACTTCCAACACTTAGCACAAGCCTATGATCAGGCGCATCCACGCGCACGTAAAAAGAGCGGAGACTGAGAAAAAGACATGAAATTTTACCGCCGTATCGCACCAATCAAAGCAATGACGTTTGACCTTGATGACACTCTCTACGACAACTATCCGATAATAGCTCGTATGGAGCGCGAACTGTTGTCTTGGTTACAGCAAACGCATCCGGCGGTCGCGCACATGGAAAAGCTGGATTGGCTTAACGTGAAAAGGCGTGTCTTGGAGCAGGATCCGGATCTGAAAAGTGATGTAACTCTTTGTCGTTTGGTTCAGCTTAAACGAGGTTTTCTCGAAGTCGGCTATGATGACAAGCAGGCACAAGCAGCAGCAGAAGAGGGTTTGCTGGTGGCTTTGGATTGGCGTAGCCGCTTTGAAGTACCACAACAAAGCCTTGATGTGTTGACTCAATTAGGCGAGAAAATTCCGTTGGTGGCGATAACCAATGGTAACGTTGATTTAGATAAAGTTGGTCTGACACCCTACTTCCAAAGTGTACTGAAAGCGGGACCAGATGGTTTGGCAAAGCCAGCCGGAGATATGTTTGTGAAAGCGCAACAAATCTTGGATTTACCAGCAGAGAATATTTTGCATGTTGGTGACCACATCGTGACAGACATTCATGGTGCAAAACTGGCTGGGTTTGCGGCATGCTGGTTTAACGATGTGAACCACAATGTCGTTCAGTATCCAAGAGCGCGCACTTTGCCTGATATGGAAATTCACAATTTGCAGCCGCTGCTGACACTGGTTTAGTTCGACCAAGAGCAACAACGTTTAGTGTTGTTTCACGTGAAACACGTGTAAAAAGCGTAGCTCAGGCTGTAATGCCGTTCACTTAATAGTTATCGGAATATTCTAGTCTACCGTCATCCTGAACAGCGACGAAGGAGCGTGATTCAGGATCTTCTATCCGAGCACTTTGTTGTCAAAGATATTTCTCTATATTCTCAGCACGCTGATATTAGATTCCTAGTCTCGCTAAGGCTCGCTGGAATGACCCTATAAGAATCGTTAAGTATCTGGCATTAAGCTAAGTTCGCGCTTTCTAATCTCACTGCTCAATATTATTGCTTCAGTGCATGTCCACTTTTTTCTGCCTGAAAGGTAGCAATATAGTGAGTAAAGAAATCCTGCATCTGCTGCTGATTATCTTCTTCACCTAACTGTCCCAGTAACTGCGCAGCGATTTCAAAAGTGCATAAGTTGCCTTGCTGCTGATTGCGGCGCAGCTGATAATGCGAGTCTCCCTGTGTGGATAGCCCCATCATTGGAACGCCCTCCAGCCAACGGCTTTTATTGATCATCTTACGCGCCTCTTGCCAGGTGGCATCCAAAATAATAAACAACGGTTTTTTACTTTGTTGCTGACTTTGCTCCATGACTTGGTCTAATGTCAGGCTCTCTTCACTCGGAAACAGCAACACTGGATAGAGACTTGCGTCTTCAAGGCGAATCATCAACGCTTGTGGTGGCAGTTTTCGATCCCAAACGGCTTGTTCCACATTCAGTTGGCATTGCTGCAGTAGTTTACCTGTGTTGGTATCTCGCGAGAGTTCATTCGGGTGCATCAATAATAACAACGCATGCTCACTGGCGAGTTTAGGTAACAGTGAGCAAATGCAGTTGAAGCGAAAACTGCAGTCTGGGCATGGCTGCGACATTACAAACGGACTCCTTCGCGAACAGGGCTGATGCCATCTGAAAACAGACGGACACCACTAACTTGTTTGGGCGTTGCCTGTGGAGCCATGCTTGGGTTGATTGGGTAGCTGACACCAGTGTATTGCATGACGTTTTGAGCGGGTGTTGCTCCACCGCCACTGACATTAAAAATCAGGTCGCGCCAGCCATGTGAAGTTTGTTGGCCCAACATAATCGGACTCTGCACTAAGGTAATGCGGCTGTTGAAGCGCCACTCTTTTTGATGATTCTCAAACACCAGTAAAGTACAACCACCAGAACCACACCAATCGAATTGTACCAACAACTCTTCGTCGCCATCCCCATTCAGGTCGTAGGTCAGCCAGCGGTACTGATTGTTACTTGGGTTGGTTTGGTTAATAAAGAAGTAATTGCGCACGGCGGCATCGACCTTGGAATCGAAGTCAGCACTGGACGGGATGTCAGCACTGCCGATGGGATTGTTGGTGCGTTCTGGAGTGGCTTGCTGAGTGCCAGTTTGACGCACTGCCGCCGGGTACAACACCAAGCCGCCGTCGGCGATTGGGTAAACCATATCGCCGACTTTTTCTTGTGTGGCTTTGAGCTGATTTCCTTCACGGCTGAAAAGTCGCTCTGATTTTAAATGTTGTTGCTGGTGGTGAGTCATCACGACCTGTACCTGCGATGGGCTTAATTGTTGCCAGTAACCACGTTCAATCAGTGGTGCTTGCCCATCTGAATAGCTGTATTGAGTTGTGGCGCTATGATCAGGTTTTAAGGTCATCTGCACCTCGAATCCTTGCGATTTGGTTGAGGTAGCTACATAAGTGTTTGCCCATTCCAGCGTCGCGTCGACATTCGCCGCCATACCGCAACCCTGATACGTTATACCATCGTTTTTCAGCGTCGCTTTCCAGCCATAAATGGAGTCACTCATGGTGTCTGAGCAGAGATTTTCCGTCATTCGCAATTCACCATCAGCGAGTTGGTAAGTGCGTTGACGAGACTGTAGCTGACGGCCTTCAATCGCTAACATTTTGGTTGGCTTACCCGGTTGCTGAAATTGTAGCGCATCTGATTCAAAGCTTGCTGACCAGAATGGTTCATTACCAAAAACTCGGGTAGGTTTGCTGCTCTGACTGCAGCGGTCAGGGTTCTCGCTAGTGAGGAAGTTAACCTGTTCAACGACAAAGTTCGCGTCGAAGTCGGCAGAAAAACCGTCGATGCCAGGAGGATTCAGGTAGCCAATCATTTCACCATACATGTTTTGATACGGTTCGTTATTTAACGATAGTGCGCGCTGAATTTGTTGGGGTGACAGTTGCAGCCAATACTGTTTATCGCTGCCACATGGCATGATGTACTGACTTTCATGGCCGATGACGACGCTACCACGTAGCATAAAGGTTTGAGGTTGAATGGTTTCAGGCTTATCTAAAGATGCTGGTGGTGAGGTTGGAGCCTCTTCGCCGGATTGCGGCGGTTGCGAGCTACATGCTTGCAGAACCAGCAGAGTGGCGAGGGCCACTGGGTTTTTCAAAGCCTTCATGGTATATCTTCCTCATTATTGTTACTCAATTGGCATCGGATGGCATTATGGCATATTGGTTATTTAAAACTGAACCAGATACCTTTTCTATTGACACGCTTAGAACACAAAAGGTTTCATGTTGGGAGGGAGTTCGTAATTATCAAGCGCGCAACATGATGCGTGATCAGGTGAAGTTGGGTGATTCAGTCATGATTTACCATTCGTCGTGTAAAAACGTCGGGGTAGCAGGAATTGCTAAAGTGGTACGTGAAGCGTATCCGGACCATTTCCAATTTGATCCCGAAAGCGATTGTTACGACCCGAAATCAGACCCGGCGAATCCTCGCTGGGTCATGGTCGATATTGAATTCGTACGTAAAACAGAGCGTGTGATTCCGTTATCAGTATTGAAGGCGATGCCGGAGCTGGAGAACATGCCTTTGGTAAAACGCGGAAATCGCTTATCGATTATGCCGGTGACAGAGGAAGAGTGGGAAGCGATCCTTGGTCGGGAGAAATTACCCAGTCAGCGCTCAACCAGATAAGATAAAAAAGGGCTGCATCATGCAGCCCTTCGCGTTTTCTTCGATTATTGCACGTCTAATAACAGATGTTTTTGCAGGTAACGAGCAACCGCATCTTCGGCGTTACTGCCAATGACTTCATTGTTTGGTAGTGCTTTCATCACTTTTTCGTGTGCGGTGCCCATCACCAAACCTTTACCTGCCATCGATAACATTTCTACGTCGTTCATGCCGTCACCAAATGCAAGGCAGTTTTTTAATGTCAGTCCCAGTGATTCTGCGATGGCTAGCAAGGCATGACCTTTAGACACTTCTCCGTTCATCACTTCTAAGCACCAAGGTGTGGAGAAGGCGATGTTCAGCTTGTCTCCAAACTGCTCACGCAACTTAGTTTCAAACGCCACCAGACGCTCATGATCTTTTCCAGCATGAGTAAAGAAAATTTTAGCGATCCCCTCAGTTGGGGCACGGTCTTGGTCGAATAATTTATAGGTAAACTCTTCGTGGAATTCACGCAGCGTTTCGTCATCTTTATTCATTAACCAGCTGTCATTCTGATACATGTGGATAAGTAGTTCATGATCGTCTTTGATCGTGTCGATCACGCTTTGAACTAACTCTTCCGGTATGTTCTCGCTGTACATCAGATTGTCGTTTTGATCATGTACGCGTGCGCCATTCGAGGTAATCATGTAAGCCGGAATCCCCACCTGAGAACGAATACCTGCGACATCTACGTGGTGACGTCCTGTTGCAAAGACAAAGGTGTAGCCCATTTCATGCAGTGTTCGTAGCGTCATCTTTGAGTAAGCGCTGAGCAGATGGTCTGGTGCGAGTAAGGTGCCATCCAGATCTGAGGCAACGATTTTAGTGATCTCTTTGCAAGGTAGCGATGTGCCCATGAAGTCCTCGTATACGGTTTGGATAGGGTGAAATAAGTTTTGAGTGCAAACGGAGTACAGCAGATTGACTAGATCATGCTGCTCCGAATGCGGGGAACTGTGAAGCAGTGTACGTCAAAATAAGGATGAAAAAGAGGGTAAATCGCTTAACAGACATTTCCTCTTTAAATCCTTTATGGTCAAGGATCGCTTTGCTATTGATTTGAAGCCGATTCAGGGTCGTTCATAAAGCGGAAGATCGCATCCAGAGCCTGGTTACGGTACTTATCGGTTTCGAACAAGATTTCATGATGAGCACCTTCGACCGATAACAGTTGGGCATGCGGGTTGGTTTTGCTCAGTTTATCGATAAAACGTGTCTGGGCGAGATTGCTGACGATACGGTCTTTTTCTGCCTGGATAAGTAACACCGGAATTTTGACCTGACGTGTCAATAAGAAGCACTGCTTAGCCGCCATAAGCCCTTGCCATACCCAACGCGTACTTGGTCCGCCGACTTGCAGTTGCGGCATGTCTGAGTAGAGGCTGCGGAACCAATGATAGCGATCATAGCTCTGGCTGAGCAGATTATCTTCAAACGGTTTTGGAAAATAAGGCTGATGACCCGGAGCGTAGCGTGGTAACGGCGAGACTGCTGATAAAATTTGTGTTACAGGGAGCGCAATAGGTGATAAGTACCACGGCAGGTTAATCCCGAACATTGGTGCACTTAAAATCAAACCCGTGAAGTGATGTTTTGCGTGAGTTTGCAGATAACGTGTAGCAATGGCACCGCCCATGGAATGTGCGACGATAAAACATTGCTGGTAGTGGCTGAGATCATGCTTTTTGATCACCACATCCATATCATCAATATAATCTGCGAAATCGTAGACGTGACCCATATCTGAGTCTGACAGCAGGCGATCTGATAAACCTTGCCCACGGTGGTCAAACGAATAGACATCATACCCTTGGCGGTAGAAATCATAGAACAACTCTTGGTATTTCCAGGAAGATTCGATACGTCCGTTGACCACCAGAACGGCTTTTTTGTGTTCAGGGTGGGTGAGCTTGCACCAGTAGATTTTCTTTTTCTCTGTCCCTTTCACAAAGCCTTCTTGGCGACTTTGCCAGAGTTCAGCGATCGGACCACCTATTGCTTGCTCAAATAAATTCTCTTGAGTATAAGTCATAGGTGAATGGTGAGTAGCCATTAGTCGATTACCTGAAGATACATTGTAGACGCAATGTATCATCGAAGAATTAGTGAGGAAATGCAATGGATACCCATGTTTGGTTCGCCTATTTGGTAACTGCAATCGTTTTTAGTCTGGCTCCAGGTTCTGGCACGGTAAACTCGATCAGTAATGGCTTGAGTTACGGCACGCGTAAGTCTCTTGGTGCGATTATGGGGTTGCAAATTGGCTTAGCCATTCACATCGCTATGGTTGGCGCGGGTATTGGTGCGCTGGTGGCACAATCGGCGACGGCATTTACCATCATCAAATGGGTTGGTGCGGCTTATCTTGTCTGGCTTGGTTTTCAGAAATGGCGCGATACCTCTGGTTTGGTGGCAACAGAGAGCCAGAAAGAGATGACTGCTACTGCACTTATGTACAAAGCCATCCTTATCAATTTGACGAACCCAAAATCGATTGTTTTTCTGGTGGCGCTGTTCCCACAGTTTATTGATCCGGCCAAAGACCAGTTGACTCAGCTGTTGGTGCTAGGTGTGACTACGGTTGTGGTTGATTCATGTGTGATGCTTGGCTACACATCACTGGCATCAAAGATGGGCCGTTTTATTCGTTCAGATAAAATTATGGCGAACATAAACAAAGTCTTTGGTTCCATGTTTATGGGATGTGGTGCACTATTGGCGACAGCAAAATCATAAGTCGCTAATAATAGGTCGTTTTTTAGTATGAATACCACGTATGTCGCTCGCCAGCCGATCTTTAATCGTAAAAGACAAACGCTGGGCTATGAACTGCTGTTTCGAGACGGGGAGCACAATGTGTTCCCCGCCCATATTGATGCAGACCGAGCTACATACCGCTTGGTCGTCGAAAACTTTTTATCTGTTGGCATCAATCCGGTGATTGCATCGTCGCGATGCTTCATTAACTTTCCTCATCAGAGTTTGCTGCGCCGTTTGCCGCGAAGTTTGCCGAAACATAAAATCGTCGTCGAAGTGTTAGAAACTTGCCAGCCTACTGATGAGTTGCTTGAGGCCATTCGAGAGTTACATCGAGATGGTTATCTGATCGCGCTGGACGACTTTACTTTAACGCCAGAGTGGTGCCGTTTTTTGCCCTACGTACATATCGTGAAACTCGATATTATGGCCATGGGATTAGAGGCTGCCTGCGAGTTGGTCAAAGCGCAGCTGGAAAAACCGGTCAAATACCATTTTCTTGCAGAGCGTGTGGAGACTGAAGAGGAATTTAACCAGACAAAAGCGGCGGGGTTTAAGTTCTTTCAAGGCTACTTCTTTAGTAAGCCTATGATTTCTAAAACCAGTTATGTGAGCCCAGAGCAAGTTCTGGCACTGCAGCTATTTCGTGAAGTGTGTTCGCCGGAGCCAGATTTCCAGCGTATTGAAGGCATCATTACTCAGGATGTGGCGCTGTCGTATAAGCTGTTGCGTTTTGTGAACACGCAAGCAAGCAAACTAGAAGTGGAGATCCGTTCGTTTCGTCAGGCATTGATTTACCTTGGTCAAGACAACCTCAAGCAGTTCGTCTCGCTAATCGTTGCGTCTTATGTTTCGACCAACAAGCCGAGAGAGCTTTTTCATCTCTCGCTTCAACGTGCACAATTTTGTCAATTGATGTCTCGTTACCAACCGTTTTCTCATCTCAATGAGCAAGGCTTTATGGTGGGCTTATTGTCTATCTTGGATGCTATGCTCGATCTATCTATTGAATCACTGGTTAAGCAATTGCCACTCAGTGAACCTGTCCAGCAAGCACTGCTGCATCGCAAAGGTGAGTATGGTGCACTTATTTCTCTTGAAGAGTGCTATGAGCGTGCAGACTGGTCCGGAGTGGAAAAGTTTTCTAATCTGCTGGGCCTTCCTTTCGAACACGTAAAATCCTCTTTAGGTGAAGCCGTCCGCTGGAGTCAAAGCATTACCAACGCCTAGTATTAAACTTTTATGAAGGCGAGAGCTGAGCTCTTGACGCTTTGACGGATTTAAATAAACATATACGCATATCCATATATAGGTATGTTTACTATGCTTCCACATCAGTTTTTCAAGCTTTTATCCGATGAGACTCGAGTGCGTTGTTTAATGCTGGTGGCTCGTGAGGGAGAGATCTGCGTGGGTGACTTAGTGCTTGCGCTGCAGGAAAGTCAGCCGAAAATTTCTCGCCATCTGGCGCAGTTACGTGCCAATGGCATTCTGGTTGATAAGCGTCAGGGACAGTGGGTGTATTACGAGTTGTCGCAGGATCTTCCGGGATGGATGAGAAAGGTGATCGACGATTTAGTGGCATCAAACTGTTTGAAGCAAGAGTACCAGCAAGATATTTCGCGTCTGCACGATAAAAATCGTGAGGCCTGCTGCTAACAGCAAACAACGGATAGAAACTCAACGTAGAAGATTTTAAGGTAGACAATTATGACGATTAAAGTAGGGATTAACGGTTTTGGCCGTATCGGTCGTTTAGCACTACGCGCCGCATTTGATTGGCCAGAGCTAGAGTTTGTACAGATTAATGATGTTGCGGGTGATGCGGCAACACTGGGTCATTTACTGGAGTTCGATTCGGTTCAGGGTCGTTGGCATCATGAAGTTCAGGTTGAAGGCAACGAACTGATCATTGATGGCAAGCGTATTGTGACTACGCAGCATCGCGATATCGATGCAGTACATTGGTCTGGCTGTGATGTCGTGATTGAAGCAACAGGCGTGCATCGTAAAACATCGTACTTAGATCAGTATCTAGACCAAGGTGTTAAGCGAGTAGTGGTGAGTGCGCCAGTAAAAGAAGAAGGCATTGCAAACATCGTTGTGGGTGTGAACGACCACATTTTCGACCCTGAAAAACACCGCATTGTTACGGCAGCATCTTGTACCACCAACTGTATCGCGCCTGTGGTGAAAGTGATTCATGAGAAGCTTGGTATCGAGCAGTCTTCTTTCACAACCATTCACGATTTGACCAACACGCAAACTATTCTGGATGCACCACATAAAGACCTTCGTCGTGCTCGCGCTTGTGGCATGAGTTTGATTCCAACCACGACAGGTAGCGCAACGGCGATTGTTGAAATTTTCCCTGATCTGAAAGGCAAAATTAACGGCCATGCAGTACGTGTTCCTTTAGCGAATGCTTCACTGACCGACATCATCTTCGATGTGAAACGCGATACCACAGTAGAAGAGGTAAATGCACTGCTGAAAGAAGCGTCTGAAGGTGAACTGAAAGGAATCCTTGGTTTTGAAGAGCGTCCGTTGGTATCGATTGATTACAAAGGTGACCAGCGCTCAACGATCGTCGACGCACAATCAACCATGGTAGTGGGCTCGCGTATGGTGAAGATTTACGCGTGGTATGACAATGAAATGGGTTACGCAACACGTACAGCAGAGTTAGTACGTAATGTTGGTCTGGCATAAAGAGGTTTGAACATGTCTCATCCTACATGGCAATTAGAGTTAGAGTCTGGCGCGTTGGTGTTGACGCCTTGCCCGGGTACCAAAGATGTTGCACTACAAGCATCACTAGAGCAATTGAAAGAGCAGGGCGTTCAGGCCGTGGTGACTGCATTGGATAACACAGAACTGGCGGCAAAAAACGTCTCCGAACTGGGTGCAATCACTCAACAGCTGGGAATGAAATGGTTCCAGATCGAGATTGAAGATGATTGTGCGCCAGATGACGCATTTGCGGCGAAATGGCAGCAAGCAAGCCCTGAACTACACGCAATTTTGGCTCAAGGCGGTAAGGTTGCAATGCACTGCATGGGCGGTTCTGGTCGCACAGGTCTTTTTGCTGCGCACTTACTGCTTGAGAAAGAGTGGGCACTAGAAGATATCGTGCGTGAAGTGCAGGCATTGCGTCCTGGCGCATTTACTAAACCAGTGCAAGTTGAGTACATCGAGCGCGTTGCTCAAGGTAATTGATCAGCTGATATGGCTTTTGGAACATCATGATCCAAAAGCCCTTATTCAGTCAGCTTAGCACATGTTTTTATATATAAATAAAACTTAGATTGTATTTATATGTTTGATTTTAAATAAGCTTTCTCTGTTTTAATTAAAGCTGGCTGAAATTGCACGCTTGCACCAATATCAATAGAAAAGTATTGGTGTTCAGGTTATACAGTATTTGGAACATCATGATCCAAATGCTCTTATTGCTGTACATCTGAGGTCAAAATGATTTCACAACTGAGCAAAAGTATCCGTCAGTACATGCTGGTGACGTTTAATTATTGGAACTTTACGGTTACCGATGGCGCATTACGGATGCTGGTGGTGCTTTATTTTCATGATTTGGGTTACTCAACTCTGGCTATCGCGTCTCTTTTCCTTTTCTATGAATTTTTTGGCGTTGTAACGAACCTGATTGGTGGTTGGTTAGGGGCGAGACTAGGCCTGAATAAAACCATGAATATCGGTCTTGCCATGCAAGTCTTTGCGTTGTTGATGCTTGCCGTGCCAAGTGCTTGGTTGACTATCCCTTGGGTTATGGCAGCACAGGCGTTTTCAGGTATTGCTAAAGATCTGAATAAAATGAGTGCGAAGAGTGCGATCAAAACCTTAGTGCCAGATGAGCAGCAAGGTGCGCTGTATAAATGGGTAGCTATTTTGACCGGTTCGAAGAATGCCCTGAAAGGTGCAGGCTTCTTTGTGGGTGGTTTATTACTGTCTTGGGTGGGCTTCCAGAATTCCATGTTCATTATGGCGGCGGTTCTGGCAGTGGTGTTCGTTTGCAGCATGATCTGGTTAGAAGCTGATATGGGCAAAGCGAAAAGTAAACCTAAGTTTCGCCATATTTTTTCCAAATCAGAGTCAGTGAATATCTTATCGGCCGCTCGTATGTTCCTGTTCGGAGCCCGTGATGTTTGGTTTGTGGTCGCTCTGCCTGTATATCTGGGTAGTGTATTTGGTTGGGATCACTTGTGGGTGGGTGGTTTCTTAGCTGCATGGGTGATCGCGTATGGCTTTGTGCAAGGTTTTGCGCCACGCATTACGGGTAAAGCCCAAGGTCGCGTACCTGATGGTAGTGCAGCGCTGATTTGGGCAGGAATACTGGCTCTAATCACTGGTGGCATCGCTTATGGCGTTCAGGTTGGCTGGCAACCAGAAGTTGTGATTGTTGTTGGCTTGATGATTTTTGGTGCGGTATTTGCGATTAACTCTTCGCTTCATTCATACCTGATAGTCAGTTACGCCAAAGGGGACGGTGTGTCGCTGGATGTTGGCTTCTATTACATGGCGAATGCAATGGGACGTTTAATCGGTACTGTGCTGTCAGGCTGGATTTATCAGGAAGCCGGATTAGCGGCTTGTTTGTGGGTCTCTTTCGCGTTCCTGGCTTTGACCACCGTGATTTCAATTAAGTTGCCGAAAGCCAAAGTCGCCACGGCTTAAGCTATACCTCTCGATTGTTCAAAGGGCTCCTTATGTGGAGCCCTTTTTGTCTCTCTAATTCTTCGTCTTGCTGGTTTAGCACTGACTTTCTCTACGACTTTTAGTCTCCGCTATCGTAATAGACGAAAACCTGATATTTGGCAGGGAAGTTGGATTAACGTGTTGTTATTGAGTTAAAAATAAGCAAAAACAGTCTGTTAAATATTCCACTCATCGGAAATTACCCTATGCTTTAAACGATAAGCGACTCAAGGTGGGAAGATGTATGAGAGAAAGGGTTCTGTTTTTTGATCTATTGCGCTGCGTGGCGGCAGTCGCAGTGATCGCTATTCATGTCTTAGCGCCTTATCGTAATGAATTGGGTGTGATTCCCTTCGATCAATGGTTAACGGCAGTTGGTGTCAATAGTTCTACCCGATGGGCGGTACCTGTTTTTATCCTGATCACCGGAGCTTTAATGCTCAGTGATACCCGGCCGTTTGATGGCAAGTACTATATAAAAAGACGCTTGGGTAAGGTTTTGATTCCTTTCCTCATTTGGTCGGTGTTTTATGCTTATCTATCCGGTTGGACGGTTCAGGGCTTTGACTTTGAAACGGTCAAAGAGGTACTGAGCAATAGTGTTCATCATGAAACTTATTATCACCTGGGCTTTTTCTATTATTTTATTCCGCTTTATTTGGTGATTCCGTTGTTTCAGTGGATGGTACGAAATGTTGACGATAATGTAGTCTATACGTACCTGGCATTCTGGCTTTTCACTAGCACGTTATTCCTATTCAAAATAGATGGCCCTTGGAGCAATCAAATCTGGCTCTATATGGGGTATCTGCCTCTTGGTTTTGTTCTGTACCAAAAACTTCCTTTGCAACGTTCGGTTGTGACTTTGTTTACTGGATTAGGTCTTGTGGCATTGGTAGTGACTTTTACTATGGTGGTGACGAACAGTTTAGAAGCAGAGAAATACACGGTAGGGCGTTGGCTTTCATACAAAACACTTAACGTGATTTTAGCAGCATCAATGATTTTTATGCTGGTCCGTTATTTTGGAGAAGGATTATCGCCGAAGGTTCAAAAAGTGGTGAGCTTTATTAGCCAGCACAGCTTAGGAATTTATTTGCTTCACCCCATTTTCTTATGGCCCATGAAAGAGTTCGGTTGGTATGAAGGGCATCCGATATGGGTTATCCCTTTGTGGATACTCTTGAGTGGAGCTGGAGCCTTGGCGATGAGTTATTTGTTCTCTCGTTCGGACAAGACTCGTTGGTTATTGCCTTAAATTAGCGCTTAAGGGCGAAATGGAGAAACTTATCGCCGCGGTAAGTCAATGTACCTTTATCGCCCGGATTCAGTGCGTGGTAGTAGTGGACACCAATTTGGAACTCACGTTTAGGACCAATAGAACCACGCTGAACGTAAATCCAATACTCTTGATCATCTTGTCCCGGCTTGGCATCCGGAACCTCGATCGCTTGTTTATCTAAAATGGTTACTTGTACACATTGCTCGGGGGCCTCTTCGCCAACGTAGTGTTTGCTGTAGAAGCGGAAGAAAACCCAGGCCCCAAGAGTAATCAGGGCGATAAGAGCCAAAATAAGAGGGGTTGGCATGATGACCTCCAATATATCAATCACGACTATTTTACAGAACTCCCCGATTAAACTCTGAGTTGAGACAAACTATTCGCGATCTATCAAAAGACGGTAGGATTTTATTCGGCGCAGTTCACGGTTTATATGCGTGCAAGGGCACAATTTGAATTGAAAGTAGTACTTAACCGCTCGAAAAAGCTCTAAATTTATAGAAGAATAAAATGAATAATAAAGAAAGAGTCAAGTGAGGAGGGTTACGATGTCAGATATTGAAAAAGTAGTCATGCGTACCCGAACGATCGAAAAACTTTTGCGCACTCAATATCATGCAGAAGGGAAAGGGTTACACCAGCTTATCAATAGCTGTGAAGAACGGTTACCACATGACGTAATCGCAAAGCTGCGTTATATCGCTACCATACGTAATAAGATTGTTCACGAAGAAGATTTTAAACTGGATGATCGAAAGAATTTTATGGCGGTATGCGATGATTGTGAAAAAGAGCTGACACCGAGAAGCTCACGCTTTATTTGGCGGGCTGCAATTTTGTTAATGGCGTTGATCACGCTTGCTGCTCTTGGTTTTTACTACATGCACTGGGACATACTGTCTAAACACATTCAGTAGCACTGATAAAGTTAAAATAAAAAAGGACGCTATTGCGTCCTTTTTTATTTTTAATCAGTAGCTTAGTACATCAGTGGTAGTGTCATTAAACCCACAACCACTGCAATCATTACCAGCCCTTGTTTTTGAGAAGATGAAATCATAACACTACCCCTTAATCTTGATGAACTCTATGAAGCTAATATAGCACTCTTTTTTTGGTTTGATCAACGTATCTTGTGAAAACTTTTTAAAACTTACAGTTAACTAACCTGTTTTGCGTGAAATTTACTAATTAAACAGTGTTTTTTGGTTTGTTCTTAAAGTGTCCTGTTTGTTCTTTTATTACCCTTATTTCAGATAACTGTTTGATTTTTATGTGTAAGAATTGGATTACATATTGTTTAATTATTGTTTTTTGTATCTTGTCTGGGGTTCGGATAGCATTTGGTTTGTGTTTCTCAAAAACTGAGAAATATCACATCATTTTCGATAACTCCCAATCGGGAAGTGAGTTAAAAAAAATGAATTTCTTATATGATGAGAAAAACTCGGTGAGAAAAGGGCTTGGAAAGTATTGGTGGTGTTAACTCTGGTTTTAGTGGTTTGGTTTGATTTATATTCTTATATATCATCATGTTATTTGTGGTGATTGATAATTTTATTATCTATTATTTTGCGTTTATATAAGATTTTTCTTTAATATAGTTCACGATTTTCCGCTATCTTATGTCGTACTTAGGTACTTTTATTGTTTATGCTTGTTCTTTGCTCGTATTGATGGATGAGTAAGCAAGTTGATTTTTTAAATAGCACTTTAGATGTGTTGAGCTGAGTTTTATTTGTTTGTGTATTTTGTTGATTTTAAGAGAAGGTTAATTGCCTCGAATCGCTAGCGAGATCCAACTTTCGTAGATTGTGTCTTTACATCAAAATTGGTCTACCTAGACTAGCGGCGAGTTTTAGTAAAAGGTATGTACAGCATGTGGAGTTGGCTGGCTATTGGGCTATCAGGTGTGTATTCCGTGTTGGGGGCAAAACAAGCCAACCCGACACAATCTCTCGTATTTAAAATCTTTACTCTGTTACTCCTTCTCGTCCTGGTATTAACCCAAGGGGCGCATGCAGCTTATTCCTATTGGATTGCTGCTGGATTGGGCGTTTCCATACTTGCAGATACGTTGCATTCGTTGCGCACTAGTAAGCTGATTTACTTCTGTTCTTACTTGGTCGCGCAAGTTTGTTATAGCAAGTCGTTCTGGATGCAGTTTGAAGGGGAAATTATTTGGTGGCTTTTGGCCTTACTGTTAGCGGCTAGTATCGTGGCGTTTTTTTTGTTGTTACCGCAACTCGACTCTTTGGTTTTTCCGGTTGTAATTATGGGCATGATGCTGGTGCAAATGGCTTGGGCGGCCGGAGAGGTTTGGCTGCAGTCTCCAAGCTATTCGAATGCGATTGGCTTCGGTGGCACTATGGTAATGACTTACTCGGCCCTGGCCTATGCGATCCACGGTTATCGTAAACCCATGAAGCGTGCCTACGTATGGGTAAGTGGGAGCTATTTTATGGCGCATGCGCTCATCGTTGCTTCCATTATTTACTAACCTAGGTCAAAGCAGTGTAAGGCGTTTTCTGTAAACTGATCGTATTCAATATGATGACTGGAGTCGATGATGAGTAACATTCATGGCCATGACCTGCTAAACCTGCTTCATGAAACCCCGATGAATCGTGAAGAGCTTGCAGTGCATTTCGGCTTAGAAACACGCTTTCACACCTGCAAACTGAATGATCTAGATTTAGATTCTTTACTTGAGTTTTTGCTAAAAAGCAAAAAAGTACGTGAAGTTGAAGGTAAGTTTGTCGCTAATATGGAGCGTGTTTGCAATCACTAAGCGGCGAAATCAATGAGCTGAAAGTGGTAGAGCGTCAGATGGGGTGATTGTTGGTGATGATATCAACGCAAATGTCCCCCGACGATTTGAAATGCTATCTCGAATAATAGCCGATAACCAATACAAAACAGCCGCTCTTGTGAGCGGCTGTTTTTTTGTCTGGTACTTACATCATGTGCTTGCGACGAATGTCTAGCAGGGCAAAGATGCCAAAAATAAGGATGGAGTACTTATCCCAACTACTCATTTTTATCTTATCGCCAAATGCGCCGATGAAAATGGCCATTTGCAGACCGTGCATGATGAACAGGAACGCTGTCATGATGTAAAGTGCGATAGCTGCATTACCCGGGAACGGCGTAATAATGTTGATGATCAATACCAACCAAACAAAGGCGATCGCCGCTTTAGCTAAGATGAGTAGTGCTTTCATTTTGGTATCCTTTTATGTAGAAGCATTACGCTGATGTGCGTTCATACAGACGATAACTGACTTGACCGGCCGTTTTTTCTCGGTATAGCTGCCAGCTCTCTGGTAGATCGAGGATATTCAGCTCTTTTTCTGTTTCAATATAAATCATGGCATCTTCGGCAAGCCAGCCATTTTGTTCTAGTAATATTACAGTTTCATCCAGTAAGCCCTTACGGAATGGTGGATCAATAAACACCACATGATGTGGGGTGCCGGTTTGCTTTAAAAAGCTCAGCGCATCGGTATTCACCACCTGGATGTTTGTTGCGTTTAACGACGCCACGTTTTTTTGTAACTGCTGAAAGGCTTGTGGGTTTAATTCAACCATCGTCACTTGTTCTGCCTGGCGCGAGGCGGATTCAAAACCTAAACCACCAGAACCAGCGAACAAGTCAAGACACTTCGCTTGCGGCACATCTTGCGCCAACCAGTTAAACAGCGTTTCTTTCACGCGATCGGTGGTTGGACGTAATCCTTCTGCGTCATGAACCGGGAGTTTTCGGCCTCTCCATAAGCCACTAATAATACGAACGAAGCCCGTTGTTGGCTTTTTTTGTGATGAGTTTTGCTGGCGACGTCTTACCATAGATTTTTTGACCGCTAATAAAGTGATACTATACCCAATCGCCCAGGCGTTGAGCTTGGATACAGCCCAGAATATTCAAGATGACAGAGTGTAACACTAATAAGATTAGATTCACCTAATTGGAAAGTTTTCACATCTTTGTCATTAGCCTTTTTTAGACGGATAATAATCTTGTCAAAAAAGAGTCATTAATAGATAAAAAGATAATCTAGGATAGCCCCAGATGACGGAAAAAAAGAAGCGCGGATTACTTTCGTGGCTAGGTTTTGGTGATGAAGAGCAAAGCCCACAACCAAAAACTGAAGAAACAGTAAAAGAAGAAGCAGTGGATGCACCTTCTGAAGATCAGCAAGCCGAATCGGTGGCTGAACAAGAAGAGCAATTGGTCGTTGAAGAAGAGCCTGAGAAGGCGGAATCTGCCCCAGCAGAAGCAGAAGCAGAAGCAGAAGCAGAAGCAGAAGCCCCGGTTGCGCCTCGTATTCAAGAGCAGGAAAAACCGACCGAAAGCTTCTTCGCTCGTCTAAAACGCAGCTTAAGCCGCACTAAAGCAAATATCGGCGCAGGCTTCTTTGGTCTATTCAGCGGTAAAAAAATCGATGATGACCTGTTTGAGGAGCTGGAAGAGCAACTGCTTATCGCAGATGTGGGCATGAACACCACAACGAAAATCATCAACAACCTGACTGAGAAAGCGTCACGAGGCGATCTTAAAGACGGCGAGGCCCTTTACGGCTTGTTGAAAGAAGAGATGGCAGAGATTCTGTCTAAAGTTGAGCAGCCACTAGAAATCGATAGCAGCAAAACCCCTTACGTTATCCTTATGGTTGGTGTAAACGGTGTGGGTAAAACCACAACTATCGGTAAATTGGCGAAGCAGTTCCAGAATCAGGGTAAGAAAGTGATGCTGGCGGCAGGTGATACTTTCCGTGCAGCAGCGGTAGAACAGCTTCAAGTATGGGGTGAACGTAACAACGTCCCTGTGATTGCTCAACATACTGGCGCTGACAGTGCTTCAGTTATCTATGATGCGATTGAAGCGGCAAAAGCACGTGGTGTGGATGTGGTGATCGCCGATACCGCTGGCCGTCTGCAAAACAAAGCTAACCTGATGGAAGAGTTACGCAAGATTATACGTGTAATGAAGAAGATTGATGACTCTGCACCACACGAGATAATGCTGACGCTTGATGCCGGAACTGGTCAAAATGCGATCAGCCAGGCGAAACTTTTCAGTGACGTTTCACCTATTACTGGTATTACATTAACTAAGCTGGATGGTACAGCGAAAGGTGGTGTAATCTTCGCTATTGCTGATCAGTTTGGTATTCCAATTCGTTACATTGGTGTAGGCGAAGGCATCGAAGATTTGCGTCCGTTTGAAACTCAAGAGTTCATTGACGCACTGTTCAGCCGTGAAGAGTAATTTAAGTTAGAGGAAATCAACGGTGATCAAATTTCAGCAAGTGAGTAAAGCTTACCGAGGTGGTCGACAAGCACTGCAAAAAGTCGATTTTCACCTTCGACGCGGAGAGATGGCGTTTTTGGGCGGGCATTCCGGCGCTGGTAAAAGTACCTTGCTGAAACTGATATGCGCGATTGAGCGTCCGACCGACGGAAAAATCCATTTTAACGGTCATGACATCACTCGCATTGCTAACAAAGACATTCCATTCCTGCGTCGCAATATCGGAATTGTGTTTCAGGATCACCGTTTACTAATGGATCGCAGTGTTTACGATAATGTCGCACTGCCGATGCGCATCGAATCGATTTCTGAAAATGAAATTAAACGTCGTGTTTCTGCGGCGTTAGATAAAACGGGCTTGCTCGATAAAGCTCGCTGTCTGCCGAGTCAGTTATCGGGCGGTGAGCAGCAACGCGTTGGGATTGCCCGTGCTGTGGTGAACCGGCCAACCTTGCTGGTGGCGGATGAACCAACGGGTAACCTCGACCCTGAATTGTCCAACCGTGTGCTGCGCCTGTTTGAAGAATTTAATCGAGCTGGTGTGACGATACTTCTTGCAACGCACGATATCGGGTTAGTGAACACTCGCCCACAGTATCGTCATTTTGAATTGAATCAAGGCTTCCTAAGTGAGGTAGAAGACTATGGCAGGTAAAAAGCACTCGCAAAAGAAAGACAAAGGCAGCAGTGCCAAGCGAGCGAATACCGATGGTTTTTTCTCCGTGCATGTTAAGCAGGCAAAAGCATCTTTTTCTGCTCTGTGGCAACGCCCTTTAGGGAACATTCTTACTCTTGCTGTGGTTTCAATCGCTCTTGCGATGCCAGCCTGCTTGTACTTATTAGGTAAGAACGTCGCGGGTGCTGCGGAAGAGGTAGCGTCACCTTCTCAAGTAAGTGCTTACTTAGTCGAAGACATGCCTGATGCGCGTGTTATGGTACTTAAGGATGAAATTGAAACCTGGCCGCTGGTGAAAGAAGTAGAATATATTTCTCCGCAACAAGGTTTGGCCGATCTAAGTCAATACGCTGGTTTCGATAAAGCGCTGAGTTTATTGAGTGGCTACGCGCTGCCTGGCGTGCTGGTGATTACTCCGGACTCTGAATTAAAAAGCGATATTCAATCAATTGCCAAAGAAGTTCGCGAGCAGCAAGATGTTACCGATGTCAGACTTGATGAAGACTGGCTGGCTCGGCTTGATGCTATTAAAACTCTAGCTGGTATTGTCGTTATCACGCTGTCTGTACTCATGTTGGGTGCGGTATTTCTCATTGTTGGCAATACATTACGATTCAATGTATTGGCGAATAAAGAAGAGATTCAAACCATGAAGCTGATCGGTGCGACTGATAGCTTCATTCTGCGTCCGTACCTATATACTGGAATGTGGTTTGGTGTGTTGGGTGCCATGATTGCCTGGTTAGTTACAACGGTTGTGACCTATGTAATGAACAGTGCAGTTGAAGATTTGGCGGCATTGTACGACAGCCAGTTCCGTCTGAATGGTCTAAACTGGGATGAATCTCTGCTGCTCATCATCACTGGCAGCTTGATAGGTTGTATCGCTGCGCGTATTTCTGCACAGCGTCATTTAAAAGAAATTGAACCAGTTTAAGTGATGGCGGTCTTATCCTTGGAATTTATTAGTACAAGCTATTTTTTAGCCCTTGTATAGACCAATTGTTTATGGATAATTGCTCCCCCTTCTTGAAACTTGTTCATTTTGAGTTCAAGATATCGAAGCTAAATTGCAATGTAATGCTCCAGATCAGAGATTGATGAGGAATTGAATGACAAAAGAAGCGTATCCGATGGCTCTAGTCACGCAAGATAGCCTTGATAGCTATATTCGCTCCGTTAACAGCTATCCAATGCTGACGGTAGACGAAGAGCGTGAACTAGCAGAACGATTACACTACAAAGGTGAGATTGAAGCCGCGAAAGGGCTGATCCTGTCGCACCTGAGATTCGTTGTTCACGTTGCTAGAGGTTACTCCGGCTACGGTTTGCCAATGGCAGATCTAGTGCAAGAGGGTAACATCGGTCTAATGAAAGCCGTTAAACGTTTTAACCCGGAAGTGGGTGTGCGTCTTGTGTCTTTTGCGGTTCACTGGATCAAAGCTGAGATCCATGAATACGTACTGCGTAACTGGCGTATTGTTAAGATCGCAACAACCAAAGCACAACGTAAATTGTTCTTTAACCTACGTAAGTCGAAAAAACGCTTAGGTTGGTTCAACAACGGTGAAGTCGAAACGGTTGCTCGCGAGTTAGGAGTAGAGCCTTCAGAAGTCCGTGAGATGGAATCCCGTCTGGCGGCAGTAGATTCTACCTTCGATATGCCTAGTGACGAAGACGATAGTTCAAATGCCTACACAGCTCCGATGCTGTACCTGGAAGATAAATCGTCAGATGTTGCAGATAACATTGAAGCAGCCAACTGGGAAATGCATACCAATAATCGTCTTGGTCATGCACTTGCGAGCCTAGATGAGCGTAGCCAACGTATTGTGCGTTCTCGCTGGTTAGATGATGATAAAGCAACATTGCAGGATCTGGCTGATGAATTTGGTGTTTCCGCCGAGCGTATTCGCCAGCTAGAAAAGAACGCAATGAAGAAACTGAAACTTGCTGTTGGTGAGTTCTAACTCCCACTTCTAGGCGAAAGTAAAATTTTCATAGAAAGCCGAGATCATGTGATCTCGGCTTTTTTATTTTCGATCGAAAATCGATAGCGTTTGCGATCTTAAAATTATGTGCTACCTGTGTATAACTCTGTGAAGTAATTATTTATCAGCTGTTCGAAAGCGGGGCAAAATAAGGCGTCTGAGCGTTTTTGGCTTTGGGGATAGTTAGAAATATACACACAGTTAGATCAAGATCATCACTACATATTGTGGATCAAAAGATCAAAAAATACTTTATCAACGCAATCCACAGATTTATCCACATGTGGTTGTATTGTGTACACTTTTAAATTCCCTGATTATTCTTGTGTCTAAATTTGGCGTTGGATAGGTTACAATGGCAGCATATACCCAAGTGACTTATGAAGCCGTTTTTGAGTCAGTGTTCGGCTGTGCCCCAATCGAGTATCTCTAGGTTATTTGGGTATATTAATAAGACAATGAGAAAGTAAATGGACCAGTTTCAGCATATCGATGTACAAGGTGCCCAAGCACTGCTTGAGCAGGGCGAAGCAAAGCTTGTAGATATCCGTGACCCTCAATCGTTTGCCGTTGCGCATGCAGAGTCAGCATTTCACTTAACTAACGATTCGATCGTCTCTTTTATGGATGATGCAGAGTTCGCACAACCAGTTCTTGTTATGTGCTACCACGGGATTAGTAGTCAGGGGGCGGCGCAATACTTGGTAAACCAAGGCTTTGAGCAGGTGTACAGTGTGGACGGTGGCTTTGAAGCCTGGCAGCGAGCACAATTACCGATAGTGAGAAGTTAATGAAAAGATTGGTAACGTTAAATAACCCACGCATGGCACAGGCCTTCATCGACTATATGGCTTCTCGTCAGATTGACATTCAGATGATGCCAGAAGGTCAGGGGCAGTTTGCGCTTTGGCTGACAGACAGCCAGCATGAAGTCGAAGCAGAGGCAGAGCTGAAACATTTTTTAGCTAATCCATCGGATTCTAAATATAGTGCCGCATCGTGGAACGTTGCCGATACTCGAAAGAGTCAATTTCATTACTCAAGCCCGAGTATCATGAGCATGATCAAGTCTAAAGCGGGTCCTGTAACCCTATTGATCATGACCGTGTGTGCCGTTATCTATGGTTTACAGATGATAGGCTTCGGCCGAGGTGTGTTTTCGTTACTGCATTTCCCTGCGTTTGAAGGTCAACAATGGCAATTGTGGCGTTGGGTGAGCCATGCTCTGCTGCATTTTTCGGTGACACATATCATCTTTAACTTACTGTGGTGGTGGCAACTTGGTGGCGACATCGAGCGTCGTCTTGGATCCAGAAAGTTACTCCAACTCTTTGTTGTTTCAGCAGCTTTGTCTGGCGCAGGTCAGTTCTATGTTGAAGGAGCAAACTTCGGCGGGTTGTCTGGGGTTGTTTATGCGCTACTTGGTTACTTGTGGGTATTAGGATATCGCTTACCACATTTAGGTCTGACGTTACCAAAGTCAATCATCGTGTTTATGTTGGTGTGGTTAGTGCTTGGTTTTGTCCAACCGTTTATGGCGATTGCTAATACTGCGCACTTAGTGGGTTTGCTAGCGGGAATGGCGATAGCGCTATTTGACTCCGGAAAGATGAAGTACCAGCAAAAAGCCTAAGATTTAAGACGAAAAAAGACCGCTTACTAAGCGGTCTTTTTGTTTCTATCGTTTTACTGATAGAGATACTTGGTAAACAACAAATCCGAAATTACGGTTTTACCGGTTTCTGGCAGGAGTGTTTCGTTTAATGTCTTCACTAACGTCTTGCGCAACTCTTCCCGACCAGAGAGGGACTTGATGGTGTCTTCTGTCTGTCGGCCGAGTAATTCGATGACTGCATCGCGAATCAAAGGTTGATGATGTTCAACAATAGCCAGGTCTTGCTGACTCATGACCATAATATCGATACGAACCTGAACGTAACCTAACTTTTTCCCTGTGGTGTAAAAGTTCGTTGTCAGATCTGGCTCTAGTGTGAAGTACGCTAACTGAGGCTCAGCTTGTTCCGTTTCAGCCCAAGTCGGTGCGGAGATAAGCATGGTTAACGCAAAAATAGTTTGGGCTATATAACGTTTGTACATATTTCTAACTTTTCTTTCTCTGGATCGCGATATTCGAATCGCTTCAGTCTTGGTACAATAGACCGTCTATAACAAATAACAGAACTTACGGTTTCAATAAGACGGTAAGTTGTGGCTTTATTGTATGCATAAAGCCTCCAATTGAATACTAGTATGAATCAGCCAACATCACTCTATCTTGCTTCTTTATTGGAAGTAGAGTGGCAAAAGCCCGAACAATTTGAATTTCCTGATGAAATTGCCAAGCATTGGCTTGAAGAGCAAGGGTCTTTGTCACGTCGTTTAAAGCAGCACTGCCAAGAACTGACAGTGGAATTACTGCAAAATCAAATCGTCACTGCCAAGACATTAAAACTCGATGAAAGTGAGTTATTGTCTGAGCAAGACTGCCTGTTACGGGAAGTAGTCTTGTACGGTGATGACTGTCCTTGGGTTGTCGGTCGTACCTTGATTCCGCGTACCACGCTGGTGGACCAGCAATACGATCTGGCAGAGCAAGGGGATATCCCTTTGGGGCTGACGGTATTTAGCGCGGATAACGTGGAGCGTGACTCACTGCAAATGGGGTGGGTGGATCTGCCACAAGGCCGTTTTTTAGCGCGACGTTCAAGGTTGTGGATGAATCACAAACCGATGTTAGTAGCCGAGTTATTCTTATCTCAATCACCAATTTACGCTAAGGAGAGGGTGTAAATGTCTGCAGAGAAAGCCAGAGCATATTGGCAACTGACGCGAATGGACCGACCTATTGGATCACTACTATTATTGTGGCCAACGGTTTGGGCCCTTGTCATTGCAGCTCAGGGAATGCCAAATTGGAATGTGTTGCTTGTGTTTGTATTGGGCGTGTTCCTAATGCGAAGTGCAGGGTGTGTTATCAATGACTTTGCCGATCGTAAGGTCGATGGTCACGTAAAGCGCACCAAACAGCGCCCACTGCCATCGGGTAAAGTCACGGCGAAAGAAGCGATAGTTCTGTTTCTGGTGTTAGCTGTAAGCTCGTTTTTACTCGTGCTAACAATGAATCCACTGACGATTCAGCTTTCGTTCGCGGGTGTTGTGCTCGCCTTTATCTATCCGTTTATGAAGCGCTATACCCATCTGCCACAACTGTTTCTTGGGCTGGCCTTTAGCTGGGCAATTCCGATGGCCTGGGCTGCGCAAACTGGTGAGTTGCCACTGATCGTGTGGTTTGTTTTTGTCATTAATGCTTTGTGGACGATTGCATACGATACCCAGTACGCCATGGTTGACCGTGATGATGACTTAAAAATTGGTATTAAATCGACGGCGATTTTGTTTGGCCGTCATGACAAGTTAATCATCGGCATTTTGCAGCTGATAACCTTAGCGATGCTGGTTGGGTTAGGGCAGTTTTATCAGCTGGGCCAAAGCTATTACTGGACGATTCTGGTTGCCGCTTCGCTGTTTGTTTATCAGCAGCACCTGATTCGTCATCGTGAGCGCGACTTGTGTTTTAGAGCGTTTCTTAACAACAACTATGTCGGCATGGTGATCGCCATTGGTTTATTAGTCGCGTTCTGGTAGAAATTTGAAAATGAAAAAGGCATCCGATTGGATGCCTTTTTTGCTTTTCGCACTTTGTTACGCGTGAAGTTGGTGAATACTTTCTTCGATGGTCAGCTTCACTTCCGGGTAAAGCAACGCAAACAACAGTTTGGCGAATTTCTCTGTCTTTTCGGTATCGCAGTTACCATCTCTGTCCAGATACGCTTGCTGCTTCAAGGTATTGAACATTGCGGTAAACACGCCTTTATCAAAGAATTCTGGCGCGTTAATGCCGTGCAAACGCCCCAAACGCTGCGCGATATCTTGGCTCTTCTGTTCCAGATCGGATTTGCCCAGTTCAGGATAGGCAACCAGCAAATTCATCGCGATCGAGTATCGCTGCAGCGTCTCAGTAATCGTACGACCCAACAGAACCAACGGCTGGTTATTGGACTGGTTGATCTCCAGCTTGTTGCCATCCAGACAGATCATTTTCTGCTCGGCAAATTCATTAAGAATTTTCTCGACCAGTTTATTCAAATCATCTTCCTGATAGCTTAAGAACAGCTCTTTTTTCAGGAATGGATAGATGTGTGCGACGTTCTGCTGAACCTTTTCAACCGTTAAGTTGCGCTGACGAATGATCATCTGAGCAATCAGTGAAGGAAGAGCAAACAAGTGAATGATGTTGTTACGGTAGTAAGTCATCAGAATCGACTGGTTGCGATCCAGTGAAATGATGTCACCCATGCTGTCTGTTTCAATTACAAACTTATCGAGTGAGATTGCGTGATCAACCAACTCTTCAGCACTTTCACTTGGAATGGTAGAAGTGCTTGAATATGGATTGTTCTTCAGCAGCTTCAAGTAACATTCAATCTGACTGATCAGAGAATCACGAGACAAAGCGCGCTGACGAGAAGCCAGCAGGGCTGTTGCACAGAGTGTCAGTGCGTTTGCTGCTGCCGCATCGTTAATGTGCGTCATCATCTTGTTGGCCAGCCCATTCACCACCGGATTCATCCATTGTGGCTTGCTGCCGCCCATCGGGTCGATGTCTTTAGTCCACTCAGGTGCATGCTCGTTGAGGTATTGGTTGAGCTGAACTGGCTCACCAAAGTTCACGTAGCCCAAACCAAAGTTGCGAAGTTTACGAAGAGTACGCAACACCAGACCGGCGTTTTCTTTCTCCTTGCGCTTGCCACGGAGTTCTTTAGCGTAAGTGCTTACTTCCATTACATGCTCATAGCCGATATAAACCGGCACAAGAGTTACCGGACGGTTTAGACCACGCAGCATTGCCTGAATAGTCATCGCCAACATACCTGTTTTTGCTTGCAGCAAACGACCAGTACGAGAGCGACCGCCTTCACTGAAGTACTCAACGGAGTAACCCTTGGCAAATAGCTCGGCCAGATACTCACGGAAAATTGTTGAGTACAGCTTGTTACCTTTAAAGCTACGGCGGATAAAGAACGCACCACCACGGCGGAAAATAGGGCCTGCCGGGAAGAAGTTAAGGTTAATACCTGCAGCAATGTGCGGTGGCACCATACCTTCATGGAAAAGAACGTAAGAAAGCAGCAGATAATCCATGTGGCTGCGGTGGCATGGTACGTAGACGATCTCGTGGCCATCTTGTGCCAGACGGCGCACCGTCGAAGCGTTGTTGATGTGCAGACCTTGGTAAAGTTTATTCCACAGCCAGCCGAGAATACGGTCACCGTTTTTCACCAACCCATAAGAGAAGTTCGCCGCAATTTCGTCCATGATGTCATGGGCCTCTTTGCGCGCTTTTTCGATCGAGATGTTTTTGCTCTTTGCTTCATCTTCAATCGCCTGTTCGATAGCAGGTGACTTCATTAAGCGCGCAAACAAAACCTGACGTTGCGGAAGGTTCGGTCCCGATGCTGCCAGTTTCTGGCGAGAGAAGTGTATACGCGCCACACGTGCCAGTTTGTGGGCAATGGCACTATCGGTGCCATGAGAATCTGCCATGTAGCGCAAAGAGACCACTGGGCTAAAGCGCACTAAACAGTCACGACCTGACGCCATCACCGCTTTGGCTTTTTGCGGGGCATTCATTGGCTGAAGGTACGGTTTGCTATTTCCTTCTTTACCTGGTTTACGCCCCCACAGAACAGTCGCTGGGATCATCTGTACGTCGAGACCGTTGTCCGTTTTGTGCAGCTCTAATAACTGAGTGAATAGAGAATCAGATTCCGTCGGTACATCATTGTCGTTCCCCATCACCGTTGGGCGGGCAGCAATAAAGACGTAACGGTTTAACGTTTTGCCATTGATTTCCAGTGGACTGAGCGGGTCAGGCAGACCAAGGCTCATGGCTTGTTTTTGCAGTGTCAGCAAATCCACGTTCGAGCGGAACGGTAAGGCATACACAATCGGCTTTGCCAGATCGATATTGAGATCTTCAATTGGATTCGATGGGATTGTGGTGCCCTTTACCAGTACCGATAAAGGTAGTTTTAGTAATGAACGTGAAAATGATTGTCCAGAAGACATAAAGTTCACAGCCTCGATAGGTATTCAAACAGGCCCCGGCTTATTTCTTTGTCCGCGTTACCCCATCTTTTTTAGAAGATGAGTACAGCAATAGAAATAAGCCCAGACAATAAATTTTAAGCGCAGCAAGGATAACAGAAACTGGTCGAACCTTTTAATTTTATTGAATGGATTTTGGTCAAAAGGCCAAGCCGTGCTTTAGTTTAGTTAACTTTAAGCGTGCTGTTTTAAACACTTATGACATGAAGGATTGTGGAGAACGTCAGGAAGTTAGGCAAATAAATTAAAAAACAACCAATTGGGTTTCCATTTAACCATTTACTGGATATACTCACAGTTAACTGTATAAAAAGACAGGTGAGACATGAAGCCGTTAACGCCACGCCAACAACAAGTCTTCGATTTGATCAAAAGTAAAATCGATGACACCGGAATGCCACCAACTCGTGCAGAGATTGCGCGTGAGCTTGGCTTCCGCTCTGCAAATGCTGCAGAGGAACACCTAAAAGCACTTGCTCGTAAGCAAGCGATTGAAATTATTCCAGGTGCATCTCGCGGGATTCGCATTCTGCTTGAAGACGCTGCAAATGATGATCAGGGCTTGCCTCTGATTGGTCAGGTTGCGGCAGGTGAGCCGATTTTGGCTCAAGAGCATGTGGAAGCTCATTACCAAGTCGATCCAGCGATGTTTAAGCCACAAGCGGATTTCTTGCTGCGCGTAAATGGCGAAAGTATGAAAAACATCGGTATTATGGATGGTGACTTACTGGCTGTACATAAAACCCAAGATGTACGTGATGGTCAGGTTGTCGTTGCCCGAGTCGATGACGATGTGACGGTGAAACGCTTGGAACGTAAAGGTTCTACTGTATTACTGCACGCTGAGAATGAAGAGTTTGCACCTATTCAGGTGGATCTGACATCTCAACACCTGACGATTGAAGGTTTAGCGGTCGGCATCATTCGTAATACCGACTGGATGTAAACTTTTTAACAACAGCCCAGACATACTGGGCTGTTGTGTCTGCTCGTCTTTCTATTTTATATCTTGCCCCATTTCACACTTCCTTGTTGCTCAATAGCATTCCTGCTTGATACTGTAATTGATATTCATTATCATCTGATTCCATAACCATTATTTCCATTGGCGCAGGAAATGCCATGTCTAAGTTTAAACATCAAGTTCCCAATCATTTGTTGAAACCTTTGTTGTTACGTAGCCGTGAAAGTATGGTCGACAATGGATTGGTCTATGATCCCATTGCCGCGAAAGCCTGCCTGAGTTGTAAAATGGCGCCAGATTGCCTGAGTGGTGATGTGGCACAAAAGCAGTTGTTGCACGTGACGTTAACGCAGTTATGTGACCAGCAGGTCAATCAGTTTTTGCAGCAACATCCTGATGCATGGGTCATCAACGTTGGCGCAGGTCTCGACACCCGTTTCTACCGTTTGGATAATGGCCGTTGCCATTGGATAGAGTTGGATGTCACGGAGAATCTGGTTTGGCGTCAAAGACTGTTCCATAAAAATGAACGTTACGAGCACCATATAGGCAGTGTGGAAGATATGTGTTGGCTTGACTCTCTTGCTATTCCAGACAAAGCGCCTGTTTTGGTTGTCTGTGAAATGGCGTTGCTGGATTGTTCGGCATCGCTTATTGCCCGTTTTATTCAAGCTCTGGGACGCTACTTTGTGTCTGCGGAGGTGTGTATGGTTTTGGCTGGGGATCTGACGGAAAGTAAGTGGGGACAGAAGCTCGGCTCTGACTGTTATGCTCATGGATTTGAAGCTCCTGCAGAACAGATCCTGCAATGGCTGCCTTGGGCACAATGGGTAAAAGTGTTTTCGCCTTTTGACCGCTTTTGCTCACGCTGGAAAGCCTGGCAACGCTGGCTGAATAAAATTCCTTTATTGAAGCATCGACTTACGCCCGTCCTCGTTCATATCAAGTGGTGATTGGCTAGTCATTAAGCACTCAGGTACACTCGTTAGCCTAGCTAACGAGGTGCTTGTGACAAACTCTATTTTCTCTCCTTTATCTAATCCTCAAGTGCACTGTCAGGTCTTAGCGCTTGCTATTCCTATGGTGTTGTCGAATATCACCGTTCCGCTGCTTGGTCTGGTCGACGCGGCTGTGATTGGTCATCTTGAACACGCTTGGTATCTGGGCGGTGTCGCTTTGGGTAGCACTATGATCAGCGTGACCTTCTGGCTGCTCGGTTTTTTACGCATGTCGACAACCGGATTAGCCGCGCAATCTTATGGTGGTGATGACCGTAAGCAGTTGGCATTAGTCTTCATGCAAGGGACATTGATGGCACTGCTGTTTGCGGTGCTGTTTTTATTTGCTCATAGCTCAATTGGCGATCTTATTTTTGGCTGGAGTGACGCCAGTACACAAGTCAAACATTACGGCATGCAGTATTTCTCTATTCGAGTCTGGAGTGCACCGGCGGCATTGATGAACTTCGTGCTGCTGGGATGGTTGTTGGGTACACAAAACGCCAAAGCGCCGATGTGGATGGTGATCATTACTAACCTCACTAACATTGCACTGGATGTTTTGTTCGTCATTGGTTTTGACTGGAAAGTAGAAGGGGCAGCATTAGCGTCTGTGATTGCCGACTACTCAGGCATGGCGTTTGGCTTAGTCTGTGTGTGGAAAACGTGGCAAGAGCGGCAGCTTCCAATACCGAAGAGTTTACTTGGAGAGACTCAGCATGGGCTGGGGCGCTTTGTAAAACTCAATCGCGATATCTTCTTACGCTCGTTATGTCTGCAAGCGGCATTTAGCTTTATGACGTTTCAGGGGGCGAGCTTTGGTGATGATGTCGTGGCAGCGAATGCTGTCCTGATGAGCTTTCTGATGATTATATCTTACGGTATGGATGGTTTTGCGTACGCTATGGAAGCCATGGTGGGTAAAGCCATCGGGGCGAAAGACAGACAGCAACTGAGTGCCTCATTGATTGGCACCTTCTTTTGGAGTCTTCTTATCTGCTTAGGTTTAACCGCAGTCTTTGCTTTTGCAGGATCGTGTTTGATCGCCACGATCACCTCGATAGATGCAGTGCAGCAGCAAGCCGCTATGTATCTGCCATGGTTGGTAGTGATGCCGCTGGCTTCAATGTGGTGCTTTTTGTTAGACGGGATATTTGTCGGGGCGACCAAGGGCAAAGACATGCGCAATAGCATGTTTGTGGCAACTTGCAGCTTCTTTGTTGTCTTTTATCTTTTCTCGGGGTTGGAAAATCATGCACTTTGGCTGGCGATGACCAGTTTCATGATATTGCGCGGCATCGGACTTGGGGTGATTTTTATCAATCAGTGGCGCAAGGGAACATTTCTCGCCTAACGCTTACTGCAAACAAAAACAGCAAACATAACGTCTGCTGTTTTGTTAGTTACTGTTGTTCATCGAATCAGAACAGTCGGTTCAATCCATTCAACGCTGCCACGCGGTAGGCTTCCGCCATGGTCGGGTAGTTGAACGTTGTATTAACGAAGTATTCGATGGTATTCGCTTCGCCTTTTTGTTCCATGATTGCTTGACCGATGTGAATGATTTCCGCTGCACGTTGGCCAAAACAGTGGATGCCAAGGATCTCTTTGGTTTCGCGATGGAACAAAATCTTCAGACTGCCAATGTCTTTTCCTGCGATCTGTGCACGTGCCAGATGTTTGAAGGAAGAGCGACCAACCTCGTAAGGCACTTTCGCAGCCGTCAGTTCTTGCTCTGTCTTACCAACTGAACTGATTTCCGGAATGGTGTAGATGCCCGTCGGGATATCTTCGATCAGGTAATTATCTGCCTGACCTTTAGTAATGGCTTGGGCCACAAAGCGTCCCTGGTCATAGGCTGCGCTTGCCAGACTTGGGTAACCAATTACATCACCAACTGCGTAAATGTTTTCAACTACCGTTTGGTAGTTGCGGTTTACTTTTAATTGTCCACGAGAGTCTGCTTCCAGACCAACTGCACCTAGGTTGAGTTTGTCCGTGTTACCTGTTCGGCCGTTTGCGTACAGCAGACAATCGGCGAGCATCTTCTTGCCGGATTTCAGGTGGATAATTACACCGTCTTCAGTGCCTTCAATTTTCTCGTAAGTTTCATCATTGCGAATCACGACACCGCTATTCCAGAAATGGTATGACAGTGCATCAGAAACTTCGTTATCTAAGAATGACAACAGGCGGTCACGGGTATTGATAAGGTCGGTTTTCACACCAAGCCCGCGGAAGATTGATGCGTATTCACAACCAATGACGCCAGCACCATAAATAATGATATGACGAGGGTCGTGCTTCAGGCTTAGGATTGAGTCGCTGTCATAAATGCGCTCATGTAGGAAATCGACATCATCTGGCTGGTACGGGCGTGAGCCAGTCGCAATGACAAATTTATCTGCTGAGTAGATTTCTTCTGTGCCATCTTTCTGCATCACCGCGACAGAGTGGCCATCGATAAAACGCGCAGTACCAAATAGTAGGGTACATTGGTTACGATCATAGAATCCCTGACGCAGCCGCGTTTGTTTGTCGATAACTGACTTTGCATGACCCAAAATGTCAGAAAATGTTGCATGCAGGCTGGTGTTATTGCGGCAGAAAAGCGGGTTGCTGTTGAATTCAATGATACGGCTAACCGCATGACGCAGTGCTTTTGATGGTATGGTCCCCCAGTGTGTACAGCCGCCACCTACGCTGCTCTCTTTTTCGATGATGGCTACATTCAGTCCCGCTTTGGTTAACCCCATCGCAGCCCCTTCTCCACCTGGGCCACTACCAATTACGATCACGTCAAAGTGATTAACATGCGCCATGATGTATTTCCTTGTTATATTTGCTTAACATTGCCTTAGCGCAATTTTAACCCATTTGCGCTATAGGTACAGGTCATGGCTGCTAGAGAGTGGAAGTGATCACGCAGAAATAGCCAAAAGAACGAATTGGCTTGTTGGATGTCTATAAATTGTAGTAAGAAGATTGCAATTCGATGGTTGCCAATAGTAACGTTTGCGCGGCTAACTCCAGTAGAGGCAACATCTCTTTCTCCGTAGGGGGGAATTGCGTTATATTGAAGCTCTTGTACCCTACAAAAAAAGAGCAAGTTAAGAATGAAATCGATGGGAATCCGCGCACAACAGAAAGAGAAGACACGTCGATCACTGATCGACGCGGCATTTAGTCAATTAAGTGCGGATCGCAGCTTTTCCAGTCTCAGCTTGCGAGAGGTTGCCCGAGAGGCCGGAATTGCACCCACTTCTTTTTATCGCCACTTCAAAGACATGGACGAGTTAGGCTTAACTATGGTCGATGAAGGGGGATTGCTGTTGCGCCAATTGATGCGTCAAGCGCGTCAGCGAATTGTCAAAGAAGGGAGTGTTATTCGAACTTCGGTTGAAACCTTTATGGAATTCATTGAAAGTAGTCCTAACGTATTTCGCTTATTGCTGCGTGAGCGTTCTGGCACTTCATCTGAATTTCGGACTGCTGTCGCTCGAGAAATCCAGCATTTTGCGGCAGAATTAACCGAGTACTTAATGAGCTCCGGCGTGACCAGAGAAGAGGCGTATACTCAAGCAGAGGCGTCGGTGACTTTGGTATTCAGCTCGGGTGCTGAAGCTTTAGATTTAGATCGACGTGAGCGAGATGAACTCGCGGAACGATTGATTATGCAATTGCGAATGATAGCCAAAGGGGCTTATTGGTATCGCAAAGAACGTGAACGTAACCGATTAAAAGGCGGGATAGAATAATGGCGAACGGAAATAAATCTGAAAAGAAAACGCTGATTTTGGCACTGGTTGCAGGTGTATGTGGCGATGCTTTATTGTCATGGTTGACCATGAGTGAAGTATCTTTCTCAATCTTTCCATTGATTGCACTTGTGCTGGCTGTACAAGCTCTTTACCAAGAATACCTAAGCAACCCGGTATCTGAAGATATACCATTGGTTGGACTGGCATGTTTCTTTGTGGGTGCATTTGGTCACTCTGCGTTTGTCAAAGCGCAATACCCAGAAGCAGGTTCAAACTTCTTTGCTATCATGGTTTCTATGATCCTACTCGTATGGATCGGCAAGAAGCTGGGCTTTATGGAACGCAAAAGCAAAACTTCAGCGGAATAACACCAAAAGATTAAATGAAAAAGCGAGCTATTGAGCTCGCTTTTTTTATCTCTATTTCTTACGCTGACTTACTTGCGTTCGAGTAATACACCCGCTTCCATGTGGTGGGTGTATGGGAATTGATCAAACAGAGCAAAACGCGTTACTTTGTGCGTTTCGCTCAAAATGTCCAAGTTATCTTTGAGTGTTTCAGGGTTGCATGAGATGTACATAATGCGGTCGTAACCTTGCACCATTTTACAGGTATCGACATCCATCCCTGAGCGTGGTGGATCGACAAATATCGTGTTGCAGTTGTAGCTTTTTAAATCCACACCGTTGTCTTTCAGACGGCGGAACTCGCGCTTACCTTCCATCGCTTCGGTAAACTCTTCTGCAGACATTCGAATGATTTGTACATTATCAATTTTGTTCGCGGCAATATTGTACTGCGCCGAATCCACAGATGGTTTTGCCAACTCAGTCGCCAGAACGCGGTCAAAGTTTTGTGCCAGTGCTAAAGAGAAGTTACCGTTACCACAGTACAGTTCTAATAGATCGCCCGTGCTCTCTTGTGTGCAGTCAACGGCCCACTCCAACATCTTTTCAGCTACTTTACCGTTTGGTTGTGTAAAGCTGTTTTCGACTTGTTGGTAAATGTAGGTTTGACCGTTAACGTCTAGCTTCTCAACCACATAGTCTTGGTCGAGGATGATTTTCATCTTACGTGCACGGCCGATGATGTTGAGGTTGAACCCTTCATCATTCAGGCGTTGTTTCATCGCTTTTGCATTTTCAATCCACTCATCATCAAGCTGACGATGGTAAAGCAGAGAAACCAGAATCTCGCCGCTAAGCGTAGAGAGAAAGTCCACTTGGAATAATTTACGACGCAGTGATTCGTTGTCTTTCATCGCTTCAATCAGTAGCGGCATCAAGTCATTAATCAGGCGGCTCGCGGCAGGGAACTGGTCAACACGGTATTTTTCACGAGTTTCCTGATTAAACATGATGTAGTACAGGTCTTCACCTTCATGCCAGACGCGGAACTCAGCACGCATACGGTAATGCTGCTCTGGTGATTCAAACACTTCCAGTTCTGGCACGGTGTATGGCGCGAACATATCAGTGAGACGTTCGACTTTTTCAGCCAGTTGTTCTTGGTAGTGTTGTGGGTTTACATCAAGAGTAGCCATGATCTTACCTTTTATGGTGCATTCAATTTAAGAGCGCAGATTTTATTCAATCTCATCGCTATGTCCAGCTTTGTACCGGAATTGATTTAAAGATAGTGTGTATAACGTTGGGAGAAAACCAATCAGAAAACATTAGCATTCATAAGGACAATATTGGCTGGACAAATAATCCATAGCTGAATAGTATTTGCCTCAAGCTGGTGCTATCTAGCAATCTAGATGGCTGAAATGGGAATCTGGTGGGACTCCAGAACTGACGCGCAGCGGTAAAAGAGAACGAAAGCTTGTAATGACACTGCATTGGTTGATGTGGGAAGTCGAGCGAGTAGGTGGGGTAACAGCCAGGCTCTTAAGTCCGAATACCTGCCAGCAACTGAGCCACAGCACTGGACTGCCGACAACGGTAGGGCTCAGATGGAATTACGCGATTTAGGACAATACAATGAAAAAATCCGCATTGGCGATCACTCTGGCATCGCTGCTTTCACCTGTCTCTTATCTACAGGCCCAAGAAATTTCCGCTGACGAAACCATCGTTGTTACGGCTAACCGTTTTGAACAAGCACAAAGCAATACGCTTGCCGACGTGGAAGTGGTGACCCGTCAGGATATCGACCGTATCCAAGCGAAGACGCTTCCAGACGTACTGCGTCGACTTACTGGTATTCAGGTATCACAAAATGGTGGACGTGGTCAGTTGGCCTCTCTGTTTGTGCGTGGCACTAGCTCAGACCAAGTTTTGGTGCTGGTGGATGGTGTGCGTTTTGCACGTGCAGCGAAAGGCGCCGTTGATTTTAACCAGATCCCTCTGACTTATGTTCAGCGCATTGAGTATGTGCGTGGTGCACGTGCATCGTTGTACGGCTCTGAAGCGATTGGTGGTGTTATTAATATCATCACCGTGGCTCGCGCTGAAGATGCAGGAACTAAGCTGAGTGCAGGTCTCGGCAGCCTGGATTATCAAGAGCTGAGTGTTGCTTCCGGCATTAAAGTCAGTGACAGTGGTCAATTGAATCTTGCTTTGGGTACAGAAAGCGACGAAGGCTACAACGTTCGCCCTGTCGCTGGGATAAACGATGGCGATCGTCATGGTTTTGAAAGTAAGAATGGCCTGATTGGCTACGTACATAACTTTGATAAACAGTGGTCAGCGTTTGGTAATTTCCGTGCGTACGAGAATGTCTATCAGTATGACAGCAGCTATGGCAGTCGTAGTTACTACGAAGCAGAGAAAGATGATTTTTCAGCCACGCTTGGAGGTAAATACCAATCTGACAACCTGATGTCTGAGTTACAAGTGACGGCTCAAAAGCAAAAGTCATGGAACTATGAGAAGTCGGCAGGTAAGCACTCTGGTACAGAAGATGAGCTAGAGCAGCAAAATGTACAGTGGACTAACAGTTATCTTCTAAACAACGATACAACGTTTGCTGGTGGTATCGACTGGCGTAATGAGTCATACCTCGATAAGAACGCAAATAAAACGTTCGATCGCACCAATGGCGCATTATTTGGCATGGCAACCACCACTATTGAAAATGCTATGTTCGAAGGTAGTGTCCGTGTTGATGATAACGAAGAATATGGTAGCGAGTTTACTTACAGTTTGGCTGCAGGTTACCAGTTCATCCCAGAATTTGGTGCGAAAGCTTCTTTCGGCACTGCTTTTAAAGCGCCTAACCTTTATCAGCAATACGACCCGACTTATGGTGAAAAAGACCTTAAACCGGAAGAATCTGATGCATGGGAAATCAGCTTTAGTGGTGATGTCCAAGGCGTTTTCTGGTCACTAACGGGTTATGACTACAAAATCACCAACCTTATCGACTACCATCCGACGACATACAAATACTTGAATGTTGATGGTGAAACTCACATTCAAGGCGTTGAATTGGTTGCTGAGTTCGAAACCGGTATTGTTCAGCATCAATTGAGCGCCGATTACAAAGACGCTGAAGATGATGAGGGTGAGCAGCTGCAACGTCGTGCCAAAGAGATGTATAAGTGGAATGCGGTTGTGAACTTTGACAAGGTTGATTGGGCTATTAGCTATCTATACGTAGGTAAGCGCCCAGATGTTGACTACAACTCTTGGCCATCTCAAGACGTGAACATGCCTTCTTACTCACTGGTGGATACAGCAGTCACTTACTACCCAAATGACTCAACTACCATTAGCGCTCGCGTTGATAACTTGTTTGATGAAGAGTATGAAATGGCGCTGGGTTATCCTGCGGCAGAGCGTGCTTACTACTTAAACATCGGTTACCAATTCTAACCGTATTGATGAACTAAAACCGCCTTCGGGCGGTTTTTGCTATTTCTAATCGGTATGGAGGCATCATGAGTAAACCAAAACGCGTAATAATCAGCTGGTCGAGTGGTAAAGACTCCACTTTGACCTTAGAAAGACTACAAGAAAACCCAAACTATCAGGTTGTTGGGCTCTACACGACTTATGTCGGCGACGAAGTTCCCTTTCAAGCAACACCGCTTGAAGTAGTACAGATGCAAGCTGACTTACTGCACTTACCTCTCATCAAAATCGAGTTACCCGAAGTCTTTCCTAGCAATCAGGTATATCAATCCACAATTGTTAGTGCATTAACTGAGAGTGGGTTAAACATAGAAGCCGTCGCGTTTGGTGACATGTTCTGTAATGGTATCGCCGACTATCGACGTAGTTATATTGAACCAGCAGGGTGGCAGTGTGTATTCCCTTTATTGGGCGAAGACAGTGAATCACTAGCGTTGGAAATCATTGATCGCGGTATTCAAACCATGCTGATAACGACGGATGGTCAAGCTCTATCATCAGATTGGTGTGGTCGTTGGTATGACAAAACTTTAGTCGAGTCACTACCAAGTCATGTCGATCCCTGTGGGGAAGATGGCGAATTCCACACCTTAGTGACATCCACCCCTTCTTTTCAAGGTTATATAGAACTGGTTAAGTTAGGCGTCGAGATAGGGGAGAGGTTCAGTCATCAAAGATACCAAGCCAATGCATTGCCAAAACAAATCGAGAGAGTATGATCGCAGCGTTTGTATTGTTTAGGTAAGACTCGTGCGAGTAGCGAATAAGAAAAAAGTTCTAGTGTTTGACTCTGGTGTTGGCGGGCTATCTGTATTTAAAGAAATACATCGCCTTTTGCCGCAACTGGATTACCTCTATCTATTCGACAATCAGGCTTACCCATATGGCGAGCTGGAACAGAGCGTTCTTATTTCCCGCGTGAACCAGCTCGTATCTGCGTTAGTCGATGAGTATAAGGTTGATATCGTCGTTATAGCTTGTAATACCGCGAGTACCATCGTTCTTCCATCATTGCGTGAAAAGCTGTCGATCCCTGTTGTGGGTGTAGTGCCGGCCATCAAGCCTGCGTCATTACTTGCTTCCAAAGGCGTGGGATTAATTGCGACACCTGCCACTGTCACGAGACAATATACGCACAAATTGATCCGAGATTATGCTCAGGGCAAATCTGTAGAGCTTCTGGGCTCAACGCGTTTGGTCGACATCGCCGAAGAAAAGCTACGTGGTAAAGAAGTTTGTATTTCAGAGCTGGAAAGCATCCTCGAACCACTACGGAATAAAGTGGATGTCGCGGTTCTAGGCTGTACACACTTTCCTCTCATTAAAGAAGAGATCCATCAGGCTCTGGGTGGAAACGTTACATTGGTGGATTCTGGTGAGGCGATTGCACGCCGAGTGAAAGCATTACTGTGCAGTGAACAAACGGACGAAACATTCGAAGAAGGGGAAAAGCAAATTTATGCCAGTGCAACTCCTTGGCAAGAAGATGCACTGAATACCTGTTTGGCGAAGTTAGGCTTTAGTCCTGTTCAAGTTTATCGTCTTCAGGATGTTTAGGATCGTTAGCAATACGCACTTTCAGCGTTCGGTCCAGATATACTCTCTCATTTAGCTTAGAGATGGCTGGGTTGGCATCCTCCGCTGCCATTACAACAAATCCAAATCCTCTTCTTTTACCAGTGCGCTTATCCTTCATTAGGCGCACAGCGTAGACCTGTCCATATTCTGCAAATAAGTCGCGCACGTGGCTCTCATTTGCTTTATAAGGTAGGTTGCCTACATACAGTGTTTTCGTTGACGGTTCAGAGTCAGTCGGTTGTTCGGTTGGTGTTTGGCTAGAAAATGAAAACAGAAAAGCAGTAGCGACAACACCGAGAAGAAAGCTTAGCGCGGGTGAAATGGCGAATTGAGAGAATATCACTCCCCCAATGACGGCCAATCCGGCACATGAAATCAGAATTTTTTTAGACGTCATTTTGATTACTACACATAGATGATAGAGAGATCGTTTGCCTAATTAACATAATAGACACATGAATCTTACGTATATGGTTGGTGTTTTTCCAACCAATTGCTGTGATATGTCTCAAATGTGACGAAGAAATATGCGATTTTTATCGTATTGACTAATAAGTGACCGCTTGAAAGTTTTTTTAAAAAAAAGGGTTGCGCTAATTTCGTAACTCCCTATACTGCGCATCCACCGACACGGAGTGAGACGAAAGTCACGCAGCGAGTCGGAAACGAGAGAAAAAGAAATTTGAAAAAATGCTTGACTCTCAAATCGGGAAGCGTAAGATACGCACCCCTGACACCGGGACGCGAAAGCGAAAGGCGAGTCAGAAAAGCTCTTTAAAAATATAAACCTATCAATCTGTGTGGGCACTCGTTGATGATAATCCAATTAGAAACTTCGGTTTCAAATTAGGTTTCAATGATACGAAGTGACCATTCCAAATTGGAAAGCAGCCTTGAGCTGTTTTGTTTTACTTTTTCAAAAGTAAAAACCAATAAGGAGCACAGTCAATTCAAACATTACTTATGTAATGTTCAGTATTCATTGAGCCGACAAAATCTTAAATTGAAGAGTTTGATCATGGCTCAGATTGAACGCTGGCGGCAGGCCTAACACATGCAAGTCGAGCGGCAGCGACAACATTGAACCTTCGGGGGATTTGTTGGGCGGCGAGCGGCGGACGGGTG
>NZ_JBBWFK010000023.1:0-50972 GCF_052353105.1 Vibrio sp. YIC-376
TAATTCGTTATGAATTAGTCGAAGATCTTAGCAACAACACCAGCACCTACTGTACGGCCACCTTCACGGATCGCGAAACGTAGACCTTCGTCCATTGCGATTGGTGCGATTAGCTCAACAGTCATCTGAATGTTGTCACCTGGCATTACCATTTCTACGCCTTCTGGTAGAGAGATATCACCAGTTACGTCAGTTGTACGGAAGTAGAACTGTGGACGGTAGCCTTTGAAGAATGGAGTGTGACGACCACCTTCATCTTTAGACAGTACGTATACTTCTGATTCAAACTTAGTGTGTGGAGTGATTGAACCTGGTTTAGCTAGTACTTGACCACGTTCTACTTCGTCACGCTTAGTACCACGTAGAAGTGCACCAACGTTCTCACCCGCACGACCTTCGTCTAGAAGTTTACGGAACATTTCAACACCAGTACATGTAGTTGTAATAGTGTCTTTGATACCGATGATAGCAACTTCGTCACCAACTTTTAGGATACCGCGCTCGATACGGCCAGTTACTACTGTACCACGACCTTGGATTGAGAATACGTCTTCGATAGGCATTAGGAATGGCATATCGATCGCACGCTCTGGCTCTGGGATGTAAGAATCTAGAGCTTCAGCTAGTTCGATGATTTTCGCTTCCCATTGCTCTTCGCCGTTTAGTGCGCCTAGAGCTGAACCTTGGATAACTGGTAGGTCATCACCTGGGAAATCGTACTCAGATAGAAGTTCACGAACTTCCATTTCTACTAGTTCTAGTAGCTCTTCATCGTCAACCATGTCACATTTGTTCATGAATACGATGATGTAAGGGATACCAACCTGACGGCCTAGTAGGATGTGCTCACGAGTTTGTGGCATTGGGCCATCTGTTGCAGCAACAACTAGGATACCACCGTCCATTTGCGCAGCACCAGTGATCATGTTTTTAACATAGTCAGCGTGTCCTGGGCAGTCTACGTGTGCGTAGTGACGAGTTGGAGTGTCGTACTCTACGTGAGAAGTAGAGATTGTGATACCACGCTCGCGCTCTTCTGGAGCGTTATCGATAGATGCGAAGTCACGAGCAGCACCGCCGTAAACTTTAGCAAGAGTAGTACAGATAGCTGCAGTTAGAGTTGTTTTACCGTGGTCAACGTGGCCGATAGTACCAACGTTTACGTGCGGTTTTACACGTTCAAATTTTTCTTTAGACACAATCGTGTTCCTTCCTAGTTATGATTCGCCGTGATCATTATTGATCGACGACGCGCCAGAAATTGTTATTTTATGCGCCAACGTCCGTTAGCGCAATATTTGGACGGCTTGATCTGGCAAAAAGTCTTAAACTTTTTGTAGTTTAACCGTCAATTAGTAACCACGTTCTGCAATGATTGCATCGGCAAAAGTCTTAGGCACTTCAGCATACTCGTGGAATTCCATTGAGTAAGACGCACGGCCTTGAGTTGCAGAACGTAGGTCAGTTGCGTAACCAAACATCTCAGATAGTGGTACTTGAGCACGGATGATCTTAAGACCTGCCACACCTTCGTCCATACCTTCGATAATACCGCGACGACGGTTTAGGTCACCAACAACGTCACCCATCCAATCTTCCGGAGTAGTTACTTCGACATTCATCATTGGTTCTAGAATCACAGGTTGCGCTTCTAGAGCACCTTTCTTAAATGCCATTGAGCCAGCGATCTTAAACGCCATCTCACTTGAGTCTACATCGTGGTAAGAACCATCAAATAGTGTAGCTTTAATATCTAGTACAGGGTAACCCGCTAGAACACCACTATTCATTTGTTCTTCGATACCTTTCGCTACCGAGTTGATGTATTCCTTAGGAACTGCACCACCCACGATTTCGTCTACGAATACGAAACCTGCACCAGGTTCTGAAGGCTCAAGTTTGATCCACACATGACCGTATTGACCACGACCACCTGATTGACGAACAAACTTACCTTCCACTTCCGCTTTACCACGAATGGTTTCACGGTAAGCAACCTGAGGTTTACCAACGTTACAGTCAACGCTGAATTCACGCTTCATACGGTCTACGATGATATCCAGGTGAAGTTCACCCATACCAGAGATCAGAGTCTGACCTGTTTCGTCGTCCGTTTCCACGCGGAATGATGGATCTTCCGCAGCCAGTTTACCTAGCGCGATACCCATTTTCTCTTGGTCTGCCTTAGAACGAGGTTCTACAGCAATCTGAATAACTGGCTCAGGGAACTCCATGCGCTCCAGAATCACCTTGTGGTTCTGATCACACAGCGTATCACCTGTAGTTACGTCTTTCAGACCGATAGCAGCAGCGATGTCACCAGCGCGAATTTCTTTTATCTCTTCACGCTTGTTTGCATGCATCTGAACGATACGACCAAAACGCTCTTTCTTCTCTTTTACAGAGTTGTAAACGCCATCACCTGAGTTTACAACACCAGAGTAAACGCGCATGAAAGTAAGCGTACCCACAAATGGGTCGGTCGCGATCTTAAACGCTAGCGCAGAAAATGGTTCGTTGTCGTCAGCATGACGTTCAACTTCATTTTCGTTTTCATCGACACCTTTAATTGCAGGCACATCGGCTGGCGATGGTAAGAAGTCGATCACAGCATCTAGTACCGCTTGAACACCTTTGTTCTTAAATGCACTACCACAAGTGGCCAGCACGATTTCGTTATTTATTGTACGGGTACGTAGCGCTTGCTTGATCTCAGCTTCAGTAAGCTCACCTTCTTCAAGGTACTTATCCATCAGCTCTTCGCTAGCTTCAGCAGCAGATTCAACCATATGGCTGCGCCACTCTTCAGCAAGCTCCATCATGTCAGCTGGAATGTCTTCGTATGTGAACGACATGCCTTGGTCGGCTTCATTCCAGTTGATCATTTTCATCTTGATAAGGTCGATAACACCTTTGAAGTTCTCTTCTGCACCAACGTTTAGTTGGATAGGAACAGGATTCGCACCAAGACGATTCTTAATTTGGTCCACAACGCGTAGGAAGTCTGCGCCTGCACGGTCCATCTTGTTCACAAATACCATACGAGGAACGTGGTACTTGTTTGCTTGACGCCATACCGTTTCAGACTGAGGTTCAACACCAGATGAACCACAGAACACAACCACTGCACCATCAAGCACACGAAGAGAACGCTCTACTTCGATGGTAAAGTCAACGTGTCCAGGGGTATCAATGATGTTTACGCGATGCTCTGGGAATTGTGCTTCCATACCACGCCAGAAAGTAGTAGTCGCAGCGGAAGTGATAGTGATACCACGTTCCTGCTCCTGCTCCATCCAGTCCATGGTTGCGGCACCATCGTGAACTTCACCGATTTTATGAGACAGACCAGTGTAGAACAGAATACGTTCAGTAGTAGTTGTTTTACCTGCATCTACGTGAGCACAGATACCGATGTTACGGTAGCGCTCAATAGGAGTTTTGCGAGCCACGATTGAATCCTCTTATTAGAGATAGGGACTATTGCTATAGCTAAAAATGCTATCCCCTAGATATAGCAATAGTTCCTAGCATAAGCATAGGAACTAAAGAAGTGCTGCAAGGAACCTTGCAGCACTGAAAAGGTATTACCAACGGTAATGTGCAAACGCTTTGTTCGCTTCTGCCATACGGTGAACGTCTTCACGTTTCTTAACAGCAGTACCTTTGTTCTCAGACGCGTCTAGCATTTCAGCAGCTAGGCGTTGAGCCATAGATTTTTCACCACGCTTGCGCGCAGCTTCAACCAACCAACGCATAGCAAGTGCGTTACGGCGAACCGGACGTACTTCTACAGGAACTTGGTAAGTTGAACCACCAACACGGCGAGATTTAACCTCTACCGCAGGGCGAACGTTTTCAAGAGCTTCTTCAAAAATAGCTAGGTGGTCTTTACCAGACTTTTCAGCCATAGAATCTAGTGCAGTGTAAACGATTTTTTCTGCAGTAGATTTTTTACCGTCAACCATTAGGATGTTAACGAATTTTGCCAGCAATTCAGATTTGAATTTTGGATCTGGAAGGATCTTACGCTGACCAATGACGCGACGACGTGGCATGGATTTATCTCCGTTGTCTTCTTCAGGTTTTATCCAAAACTTTTCAGTTTTTTCAAAAAATTAAAAATAATTTAGTGTTTGGCCTTACTTAACGGAATCCATTAAGACTTAGGACGCTTCACACCGTACTTAGAACGACCTTGTTTACGGTCATTTACGCCAGCACAGTCAAGTGCGCCGCGAACAGTGTGGTAACGCACACCTGGAAGGTCTTTAACACGACCACCACGGATTAGAACAACTGAGTGCTCTTGAAGGTTGTGGCCTTCACCGCCGATGTACGAAGTAACTTCGAAGCCGTTTGTCAGACGTACACGACAAACTTTACGAAGTGCTGAGTTAGGTTTTTTAGGTGTAGTAGTGTAAACACGAGTACATACACCACGTTTTTGTGGGCACGCTTCTAGTGCAGGCACGTTGCTTTTAACAACTTGCTTTGCACGTGGCTTACGTACCAACTGGTTAATAGTTGCCATTAACTAGCTCCTGATTTACTTGAAAGTAAGCTTTGTGAAAAATCTATCCCCAACAACCGTTGGCAGTTAGGGACGCAAAATTCTATGCAGCAGTGAGAGGTGTGTCAAGAATTATACGGATCTTTTTTGTTCAATTAGAGCATTTCGTCCGTAAAGCGTTATCGACAGGAAGTGACGTTTAATCCCAAGTCAGGGATTTATCTTGTTTTACCGTTAGTTCAACGAAACCTGAGTAGCTCACTACCTTGACTGATGGGCTGATTCGATTCGATATACCACGAGCCTGAACATCGCTCTCCAGTGCAAACACGGTGGTGTTCTTAATATGACTGAACGCGCGATGCTGTGGGTTAGCCGCATACACCGCATCTTCGATGAGCAAAATGTCGTCTTGCTCACTGTACACGACCACTGCCTCTTCTAAGGCAGAGACGGTTTTGATGATATGTAACATGACTTCCTCAGAATGACAGCAGTTTACCTGCTTGTTGCAGTTTCTCTTTTACTTGCTCAACGCATAGTGCCTGCGCATCGATGATCAGGTCGGCTTGAGCTAACCCTCGCTGAGCCAGTGATTCAGAACAAACGAACACTTGTTCGATATCATACAGATCGAACAACTTAAGCATAGGTGCGTAATCTTTGCTTAAAATCGCACTCGGGTCCTGCCCCAGTAAAAGCTGATAAACGCCATCTCCGATAAAAATCACACTGATATCTTCGCAGTAGGCCGAAGCGGCAAGCAGGGCATCAATCCCCTCCCGTCCAGAAGAACGACCATGCGGCGCACTGCGAAATAGATAAGTTAACTGACTCAAAACTGTACCACTCTGTCTTGGGTTAACGTCGCTTCGGCTAAGCTGCCTAAACCGGCCTGAACAAAACCTTCAGCCAAATTATTTTGAACTAAACCGTGCAAGTTGGCCTCTTCCTCACTGATGACACCGCGACGCAGAGCCGCTGCCACGCAGGTTTCCAGCCGCACATCATGTTCTTGGGCTAAGGTTTGCCATGCTTTACTCAGGTCAAATTCATCATTCGCAGGTACGCTAAGTGAGCTGCCGTTGGTCACGCCGTCCTGGTAGAAAAACACACTCACCAGCGTATGACCTTGCTCAATCAGGGCCTTAGCAAATTGATAAGCACTGCGAGCAGATTGGCTACCGTAAACCGGGCCATTCACAACTAACGTGTAAGTTAATCCACTCACGCTTATTCATCCTCAGTTTTACGCTGACGGATGTACAAATAAACGGTGTGTTTGGAGATATTCAGACGATCAGCCACTCGGTTGATGGCGTCTTTAATATCAAAAATACCTTTGTCGTACAGCTCCATGACGATCTGACGGTTCTTGGTATTGTTCGATACTGATTTATCCGCATTAATCTCTTCAATCGTACGCTCAACCGTCTGATCCACCAGCTCTTCAACATCGCTTGCGAAGTTCACCGATGAAGCGGCTTCTTTTGCCTCTTGTGTTGGCATGAATGATTGCAGGACTTGCGAGAATGGCGCATCGAGGTTGACGTTAATACATAGCAGCCCGATAACACGGTTCTCGCCATTGCGAATCGCTACCGTAATCGACTTCATTAACACGCCACCTTTCGCACGTGTGAAGTAGGAACGGGAAAAGTTACGCTCAGAACCTTCGATGTCCTTGAGCATTCTGAGTGCTAAGTCAGTAATAGGCGAACCAACCTGACGGCCAGTATTCTCACCATTGGCAATTTTAATCGCAGAGGTATTTAGATCTTCCAAAGAGTGAAGAACGATCTCACAGAACGGGCCAATCAGGCTGGCAATACCATCAACGACCGCTTCGTATGATCTCAAGATGATTTTATCGTGCTCGGTGAATGGCATCACGTGAACGGATTCCATTTCGAGCAACATCTCCGCATTTATTGTATCTGTAGTTGTCATAAGCCTTCGAGCGAAAAATCAACAAATTGGTGTAAGTTTATCAGAAAATTTGAAAGGCAACCTAGCAAACTCTCCAACTAGTGACCTAGAACAAAAAAGGCCCGTTAAACGGGCCTTTTTCAACAACTTAGCGTAAGTTTTTCAGATTACTCAGCTTTGTCATTCTCAACTTTTAGTAGCTCAACTTCGAATACAAGCGTTGAGTTAGCTGGAATACTTGGCGTGTCTTGGTCACCGTAAGCTAGCTCTGGCGGGATAACGAACTTGAATTTAGAACCAACAGGCATTAGCTGTACGCCTTCCGTCCAACCCGGGATTACACGGTTTAGAGGGAATGTTGCTGGCTCGCCACGATCGTATGAACTGTCGAATTGAGTACCATCAGTCAGTGTACCTTTGTAGTGAACCTGTACTGTGTCAGTATCTTTTGGCTTCTCGCCTTCAGCTGGAGTGATCACTTGGTAAAGAAGACCAGACTCAGTTTTCACAACACCTTCCTGCTTCTCAAACTCTGCACGGAAGTCATCGCCAGCTTTCTTCGCTGCTGCCGCTTTCTCAGCTGCTTGTGCCTGCATCTTATCTGCAACGCGCTTGTCCAGAGATTCTAGCGCTGCACGAGTTTCTTCTTCGTTTAGCTCAGCATTGCCTTTAAATACATCTTCGATGCCTTTAAGAACAAGATCTTTGTTTAGATCGATACCGATTTCGCTTGGTTTCTCGATGCTAGCGCTTAGGTAGTTAGCAAATGAAACACCGATTGCGTATGCCGCTTTATCATCGTCGGTTTTAAAGTGAACTGCTTTGCCGGTTTCTGCTTGAACTTGTTCAGCTTGAGGTGCGGCTTCTGCTTTTGTTTCTTCTTCTTTCTGACAACCTACCGCTAGCATTACTGTTGCAGCAAGTAGCGACACTTTTAAAACTGATTTCATTAAATTCTCCCAATAATGGCTTCGCCATTGGTTGTTGTGCACAAATCTTCCATGAGACTAGTGAAGACAATCGTTATACCAATATACTAGCTATATGTCTCAAGACACAAACCGGATTATTAGATGTGATGCAAAGAATTTCTCATTTATTCCTATATTTAATTGTCATCACCACGTCAAATGGTTGCTTTTTTACCGAGCAGAATATGCAACGCTGGCCCCTTGAACCACAAGGCTCGACCAGCTTTGCCCTTAGCCGCGATGGACGGTTCGCCCTGCTTTATTCTCAAGAAGACCACTTGATGCTGTGGGACCTTGAGCAAAATGAGCAATTAGCCCAGCTTGGTGAGCTGGATGCCGACGCCAATGTAGTGTCCCATATACGCATCTCAGACAATGGTCGTTATGCGGTGACCGCGGGCCAGATGAACTTTGCGGTATGGGATCTCGGCTGGACACAAGCCAAAGGCCTCTGGTCTGTTTCAGATGCATTGATTCGCGACGTTGATATCACAAGTAACGGTGAACAGGTACTACTTGGACTCTCAAACGGTAAAGCGATTTACGTCAACTTAGTCACCGGACGACGTCTTGAGTTCCTTGCTCATCAGGAAAAAGTCAATTCCGTCGCGATATCTCCCAATGGCCGATTCGCACTGACTGGTGGCAATGACTACAAAGCTTACCTTTGGGACACCGAGTCCGGCCAGATTCTGCGAACCTTTGAGCATGAACAACGAGTGGTTCGAGTTGCTTTGCAGCGCGACGGGAAACTGGCCATGAGCTCCGATGGCGGCAATCAGGCGGTGATCTGGAATTTAGAGACAGGGAAAACAGTGTCGCATCTGAGTAGCTGGTCTCGTCAGCTAATTTTCTCCGCCGCCCGTTTCTCTGATGATGGCTCTCAGCTGGTCACCGGAAGCCCTTCTGGTCAGGTATCCATCTGGGATACTCAAACCGGCAAGCGAGTTGATGGATTTGAAGTTGAGCCGAAAAAAGATACTCGCCCTCCTCGCGCGGTCGTGTATGATGCAGCCTTTGATTCCAAACAACGTGTAATTACTGCCACTTCAGCAGGCATAGCCCAAGCTTGGCAGCTAGAGAACGGATCATGACAGAAAAACTTATTCAGCAACTCGAAGCGCGGATTAATGACCTTGAGTGTCAGGCAGCGTTTCAAGAACAGACGATTGAAGATCTGAACGAAGCTTTATCTCAGCAGCAACTCTTGATTGCCAAAATGCAAGATCAGATGAAGTATGTAGTGGGTAAAGTGAAAAATATGGATTCGTCGAATATGGCCGATCCAGCTAACGAGCCGCCACCGCCACACTACTGATATTCAGTATTAAACAAAGCCCAGCTCTCGCTGGGCTTTGTTCTTTATCGCCTTTCAATACCTAATCATCGGCGTAGATTTTGACACTCAATTCGCCTTGAGTGTTGATGCCAGCCCGGTACATGCCCGAACTGTTCATCGCAAAGTGCGCCTCTCCGTGAGCATCGATGGCAATCAAACCACCTTCACCGCCCATGGTTTTGAGATCACCCTGAATCACCGCTTCACACGCTGTATGTACGTCTTCTTTGAGGTAACGCATTCTCGCTGCGACATCTTCTGCAACACGCTTACGAATAAAGAACTCACCCACACCTGTCGTTGAAACTGCCACCACGCCATTTTCGGCCACCGTGCCACAGCCAATCAGTGCGGAATCACCGACCCTACCGTATTTTTTGTTGGTTACACCGCCAGTGCTGGTTGCCGCAGCCAGGTTGCCATGCTGATCCAGTGCCACCGCACCGACTGTTCCATGTTTACGATCATCTGGATAGCGGGATTCAGAAAGCGCAAACTCGCCCTTTTCACGCATCGACAAAAGCTGCTCATAACGGCGATCGGTAAAGAAGTAATCTTGTTCGGTATATTGATGACCTTGCTCGAAGGCAAACTTTTCCGCTCCGTCGCCAACCAACAGGACATGATTGCTCTTTTGCATCACATCACGCGCCAGCTCAATTGGGTTTTTGATATGTCGAATGCCAGCCACCGCACCTGCTGCCAGAGTTTTACCATCCATAACAGAGGCATCCATCTCAACCATTTCATTATGCGTTAACACTGACCCTTTACCGGCATTGAAGTGGGGTGAATCTTCCAGCACTTTGACCGCAGCAACGACAGCATCGAGAGCGTCTCCGCCGTTCGATAATATTTGATGGCCAGCTTTTGCAGCAGATTCCAAATCCGCCAAAATCGCTTGTTGCAATGTATCGCTCATTTGTTCACGCAGGATGGTGCCCGCACCACCATGAATGGCGATAGAGAATGGTTTATTCATAACCTTGTCCACGACTGTAATTTCCGCCACTACACCTCAGATAAACAAAAAGCGCAAGTTGGGCATCAACTTGCGCTTTTCTAATTCAGAACCTAGATGTGTTATCTAGTGTGGGCTGCGAATTAGTGAGAACCGCAGCTACCGCCGCCACAACAGCCGCCTTCATGATCGTGATCGTGACCATGGTCGTGATCATGACCACCACAGCAGCCACCACCTTGGTGGATGTGACCGTGTTCGATCTCTTCAGCCGTAGCTTCGCGAGTTGCTACTACTTCCACTTCAAATGTTAGTGTTTGACCAGCTAGCATGTGGTTACCATCAACCACTACTTCGTCACCATCTACTTCAGTCACTTCTACAGGGATTGGACCTTGGTCAGTGTCTGCCAGGAAACGCATACCAACTTCGATTTGGTCAACACCTTGGAATACTTCTGCAGGAACGCGCTGTACTAGAGCGTCGTTGTGCTCACCGTAAGCATCTTCAGGAGCTACAGTCGCAGAAAACTTGTCGCCAGACACTTTACCTTCAAGTTCTTTTTCAAGACCAGAGATTAGGTTGTCGTGACCGTGAATGTAATCTAGCGGCGCTTCAGCTGTTGACTGATCAACCACTACACCGTCTTCCAACATGACTTTGTATGCAATGCTTGCAACAACGTTCTTTTCAATTTTCATACTAACTCCAGAGAGATTAACTGACTTAACCAAAATGGGGTTAAGTACCAAGATGGTAGTATTATGGGGATCTATTATCGAAGTTCAATTATTCCGGCTTAAAAATACCGATCATTTCCTGTTCTGAGTGTTTATTTTTCTCTACAGATTGCGGTTTACGCTGCTCAGTGTAATCACACTCAACGCACTCAACCAATTCTATGTTGTTCTCGATCCACCAGCGTAGGGTATCTTGCTGGCTGCACTGTGGACAACTTGCACCGGCAATAAAACGTTTCTTAACTTTCACGCTACTTCCTTATCTTGAGCCTGAGCTCAAGTACTACTTCCAATGATTGGGCGACTGATGATCGCTTTCCATTTCACGACCAAAAATTTCTTCCAGCTCTTTACGAGCTTCTTTCGCTCTTTGAGCGAGTTTCTTATCTTCACTGTGCTGAGGCAGCAAGTCTTTAAGCATAGCATTATCCAGCCTGCGAAAATGTGCTTCTGCCCGCTTTGCTTGATATGGATGCATGCCGAGTTCTACGAGCGTCTGGCGTCCAAGATCAAGGGCACCTAAGAAGGTTTCACGTGAATAGTTCTGCACGCCATGGCTCATTAACTGATAAGCTTCTACCCGGCTTCTGGCACGGGCGAGTAATTTAAGCTTAGGGAAATGCGCTCGACAGATATCAACGATAGCCATCACCTCATCCGGGGAGTCAGTACAAATCACCAACGCTTCCGCTTTATCAGCACCAGCAGCACGTAATAGGTCAATCTGTGTTGCGTCACCATAAAACACCTTGTAGCCATACTTCCTCAACAAGTGTATCTGGCTGGCATCACTCTCTAAGACGGTAACTTTAATTTTATTGGCATACATCAAGCGACCGACAATTTGCCCGAAACGGCCAAAGCCCGCAATGATGACCCGAGGGCGACGATCGACCACATGACTGGTGACGCTTTCTTCCTCTTGGTTTAACGTATGCGCAAACCACTTCTTTTGCCCCATCAGTAAAAGGGGTGTGGTGACCATCGACAAACTTACTACGACCAACAGGAACGCCACTTGTTCTTTGCTTAAGATCCCTTCCTGACTGGCTGCTGTAAAAATAACGAAGGCAAATTCACCGCCCTGGCTCAAAATGGCAGCCATGCGGCTACGCGCTTTAGGTCGAACGCGGGCACAGCGAGCCAAGGCATACAACACCAGCCCTTTAACTATGACCAATGCCAAAACAGCGGTGAGAATTTCCAGAGGTTGCAACGCCAGTAAACCTAGATTCACAGCCATACCAACAGCGATGAAAAACAGACCAAGTAGTAGCCCTTTAAAAGGTTCGATGGCGATTTCCAACTCATGTCGGTATTCACTTTCTGCCAACAGCACGCCCGCTAAGAAGGTTCCCAATGCCATCGACAACCCAAGCTTTTGCATCACTACCGCGATTCCGAGAACCACCAACAAAGCAGCAACGGTAAAAAGTTCACGAACCCCACTCATCACGACAAAACGAAACAGTGGTCGCAACAAGAAATGACCGCCTATCAGCAACGCAATCACACTGCCTAATACAGTCAGCGCGTCGAACCAGCTGCCGACATTTTGTTCCCCCGCCAGTAACGGCAATGCCGCTAACATTGGGATCACGGCTATATCCTGAAACAGCAGAACAGCAAATCCGGACTGGCCGGTTTCAGTACCATTCAGCCCCTGTTCTTCGATCACTCTTAAAGCAATCGCGGTCGAGGACAGCGCTAACCCCATGCCGATGACCAAGCTCACTTGCATACTAAAACCGAACAAGCTGATAATGCTGCCAATCACCGCAGTGGTCACGACAACCTGAGCGCCACCGAGCCCCAAAATCGGCCCGCGCATCTGCCATAGCTTTTTCGGATTCAGTTCTAAGCCGATCAAGAATAGCAACAGTACAACCCCGAGCTCGGCAAAGTGTAAAATCGCATCGACATCGCTTATCAATCCCAGTCCCCATGGACCAATCAAAACCCCGGCCAATAGGTAGCCCAGCACTGATCCCAACCCAAACCTCTGGGCAAGTGGCACCGCAACAACAGCAGCGGAAAGAAAAACCACACTGCTTTGAAGAAACTCACTGGTCACTGCCATGCTGAACTCCCTGTTCGTTTGACGCGTTCCAATCTTTTAGCGGGTCGCCTAGCCATCGACGATACAGCTCTGCGTGCTCATAACGTTCAATATCAGAGACATTCCGCGACCAATACAGAACCAAAGGCTCTAACCAGTGCATTTGACACAGAGCCGCAGTCAATTCAAACGGCTGCAAAATCTGCTCTAGAGGATACTTGTTGTAACCTTTGATGCTGAACGCTTCCTCTTTGCCCCCGGTGGTGATCACACTGCGCCAATATTTTCCTTTCAATGCGCAGCCTTCGCCAAAAGCAAAGCCCTTACCCAGCACCCGATCCAACCACTCTTTTAACAGAGCCGGGCAGGAATACATGTAGAGAGGATGATGAAACACGATCACATCATGCTTCATGAGGAGTTCATGCTCGTAGTTTATATCAATGAAAAAGTCCGGATAGGCACCGTAAAGATCGTGCACAGTCACGTGATCAAGCGGTTCGATTCTTTTGATCATCACTTGATTAGCTATAGAGTTGTGTGGCTCTGGATGAGCGTATATGACCAGAACTCTTGGGAGAATTGACGATGCGACAGTCAAATGGTCGTCCTTGTGGTAATTTTTATCCGTTATCAAATTGTTATACTTTTTTGTACAGCATAATGCAATTCACGGTCAGAGATCGACTTTTAACGCCAATACCCCTACTATTCACCGCTAGATATATACCCAAGTGGCTTCAAAAAATAGTTGAGGTCACTTCGCTATGTGACCAAGCAACGCGCACTGCGCAAAGTGAATGACAACTTTATGATTACCTTCTCTGATATTCAGTTACTGCGTGGCGGTAAACCTCTTTTAGAACAAGCCTCTGCTACTATCCATCCGGGTGACAAAGTGGGCTTAGTCGGCAAAAATGGCTGTGGTAAATCTACCCTGTTTGCCTTGATGAAAGATGAACTGTCCATTGATGCCGGCTCTTTTAGCCAACCACAACACTGGGAACTGGCGTGGGTAGCACAGGAAACACCTGCTCTGGAACGCAGCGCATTAGAATATGTCATTGATGGTGATCGTGAATTTCGCGATCTTGAAAAGCAGCTAGCTGTCGCTGAAGAAAAAGACAACGGCACACTGGTTGCTGAAATCCACGGTAAGATTGAAACCATTGGTGGTTACAGTATCCGTGCTCGAGCCGCTGAGCTACTTGATGGCTTAGGGTTCAGTCAGGAACAAATGAGCTGGAGTCTGACTCAGTTTTCTGGTGGCTGGCGTATGCGCCTCAATCTGGCTCAAGCGCTGCTTTGTCGCTCTGATTTACTGCTGCTCGATGAACCGACCAACCACTTGGATTTAGATGCGGTAATGTGGTTAGAGCGCTGGTTACAAAACTATCCGGGTACGCTTGTCCTGATCTCGCACGACCGAGATTTCCTCGATCCAATCGTTGGGCGCATCATTCACATTGAAAACCAGCAATTAAACGAATACACAGGTAACTATTCATCGTTCGAGAACCAACGAGCGCAGAAAATGATTCTACAACAAGCGATGTACCAGAAGCAGCAGAAACAGATGTCGCATATGCAAAGCTACATCGACCGCTTCCGCTACAAAGCATCCAAAGCTCGTCAGGCACAAAGCCGCATTAAAGCTCTGGAACGAATGGAGAAAGTGTTACCTGCACAGTTTGATAACCCATTCAGTTTTGAGTTCCGTCAACCGGCGGCGCTGCCAAACCCAATCATGATGATGGATGACGTCTCTGCGGGTTACGGCGACAATTTAATTCTGGAAAAAATTCGCCTTAACCTCGTTCCGGGTAGCCGAATTGGTCTTCTAGGCCGCAACGGCGCGGGTAAATCAACGCTGATCAAATTGCTTTCCGGAGAACTGAAAGCACAAGGTGGCGATCTGACCTACTCACAAGGGGTGAAGATTGGTTACTTTGCTCAGCATCAACTAGAAACTCTGCATCCTGAAGAAACGCCGCTGCAGCACATGATGCAAATCGCCCCCGATCAAACCGAACAACAGCTGCGTGACTACTTAGGTAGCTTCGGTTTCCAAGGTGATAAAGCCCTGGAAAAAGTGGCCCCGTTCTCAGGTGGTGAAAAAGCACGTCTGGTATTGGCATTAATCGTTTGGCAAAAACCAAACCTATTGTTACTCGATGAGCCTACCAACCATCTGGACTTGGATATGCGTCAAGCGCTGACCATGGCACTGCAAACTTTCGAAGGCGCGATGGTGATTGTCTCGCACGACCGCTACCTGCTGCGTGCCACAACCGATGACTTGTACCTTGTTCATGATCGCCAAGTTGCTCCATTTGATGGTGACTTAGTTGATTACTACAAATGGCTTACTGAGCAGCAAAAAGCAGAGCGTAAAGAAGCGCAAGCGGCACAACCTGCCAAAGATTCAGCCAACAGCGCTGCTGCAAAAAAAGAGCAGAAACGTCGCGAAGCAGAATTTCGTAAACAAACCGCACCAATTCGCAAAACGCTGACACAATTAGAAAATAAAATGGATAAGTTAGGTGTAGCACTAGCAAAAGCTGAAGAACAATTGGCGGATAACTCACTTTATGAAGCCGAAAATAAAGCTAAACTAAATGAAGTGTTGGCACTTCAGGCATCGAGCAAGTCGGAGCTTGAAGAGGTAGAAATGGAATGGATGTCTGCTCAGGAAGAACTGGAGCAGATGGAGCTCGAGTTTAACCAATGACAGATAAACACGCGGAATACACTCTTACCTTAGAACACCTGTGGCAGTTCAGTCTGCAGTTTTATGGCGTGCGAGAAGTAAAAGAAGCGTGTTTATCATTGCAAAACAATTATCACGGGAACGTGAATCTGCTACTGCTGCTCCGTTGGCTTGACGAGCAGCAGCTCATTTTCCAAGAAAAAGACTGGCATCTGGTACAGAGCTGTCTTGGTCGCAGTGAAACGTTACTGCACTCTTTTCGCGAACTAAGACGTCATCTCAAGTCGCAAGTAAACGATGCGTTATATCGCGAGACCTTGCAGTTTGAACTGCAACTCGAGAAGCAACAGCAATCCGACTTGGTGAACTGCATCAACTCCCTAACCCTGATTAAGAATGATGGCGATCCGCTCACGCTCAGATATTGTCGCCAGCTAGGTGGTGAGCACTTGCAGCATGCTTTTGCTATCCCAGTGCCAAACATTCACCCGCCCAAACATCCATAAATCGCCATAAATAACTTGGAAAGCTGACTATTCCACTGCGTAGTTGTCCTTGAACTTACGCCAGTGACTACGCTCTGAATCCTGCATCTTAAAGTCATTTGGGTATAAAATACCTATACTATGTAAAGGATTATATTAATAAGTCCTCCTATGGATGTCGGAGGGCGTATAAGAGCAGTTAGGTATGACACAATTTTTTGCAGCCGCAGGGATGAAAAACCCGCACCTTCAGACCCTTCTCCCACGCTTTATTCGTAAAAAAGCGCTGTTTACTCCTGTCTGGCAGACGCTGGATACCGAGGATGGTGACTTTCTCGATCTTGCCTGGAGTGAAGATCCAAACAAAGAACCCGCTCAACACAAACCAATCTTCATCCTGTTTCACGGCTTAGAAGGCTGCTTCTACAGTCCTTATGCCAATGGATTAATGAATGCCTTTGCTCAATCGGGCTGGATCTCTGTGATGATGCACTTTCGTGGCTGCAGTGGTAAACCAAACAAAAAGGCCCGTGCGTACCATTCCGGTGAGGTAACGGATGCGCGTTATTTCCTGGAGCATCTTGAGCAACGTTTTCCGCATAGTCCCAAAATCGCGGTTGGCATTTCCCTTGGTGGCAATATGCTGGCGAACTATCTGGCGCAATACAGAGATAACCCCATCCTGAAAGCGGCAGCCATAGTGTCCGCGCCACTCGATTTGGCCGCCTGTGCTAACCGAATTGAACAAGGTTTTTCCAAAGTATATCGACGTTATTTACTCTCATCACTCAAACGTAACGCCTTACAAAAGCACACACTACTCCATGGTGAACTGGCGCTCTCTTACAACTCCATCAAACGCGTAACGCGCTTACAAGAGTTTGACGATTTGATCACCGCGCCACTGCACGGTTTTAAAGATGCTCATGATTATTACACCCAGTGTTCTGGCTTGAGTAAGTTGCAGAAAATCAAGCTGCCAACCCTGATTATTCATGCCAAGGACGATCCATTTATGACCGATGAAGTCATTCCAAAATTCGTCCTGCCAGATAACATCGACTATCGCTTGTATGAACATGGCGGTCATGTCGGTTTTATCTCTGGCTCCGCGTTAAAGCCGAAGTTCTGGCTGGAAGAAGCACTGCCCTCCTACTACCAGTGCATCGCTGCCGGTCACCTTTCTGCTGTTTCAAAACGTAAGACACAGTAAACTGGGGACCCATCATAAAATTTCGAGGTATTTATGATCATTCCTTGGCAAGACATTGCGCCGGATACGCTGGAAAATCTGATTCGTGAATTCGTTCTTCGTGAAGGGACGGATTACGGCACGGTAGAAGTCTCCCTGCAAGATAAGATCGATCAGGTAAAGTCACAACTAGAAAAAGGTGAAGCAGTCATTGTGTATTCTGAGCTGCATGAAACTGTAGATATTCAAAGAAAAGCAAAGTATTAGACTCTTCACATTTTACCGTACCCCAGTCGATGACAAGGCGTTGTTACGTGCTATAGTGGGTTATCAATTGTGCAGTAGACACCTGCTGCACCTTAAAGGAAAAACTTTCGACAAGGTTTGTCATGTCAGCTAAACACCCAATTATTGCGGTTACCGGTTCATCTGGTGCCGGAACAACTACTACATCTGAAGCCTTCCGTAAGATGTTCAACATGATGAACGTCAAACCGGCATGGGTTGAAGGTGACAGCTTCCATCGCTTTACTCGCCCGGAAATGGATATCGAAATTCGAAAAGCACGCGAACAAGGCAGACACATCAGCTACTTTGGTCCACAAGCCAATGACTTTCCTGGCCTGGAAAAGTTTTTCCATCAGTACGGCGAAAACGGTACTGGTAGCATACGCCGTTATCTGCACACATTCGATGAAGCCGTACCATACAATCAGATGCCAGGGACTTTCACTCCTTGGCAAAATTTGCCAGAGAACAGCGATGTACTTTTCTATGAAGGGTTACATGGTGGCGTTGTAGATGGCGACGTGAACGTAGCTCAGCACGTCGATTTTCTGATTGGCATGGTACCGATTGTAAACCTGGAGTGGATCCAAAAGTTCGTGCGCGATACACGTGACCGTGGCCACTCACGAGAGGCCGTCATGGACTCCATCGTTCGCTCGATGGATGACTACCTGAACTTCATCACTCCACAGTTTTCACGTACTCATATTAACTTTCAGCGTGTACCGACGGTGGACACTTCAAACCCGCTCAACGCGAAAGGTATTCCGAGTTTAGATGAGAGTTTTGTGGTGATCCGACTTCGTGGTATCAAGAATGTCGATTTCCCATACCTTCTGGCCATGATTGATGGTTCGTTTATGTCACGCCACAACACCATCGTTGTACCTGGCGGAAAGATGAGCTTTGCGATGGAGCTGATCGTACGGCCTATCCTACAACAACTCATAGAAACAGGAAAAATTGGCTAAAAATCTCGCTTTCGTAGTGTTTACTTTTCATACCGTGATCATGTGCACAGTTTTGCGTACAAAATAGCAACCATGGCACGATTAAAATCAAGAAATAATCCTAGAAAAAGGATACTATTTCTTACCGAAACACAAGATAGCTTGCAGCATATAAAAAGTGCTCTTATTCTAGTAAACCTGATTCAGGCTTAGCTAAAATATGGATAGCGCAAGCGTACCCTGCAGAGGAAGTGAGATATTATGGTTCTAGGTAAACCTCAAACCGACCCAACATTAGAGTGGTTTCTTTCACACTGTCATATTCATAAGTACCCATCAAAGAGCACGCTAATTCACGCGGGCGAAAAAGCGGAAACCTTGTACTACATCGTTAAAGGTTCTGTTGCGGTTCTTATCAAAGACGAAGAAGGTAAGGAAATGATCCTTTCTTACCTAAACCAAGGTGACTTTATTGGTGAACTTGGTCTATTCGAGGAAGACCAAGAGCGTACAGCTTGGGTTCGAGCTAAATCTCCTTGTGAAGTGGCTGAGATTTCTTTCAAGAAATTCCGTCAGCTTATCCAGGTAAACCCAGACATCCTAATGCGTCTTTCTGCGCAGATGGCTCGTCGCCTTCAAGTAACTAGCCAAAAAGTGGGTGACCTAGCGTTCCTAGACGTAACTGGTCGTATCGCTCAGACGCTTCTGAACCTGGCAAAACAACCAGATGCGATGACTCACCCAGATGGCATGCAAATCAAGATCACTCGTCAAGAAATCGGTCAAATCGTTGGCTGTTCTCGTGAGACAGTAGGTCGTATCTTGAAGATGCTAGAAGAGCAGAACCTAATCTCTGCGCACGGTAAAACTATCGTAGTTTACGGTACTCGTTAATCTCTGATAAGAGTAACGTAAGTCAAATAAATCAAAGCCACCAATGGCAACATTGGTGGCTTTTTCTTTACAGATAAAAGTGAGTCAGTCTAGAGCCCCATTCCCAACGGCCTTAAGCAGCCATCGGGAATCGAGTTAACGTATTGAATTAACTATTCGTGCTCTCAAAGATTTTATCTGCAGAAGCAGCAACGAATCCTGGATAAAGTTCACCATTTGCCATTGGGTAACGTTTAGCAAATTCGTAGAAGCCACCTGGAATGATCTCAGAGCCTTCAGTAAAGTGAACAGGCACTTTATCAGCCATGGTGGAAGATTGCTCCAGCAAAACTTCTGGCGAGCCCTTAACTTCACCACCAGACTCGTTAATCACAAATCCAGCTTGACGTAAGTGATCATTCACTTCTTGCACTTCATTGTGCTGGTTCAACTGATTCACGCTAACCGTAAAGTGGTTTGCACCGTAACCATGTGCAGCAAGCCAGGACGCGTATTCGCTCTCTTTAGCCAGAGTCTGATAATCTGCAAAACTTAGGTCCCATAAACGGCCACCATGCAAAAATGCGCTGCCTGTCAGTTTCTCTGCATCTACTTGTGCCACCAGCTTCGCAACAATCGCTTGTAGCTCTGGAGAACACTCTTCTACTTTGAGCTCACTAATAAAGACTTTTGGCTGTTTTGGATCTGGGTGCTCGTAGTGCTTAGCAACGAGTTTCTTGCTTTCAAAGACATAATCACCACACGCTTCATAGCCAATCGCTAAAAATGGCTTAGCCAGCGTTTCAATGCCAAGAGGCTCAACATTAAATGTGCGTAAAGCAATATGGTCGTTAATTAAAGGTTCATCTTCCTGAAGAAGCTGATGAACTTTAGCAGCAGAAGGGCATAGACGTTGAATGTAGTCTTGCCATAGTGATTCAAATAACACATCGGGCGTCATAACGGCTCCTTGTTACGAGATGTAGGGATAAGATAAGAATGTTGGCGGCTCGTTCACAGCCTTAAAAGCTGTCCAGAATAATGAACGAGCAGCCACCAACCTGTGACGGAATATCAGTCAGTCTAAACACGCTTGTCTAAGTTTTTAATCACTTCACTAGTCAGCCAACGCACATTAATACTCCATACATCAGCAGTGCGCTGGCAAACTGAGCCACAGTACATTGCCGAGGCTCATATACTTCAAATTAAAGCGTTAAACCCGGGCTCAACGTTGCAGGTAGTTCAGTCGCGCTACCTTCCATAGATGCCATTGGGTAAGCACAGTAATCCGCTGCGTAATATGCGCTTGGACGAAGGTTACCTGATGCACCAGGACCACCAAATGGCGCGTCGCCACTTGCACCAGTCAATTGACGGTTACGGTTTACAATACCGGCACGAATGTGGTCTACAAAGTATTCCCACTCTTGGTCATTCGTTGAAACGAGACCAGCGGACAGGCCAAAGCGCGTGTCGTTCGCCAGTTCCACTGCCTTTTCCAGACCTTCGTAACGCACCAGCTGCAATAGCGGGCCGAAATACTCTTCATCAGGTAGCTCAGCAATATTAGTGACATCGATAATGCCCGGAGATACAAATGCCGCTTCCCCTGCTTTGGCTAAAACTAGACTCTCGCCGCCTAAAGACTGAAGATTTGATTGAGCATCCAGAATGAACTTCGCCGCTGCCACAGAAATTTGCGGCCCCATAAACGGCGCTGGCTCAGCGAACGGTTGATCAACACGAATGTTCTTCGTCGCTTCAACTAACTTAGTGATTAGCGCATCGCCTTTCTCTCCCAATGGCACGTACAGGCGTCGTGCACAGGTACAACGTTGGCCTGCACTGATGAATGCAGATTGAATGATGGTGTAGACCGTTGCGTCTAAATCGCCGTAGTTCTCAGAGATAACCATTGGGTTGTTGCCACCCATTTCCAGCGCCAGCATCTTGCCAGGTTGACCCGCGAATTGGCGATGTAGAATATGACCGGTGTTTGCACTACCAGTAAACAGTACGCCATCGATACCTTTCGCATCAGCCAGAGCAATGCCTGTCTCTTTGGCACCTTGAACCAGGTTAATCACGCCTTTAGGCAAACCCGCTTCTTCCCACAGCTTCATCGCCACCTCACCAGTCCAAGGTGTTTGTTCTGATGGCTTAAATACCACGGTGTTACCCGCCAAAATTGCAGGAACGATGTGACCATTTGGAAGGTGACCAGGGAAGTTATAAGGGCCGAATACTGCCATTACGCCTAGTGGACGATGGCGCAGGACTATCTGGTTGCCTGCAGCTTCACGTGTCGCTTCACCCGTGCGTTCATGATAAGCACGAATCGAAATTGCGATTTTACCAGCCATTGCAGCGGCTTCTGTGCGAGTTTCCCAAATAGGCTTACCCGTTTCTTTAGCGATCACTTCAGCAATCTTTTCGCTGTTTTCTTTTACTTTTTCTGCAAACGCAAGCACGATCGCTTCACGTTCTGCGAATGGACGATTTTTCCACTCCACAAAAGCAGCTCGAGCAGCGGCTACCGCTTGGTTAACCTGTTCAGCAGTTGCACCTTTACCTTGCCAAATCACTTCTTGGTTGTACGGAGACAGAGATGTGAACTCTTCACCCTGACCTTGTACCCACTCACCTGCAATCCAATGTGTCATTGTTACTATCCTTAAATTCTGTCTTCTATTACTGCGGTAGAAGGCGAACGAAGTCCCCTTCCTCTACCAATAGTGCGTCCGCAAGTTCTGGCGCAAGTACGACGCTCTTGCTCTCTGCGTCATACGCCGCTTTTGCCGCTGCGGCACGGAAGTTTTCGAATGATGAGTTACACATCAAGAAATCTTGTGTACTGTTGTGCGATGCGATTTTTACTCGAGCGCGGAATGAATGACGCACAGATTCAATATTACGTACGTCACACTCAACCGTTGGACCCGCATCGAAAATGTCTACGTAACCACGGTTGGTAAAGCCTTCACGCTCCAGCAGCTTCAATGCAGGACGAGTTTTGTCATGTACCTGACCGATTACTGCTTGTGCTTCTGGACTGAGCAGGTTGATGTAGATTGGCAGCTTCGGCATTAAGTCAGCGATGAAGCCTTTCTTACCGATACCAGTCAGATAATCCGCCAACGTGAAATCAATCGAGAAGAAGTGCTCTTGCAGCCATTGCCAGAATGGAGAATTACCGTTGGCATCAGAAACACCGCGCATCTCGGCAAAAATGGTCTGAGAGAAGCGCTCTGGATGTTCAGCCATCATTAAGAAACGACACTTTGACATCAGACGACCATTCAGGCCCAGGCGGAATTTCTCACGCAAGAAAAGAGTACAGATTTCACTGTTACCCGTGTAGTTGTTGCCAAAGGTCAGCAGCTTAACGACATTGTTTACGCCTAATTTTGGCGATGAGTGAACCACTTTGCTGATGTGGTAAGAATAGAAAGGCACATCCCAACCGATAGATGCTTCGATTCCGGTAGTACCTGCAACTTCACCCGTTTCAGAGTCAAAACCCACCATCAGGTAGCCTTCGTCACCAGGTTTAGTTACGTCAGGCTTACCAAAGCTGTACTCCGAGTGTTTGATTCGATTGGTTAACAGTTCTTCGTTAACCGGTAGAGATGTAAATCCGTGGCCAGACTCAACCGCACAAGTGTGCAGAGCGTCATAATCTGACATCGCGATAGGGCGAACTACTAGCATCAATGCTCCCTCCAGATGCAAGAAAATCCTAACTATATTGATTATATTTTAGGAAAATTCCCCCGTCAGAGATCCTTGACGGGGGTTAATACGTTGGCGTTTTATTTGTTGTACCGCTTACACTAAAGTCGCGATAGCTTTATCCAGTTTCGCCAAACCTTCTTCAATTTCTTCTTTTGTAATAACCAGTGATGGCGTGAAACGGACAACGTTAGCACCTGCAATCAGTACTAACAGGCCTTCTTTACCAGCAGCGACTAATACATCACGTGCGCGACCTTGCCATGCTTCGTTTAGCGCAGCACCTAGCAGTAGGCCTTTACCACGAACTTCTGCGAAGATGTTGTATTTCGCGTTAATCTTTTCCAGACCTTCACGGAACATCGCTTCACGCTCTAAAACACCAGCCAGAACTTCAGGTTTAGTAACTTCGTTTACTACTGCTTCTGCCACCGCACAAGCCAGTGGGTTACCACCGTAAGTAGAACCGTGCGTACCAACTTTAAAGTGTTCAGCAAGCTTCGCTGTAGTTAGCATTGCGCCGATAGGGAAACCACCACCAAGTGATTTAGCTGTGCTTAGGATATCTGGCGTGATACCAAGACCTTGGTATGCGTAGAAGTGACCTGTACGGCCGTTACCCGTTTGTACTTCATCAAAAATAAGTAGTGCGTTGTACTTATCACAAAGTTCACGTACTGCTTGAGCAAACTCTGGTGTTGGAGGCACGATACCGCCTTCACCTTGCAATGGTTCCATCATCACGGCACATGTGCGGTCTGAGATGTGCGCTTGCAGTGCTTCGATATCATTGTATGGAAGATGCGTTACATCGCCTGGCTTAGGACCAAAACCATCTGAGTAAGCCTCTTGGCCGCCAACGGTTACGGTAAAGAACGTACGACCGTGGAAACCTTGTTTAAATGCGATAATTTCTGATTTCTCAGGACCGTATACGTCTGCTGCATAACGACGAGCCAGTTTTAATGCGGCTTCGTTTGCTTCTGCACCTGAGTTCGAGAAGAAAACACGCTCTGCAAAGCTTAATTCTGTCAGCGTCTTCGCCAGACGAAGTGCTGGCTCGTTAGTCATCACGTTACTAAGATGCCAAAGTTTGTTGCCCTGTTCAGTCAACGCTTCCACCATCGCAGGGTGACAATGACCAAGACAGCTCACTGCAATACCACCAGCAAAGTCGATGTATTCTTTACCTTCCTGATCCCAAATACGTGAACCTTTACCTTTCACAGGGATCATTTCCATCGGGTTATAACAAGGTACCATTACCTCATCGAATAAACCGCGCTCTACTTTAATTTCCTTTGTCATCGCACTTTCCTTCTTAATACCGCATGCCTAGCAGATAAGCGAACTTAATCGGTTCTATTTACCAGCAAATAAAGTTTTGCATTTAAGCTATTGCGGCATTGTATTTACATTCAATTAACCATTTCAATAGTGATTTATTCTTTTTACATTGAACAAAAACTGCCAATAATCACTACCTGTGATTATTTATGCACGAAGAAACAAAAATAGAGAAGATTTTTTTTATCAATCCCTGCTAATACAAGGGACAAAAGGAAAAAACTGGCGTGAATAGACAGATTCAGAGTAGTGAAACGCATAGTTTTGCAGTTCACTAACCCCGACGGAAAGATGAATTATTTGTTAAGAAAAGTGATCACGATCAGATCGTTTTACGCGCAAGAAAGTTTGCCAGCAGCTCATGGCCCTGTTCTGTTTTGATCGATTCTGGATGAAACTGCACCGCGTCAATAGGCAGAGTTTTATGTTGATAGCCCATAATCTCATCCATACTGCCATCCGGTAGCTCTGTCCAGGCAGTCAATTCAAACACATCTGGCAACGTACCATTCTTCACCACAAGAGAGTGGTAGCGGGTTACGGTGAGGGGGTTATTGAGATTTCTAAACACACTGCGACCATTGTGGCGGATTGGCGATGTTTTACCATGCATCACCTGTCGCGCCCGTACGACTGTCCCACCAAACGCCTGTGCTATGGCTTGATGACCCAAACAAACACCGAGGATTGGCAACTTACCCGCGAAATGTTGAATCGCTTGTAATGAGATACCCGCTTCGTTTGGCGTACAAGGTCCGGGAGAGATCACTAAGTGCGTAGGATTAAGTGCTTCAATACCTTGAATATCAATTTCATCATTGCGCACTACCTTTACTTCTGCGCCAAGCTCGCAAAAATACTGATAAAGGTTGTAAGTAAAAGAGTCGTAATTATCAATGATCAACAACATAAGGTGTCGGTTGCTCCCAATCCGTTTGGCAATACTGTCTCAACCACACATTTGTGATAATTGAGGGCGGTATTTTGCAACACCAAGCAAGAAAGGCAAGCTTTTGCGCAATAAAAAAGGCCAGCATCGGCTGGCCTTTGGTCTCCACAGTAACCTGAGTGACTGAGTTGCAGGAAATAAAACCGATCAATGTTGGTGACGTTAGGAGCCTAATCCAAACATCGCGAAGAGTGCTCCTAAGCCAGATGAACCAGCATTGGCCCCTTTTGAAGGTTTATTGCCAGAAGCAGTACGTTCAAGGGTTACTTGACGTGGAGAACTGAACTTCACCGAACTCCCTGTAGCGTCAGTTAATCGCTCTTCTAACTGATACATACCAGGCGCTGGATTCTTATCAAACTCCAGCGTTACGCTGCGCGCCTCAATGTCATTTTGAGTTAATGTTACGCTCGCGCTGTAAGCTCGCGCTTTCGGGCTCGCTGCTGCTGGGCGCTTTGAAGAAGTGAAGCTTACCGCAGCAACATCTCCCGCTACTGCATTTGGCGGTAATCGCATACCCACCGTTAATTTCCCGCCAGCTTTTGGTAATTTCATCTCGGAATCAGGAAGCTCAATCGCAATGATCACTGGATCATGGTCAGACGCAGAAAAGGCATCTTTGTACTTCGGCATATCGCCCGTGTACTTGCTGCTGTATTCGAACAAGTTACTTTCCAGTGAGTTGATGTGCCAATCTTCAATCGCCACCACCTTTTGTGCCAGACTACTGCTCGCTAAAGCGTGGTCTAAGTTGCCTAATTCACCAGAGTAAGTGTACGAAAACGTATCGCTGCCATGCAGCAGTGTGTTGAGGTTATGCAAACCATAACCTCGCGCAATTTGCGTCTTCTCTATCTGCAGATCTCCACCATCAATTGTCGTATACGCCGCTGTGTAGATATCACGTCCGTATTTCTCTTTTGAGTAATCCGTCAGAGTCAGAAGAGGATCTTCCTTGCCATAAGCATTCAGGTCGCCGATTACAAGTACATCACCATCAACGTCTTTAAGTGTCTCACCCACAACCTGCGCAGCAGAAACTCGGAAGTTATTACAGTTACCTTGCAAGTCTTCAGGCTCCGAACCTTCCACTCCTGCAATCCATTCTTCAATACATTCCGAACCTTTCGATTTGAAATGATTCACTACCACCGAAAGATCTTCGCCGGTTTCTTTAACCGTAAAGGTTTGCAGTAAGCTGTGACGTTGGTATTGGTCATACGCCGGGTTGCCTTCTGCACCGTCATTGCGGGTGATGGTATGCTCTTCAACATGTTGCTCTGGAGTAACGATGACTTTCGCGGCTTCTTTCGGAGCAACGGATTTAGCACGGTATAAGAGCGCAACCATAATCGCATCGCTACCGAAGTACTCATCTTGATATTTATCCTGATCAGCGATTTCCACGTAGGTGTAGTGATCGTCTACATCCGCAATGTCGGCATTCAGTGCGTCTACTAAGTTCTGTATCGCACTACCCTCACCAAAACCGTTGTTTTCTATTTCCATCAATCCAATAATATCGGCATCCATTGTGTTCATGGCAGCTACGATTTTGGCTTGCTGAATTAAGAACTCGTCGTAGTTTGTTGCCCCACGGTTTTGACCCGTTGGATTATCATTGCCGCTGTCAGCAACCGAAGTGAAATAGTTCAGGACATTAAAACTTGCGACACGTAAATCTGAGTCGGCAATCGCTGGGGCTGCTTTACGTGTGACATCAAAGTCATCACCAGAAGTGACAAAGTTGCGGCTATCAACCTCGTTCGTCGCGATCAATCGATACTCGTTGTAGCTGTAGTTCACGACACCTTGTAACCCTTCAACAAGAGAGCCCAAACGAATATGCTGCTCGGATGAACCGTCCTGATCAATATCCTCACCAAAGGTCGGGTAGTAAGGGAGCTGACCATCAGGCGCTTTGCTGTCTGACTCTAAGTACACACGATTGTTCGTATTGTCTTTTGCCAGGGCAACGGCTGCATCACTTTCTGCAGCATAAAGTTGAGTCGGCTTAAATAGCGGCGCTTGATAGGACAACATCATGTTGTTGCGTCTTGCATCATAGTCATAGGAGAAGTTGCGGGTAACGAAAAGTTCACTAGCGGATTGAAGCACCACTTGCATCCCTTCATGACGTTCAAGAGCATCACGCAGCGTCTCCCCGTCTTTAATATTTAATACAGTAACAAGAGGGATGTCTGATGTACCCGTTTTGACGTAATTCGTCGCATCGGAAGATAACTGGGTATTACTGTAGTACTCCTGAACCTTACCTTTAACACAAACAACATCTCCAGGTTTCAGCTCACTATCCTCAGTGTCAGTATAAATAAACAGACCTTCTGAGGTCTTGTCATTGCCATCATTCTCAAGCGCTTGAAGATAAAAACCTTTCGTTAATCCAGTAGTTACCGCACTGACGACACCAGTAACAAAATGATCTTCGGTGGTGATGTAAGGGTAGCCATTAATGAATGGAGAAGAGGCACCTTCACCCTGGATCTCTTGGATGGATGTGAAAACAGGGGTATTTCCATCGACTTCACAGGCAAATGGGACTGGAGGTTCCGCAGCGTTTAGCTCTCCAAGGCCTTCTATATTGTCTTTAGCCAGAGCAGTCCACTGGGCCGATTGGTAAGTAGCAGAAGGGATTAGGGCGTCGCTGTTGCGCACTAGAGTGGTATCTTGGCCGAATGACACATCGCCCATTACACCTACGATATCATGTACTTCACCATCTTTGAGTAGAGCTAAGGGGTCATCGCCATTAAAGTTGGCCACGTTTTTATCAGTAATATCAGCAACGGCTTTTATTGCGTCACTCGCATCACCATGAGCAAGAACAAATACCTGATTCGCTTGCAACGTTACCTGGCTTAAATCGATTTTACTTCCCCAAGTACCGCCGCCATTTGACGATTTCGCCAGTTCAAAACCGGTTAACGTCACTGCAGTATCACCTGTATTAGCGATTTCTACCGCTTTATTGTAGGAGCCGCCTTCGACGTACTGAGAAATAATAATTTCCGCATTTGCATGCGCGCTAAGCGTACTGGCGATGGTTAGTGCAAGGAGTGAGGGTTTGATTAACGTGTCCATTGTCATACCTGATCGTTATTGAAATGCAAACTAAGCCCTAATAAGAGCCAACCTTTGCGTTTACTATCAGGTTTGTTTATGAAACAAATAAGAAAGGCCAGCAAAACTCGTGAGACATATCACATATGAAATTAAGAAAGTATGCCACAGCAGCCTATTAAAACAGTTTTAGTAATAAATACAGGTCAATAGGTAACTTACAGCTCAGAATTAGACTAATTACTCAACATTATATTTACGAGTATGTTAAGGAGAGCAACAAGGTGATGGGTTATTTAAAACGGTGCCTTTTGATATCGATGAAATAAAAAAAGCCCCATCAATAAGATGGAGCTTTTCAAAATAAGGAGTGTTAGTTACTGCTATGGGCGAGTAACAAAACCTACCACTTCGTAAGCTTTCTTCAGCGTTTCTGCTGCGCGAGCCGACGCTTTTTCTGCGCCTTGCTTCATCACTTCGTTCATGTAAGTACGGTCTGCACGGATACGGTGATACTCTTCTTGAATTGGCTCAAGCATAGCAACAACAGCTTCACCGACATCTTTCTTAAATGGGCCGTACATTTCGACACCTTTGTACTTCGCTTCGATTTCTTCAAAGCTCATGCCTGTCGCTGCCGAGTAAAGGCCCATTAGGTTCGCGATGCCCGCTTTGTTATCAAAATCATAACGGATACTCGGTGGCGTTTCCGTATCAGTTTGCGCTTTGTTGATCTTCTTAATGATCGATTTTGGGTCTTCAAGTAGCGTGATAACGTTCTTACGGTTGTCATCAGACTTCGACATCTTCTTAGTCGCATCCTGAAGGCTCATTACGCGCGCGTTGACCGTTGGGATGTATGGTTCAGGAACCGTGAAGATTGGGCTCTCAGGAGAGTAAATATTGTTGAATCGCGTAGCGATATCACGAGCCAGCTCAAGGTGTTGCTTCTGGTCGCTACCTACTGGCACCTGATGTGCGCCGTAAAGCAGGATATCTGCAGCCATCAGCACTGGGTAATCAAATAGACCAACGTTTACGTCGTTCGCGTAGCGTGCTGATTTGTCTTTGAACTGAGTCATACGGCTCAGTTCACCCATTTGCGTGTAACAGTTAAGAAGCCAACCAAGCTGAGCATGCTCTGGTACGTGTGACTGAACAAATAGCGTGCTCTTCTTCGGGTCAACACCCACTGCCAGACAAATCGCCAGTGCATCCAGAGTCGCTTCATGCAGCGCTTTTGGATCCTGACGAACCGTAATCGCATGAAGGTCTACCACACAGTATTGGCAATCATAATCGTCTTGCATCTGGTGCCATTGACGTAGAGCACCCAAGTAGTTACCGATACTTAGTTCACCTGACGGTTGAACACCACTCAATACAATGGGTTTGCTCATTAGAATGATTCCTTTGACTTCTTAATCTAATTAAATGAAAAACCGTGCAGTTTTTGATGCACGGTTAGCTCAGTGTACTCATTAACAAGTATTTTGGAAGATTTTTTGTCACCGTTATGCAGAAACGGCGACTATCTCCAATAATTCCGCCAGCTGATCAGCAACGAAGTCCGGGTTAGATGCCGAAATAGGCTCGCCGTGGTTGTAACCGTATGTTAAGCCGAAGGAAGCGCAGCCAGCGTTCTTCGCCGCAAGGATATCGTTTTTCGAATCACCGACCATAAGCATTTCGCCCGGTTGCACCTGATGTTTTTCCATTAACCAGTTTAGTGCTACTGGGTTAGGTTTTTTCTCTGGGAACGCATCGCCACCCAGTACATCCACAAAGTAATGTGCAATGCCGTGTTGTTCCAAGATATGCGGTACAAACTTAGACGGTTTATTCGTTACCACTGCAAGGGTAAAACCCGCTTGGTGTAACTCTGCTAGCGTCTCTTTTACTGTCGGGTAAAGATGACTCAGCTTATGACCACTTTGTTCGTAAAAATCATCAAACAGCTCTCGAGCCTCGGCACGCAGCTCATCACTCAATTCAGGATTGATGGTCAGACTTTGACTTAGCGAGCGGCCAATGAGCACATCTGCGCCATTCCCCACATAGTCACGAACTTGTTCTACAGAAACCGAAGGATAACCTAATGCCTGAACGGCTTGGTCAGCAGCAATGGCCAAATCTGGTACGCTATCAAGCAAAGTGCCGTCCAGGTCAAAGGCGATGAATTTTATAGATTGTTGAGTCATAACTTCCCTACACATTAAAAATAACAAAGGATGGTTGCCCATCCTGAGTGTCGGTCATTATTGCTGACCTTTTTATTAAGTAATTGGTTATAAGGCTATTTTGAAGCCAATCGCTGACGAACCGCTTCAAATAAGCAGATGCCTGACGCTACCGATACATTCAGACTTGATACGCTACCTGCCATTGGGATTTTAATCAAGTCATCACACGTCTCTCGAGTCAAGCGACGCATCCCGTCTCCTTCGGCACCCATGACGATAGCAAGAGGGCCTGTCAGTTTCGCTTGGTAAATATCGTGCGTCGCTTCACCTGCGGTACCAACAAACCAGATGCCTTGCTCTTGCAACGTGCGCATGGTGCGCGCAAGGTTGGTCACACGAATTAATGGCACCACTTCGGCTGCGCCACATGCAACCTTACTTACTGTTGCGTTCATGGCTGCTGAACGATCCTTTGGCACGATAATCGCGGCCACGCCTGCAGCATCCGCATTACGCAGACATGCGCCAAGGTTATGTGGATCGGTTACGCCATCAAGCACTAATAACAATGGGGACTCATGCTGTGCCAGAATCGCATCAATGTCATTTTCATTCAGCTGTTTTGCTGGTTTCACGCGGGCGATGATGCCTTGGTGATTTGCACCATGCGCTTTGTCATCCAGAGTTTTGCGTGTCATTTGCTGAATAGAGACGCCACATACTTGTAAGTCATTCAAGATAGGCATCAGGCGATCATCCTGGCGTCCTTTTAGTACGTACGCTTCGATAAAACGCTCTGGCTCACGTTCCAATACCGCTTTAACGGCATGGATACCGTAAATAAATTCGTTACTCATTATCTAACCTGTTGTTCTGGTTATACCAATCAAGAGAAACCTCAATGATTGGTATTGGTGCCTTAGCCAACCTGATTACAACCAGATTGGCGCTTCAGCCTACTGCTCGTCTCGTTTAGAGTGCTTCGTTTTCTTTGGCTTACTGTGAGGCTTTTTCTTGCTGGCTTTTCTCACCTTAGGCTTCTTTTTTCCTTCAGTGTCACCACGCTTAGATTCATGCTTAGCGCCGTTACGCTTGCTTCCCGCTTCACTTCTCTCCGGACGTTTCGTCGGTTCGATAGCAGGAACCGCACGTGTCGCGCCACTTTCTAGAGATGAAGAACGACTTGCTGTGCGTTTTTTCTCTTTGGCTTTACGTTTTGCTTCCGCTGCTCGTTTCTTAGCAGTCTTACCTTCGCCGCGTAGCTTACGACTTGTTTCGACCAATTCAAAGTCAATTTGCTTGTCATCCAGGTTAACGGCCAGCACTTTGACTTTCACCGAGTCGCCTAATCGATAAATTAAGCCAAAGCTTTCGCCGATAAGTCTTTGACCAATAGGATCATACTGGTAGTAGTCGTTCGCTAAGTTCGAAATGTGTACCAAACCGTCGATATGTAAATCAGTTAAGCGAACAAAGAAGCCGAAGCTGGTTACATTGGCAATTACGCCGTCTAACTCGTCACCAACGTGATCTTGCATGTACTCGCACTTCAACCAGTCGGACACATCACGGGTCGCATCGTCCGCTCGGCGTTCTGTCATGGAGCATTGCTCACCATAGAAGTCCATGTCATCGAAAGAGTAGTGATAACCACCAGTTGGTGTCCATCTATCTTGGTTGCGGCCTTCATGTTTCGCAATCAGATACTTGATTGCCCGGTGCAACAATAAGTCAGGATAACGACGAATTGGTGAAGTAAAGTGTGCGTAACGCTGCAACGCCAGACCAAAGTGCCCTGCATTGTCGGCATTATACACTGCCTGCTTCATTGAGCGCAGCAGCATGGTCTGAATCAGTTCCTGATCCGGGCGATCACCCACCTGACTCATCAGATGCGCATAGTCTGTTGGTGACGGCTCAAGACCACCACCCAATTCCAGTCCCAGTTCAGCCAGAAACTCACGGAAGCCCATCAGACGTTCTTCACCTGGAGTTTCATGGATACGGTATAACGCTGGTTCTTTCGCTTTTTCTACCAGAGAAGCCGACGCAATGTTTGCCATGATCATACATTCTTCGATCAATTTGTGTGCATCGTTACGCTCCAGCGGTTCAATGCTCTCAATCTTACGCTCAGCATTGAAAATAAACTTAGTTTCAACGGTTTCGAACTCAATCGCACCACGCTGCTCACGAGCACCTTTGAGCACTTTATACATACGGTGCAACTCTTCCAGATGCGGGACCAGCTCTTTGTAACGCTCACGCAGTTCTTCGTCACCTTCCAAAATGTTATGCACTTTGGTGTAAGTCAAACGAGCATGTGAGTTCATCACCGCTTCGTAATGCTTGTAACCAGACAACTTACCGGTGTCCGAGATAGTCATCTCACACACCATACACAAGCGATCCACTTGTGGGTTCAAGGAGCAAAGACCGTTGGAGAGCACTTCTGGCAGCATCGGAACTACCTGAGACGGGAAGTACACTGAGTTACCGCGGATAATCGCTTCTTTATCCAGTGCAGAGTCAGGACGTACGTAGTAACTTACATCAGCAATTGCAACCCAGAGACGCCAGCCACCGCTTTTCTTCTTCTCACAGAACACGGCGTCATCAAAGTCACGAGCGTCTTCACCATCAATCGTAACCAATGGCAAGTCGCGCAGGTCAACACGCCCGACTTTGGCTTCTTCCGGAACTTCTTCCGTTAAGTTGGCAATCTGCTGATCAACCTCTACAGGCCATACATGTGGAATTTGATGAGTGCGGATCGCAATTTGTGTTTCCATGCCCGGCGCCATATTTTCGCCCAGCACTTCAACCACTTGCCCCATCATACCGCGCGAGCGTGAACCGCGATCGGTAATTTCGATCACGACAACATTACCCATGCGGGCACCCGCTTTGTGCTCATTCGGGATCAGAATATCGTGGCTGATGCGCGAATCATCTGGCACGACATACGAGTAGCCGTATTCGAGGAAGAAACGCCCAACAATTTGATCATTGCGCTCTTCCAGAACGCGCACCAAGCGACCTTCACGGCGACCACGCTTACTGTTGTCGGTCGGTTGAACCAGCACGAAATCACCATGGATAATGTTCTTCATCTGATGGTGAGGCAGCAAAATATCATCATCCTTGCCGACGCTGCCTTCTGGGCGCACCCAACCGTGACCATCTTTGTGGCCAATCACGTAACCTTTCACCATTTCAAGTTTTTCAGGCAATGCGTAGCACTGACGGCGGGTAAACACCAACTGACCATCTCGTTCCATGGCACGTAAACGACGACGCAACCCTTCGTATTGCTCTTCGCCATCAAGCTGTAGCGCTTCGAACAAATCATTGCGGTTCATTGGAACACCCGCTTGTTCAAGGAACTCGATGATAAACTCTCGGCTTGGGATTGGATTTTCGTAATTCTGGGATTCACGATCTGCGAAAGGATCGTTTGGAATATTGTCTGACATAGGCACGCCTATCTAGCAAGGAAGGTATAGAGCTAGTATATCCGAGTCTCTCGATAACCTACAGAATTGCTTTGAAAAAAGAATGATCGGGATCGACTCTCAGCGGCAAGTTGGTTTATGGTCGCTCTAGTAAGATCAAAAGCTCAGAGTTGTCACGGATTAACTCGTCGATCGTGCAGTAATCCAGTTCAGCCAGGAAAGCACTTTTTGCTTTCGCTAACTTATCTTTTAGCCGACATGCCGGAGTGATGTGGCAAAAATCTGCACTGCAGTTCACCAAGTCTAACGGTTCAAGATCGCGTACAACACCGCCAACGGTAATCTCGGCAGCAGGTTTCATTAAACGAATACCACCATTTTTACCACGCACCGTCTGTACGTAGCCTAACTGCCCTAATCGATTGATTACTTTAACCATATGGTTACGTGACACACCAAATAAATCCGTCACTTCAGTAATATTGGTTAACTCGTCTTTTGGCAATGAAGCCAGATAGATCAAGGTTCTCAGCGCGTAATCTGTGAAGCTGGTTAACTGCATATTGCTATCCTCTCTAATAACAAAAGTGTAATTCGATTCTTGATCGAAAGATAGATTTGAGATACAACTTTAAACATGCATTATAAATACAACTTAAATTAGGAAGCCAGTATGCTCAGCAACCAAACCATCGAAATCGTAAAAGCAACCGCACCACTTATCGCACAAACCGGACCAAAGCTGACTGCGCATTTTTATGATCGTATGTTTAACCACAACCCTGAACTGAAAGACATTTTCAATATGAGCAATCAGCGTAACGGAGATCAACGTGAAGCACTGTTCAACGCGATCTGCGCGTATGCTGCAAATATTGAAAATCTGCCAGCATTGCTTGGCGCTGTAGAAAAGATAGCTCATAAACACACAAGTTTTTTGATAACGAAAGATCAGTACCAAATCGTCGGTACACACCTGCTCGCAACCATCGATGAACTGTTCAATCCGGGTCAAGAAGTATTAGACGCGTGGGCTGAAGCATACGGTGTTCTGGCAAACGTGTTTATTCAACGAGAAGAGCAAATTTATCAAGCGAATGAGGCTCTGGATGGTGGTTGGCGTGGTCAGCGCGAGTTTGAGTTAGTCGCAAAACAACCGGAAAGTGAACACATCTGCAGTTTTATGTTTAAACCGACAGACGGTGACAAAGTCGCGCCATTTAAGCCTGGGCAGTATTTAGGCATTTACATCAATAGCGATAAGTTTGATAACCAGGAGATCCGCCAATACAGCCTTTCGTCAGCCGCACAGGAGAACACATACCGTATTTCAGTGAAACGCGAGCAAAACGGTAAAGTATCGAACTTCTTACATGATGAACTTAACGTCGGCGATAAAGTAAAACTGGTCGCCCCAGCGGGTGACTTTTTTATGGATGTTGAAGCTGATACTCCGGTGGTACTGATTTCTGCTGGCGTTGGTTTGACACCTACCCTCTCGATGCTTGAGAGCTTATCTGAACATCAAGCGCCGGTGACATGGGTACATGCAACGGAAAATGGCCAGCAACACGCGTTCAAACAACATGTAAGTCAGCTTGTTGATTCGAAGGAAAACATGGATGCTGTTGTTTGGTATAACCAACCTACTGCAGAAGATAAGCATGGTGAGGACTACCACTTCACGGGATTTGTTAGTCTGAAAGAGATCGAAACGGCGCTGAAGCAAAGCAATGTTCAAGTATACTTCTGTGGTCCGGTAGGTTTTATGCAACATGTAGCCAAGCAACTGCAAGAAATTGGCGTTCCGCAAGATCAGTTTCACTACGAGTGTTTTGGCCCGCATAAAGTGATTTAAGGCTAGGCCTTATCCTGTAAAAGCAACCAAGCCCACTCGAAGTGGGCTTGGTTGTATGAAGTGACAGAGCATTGTTGGGATTTACCAGAACGTATCTCTTCGCTTAGCACGCGCGATGATGTTCTGTGGCATACGCTGTTCGAGGCCATCTCGCAGGATAGCGATACGCTTGTGCTGCATTTTATCTGCCGTTACTGAGTTATATAACCAGCGATAAGCATCTTCATAGTCTAGCGGGCTACCGTAATCGCGCAGAAGCAACTCAGCAAGGTGAATACGAGCATTTAAGTTGCCCATAGAGGCCGCTTCTCGCAGATACGGAATAGCACGTTCTTTGTCTTGCTGAACCAGCGTACCAAGAGAATAGTAACGTCCAATTTGTTCAAGCGCGGCAGGTAAACCTTGGCGTGCAGCGTTTTCCATATAGTAAAGCCCGAGCTCCACGTCTTGCTCAACGCAAACGCCCCACGCAAGCATGTCACCATAAAGGAATTCATACGCAGGCAGACTAATTCGAGTCGCACGAGCAACGATATCTTCAACCAGCTGGCAGTTATCAGCGCGGACACGCTGTAAGTGCTTATTCTGCTCAATAAGCTTTATCAGTTCTGCTTCGGTATAGATAGGAACTGGTGCTCCGACATCAGCGGCACTCGCCCCTGATGCTGTCGTAGTCAGCATCAGTAACAGTGAAGCAGCCACTGTTCGTAACTTCATAAACGTACTCTCAAGGTGTCTGAAAACAAAAGATCGCCGAAAGATCTCCTCTGCTTAATAAGCTTATCGGCAAAGAGCCACTGAGCTTTAGACAAAAATTGCCTCTCGCTCAAACACAGCGGCAAGAGATTGCCACATTGAGATGCTTATTCCACAACTTAAGAATTTTCATCAGACACAAAAAAGCCGACCTTTTGGTCGGCTTTTTCAATCTCTAACGAGTATCAATTAAGATTCAAATGGGTGAACCTTGATGATAGTTTCGTTACGGTCTGGACCAGTTGAGATGATGTCTACTGGTACGCCTGTTAGCTCTTCGATACGCTTGATGTAGTCTAGAGCCGCTTTTGGTAGCGCGTCTAGCGACTTAGCACCAAAGGTGTTTTCAGACCAGCCTGGCATTGTTTCGTAGATTGGCGTTGCCTTTTCGAATGCTTCAGCCGCCATTGGAGAAACTTCCATTACAGAGCCATCTTCCATCTTGTAACCTGTACAGATTTTTAGCTCTTCCAGACCATCTAGTACGTCTAGCTTAGTTAGACAGAAACCAGAAACTGAGTTGATCTGGATTGCGCGACGCATTGCAACAGCATCGAACCAACCAGTACGACGTAAACGACCAGTTGTTGCACCGAACTCATGACCAACAGTACCTAGATGCTTACCAACTGGATCTTGCTTGTCTTTGCCATCGTATAGTTCAGTCGGGAATGGACCAGCACCTACACGAGTACAGTAAGCTTTCGCGATACCAAGGATGTAACCAATGTGACGAGGACCAAAACCAGAACCTGCAGCAACACCACCAGCAGTCGTGTTAGAAGAAGTTACGTATGGGTAAGTACCATGGTCGATATCTAGCAGTGTACCTTGAGCACCTTCGAACATGATCTTGTCGCCGCGCTTACGTGCTGCGTCTAGTTCGTCAGTTACATCGATAACCATTGAAGTTAGTAGCTCAGCATAACCTTTCGCTTCTTCAAGTACTGCTTCGTAGCTTACTGGCTCAACTTTGTAGAAGTTCACTAGCTGGAAGTTATGTAATTCCATTACTTCCTTTAGCTTTTCAGCGAACGTATCCATATCGAATAGATCGCCAACGCGTAGACCACGACGAGCAACTTTATCTTCGTATGCTGGACCAATACCACGTCCTGTTGTACCGATAGCTTTTTTACCGCGAGCGATTTCGCGAGCTTGGTCCATTGCAACGTGGTAAGGAAGAATGAGAGGACATGCTTCAGAAATGAAAAGACGATCGCGTACTGGAATACCGCGCTCTTCAAGAGGTTGCATTTCTTTAAGTAGAGCTTCAGGCGATAGTACTACACCGTTACCGATAACACATTTTACGTTATCGCGAAGGATACCTGATGGAATTAAATGAAGAACGGTTTTTTCACCGTCAATTACGAGTGTGTGACCTGCATTGTGACCGCCTTGGTAGCGTACCACGTACTTTGCATCTTCAGTTAAAAGGTCAACAATTTTACCTTTACCTTCGTCACCCCATTGGGTGCCTAGAACGACTACGTTATTTCCCATCTTTCCAAGTCTGATTGCTAGTTAAAAATGGATTCTAGCACCGAATCGGTATTCTTGCAGTCATTTTTTGTTCACAGACTCAGAGTCTTGTTGCATTCGTACATTTCGAAATCAGCATATCACTGATAATATTTAGCTTTATGAATTTAAATGGAAAGCGTTATGTCTGAGTCAATATGGATGGCGATAGGGCTCGTTTTGATTGTTGAAGGTATCGGCCCACTTATCGCGCCAAATGGCTGGCGCAATATGGTTGCCCAATTGAGTGAGCAACCCAACAACCAGCTGCGCCGTATCGGTGGATGTCTGGTCGTTGCCGGAGCAGTGATCGCTATTATGATGAGTTAGCAAGATAGCTCCCGGACCTACAGAAACAAAAAAGGCTCCTGATGGAGCCTTTTAGCTATTGAACGGTTCTTTTACTCAGCTTTTCCACCTTTCGAGTTGTTCATGTACTGGAAGAAGTCGCTCTTCGGATCCAGAACAAGGATGTCGCTCTTAGAGCTGAACGATTTTTCATATGCTCTTAGAGAACGCAGGAAACTGAAGAATTCAGGCTCCTTGTTGTAAGCATTTGCGTAAATCTTCGCAGCTTCTGCATCCGCTTCACCTCGTGTTACACGAGCTGTTTTGTCTGCTTCAGCCAGAATGGTTGCCACTTCAAGCTCTGCTTGAGCGCGAATAACTTCTGCTTTTTCACGACCTTGAGAACGGTGTTTACGAGCTACCGACTCACGCTCAGCACGCATACGGCGGTAGATAGATTCACTGATCTCATCAGGCAGGTTGATTTTCTTCATACGGAAATCAACAACACGAACGCCTAAGTCTTTCATCGCGCTCTGGCGCGTGTCTGTCAACACGTTAGACATGACTAGGTCACGCTCACCATCAATTTCTAGTGCTTCACGCGCTGCTTCAGTGGTCACTTCATCGCTGCTTGCATCTTCTGGTAACACATCGTTATTACGTGGGCCAGACACGATTTGCTTGATTTCACGAGCACCGATTTCAGAACGAAGCACGTCAGTTACTTTACGCTCAAGAAGTGCTTCTGCCGTTAGTGAGTTGCCACCACCTGTTGCCAGGTAGTAAAGACCAAAATCTTCAATACGCCACTTTACGTAGGTATCAATGATTACGTCTTTTTTCTCAGACGTTACAAAACGGTCAGCACGTCCATCCATTGTCTGGATACGTGCATCAAGAGTTTTTACACGATCAAACAGTGGCATTTTGAAATGCAGACCCGGCTCGTAAATTCGAGTGATGTCGTTGCTGTCTTTAAGAACACGACCAAATCGAACCACAATACCGCGTTCACCTTCAGGAATCACAAACAGAGACATCAGTAACAATGCTAGGGCTATTACCAATACAGGGATCATTAACTTACGCATTCTTAGTATCTCCCTTGACGTGAACCAGTTGAACGAGACTGCGAGTCCGACGCATCTTCTTGTGGGCGATCAGACTCTAGTTGAATTTGATCGTAGGATGAAGAAGACTTCAATTTACGTTTAGTGTCGGCTTGGCCTTCTTGTCCAGCCAACTTATCAATTGGCAGGTACAGAAGGTTACCACTTGATTCAGAGTCAATCAGCACTTTCGAGGTGCTTGAATAAACTTCTTCCATAGCATCAATGTACAGACGATCACGAGTTACTCGAGGAGCTGCTTGGTATTCTGGTAGTAGTTGTTCAAACTGTGCTACCTGACCAAGTGCTTCGTTGGTTACACGCTCGCTGTAACCTTGCGCTTCTTTCTTCAAACGCTCAGCACGACCTGTTGCTTTCGGCAAAATCTCGTTTTTATATGCTTCTGCTTCGCGGATGAAACGCTCTTCATCCTCACGCGCTGCAATAGCATCATCAAACGCATCTTTCACTTGCTCTGGCGGACGAGCAGACTGGAAGTTCACGTCAACAAGCACAAGACCCATATCATAGCTATCGATAATTTGGTTCAGTGTTTCTTGGGTAGTTTGACGAATTTGCTGACGGCCGCTGGTTAGGATGCTATCCATCAGCGAGTCACCAATTACTGCACGCAGCGCAGAATCCGTCGCCTGACGTAAACTGTCGTCTGCATTAGTTACACGATACAAATACTTGTACGGGTCAGTAACACGGTACTGAACATCCATACCCACCGTTACGACGTTTTCGTCTTTAGTCAGCATTAGACCAGAGGCACGAAGTGAACGAATCGCCTGTACGTTAACCGCTTCATATTCATCAATAAAACGAGGGCGCCAGTTAAGACCTGGGTCTACGATACGATCGTATTTACCTAAACGCAGCACAACACCACGTTCTGCTTCACCGATGGTGTAAAAACCAGCGAAGAACCAAACCGCAACAGCAATAAGTGCAATGACACCAAAGCCAATTGCGCTACCACCGCCGCCGATAGAAGAACCACCGCCACCTTTTTTACCAAATTTGCCGCCCAGCTTTTGACTCAGTTTGTTGAACACTTCATCTAAATCTGGCGGACCTTGATCTCGGCCACCACCAGGACGCTGGCCACCACGATTATTATTACCCCAAGGGTCGTTATCGCGGCCATTGTTGCCGTTGTTATTTCCAGGCTCATTCCACGCCATTAGAAAGCTCCATCATTTGATATGACGTTATACTGTAGCAGTCCTTTAAGTGACTATAAAGTCAGTCAAAACTGCCCCTTCTCTTTTTTCAAGTCTAGACCAATCTACGTGCTGCATTCGAATATTGATCAACAAGTTACCTTCCTGGTCATATTCTTCACGCTGAATACACTTCATTTGGAAAAATGTACTGCGGAACCGTCCTTGATACTGTGGAGGAATACACAGTTGAAGCTCAACCATTTGTGACGCGAGACGTTCGGTCAACGCATCAAACAGGAGATCGATGCCTATTCCTTCCATTGCAGATACCCAAACCGCGCGAGGTATGCCTTCCTCATCACGTTCTATTCGTGGTTGCTGCGAATCTAGATTGTCGATTTTGTTCATCACTAGCAGACTCGGCACTTCATGTGCATCGATCTCTTCTAGTACTTCATGAACAGCTTGAATATTCTCACGAAAACGCTCATCACTGGCATCAACAACATGTAACAAAATGTCAGCTTCTTGCGTTTCTTGCAAGGTTGCTTTAAATGCAGCGACTAAGTCGTGAGGCAAATGTCGAATAAAACCAACCGTATCTGCAAGTATGGCAGGTCCAACATCCGCTAACTCAATCTTACGTAATGTAGGATCCAAAGTTGCAAACAACTGGTCTGCCGCATATACACCCGCTTCAGTGATGCGGTTAAACAGTGTCGACTTACCTGCGTTGGTGTAACCCACGAGAGAAACCGTTGGGATTTCTGCTCGACTTCGGGCGCGTCGCCCTTGTTCACGCTGCTTGGCCACTTTTTCTAAGCGACGAAGAATGGTTTTGATTCTTTCACGCAATAATCGACGGTCGGTTTCCAGCTGGGTTTCACCAGGGCCACGTAAACCGATACCACCTTTCTGCCTTTCAAGGTGCGTCCAACCACGAATCAAACGAGTAGAGATATGACGAAGTTGAGCCAGCTCTACCTGTAGCTTACCTTCATGTGTTCGAGCTCGTTGAGCAAATATATCGAGGATGAGACCAGTGCGGTCGAGAACTCGACATTTGCACAGTATTTCGAGGTTACGTTCTTGGGCAGGAGAGAGGGAGTGATTAAAAATCACAATTTCAGCACCATCTAATTGTACCGCAGTAGCAATTTCCTGAGCTTTACCCTCTCCGACATAGTATTTCGGGTGTGGGGATTGACGACTACCAGTAATCACTTGTAGCGTCTCTACCCCAGCGGAAGAAGCCAGCATTTCGAACTCAGCCAGATCTTCCCATTCACCTTCTTGCGTGAAGTTGATATGAACAAGTACGGCTCGCTCACCGGATTCATAACGGTCAAACAAGCAATCAACTCCTTACTTTAAAAAATACTCGATGAAGAATTAATCTTCTGATTTATCTTGTGGACGATCACCTTGTGGACGCTCACCGCTGTGATGGCTCACTGGACGAGCTGGCACAACTGTTGAAATCGCGTGCTTGTACACCATTTGGTTAACTGTGTTTTTCAATAGGATCACGAACTGATCGAATGATTCGATCTGACCTTGCAATTTAATGCCGTTCACAAGATAGATAGAAACTGGAATACGCTCACGACGTAGCGCGTTTAGAAATGGGTCTTGTAGAGATTGCCCCTTAGCCATTTTATTTTCCTTATTTAATTTGTAGTTGTAATTATTTAGCTAGTGGTGCACTGCAAAAAAGTACTGCTTTTGCATCTGAGCTAAACGAATCAAAAATGCACTCTAAGTAATTAGCAGCATAGTATAAAACCGCCAACTACTGATCCCTAGAGAGTGCGTTCACGCAAAAACGATCACATTATACACAGCTATCTCAATCAGATGCTATTGCTTCCGAAATGGTTTCGAGAGACTGTTCAATGTTATCACTATCTAACCAAGTTAAGTCATCCCAGCTGCGTAACCAGGTGATTTGACGCTTGGCCAATTGACGAGTCGCACATATACCACGAAACACCGCTTCTTCGCGGGTGCAGTCCCCGTCTAAATACTCCCACATCTGTCTGTAACCTACGCATCGAATAGATGGAAGATCCGGATGAAGATCTTGTCGCGCATACAACGCTTTCATTTCATCTTCGAATCCCGCTTCCATCATTTTTTCAAAGCGCAGTTCAATGCGACGGTGAAGTTCTGCCCTATCCTTGGGAGCTATTGCAAACTGCTTGACCCGGTACGGCAGGCTTTCACCTTTCGTTTGAGTCAATTCAGTAAGAGTTTTACCTGAAATTCGGAAAACTTCCAATGCCCTAGATAAACGCTGAGGATCATTGGGGTGAATTCTCGCCGCAGATACAGGATCAACCTCTTTGAGTTCATCGTGCAACACCGACCAACCTTTAGTCAATGCTTCTTGCTCAATTTGCTGACGAATTTCAGGATTTGCAGCAGGAAGAGGTGATAAGCCTTCAAGTAATGCTTTGTAATACAGCATGGTACCGCCAACAAGCAACGGAATTTTCCCTTCTGCAACAATATCATCCATCGCCTGTAAGGCATCACGACGAAAGTCTGCCGCTGAGTAGGACTCACTCGGATCCAAGATATCTATTAATCGATGAGGCGCTAAGCTTAGCTCGCGCTCGTCAGGCTTGGCAGTACCAATGTCCATCCCTTTGTAGATCAATGCAGAATCTACACTGATGATCTCAACCGGGAACTTTTGACGTAATCGAATCGCAAGCTCTGTCTTACCTGATGCAGTTGGCCCCATTAAAAAAAGAGCCAAAGGTAGTTTTTCTGTCATGGTGTTAATTTGGCTATCGTGGCAGAGAAATCAACAGCAGATACGAATGTAGTATCTTCTAATGGCAACTGGCCATGTCTCAACTGTTCAAGTTCCGCAATAATTTGAATGGCTTCGGAGAGAGTATAGTGGCTCTTCACTTTAGTTACCTGTAAAGCGAGCCAATCGACCAGCGCTGAAAGCATCTGATTCGTAGCCATCTCCTCCTTTACCCACGTTTGCGCGTAAGATAACAGATCTGGCACCAAATTTTGCAAGTTTTGTTGGCGTAATGGCGCAGGTACACCCATGACCATTAAAGCCTTGTCATTTCTGGCTTTCAACTGAATACCAAGTTGCGCAAAATCTTGCTGATAATCCTGTGCCAACTTGACCAGTTCAGTATCCAATTTTATCGATAACGGTACGAGCAATGGTTGTGCTTTTAATGCACCTTCAGATGGCGTTAGCTGGCCTTTTATTCGGTAGAATTCCGCTCTTGGTAATGAAACTAATGCAACGCCGCTGTCACTACTCATCAAAACAAATTGCTCATCTACCACTGCCAATGCTTTCCCCAATGCAGTGACCTGAGGCAACGGCGCTTGTTCAATCCGTGTACCGACCGAACTATCAGCAGGTGTAGCTTTAGGCTCAAAGTCTGGCGTTTGTAGCAGCTCATGATAAGCACGCACTTCTTGTTTACTTGGTGCGGGTTCAACATGACGCTCTTTACTGTGCGTCGGTTTCAGGGCTGGCTTGGATTCAATCCAGTCCGAGCGCTTGTAGGCATCTGACTGGCGACCTTCTCGCACAGAAGAATCAATCGAAGAACGCTCGCGAGGTTTAGTTTCATAATCACTTCGGCCCGGATAAGCCGGTGTATTATCTATCGCTTGATACACGCGCTCAGGCACTGGCGACGATACGCTCGCGGTCTCTGACGACATTTCGGAATCCGTATGACTATCGCTATTCTTCTGAGAAAGATCTGAATGATGAAACGCAGATTCATTAACGTGCGGCTTTTCTATCACCGCGCTTTGCACCAGCGCATCCGCCAAGGCCTGATAGATAAAATCATGCACCAATCGCGCCTGATGGAAACGAACTTCATGCTTTGCCGGATGGACATTCACGTCAACCTGATGAGGATCGAGCTCAATAAACAGAACATACGCAGCAAACTGATCCGGTTTTAAGCTCATTTCATAGCTTTGACGGATGGCGTGATTAATCAGCTTGTCACGCATCATACGTCCATTCACATAACAATATTGCAAATCACTTTGCTGACGAGCGCCTTCCGGAGTGGTGATCCAACCATGCAGTTTTAAGCCTTGATGCTCTAGCTCAATACGCAGCATGTGACGAACAAACGCATTGCCACAGACCGCAGCAATACGCTTTTCGGTTTGAAGCGGATTTTTTGCCGCACGATACTGGCGAACGATTTTTCCGTTATGGCGAACGTTAATCGACACGTCGAAACGGCTTAATGCAATGCGCTTTAACAGCTCATCAATGTGGGTGAATTCCGTTTTCTCTGTACGAAGAAATTTACGACGGGCCGGTGTATTGAAAAAGAGATCCAATACTTCAACCGTTGTCCCAATGGGATGAGCCGCAGGTTGCAGCTTAACCTGCATCTCACGACCTTCGGAATAGGCACTCCATGCTTCCTCTTGCACCGCAGGACGCGAGGTAAGTGTAAGGCGAGAAACCGAGCTTATACTCGCTAACGCCTCGCCTCGAAAGCCTAAGCTCATGATCGCTTCTAAATCATCCAAGGTATGAATCTTGGACGTCGCATGACGACTCAATGCCAACCCCAGCTCATCTTTCGCGATACCTTTGCCGTTATCACGAACACGAATAAGCTTAGTGCCCCCTTTTTCGATATCGATATCGATTCGAGTGGCACCTGAATCAAGGCTATTCTCAACCAGTTCTTTAATAACAGAGGCTGGTCTTTCGACCACTTCCCCTGCCGCAATTTGGTTGGCGAGCCTGGCTGGCAGAATTTTAATCGTCATAACGCGTTAAAGCTCACTTACTTATTTGGAATGATCAGAACTTGCCCTACTGCGAGCTGATCTGAACGTAAGTTGTTTGCCTGACGAATACTCTCCACGCTCACACCATACTGAGAAGCTATCTTACCAAGATAATCACCTCGTGAGACTTTGTGCTTACGGATTGGCTTATCTTTTACCGCGACAGTGATCTTAAGTTTCTGACCTACCCATAATGTATCCGATTTCAGACTGTTTTCTCGGCGAATGTCAGAAACCTTCACTTTGTAATGGCTGGCAATTTTACCTAAGAACTCACCCGGCTTAACAGTATGAATGATGCTTTCAGTCTCAACCGTAATTGGTTTGCTCGGTACTTGAATCGTTCCTGCGGAAGGAATTAGAAGTTTTTGACCCACAACTAAGCCAGTCGATTTCAAACGATTCTCGGACATCAGCGCGTTCGTACTGACACCGTATTTATTCGCGATCACCGATAAGGATTCACCACTCTTAACAATGTGTATCATTGACTGAGAAGGTGATGAGAACACCGTGCCTTCTGGCGGGTTGTCTTTCAGATACTTAACAACGGCTTTTGTAATCGCCTGCGCCAGCTTGTCTTGATGCGCGCGCTGGAAGAGTAGCTGCTCTTCCGTTGGGTTAGAGATAAAGCCGGTTTCTACCAACACCGATGGAATTTGTGGAGAACGCAACACGGCCAGACTAGTATTAATTGGCTTAGCATTGTGCAAATGCGCAACACGCCCCATTTCACCCAGGATATCTGTCGCTAGTTTGTAACCTTCTTTTTGTGAATGGCTAAACTGCAGATCCAGCAAGGTTTGGTTAACGTTGCGATCTTTAGTATTGGTGACAAAAGCATTGCCTGAACCACCTAAAAGTTCAGATTGTTTTTCATGGTTCTCGACCCAACGAGCAATCTCGGTATTAGCACGACGCGTATTCAGCACAAACACCGATCCACCGCGAGGATTCGGAGACGTAAACGCATCCGCGTGAATAGAGATCAACAAATGTGCATCATTTTCACGCGCGATTGCCACACGTCGATTGAGGTTGACAAAGTAGTCCCCAGTTCGTGTCAGGCGGGCTTTGACGCCCGGCGTTGCATTGAGTTGAGCTGAAATCTTACGAGAGATACTCAATACCGCATCTTTTTCAAATTTACGGCGTGACGGACCAATCGAACCAGGATCCTCACCTCCATGACCAGGGTCGATAACGATCAGCACTTCTTGAGCACGTTGTACTGAGCTCATGTCTTTGCTCGTAGTGGTTTTTTCTGCCGGTTTTGATTCCGACGTCGCAGCTTTGTTGCCATGCGGCAGATCAACAACTAATCGGTGGCCATATTGCCCGCCCGGAGTCGGACTCAATTTGAAAAGATCAGCTTGGACACTTTTCTTCAGCTCAAAAACCAGACGATAAGTCCCCGTTTCTGGAGGAGAGCTTTGTCGTACCAATTTCAAAACTGGGCTATCAGACACCGTCACCGGTAATTTGGCTTGCATGGTGGTGTCTTTCAAATCGACGACCAGGCGATCCGGTCCAGACAATGAGAAATAGGAGTAGTCAGCTTCCGAGCCTAAATCGATGACAACACGAGTCTCATCCGGTGAAGGCCAAACTCGGAAACTATTAACGACGTTAGCAAACGCTAAATTGGGGATGATAAGGAGAGCAGCGGCGACAAACGTCGCCACTGCTTTAAAATTTGAAAAACTCAACATAACTCCAATCGACTGAGTAACTGCACACCATAATCATTATTCGCTGTTAGTTCGGCTACACGCTCCTCACCTTGGTAGCGAATGTTCACATCAAGATCGGGCTTCGGCAATAAGCCGTGCCCTTTTTCTGGCCATTCAACCAAACAAATCGCATCATCGGTGAAATAATCTCGAATCCCCATGAACTCAAGCTCTTCAGGATCGGCAAGGCGATAAAGATCAAAATGGTAAACCTGCCACTTATCCAACTGATAAGGTTCAACCAAAGTGTAAGTTGGACTTTTGACGTTTCCTTGATGTCCAAGAGCACGGACAAAACCACGACTAAAAGTTGTTTTACCTGCACCCAAATCACCATGCAGATAAATTGTCGTTTGTTGAGAACAAAGCTGAGCCAATGCGGTGCCCAGTGCTACCGTTTCTTGCTCATCTTTCAAATTAAAGTGTTTCGTGCTCATTGATGCTTCTCTAACTAATGATCGTTGACTATATAAAAATCAAAAGAACAGGAATATTAAACTGTGTTGGTTTTGGGAGACAAGCTTTCAAATGTCATATATGCGAAAAAAGTAGCCAAAAAACTGTATCTTATTGACCGAATGTTCACTTCAGGCAATAAGAGTTTAACTCACCTTTATAAGAATGCTGCGGATAGCAAAAGGTTCCATTATAAATAAGTGATTATTCTCGCGATAATACGATCAGGCTACGCCTTGATGATTTTTTGGCATGTAGGCTTACCTGAAATACTTCGACTTTACGGTAGCACCAATGAAAGAGATCCGTTAAGATCCGCCCCCCATTTATCTCGGTGGCACGCATGAACTACGAACAACTCGCACAACAAATCAAAATTTGGGGAAAAGAGCTCGGCTTTCAAAAAGTCGGCATTTGCGATGTTGATCTTAGTGAACATGAAGTCGCATTGCAGAAATGGCTCGATGCGGGCTATCACGGTTCAATGGACTGGATGGCACGTCACGGCATGATGCGCGCGAGGCCAAATGAGCTACTGCCGGGTACAGTGCGTGTCATTAGCGCGCGAATGGATTACCTGCCACCTGAAGCTCAATTCGCTTCTAACCTTGCCAATAAAAATCACGCATACATCAGTCGCTATGCGCTTGGACGTGACTATCACAAACTAGTGAGAAAGCAGCTCAATAAACTCGGTAAATTAATCGAAGAAGAAGTCGGTCAGTTTGGCTACCGTCCTTTTGTTGATTCTGCACCCATATTAGAGCGTCCTCTAGCTCAAAAAGCAGGATTAGGTTGGACAGGAAAACACTCACTTATTTTAGATAAAGAGTGTGGGTCTTGGTTCTTTCTAGGTGAGTTGCTCGTTGATTTACCTCTGCCAGTCGATCAGCCAAGTGTTGAACAGTGTGAAAAATGCAAAGCCTGCATTACCTCTTGCCCAACACAAGCCATCGTAGAAGATAAGATCGTGGATGCTCGACGTTGCATCTCGTATCTCACCATTGAGTTTGATGGTGTGATTCCAGAAGAGTTTCGCAAACCTATGGGCAACCGTATTTACGGCTGCGATGACTGCCAACTTGTCTGTCCTTGGAATCGGTATGCCGATATCACCGAACAAGAAGATTTTCACCGTCGTGATAGTTTCCAACATCCCGACTTGGTCGACATGTTTTACTGGGATGAAACAACGTTTTTAAGAAACATGGAAGGCTCCGCGATTCGCCGAATAGGCCACTTGCAATGGCTACGCAATATTGCAGTTGCGCTTGGCAATGCAGAATACAGCCAGAGGGTCATTGATGCATTGACGTCTCGCCAAGGTGAAAGTGAATTACTTGATGAACACATTAACTGGGCACTGGCTCAGCACCTCAATCAAGTTCCTGGACAAGGGAGCGAGTCAATTGAGACGAAAAGAAAACGTTTAATCAGAATTATCGAGAAAGGCTTAACGAGAGACGCATAATGCGTAGTCTATATGCAAAAGATTGAAAATACTTTTTGCATGCGCAATCCTTGACCTCGTTCTCAATTTTGAAATGTGGAAAAAAATTTGAGATTCGGTAAAAAATGGGGCAGATAAAAAAGTTAAACACAATCGTAGTAAATGATTAGGATCAAAAAAACACAATCTAATGATCGTATTTTAACGTATCCGATCCAGAAAAAAACCAGACTTTTCCTTATTTAACAGTAAGTTAAAAAAAACTTCACGCCATCAGAAATATCTGCCAGACAAAAGATCTTCGTTTACTAACAAAAAATGTCACGCTAAAAACACTTTATCAACTAACTTATCCACAGAACGTTGTATGTGGATAACTCTGTTAATGAAAGATAGTATAACGCTCCGCATACCAGAGTACTCTTGTGCCTTCCGATTCATATTATGTTTTAAACACAAACGAAAACGTCCGACATCATATAATGCGGATTAAACTTTAGTTTTAGGGGATTCATGCTTCACAGCATAATGAAAAGAGCAATGTGGATTGGTTGCAAGAGCCTGATGAGAACCGGGCAGAGCATCCGTCGATGGCTTGAGGGTTATGAAATTCTTAACCACCCGTACTATCGTTTGAAATTGGTTGCGGGAGCCGGATTTGAACCGACGACCTTCGGGTTATGAGCCCGACGAGCTACCAAGCTGCTCCATCCCGCGTCCGTGTATTATTGCTTATGCAATAATTAAAACTGGAGCGACACACGAGGTTCGAACTCGTGACCTCAACCTTGGCAAGGTTGCGCTCTACCAACTGAGCTAGTGTCGCATATCACTGTTAAGCACAATGAGGGCTATATGTTTGGAGCGACACACGAGGTTCGAACTCGTGACCTCAACCTTGGCAAGGTTGCGCTCTACCAACTGAGCTAGTGTCGCATGTCACTGTTAAGCACAATGAGGGCTATGAGTTTGGAGCGACACACGAGGTTCGAACTCGTGACCTCAACCTTGGCAAGGTTGCGCTCTACCAACTGAGCTAGTGTCGCATATTCTCGGAAGAGAATTGGTTGCGGGAGCCGGATTTGAACCGACGACCTTCGGGTTATGAGCCCGACGAGCTACCAGGCTGCTCCATCCCGCGTCCATAATCATCATTCAAAGCATGATGAAAGCTTTTTATATTGGAGCGACACACGAGGTTCGAACTCGTGACCTCAACCTTGGCAAGGTTGCGCTCTACCAACTGAGCTAGTGTCGCATGATTAACCGCTATTGCGTTTAATCTGAATTTGGTTGCGGGAGCTGGATTTGAACCAACGACCTTCGGGTTATGAGCCCGACGAGCTACCAAGCTGCTCCATCCCGCGTCCGTAATCATCATTCAAAGCATGATGACAGCTTATCAAACTGGAGCGACACACGAGGTTCGAACTCGTGACCTCAACCTTGGCAAGGTTGCGCTCTACCAACTGAGCTAGTGTCGCATGATTAACCGCTATTGCGTTCAATCTTAATTTGGTTGCGAGGGCCGGGATTTGATCCGGGCGGCGCATCCGTCGACGGCCTGAGGGTTATGAAAAATAACAATCAAACTGTCTTAAATTTGGTTGCGGGGGCCGGATTTGAACCGACGACCTTCGGGTTATGAGCCCGACGAGCTACCAAGCTGCTCCACCCCGCGTCCGTATTGTGTCACCGTTAAGTACGATGAAAACTTAGCTTTCTTTTTAAAGAAAGAATTTGGAGCGACACACGAGGTTCGAACTCGTGACCTCAACCTTGGCAAGGTTGCGCTCTACCAACTGAGCTAGTGTCGCATGATTAACCGCTATTGCGTTCAATCTAAATTTGGTTGCGGGAGCTGGATTTGAACCAACGACCTTCGGGTTATGAGCCCGACGAGCTACCAAGCTGCTCCATCCCGCGTCCGTAATCATCATTCAAAGCATGATGACAGCTTATCAAACTGGAGCGACACACGAGGTTCGAACTCGTGACCTCAACCTTGGCAAGGTTGCGCTCTACCAACTGAGCTAGTGTCGCAT
>NZ_JBBWFK010000024.1:0-49035 GCF_052353105.1 Vibrio sp. YIC-376
TGTACCGTCCTAAATAAGGTTGACACTTTCCAACCCAAAAAATTGGAGAGTGTTATGAAATCAACCACTAAAAGAACTCAGCGCGATTACTCCCTCGCTTTTAAACTCACCGTAGTTGATGAGGTTGAAAAAGGAAGCCTCACTTACAAGCAAGCTCAAGAGAAGTACGGTATCCAAGGTTGCTCCACGGTTTTAGTTTGGCTTCGTAAGCATGGTCGACTAGATTGGTCTAAAGGGACACCTAACTTTATGTCCAAAGAAGACTCTATGGCCGAGTTCAATTCACCTCCCACACCTGAGCAACGTATTAAAGAGCTTGAGAAGCAACTCAAAGACGCACAGCTCAAAGCCGATTTCTTTGAAGCTGTAGTGAACGTTATGGAACGTGACTATGGCGTTAGAGTGACAAAAAAGCAAAAAGAAGCGTTGTCCAAAAGAAAGTCATAACAGGTTTGACCGTCACGAAGTTTTGTCAGTTAGTGCAAATCTCTCGTCAAGCCTATTACAAGCAGTGCCAGACTCAGACTCGTTGTGAACATCATGAGCATGTTGTTATTGGCTTTGTCCATGAAGTCAGAATGAAGCAGCCACGCATTGGTACGCGGAAACTGAAATTCTTAGCAGAGATAAAGGGCATTCAGATAGGTCGAGATAAGCTCTTTGAGCTTCTCAGAAGGCATCGTATGTTGGTGAGAACAAGACGGGCTTATCATCGAACAACTGACAGTCGTCATCGGTTCTTCTGCCATCCAAACAAAGTGAAAGATGGGCTGACACCAACGAAGCCAGAACAACTGTGGGTTGCTGATATAACTTACTTACCGACTCAAAATGGAGAGAGTTATGTCAGCCTGGTTACGGATGCTTATTCAAGGAAGATCGTTGGTTACTATGTAGATGACAACATGAAAACGCAATCAGTTAAGCGGGCATTTATCTCAGCTCTCAGACAACGGCAGAGTGAAGAAAAGCTAATACACCACTCAGATAGAGGCTCACAATACTGTTCGAAGGAATATCAAGATATCCATAAGAAACATAAAGTGACTTGCTCGATGACTGACGGCTATGACTGTTATCAGAATGCTTTAGCAGAGCGAGTAAATGGGATACTCAAAATGGAGTTCTTACTGAGGAAACCGAAAGATCTGGAAGAAGCGAGGACGATGGTAGCAGAATCCGTAGAGATCTATAATCAAATGAGGCCTCATACGGCTTTAAAATACAAAACGCCCGATGAAGTACATCGAGCGTTTTAGTTAAAAAGTGTCAACCCATATCAGGACGGGTCATAGAACTCATTATTTCTTCTTGTCTTTCTTATCTTTGTCGTGGCCTTGACCCGGGTTGTCATCACCATGAACGCTGGCGTTACCCTTTTTGTCTTTGTCCCAATTCTTAGAAGTACAGTCATCTGACTTGACAGAAACATTATCGCCGCTTAGACGAACACAGTCTTTACTCAGTTCAAAGCCATCACCTTTCACGGTGATTTCTGCATGGGCAGTTCCTAGTGGCAGTAAAACAGCAGCAAGTAATAGTAGTTTTTTCATAAATGCCTCATGTGCAAGTTGTTGTAATTCGCGTGTAAGCCAGTTGGAGCATAAGCTAATTAGAGCATAAGCTGCAATGGTATTAATTCAATTTTCTGCTAATTCTCATCCTAAACCGCAATCTTTTGGCCTTAATTGGAACTCATCAATGGAGCCAATCTCTTGTCCTAAATGTATTCGGGGTTCGTCGATGTGAGCCTGGCCCTGTGAATGCATGACCAATCGATTAGCCGTCCTAGGTTTTAGCTCGTTCACGACGAAACGGATCATATCCGCACGAGTGAGTTTTTTAAGCTCGGCCAATACTTTTTCCCGCTGATTAAACTCAGTGTCTTTATTACCAATGGCTACCCAAAGGCGCTGAGCTCTACCGCGAAGTGTGGTATCTGGCGTGGCAATCTGATTCCACAGACCGCGTTTACTGGTGTGCCACTGATAATCGCTGAGCTCAAGAAGCACCATATAAAAGGCATTTAAGAACTCATCGATTGAGGTAACCAGCTCTGCCGGCGCTGCGTTTGGAGATTGAACATAGAGGACGATGCCAGGATGACGGTTTAGCGGCATGTTCCCAGTACCCACCATGTAGCCTAATTGCTGCTTGGTGCGAATTTCGTGGAAGAACGTGGCCGACATCAAGTGGTTTGCCAGAGAGTAAAGCGCGATGCTGCGTGGCTCAATATCCTCGCATTGGTGGTAAATCACCACAGCAGAGTCTTGTTGGTTGCAGTTTACCTCTCGTTGAAAACTGCCTTTTTGACCCAGCATCACTAATGGGCGCAATGCTTCTTCATAGCGCTGTTCGTTTACTCTCAATGCATCTTTTAGCGTGTTTGCCATGTCATGTGCTTGCTGGCGCTGCCAGTCGCCATAGACGAACATTTCTATGTGCAGTTCGGCGAGAATCGACTCTACGAACACTGAGAGCTCATCGACTTCAATTTGCTCAAGTGCTTCAGCAAGGGTTGCAAATGGAGGGTTATTTGGTTGCAATAATCCAGTTAATGAATTGAATAGCTGTGAAATAGGGCGATCTTGAGCTGAATTTCGCCAATTACGCAGTAGTTGCTGTTTTATGGTATCAAATCGAGCTTGGCTGAACTCACGAGCCGCAAAGCGACGCAAAATCATTTCCAGCAGCTGTGGAAGCTTTTGGCTGAATCCTGATAGCGTTAATGTGACACCGCCCTGATGGGCGTACATGTTGTAACCCATACCAGCAATTTCGGCTTGATATGTTTCTTGAGCTAATGAGTCGAGAAACATTTCAACGCAGAGGCGGGTTTTTACGATGTTTTTTGGTGAAGCGACCGCGTGCGAGCTGTCTATCGCGACGTATAGCACGCCTTTTGGCACTCTAAATTCATCATCTTGTAAATGCCACAGCCGGAAGCCTTCCAGCTCTTCAATTAACTCAGGTAGTGAGCCACCATTTTCTAATGGCATAGGGTCGAGGTTGTAGCAGATATACGGGTTCTTTTGAGGTAACTCAAATTGCCAACGCGGATCGATTTGCTTAAAGAAACGTTTCTGTTCGCTGGTAAATGGTGTTACCGAGTATGGTGTAAAATACCATTCTGCAGTGCGGTCATAATGTAAGCCTTTGGCTATCAACGTCACTCGAACATTGTCGACGGTAAAGTACTTTAACAGCGAGCGCTGCAGATCTTCATCATAACCAGCCATTTTATAATCGCCATAAATGATGTCGTGCGGCTGATAATGCTGCATATTGACGACGAGATGGCTGACAAAATCGAGCGGCCGTGAAGGCTCCTGGAAACGAAATGCGGATTCGAGCACTGCCTGTTTCTCAAGATAGCGCCATTCGTCTAAGCCTTCTTTTCTCACCAAAGTCAAATATTGAAAAATCGCCTGAACGATGCCATCGACATGATCTAATCCCATTGGTGTGAGTGTGCAGCTCACGGTGAAGTCGCGATAATTGCTGCCACTTGCGCCGCCACCGGCAGATAGGGAGGTGATCCAGCCTCTACTCTTAAGTTGAAGCATTAAGCTGTCTTCACCTTCATAGCCCAGTAAATGCGCAAAATAGGAGAGTGGTTTAGTGCCGTAGAACTCATCCATTCCGGGCATCGGGAAGGTTAGAATTAATTTTCTGAATTCTTTGATAGGTTCAATCTGAACGAATATACCGGTGCTATTTTCCGTGCCAATCGGTACATCGATAGACTTACCTCTTAATTGATGATTGGGAATCTCAGAGAACATGCGTTCCACCCAAATTTGCTGATCATCAAGAGATTGGGGACCAAACAGAGTCAGAGTCATCAAATCCGCAGAATATTCAGAGTGATGGAACTCCACTATTTCTTCACGTATGGATTTTCCCTCTCTGTCACTGAGCGTATCTGAATTGCCGACAGAGAACTTCGAAAAAGGGTGTTCAGGATTGATAACTTCTTTATTTACCTGATACAAGCGACGTGAATCATCATTAAGTTTTAGCTTGTATTCTGAATCAACGGCCTGACGCTCTTTGTCCAATGCCTCTTCGTTAAACAACGGTGCAGTAAAGAATTGGCTGAAGCGATCTAAGGCACTTTCAAACGCATTCGGGGTCACATCGAAAAAGAAACATGTGTGCTCTGTCCCGGTCCATGCGTTATTCGTACCGCCGTGTTGGCTAATATAGCTTTGAAATTCGCCTACTTTAGGGTATTTTTCCGTACCCAAAAAAAGCATGTGTTCTAGATAGTGTGCCAGACCCTGGCGATCATTAGGGTCGTCAAAGTGTCCGACGTTCACTGCTAGTGCGGCTGCTGACTGTTGAGCGGTATCGGAATGAATCATCAACACACGCAAACCATTACTCAGAGTAATGTAGCGGTATTGATTTGAATCGTTTGGACTTAAGTGCACGATGCGTCTCCAGATTTCGCATTATAGTAATTATGAACCCTCACAGGGGCAGCGCAATGTTGCGCTTCGACAAATACTGCTCTCTGCGTTTTTGTTCTTCGTAAGACTACTGCATAGGCCCATCGCTTTTGCGTATGGGGTAGGGCTGTTTGAAGGAATGCACTGAGTTCATTACACGGTTAAAGTCAGTGATGAACTGAGTATATTCTTTTTTAATAGATTGTTAAGAAAGTCGCTATCTTTGGCAAGCGAATTGGTATAATGAGCCGATAATTATATCAGTATATTTGTTTCGTCATTATTAATTTAGCCCCGATTATCTTATTAAAGATAGCAGTCAACCTTTTGGTAGCGTTAGCTATCCATAGGAAATAACATGAAAATATTCATTATGCGTCATGGCGAAGCTGAACACTTTGCGGATTCTGACGCAGCCAGACAACTGACCCAAAGAGGCAGAGATGAGTCAGAGGCTGTCGCCCGAGCTTGTAAAGAGCAAGGTTGTACTCAATTCGACAAAGTACTAGTGAGCCCGTACATTCGTGCCCAGCAAACGTGGCAAGAAATCAGCGAGCACTTTTCAGCTAAAAGCATTGAAACCATTGAAGATATCACACCGTATGGTCAATCTGAATGCGTATTCGACTATACTAATGCATTGATTGAAATAGAGAAACTTGAATCATTGCTGTTTGTCTCACATTTACCTTTGGTTGGTTATTTAACCGCAGAGTTTGTAAGTGATATGGAACCGCTGATGTTCAAAACATCGGGTTTGGTTTGTTTGGAATATGATCCTCAAACCCAACAGGGTGAAATACTTTGGCATATCACGCCATAGATATCAGATAAACAAAAGGCAGGATAATCCTGCCTTTGTTGTTATTACTTCTCAGGGATAGAGAGCAAGACGAGTAGTGCGCCGTCACCGCCAAACTCTAATGGCGCTTGATGAAAGGCCATAACGTCAGGGTGTTGAGCCAGCCACAGAGGTGTTTTTTGCTTGAGAATATGCTTGCCAATCCCGTGTTGGACACAGGCACAGTGAATCTCGTTTTTTACGCAGTAAGCGATCATCGCGCCAAGTTCACGCTTGGCTTCCAGTTGCGTCATTCCATGCATGTCGAGGAACACATCAGGCACATAAACACCGCGGCGAAGACGCTTTACCTCATAGGTAGATACATCACTACGTGCATAACGAGTTGGTCCCTCTTCACTCAAAAGAGGAACAAACTCATCGGAAAAGTAAAATTCGGAGTCACTCGCTTCGCGATTTGAGCGCTTGATTTCTTTTTGCTTAGAATTTTTTTTTGGTTGCTGGATTATGGTATCCTGTTGCAACTTTTTTACGCCCTGTACTGCTTCCTTAAACAAGGCGAAATCGTCATCGTGCTCGGTGTCTTTTTTGCTCATTAGGGTAAACAATTTCATTAATAAACTTTATTGGCAGTATTGTAGCGCTTTTCGGAGGCAATTTTGGATAAGATTTTTGTAGAAGAAGCGGTATCGGAGCTACATACCCTTCAAGATATGATTCGTTGGACAGTAAGTCGCTTTAACGCAGCGAACCTGTTTTACGGTCATGGCACAGACAATGCGTGGGATGAAGCAGTTCAGCTTATCCTGCCAACCTTATACTTGCCTATTGATGTGCCTCCACATGTATTGAACTCTCGCCTGACGAGCAGTGAGCGTCTGCGCATTGTTGAGCGTGTTGTAAAACGCATTAACGATCGTACGCCAACGGCTTACCTAACTAACAAAGCGTGGTTCTGTGGTCTTGAGTTCTTTGTTGACGAGCGTGTACTTGTGCCACGTTCTCCAATTGGTGAACTGATTCAAGCTGAGTTCCAACCTTGGTTGGTGGAAGAGCCAACTCGTATCATGGACATGTGTACTGGCAGTGGTTGTATCGCTATTGCGTGTGCGCATGCATTCCCGGATGCGGAAGTGGATGCTATCGACATCTCAACAGACGCGCTGCAAGTGGCTGAAATAAATGTTCAGGATCACGGTATGGAACAGCAAGTGTTCCCAATCCGTTCAGACTTGTTCCGTGATCTTCCAAAAGAGAAATACAACCTGATCGTGTCGAACCCACCATACGTGGATCAAGAAGACATGAATAGCTTGCCAGACGAGTTTACTCATGAGCCTGAGTTGGGTCTTGCTGCGGGTACAGATGGCCTGAAACTGGTTCGTCGTATTCTTGCTAATGCGCCTGATTACCTGACGGACAACGGCATCCTGATCTGTGAAGTTGGCAACTCAATGGTTCACATGATGGAACAATATCCTCATATCCCATTTACCTGGATTGAGTTTGAGAATGGTGGTCACGGCGTATTTATGCTGACTCACGACCAACTGGTTGAATGTGCAGAAGAATTCAGACTGTACAAAGACTAATAATGTCTCAAAGCAAACCTTTAAAACACCGAGCGCAGTGCTCGGTGTTTTTTTATGCGCTTTCTCTCGCGATTAAGTGAATATTTACTCTTTACATCAAAACGTAATAAAGCCACTATGAATCCACGAAGAATTGAAAAGCAGTTGCGTCTGAGTTCAAGCAGACGTGGCGACAATAACTTGAGGAAGTAATGGCAGGAAACAGTATCGGACAACATTTCCGAGTGACGACATTCGGGGAAAGTCACGGTATCGCACTGGGATGTATCGTAGACGGATGTCCTCCGGGACTAGAAATTACAGAAGCAGATCTGCAAGTGGATCTTGACCGTCGTCGTCCTGGCACATCACGTTACACTACACAGCGTCGTGAGCCGGATGAAGTGAAAATACTTTCTGGCGTGTTTGAAGGTAAAACAACGGGCACATCAATCGGTCTTTTGATTGAAAACACGGATCAACGCTCGAAAGATTACTCAGACATTAAAGATAAGTTCCGCCCGGGGCACGCTGACTACACTTATCATCAAAAATACGGCATTCGTGATTATCGTGGTGGCGGCCGTTCGTCAGCTCGTGAAACTGCGATGCGTGTTGCGGCAGGTGCGATTGCGAAAAAATACCTGAAAGATGAGTTTGGTGTAGAAATTCGAGCTTACCTAGCGCAAATGGGCGATGTTTCTATCGACAAAGTCGATTGGGATGAAATCGAAAATAACGCGTTCTTCTGTCCTGATGTCGACAAAGTGGAAGCGTTTGACCAGCTAATCCGTGACCTGAAAAAAGAAGGCGACTCCATTGGCGCTAAGATTCAGGTTGTAGCAACCAATGTACCTGTTGGCCTTGGTGAGCCAGTATTTGACCGTTTGGATGCCGATATCGCTCATGCGCTGATGAGCATTAATGCGGTGAAAGGTGTTGAGGTTGGTGATGGCTTTGATGTTGTCAAGCAGCGAGGCAGTCAGCACCGAGATACGCTTTCTCCACAAGGTTTTGGTAGCAATCATGCAGGCGGTATTCTTGGTGGTATCTCTACCGGACAAGATATTGTGGCAAATATTGCGCTTAAGCCGACGTCAAGTATCACTGTTCCGGGTGACACGATAACCAAAGATGGAGAACCGACTCAGCTGATTACCAAAGGTCGTCACGATCCTTGTGTAGGTATTCGTGCTGTGCCAATCGCTGAAGCAATGTTGGCTATTGTCGTTATGGATCACTTACTGCGTCACCGTGGTCAGAACTATAACGTCACTACAGAAACGCCAAAAATTTAAGCGTTGATGTGAATACAAAAAAGGTTGCTATTAAAGCAACCTTTTATTTTATCTGCACTTTATAGCATCAGCTTAGTGAAGCGAACTTTCTGTTTCTAGATGGAAAGAGGGTAAGCGCCATTTAAATCGCACTGCCGCCATGCGCAACACATAGCCAATTACCAGCGTCACGATAGTCGCAGTGACGTCTGGGACGTTGAACTCTAACAAGGCTAAGTACAAACCTGACGCGATCAAGGCGATGGATGCATACAACTCTTCGTGCAGCACCAACGGGGTTTGACGACAGATCAAGTCACGAAGCAAGCCACCAAAGACGCCAGTCACCAATGCCGATACCATGCAGATGCCAGGATGCAGTCCCATATCAAGCGCGATTTTGGTGCCAATGATACTAAATACGATCAAACCGAGCGCATCTAAACGAATAAACAGCCCTTTAAGCTTGATCACCCACTTTGCTAATCCAGTTGTCAAAATACCCGCGAGACAAGTAATAGCAAGATACTCTGGGTTTTTTACCCAGCCAAGTGGGTAATGACCAAGTAGAATGTCACGTACAGTGCCACCACCGATTGCCGTTGCACTTGCTACTAACATAACACCAAACCAATCCATTTTTCTTCGTCCGGCACTTAACGCACCAGTCATGGCTTCAGCCGTGATACCAATGACATACAACACACTTAGCAGCATAAGAGACACTCAACATCAAATACCAACAAGGGATGAGGCTTTGGGGGGGGGGGGAAGGGCCTCAACCCTATCAATATGCTCTAGTCATCTGAGAGCATAAAATAAGGCGTGAGTGTAGTGGGAAATGTGATCTGTGACGAATGAGAAATTATATGGGGAAAGACGACTTCAGATAAATCCAGCTAATAACCAAACCTGTTGTGTGGCTTTACGATCTGGATAAAAACAGCGACAATACGCAGCGTACGCCCGTATAAACGACTGAATCGATGATGACCCACGACTATCAAGACCTTATCACCATATTTAACAACACATTTCTTGAATCTTTTAATACGAAACTAGAGTTGGGTGGTGATGAACCCATCTACCTTCCTGCTGATGACGAGCACCCTCATCATCGGATTATTTTTGCTCGTGGATTCTATGCTTCAGCGCTTCATGAAATCTCACATTGGTGCGTAGCTGGCCCTGAACGACGTCTGTTGGAGGATTTTGGCTACTGGTATGAACCAGATGGTCGTACCGAAGAGGTCCAAGCTGAGTTTGAAAGAGTGGAAGTGCGTCCTCAAGCGTACGAATGGTTGCTGTCGAAAAGTGCTGGCTTCCCTTTTACCGTTAGTTGTGACAATCTACACGGCGATTTTGAACCAGATAGGCTTGGTTTTATGCATAAAGTGCATAAGCAAGTGTTAGCTGTTTTGGAAGCAGGATTACCACCGCGAGTAAAAATGCTTTCAGAAGCCCTGCGCACTTTTTACCAAACTAAGCCGCTGGAAGCGTCTGACTTTATCGTTAAATAACCTCAGAGATACACCATGATTATTGAATTTGAAGAAAAACTACTGGAACTGATTGATGCTCGTATTGAGACAGCGTCAGATGATGAATTGTTTGCTGGTGGTTATCTGCGTGGTCACATCTCTTTGTCTGCTGCATCTTGTGAAGAAGATGGCATCAATGACATTGATGAACTGAAAGCTCGTATTGCAAATAGTTTAGACGAGGCACGCACAGAGCTAAGTCCATCTGATCGCATTATCGTTAAAGATCTATGGCAAGAGCTAGAGGCTCAGGCTTAATTAAAGCAAATCATTTTCCACTTGCTTCAAAGTAGTAATCTACTTCGAAAATTTTGAATCTCTCCTTAAAATTTTTGTGGTTGTAGGTCAGTCGTTCAAACTTTATTCTGGATAGCATAAAGAGTGAACAAAAGGATACAACCATGAAAATTGTCGCATTTGGTGCTTCTACCAGCTCAACTTCAATCAACAAAGAACTTGCAACGTACGCGGCTAAACAAGTCGAAGGCGCTCACGTGAACGTATTGGACTTAAACAACTATCAAGTTCCAATGTTTAGCGAAGACACAGAGAAAGAGATAGGTCAGGCAGAGGGCGCGATTGCGTTCTTGAGAGAGCTGGAACAAGCGGATGCTATCGTGGTTTCTTTTGCCGAGCACAATGGCTCGTACGCAGCAGCTTATAAAAACCTGTTTGACTGGTCTACGCGTATTGAACGTAACGTTTTCCAAAATAAACCGGTTGTTTACCTTGCTACTTCTCCAGGCCCTGGCGGCGCGCAAAGCGTATTAGCGGCGGCAACTGGCTCTGCACATTTCTTTGGCGCAGATGTAAAAGCATCTTTGTCAGTACCAAACTTCTACGAGAATTTTGATGTAGAAACTGGTGAGAGCCTAAACCCAGAAATCACTGAACAAGTGAAGCAAGCAGTGGCGCAGTTGGCATAAAGACGGCGTTAACCTTTCCTAATTCTCGGGAATGACACATGTGTTTGGTAAGTAGTATATAGCCCCCACTGTTTCTAAACACTGTCATTCCTTCGAGATAAGCGTGGTTAGTAGGGATTTTCCCAATAACACTTGGTTATTAAGATATTCCAGACCACGCTTTTTAGTATTTACCTCAACTTCACTAAAGCTCGGTAATCGCTTTGCCTTTACGCAGCTTACGAACCCACATCCGGCTTGGGTGTAGCTCTGTTAACACATCGACTGGCAGTGGAAGCGGGTCACCGCAGATTTGTGAAGCCAGCAGTTCTGCCATTAGTGGGGCAGAACTCAGTCCGCGAGAGCCTAATCCTAGGAAGCAAAACAGGTTAGGGAACTGGTGAATGGCTTCAGTTTCCTCTTCTTTCTGATTTTGTAATTCAGCGTATTGCGTTTTGATGGTCTCAAAATCACCTACATTACCGACAAATGGTAAGTGGTCGCGGCTAACACAGCGAATGCCTTGGCGTGATAAGTTACCTGTTGTGTCGACTTCTTTGGTCCATGCTTGGTTGGGTACACACTTTACTAGCTTATCTGAGTTGTCTTGCTGTGCTTTAGCATCAAACTCGTAATCTAAGTGGCTGCGATCGTAACTGGCACCAATACACAGGTGCTGATTGTTCGGATTTACTGGCGTCATGTAGCCGTCATAACAAAGAACCGACTTCAGTTTAACGAGCGTTTCCGTTGCAGGAGCATGGCTTACCTGACCTTTCACTTGACCCATTGGCAAATCAGCGGATTGGCTCAATGTGTTGAACTCATGACCATTCGCAATTACAACGGTGTCGTGTTCAAAGGTTTGGCCGTTGGCTGTCAGAGTCCAAGTTTGGGATGCTTCATTCCAAGTTAACACTTCAATTTTATGCCCTAACTTAGCTTCAAAGTTATCTTGCTTTTCAAGCTGCGCGATTAGTCCGCGTGTTAGCTGAGATGGGCATAGCCATCCTCCCATTGGATAGTGCAACGAAGGCATATCAACGGGTAAACCAATAGTCTCTGCTGTTTCTTGGGCAGAGAGTTTACGAACCAAATCAGGCGTAAAGTGGCCTTCTAGTATTTTTTCTAACTTTGCAGTGGATTTGTCATCCCACATCAGTTGGGTGACGCCACACCAATCGTGGTCAAAGCTGATCTCTTGTGCGGCTTGCTCAACAAACTGACGTGCGAAGAGAAACGCGGGTGCAAACACACGAGAAACCCCCGTATGTGGACCGTTAAGAAGCGGGTAAATGGCACCTTGGCGGTTGCCTGATGCGCCTTCTGCAGGTAGCTCATCTTTACAGTAAAGCGTGACGTTTTGGCCTCGACGACACAGTGTTTTTGCTAAGGCTGCACTGGCAATGCCGCCGCCAATGATGGCGATTGAACCATGCTTACTTGCTGCAACTCGGTTAAACCATGGCAAATGATTTGAGTGTGCGTGACGCTGTGTCATTGCACCGGCAATCATTTCTCGTTTGGTACCAAATCCTTTTACTTTCGCCATCGAAAATCCAGCTTCGATTAGCCCACGGCGCACAAATCCTGCTGCGGTAAACGTCGCGACGGTACAATCTTGCTTTGCCAGCTTAGCCATGCCGTTAAACAAGTTTTGATTCCACATTTCTGGGTTTTTGCTTGGGGCAAAGCCGTCCAGGAACCAGGCGTCGATCAAGCCTGATTCCCCATAAGGCACTTGTGGCATGCAGTCTTTGATATCACCGAACCAGAGGTCGAGTGTGATTGCGCCATCCTCCAGAACAATACGGTGACATTCAGGAACGGCTGCCGGGTAGTGCTTTTGCAGTTTCTCTGCATACTCTGCTAACTCTGGCCAAGCTTGATGTGCTTTTTTGAGGTCAGCCTGACTGAGCGGATATTTTTCAAAACTGATGAAATGCAGCTCTTTTAAGGTCGCTTCAGGATTTTCACGACGAAACTCATTAAACCATTGCCATACCGCTAAGAAGTTCAGTCCGGTGCCAAATCCGGTTTCACCAATGACAAAGCGTCGTTGGTCAAAATCCTGCCATCTTTCCGGAAGATGATTTTTTTTGAGGAAAACGTAGCGTGTCTCTTCAAGACCGTTTACGTTAGAGAAGTAAACATCATCAAACTGGTCAGAAACTGGCGTACCAGACTCGTTCCAACCAAGTTGTGCATTTTTTATTGAAGTCATATTGGTGCAAATTTGTGATTTGGCGCGGTAACAATGGGATGATTGTACGAATTTATGGGAAAGCTGACCACTTTTGTTAGCTATCTTAGTTATTATCTAGCAGATTTTTGAATTATTAGGAATGTCATAATGAAACGAGTCGTAATCACCGGTATGGGTATTGTTTCAAGTATCGGTAACAACGTCGAAGAAGTTCTAGCGTCTCTTAAAGCGGGCAAATCTGGCATCACTGCGTCTGAGCAGTTCAAAGAACACGGTCTTCGTTCGCAAGTTTGGGGTGATCTAAAAATCAACCCTGCGGAACACATCGACCGTAAACAGATGCGCTTTATGGGTGATGCGGCTGCGTATGCATACCTATCAATGCAGCAAGCTATTGAAGATGCTGGCCTGACAGAAGAGCAAGTTTCAAACGATCGTACAGGTATCGTTGCTGGTTCTGGTGGTGCTTCTGCGTTAAACCAAACGGTAGCAACCGATATTATGCGTGAGAAAGGTGTGAAGCGTGTTGGCCCTTACATGGTTCCACGTACTATGTCTTCTACTGTTTCGGCTTGTCTTGCTACACCGTTTAAAATTCGTGGTGTGAACTACACAATGAGTTCAGCTTGTGCAACTTCTGCACACTGTATTGGTCATGCTATGGAGCTTATCCAGCTTGGCAAACAAGACATCGTATTTGCAGGCGGTGGTGAAGAGCTAGATTGGTCTCAAACCATGATGTTTGATGCAATGGGTGCACTATCGACTAAGTACAACGATACGCCAGAAAAAGCATCGCGTACTTACGATGCAGACCGTGATGGTTTTGTAATCTCTGGTGGCGGCGGTATGGTCGTTGTTGAAGAGCTAGAGCACGCACTAGCACGTGGCGCAAAAATTTACGGTGAAATCGTAGGTTACGGCGCGACTTCTGATGGCTACGACATGGTTGCTCCATCAGGTGAAGGTGCAGTTCGTTGTATGAAGATGGCAATGCAAGGCGTTGACCACATCGATTACATCAACACACACGGTACTTCTACACCAGTAGGTGACGTGAAAGAACTGGGTGCGATTCAAGCACTATTTGGTGACAACAGCCCAGCAATTTCTGCTACTAAAGCAATGACTGGCCACGCTCTGGGTGCTGCGGGTGTTCACGAGGCAATTTACTCAACGCTAATGCTAAACAACAACTTCATTGCTCCAAGCATCAACATTGAAAACTTGGACGAAGCTGCGAAAGGCCTAGATATCGTAACTGAAACTCGTGACGCTGAAATTGATACCGTAATGTCAAACAGCTTTGGTTTTGGCGGTACTAACGCAACGCTAGTTATCAAGAAATACCAAGGTTAGTCAGCAACAACGCTAATCGATATTGTTGGGGGTATTCGTCGGACGACATGAACCTCAACAAACCAGTTTCCAGAGCTTGATCAGTCTAACTGGTCGAACAGACGCAGACTTTATCCCAAGGAGAGCGGGATAAGATCCTTTTGTTCTGGAACCTTGCCCGGCTTAATGCCGGGCTTTTTATTTTTTATACCCAAAGAACTTGGAAAGAGCTTGCTATTCCACGGTGTTACTTTTCTTGAACTCGTAGCCATGACTACGCTCTTCATCCTGTATCGTGAAGCCACTTGGGTATAGTTCTTGAGATTTCTCGGGAAAAAGGCACAATCACTGCAATTCTAAAAAATGGATCTTAAAACGCTGGCGCTATGAAAATTATTGTTGATGAAAACATGCCGTATGCTGAAGAACTGTTCAGCCAAATCGGTGAAGTGATTCTAAAACCGGGCCGTTCACTAACGGCTGATGACTTGATCGATATTGACGCACTTATGATTCGCTCGGTAACTAAAGTGAATGCTGAACTGATCAGTAAAGCGAACAAACTGAAGTTTGTTGGTACTGCAACAGCAGGAATGGATCATGTTGATCAGGCACTTATGCAAGAAAAAGGCATTTTCTTTACTGCGGCGCCGGGGTGTAACAAAGTGGGTGTTGCCGAGTATGTGTTCAGTGTAATGATGGTGCTGGCACAGCAGCAGGGTTTTTCAGTCTTTGACAAGACGGTCGGTATTATTGGTGCTGGCCAAGTGGGTAGCTATCTTGAAAAATGCCTAAAAGGGATGGGTTTTAAGGTATTGATCAATGACCCGTTCAAGCAGGAAGAGGGTGATCCTCGTAGCTTTACGCCGCTTGTCGAGTTAATTGAAGCATCAGACATCATCACCTTGCACACGCCAATCACAAAAGATGGCGAACACCCAACTCATCACATGTTTGATGAGACCGTACTTAATGGTCTGCGTGCTGACCAAATTCTAATTAACGCAGCGCGCGGCCCTATCGTTGATAACAGTGCATTGAAACGTCGTTTACAGAAAAACGATGGCTTCACAGCGGCACTGGATGTGTTCGAATTTGAACCAGAGGTTGATATGGAGCTTCTGCCTCTGCTAGCATTCGCAACCCCTCACGTTGCAGGCTATGGTTTGGAGGGGAAAGCTCGTGGTACGACAATGATTTTCAACAGCTACTGTGAGTTTTTAAACAACGAATTACGTGCGCATGCCAGCGATTTATTGCCAACCGCACCTGTACCAAAAATGTATTTGGACCGTGAGTGGGATGAAGCAACACTGCATAATATCACGCAGTTAATCTATGATGTGCGTAAAGATGACGCTCTTTTCCGTCGCGAAATCAGTAAGCCGGGTGCGTTTGACCTGATGCGTAAAAACTACTGGGATCGCCGCGAATACAGCGCTGTCACGCTAATGGGCAATCAATCATGCAATCTTGCGCCATTAGCAGAATTAGGTTTTCAGATCGAGGTAAGTCAATGAGCCAACAATACAATGTTGCCATTTTAGGTGCGACCGGCGCGGTCGGTGAAACAATTTTAGAAGTGCTTCAAGAACGCAAATTCCCAGTGGGAGAACTGTACCTTTTGGCGAGTGAGCGCAGTGAAGGCAAGACTTACCGCTTCAATGGTAAAACCGTACGCGTACAAAACGTTGAAGAGTTTGATTGGTCTCAAGCGCACATTGGTTTGTTCTCGGCAGGCGGTGATTTGTCAGCAAAATGGGCTCCAATTGCGGCTGAAGAAGGTGTAATTGTGATCGACAACACGTCACACTTCCGCTACGAGTATGACATTCCGTTGGTTGTTCCAGAAGTAAACCCTGAAGCAATTGCAGAGTTCCGTAACCGTAATATCATCGCTAACCCTAACTGTTCTACCATCCAAATGCTGGTGGCACTAAAACCAATCCATGACGCAGTCGGTATCGAACGTATTAACGTTGCTACTTACCAATCTGTATCAGGCGCGGGTAAAGCTGGTATTGATGAGCTTGCAGGTCAAACTGCTAAACTACTGAATGGCCTGCCAGCTGAAACCAAACAATTTTCTCAACAGATCGCGTTTAACTGTATTCCGCAGATCGATCAGATGATGGAAAACGGCTACACCAAAGAAGAAATGAAAATGGTGTGGGAAACGCAAAAAATCTTCAATGACCCAAGTATTACCGTAAACCCGACTTGTGTACGTGTACCAGTGTTCTACGGTCATGCGGAAGCGGTTCACGTTGAGACTCGTTCGCCAATCGATGCGCAGGAAGTGATTAACCTACTTGAGCAAACTGAGGGTGTTGAAGTGTTCCACGGTGAAGATTTCCCGACTCAAGTTCGCGATGCGGGTGGTAAGGATCACGTGATGGTGGGGCGTATTCGCAACGACATCAGTCATCACAGTGGTATCAACATGTGGGTTGTGGCTGACAACGTACGCAAAGGCGCGGCAACAAACGCAGTTCAAATCGCAGAAGTACTGATCCGCGATTACTACTAAGTAACTTAGTTACTTAACGATAAGCCTCGCCTCATGCGGGGCTTTTTTGTCCTATCTGAGAACAATTGTGTGAGATTAGTACGAATATGGTGACACTCACACATTTTTTCCTCCTAAAGCTATAGTTTTGCTTGATATATCCGATATATTTAACGGATCACCCTTTCACATTGTATCAAGCACAAAACTGAGCCTTCTATGCGTCAAATTTATAAGCGTTTATTGACAACCTTAGTGTTGATGAGCGCGACTCAGATATCGTCAGTGGTTCAAGCCGAAGGAATTCGTCTGGTTGGACCGTCAGGTGAAGTGCAATCATCGCCTCGCTACGCGGAAGAGATTGAAAGAGCATTACCTGTTCCTCCTGTAAATTCTCAGCCTTCTCGTTTTATTGGGCCAACGGGTGAAAACCAAACTTTGTGGTCGATTGCTTCTCAAATACGACCTTCACGTAGCGTTTCCATTCAACAGACGCTTCTTGCCATTTATCGAATCAACCCTCAGGCGTTTGAAAATCAAAATATTCATGAGCTAATCCCAGGAAGCCGACTTCGTGTACCTTCTTTGGAGCAAGTGCAAAGTGCGACCACAGAGCAAGCCATTGCTATTATGAAGGCGCATGAGGCAAAACTAACACAGCCTACGCCTGTTAAAAAAACTGCGTCAGTTCAGCCTGTTACTCAACAGCCAAAGTCACAGACGCAAAAGCCACAGCCACCAAAGCCACAGCCACCAAAGCCACAGCCACCAAAGCCACAACCACAATCAACGGAAGAAACGGGTTCTCTTCAGCCAAAAGCGGTCGTTCCTCAGAAAGAGGAACCTGTTAAGACCACTGAGCCGACGAGTCCCATTTCTGCAGTAAATACCTCCCCACAAGGTGAGCAGCAGGTCATCGAATTAAAAAATAAGCTGCAGGGCTCTCAGAGCGAACTGGCATCACTGGAAGAGAAAAACCATCGTTTACGTCTGATGTTGTCAGAAGTACAAAATGAAGTTCAAACTCTGAAAAGTGAGCTTAACGACGAAGGGCGTATTCGTACCGAAGTGGAAAAACTGCTGACAGAAGAGCGTCAACGTGCAGCGGAACAGCAACGCATGCAACCAAGTACGCTTGATAAATTTTTGTCTAATGGCTGGTTGGTTGGGTTAGCGGCTCTTATTCCAGGGGCATTAATCGCGTTCTTGATAGTTATATTGCTTGGTCGTCGTGCGAAAGAGAACGAAGAGCAAGTGGCACAGCAGCAGTCACCAGTTGTTGATCCTCTTGCCGCACCTGTCGGTCTGGCGGCAGTGGGTGAACTTGAAGAAGAGTTGAGTCTGGATGATGACTTATTCGAAGATGACTTATTCACTGATGATAGTGACACTTCCTCAGTTAAAGACAGCATTCCTGAACTAGGGGACGATGTTTTTGCTGGCCTCGAAGATGAAGAGCTTGATTTCAATCTGGAAGGTGAAGATGGCGAAGACCCATTTGCCAGAATCGATGATGATGGAGCTCTTGATGTAGGCTTTGATGAGTTTGAATCCTCTCCGACGGGCATAAAAGTCAACGGAGATGAGAAAGCTCTTGGGCTTGAGGAAATGGAGCGAGCACTAGACAAAGTACCTCACGAGCTTGAAACCCTTGATGACCCTGATTTTGACCTGTCTGACGATGACAGATCGGATAAAACAACAGATGATGAGTTCGAAGAACTGTTGGCTGAAGATGCCTCATCAGACCCATTACCAGGCCATCATGTTGACCAGGCAATGCTCGATGAGCTGTTTGCTGAACTTGATAGTAATGACCTCGATTTGGATCTTGATACACCGCCAGCCATAGACACTGCTTTCTCTGCAGGGGAAGCGTCAGATGATGAAATCGATAAGCTGTTGGCACAGTATGAGCAGACGAATTCTGAAAAGTCTGATGTTAAGTCGGAGCCATCGTTTGAATTCGACAAGAAAATTACACACTCTCAAACCGATCACGATGACCTCCTCGCTCATCTGGAAGATTTTGAAGGTGTGTCCGCCAATATTGGACTAGATGAAAACAGTACTGATTTGTTGGATGACATTGTCGAATTTGATGATGAAGAGTCTGACAAAGCGTTTGACCCATTGAGCGAGTTGGAATCATTAGCTGGACTTAATGGTGAAGATATTGACGAGCTGGATGCCGACAGTACCGATTTATTGGATGAACTATTGAGTGCTGAAGTAAGCACCGAGCTAGACGATGAAGCAATAAGTGAGCTTGATCCTTTTGATGAACTGATTCGCGAAGATGAGGTTTCCGAGACAGAGCAACTTAAGCGTGAAGAGGACGATATTCTTGCCTCTCTGGGATTTGAAGACAAAACTGCAGAGGTTCCTACCGGGCAAGCTGATGAAGAAGATGTTGAGCTTGAATCGGGCTTAGATATTGACGCTTTACTTAATGAAAATCAGGCAAAAGATGTGCTTGAAACGCCGGAGCTGCACGAGCCTGAGAAGCAAACAAGCGACGAACTCGTAAATCATGAATTGTTGGATGATATAGAGGATATTTCTCTAGAATATGATCCTTTGATGCGTGAGTTGGATGAACTGTTTGAATTAAATCACGATGACATTAAATCAACAGCTCAAGACAACAACGAGACCTTGTCTGATGTAGATGCTCTGCCTGGAGAACAGGAAGAGTCGGACAGAGAAGCCATACCAACCGAAACAGAAACGGTAGGTCAAAACAAAGAAGCTTATGACGAAGCTCTTGTAGAACCATCTGCAGAAAGCTCTGAAGTTTCCGAAGAAGAGCCAGAGACCGAATCAACATTTACGCCAACGCCTAATGCTGTTGAAAACGAATTCGGTATGCCATCGGAAGAAGATTGGTTGCTGGATGATCTTGAGCCAGAATCTGAGACAAATCTGGAAAAAGAGCCTGTTGCAGCCACGCTTAGTGAGAGCAGCGAAGAAGAATTTGGCTTTGACGATTTAGAGCTGCCTGAATTCGATGAAGAAGATGCGTTGGCCTCAATGGCGGGTGAGCCAGAGTTACCGGAGTCTGAGCCTGAGGCGAATGCAACAGCGTCAGAAGCCGATGAAGAGTTCGAGTTTGACGAGTTAGCACTGCCTGAATTCGGTGAAGAAGATGCATTGGTTTCAATGGCGGTTGAGCCAGAGTTACCGGAGTCTGAGCCTGAGGCGGATGCAACAGCGTCAGAAGCAGAAGAAGAGTTCGAGTTTGACGAGTTAGCACTGCCTGAATTCGGTGAAGAAGAAGCGCCGGCTTCAATGGCGGGTGAGCCAGAGTTACCGGAGTCTGAGCCTAAAGCGGATGCAACAGCGTCAGAAGCAGAAGAAGAGTTCGAGTTTGACGAGTTAGAACTGCCTGAATTCGGTGAAGAAGAAGCGCTGGCTTCAATGGCGGATGAGCCAGAGTTACCGGAATCAGAACCTGAAGCGGATGTAACAGCATCAGAAGCAGAAGATGAGTTTGAATTTGACGAGTTAGAGTTACCTGAATTTGGTGAAGAGGAAGCGTTGGCTTCTATGTCGGCTGCAGTTTCATCGGAGCAAGTTCAATCTGAACTCCCTAAAATAAAGCTTCAATCAGACAACGACCATGATGCGTTATTTGAAGTTTTCGCGCACCAAGGTGGATTCGACAGCGAAGATGAATCGCTTGATATCAGAAAGGAACCAGAACTTGGTGGATTTGATGAGTCAGATATGGCGAACTTGCTTTCAGAGAAAGGTGATTCAGAAGTTTTTGATGGCAAGTTAGACAGTAATACCATCAATAGTGCAGGTATGGATATTGAAACTATGCTTGATGTTGGTGATGATTGGGATGGGTTCAAACCAGCCGCCACCAGCGCAATTACATCAGAGGCTGAAGATGTACCGGAAGATGAGCGCGATGTTTGGCGTTCAGAAGAAGCCTTAACGCAGCCGGAGATCGAACAAGAAAACTGGGGAAAACAAACTGACCTCGCTGACTTCGACCCGCAGAAGAACCAATTTATGACGATTGATGAGCTGATGGCGCAGGTCGATTTGGAAGGGGGCGAGTTTGAGGAAGAAGAGTTGAATCTGGATGTCGGACTCGATGAGTTTCCTGATGTGATTGGTGATATCAGCGACATCGACGTTGATTCCGACGCAGAAGGTGCTGGGAAGCTGGATTTGGCCAAGATATACCTTGAAATGAACGACCCGAAAGGGGCGATCAAGTTATTGGAAGAAGCCATTGTATACGGTGAAGACGAAGTTCGTCGTGAAGCAAAGAACCTCATCGACACCATTAACCGTCGATAAATAAAATAGGGTGGCGCGAGCTGCCCTTTTTGTATCTGGAATGAGTTACGTATATACTTCCCGCCCCATTTTAGAGTTCGAAGGTTAAGATGAGAATCGCATTAGGTATCGAATATAACGGTACAAACTACTTTGGTTGGCAACGCCAAAGAGAAGTTAAAAGTGTTCAAGAAGAGCTGGAAAAAGCGTTGTCCATCGTTGCGAATCATCCTGTAGAAGTTCAGTGTGCAGGTCGTACTGATGCTGGCGTACACGGTACAGGTCAAGTTGTTCACTTCGATACCAACGTAGATCGTAAAATGGTGGCTTGGACGATGGGCGCGAATGCGAACATGCCAAGTGATATTGCTGTTCGCTGGGCTAAAGAAGTTTCTGATGATTTCCACGCACGATTCTCAGCAACAGCACGCCGCTATCGTTACATCATTTTTAATCATACGTTGCGTCCAGGTATCTTAAACTCTGGCGTCAGTCACTACCACGGTGAACTGGATGAGAAAAAAATGCATGAAGCAGGGCAATATTTGTTGGGCGAAAACGATTTTTCGTCGTTCCGTGCTGCGCAATGTCAGTCTCTTAGCCCGTTCCGTAACATGATGCACTTAAACGTGACGCGTCATGGCAATTACGTGGTCATTGATATCAAAGCGAATGCGTTTGTTCATCATATGGTTCGTAATATCACCGGTAGCTTGATCAAAGTGGGACGCGGTGAAGAAAAACCAGAGTGGATCAAGTGGCTACTAGAGGCAAAAGATCGCAAAGTTGCGGGTGCAACAGCAAAAGCAGAAGGTTTATATTTGGTAGATGTGGATTATCCGCAAGAATATGATTTACCGCGTGTTCCGATCGGACCGTTATTTTTGCCAGATAATTTGAACTAAATTTATAAACTTGCTTCAAAATATCGGTAGTTTGGACTGGAATCGCTCGGAAACTATGCGCTATTAATGATAACAAAAATAGGTACAACCAGTTTTTTATCTACAGTAGCGGCAAGATATGGTTTAATCCGTCGTTGTTATTACGAATTTATATCTTTCGCAATGAAGCGGAAGAGTTGAGAGAAAAGGTCTTCCATGAGTTGGCTTGAAAAGATTTTAGAGAAAAGTAATCTTGTAAGTTCACGTAAAGCTTCTATCCCAGAAGGTGTGTGGACTAAATGTACCTCTTGTGAGCAGGTTCTTTACCATGCTGAACTGGAGCGTAACCTAGAAGTATGTCCTAAATGTAACCATCACATGCGTATGAAAGCGCGTCGTCGTTTGGAAACATTCTTGGACGAAGGTGACCGTGTTGAGTTAGGTTCAGATCTTGAGCCTCAAGACAAACTGAAGTTTAAAGACTCTAAGCGCTATAAAGAGCGTATCTCTGCGGCACAAAAGAGCAGCGGTGAAAAAGATGCATTGATAGTAATGCAGGGTGAACTGTTGGGTGTACCTCTAGTCGCTTGTGCATTTGAATTCTCTTTCATGGGTGGTTCAATGGGTTCTGTGGTTGGTGCTCGTTTCGTGAAAGCGGTCGAAGCAGCAATCGAAAACAACTGTGCACTAGTTTGTTTCTCTGCAAGTGGTGGCGCTCGTATGCAAGAGGCATTGATGTCTCTGATGCAAATGGCGAAAACCAGCGCAGCATTGGAGCGTCTATCAGAAAAAGGCTTGCCATTTATTTCAGTACTGACTGACCCAACTATGGGCGGTGTGTCTGCAAGTTTGGCGATGCTTGGCGACGTTAATATCGGTGAACCTAAAGCTCTTATCGGCTTTGCGGGTCGTCGTGTAATCGAGCAGACAGTACGTGAAGATCTTCCAGAAGGCTTCCAACGCAGTGAGTTCCTGCTTGAGCACGGTGCAATCGATATGATCGTTGATCGCCGCGAAATGCGTCAGCGTGTGGGTGGTCTTATTGCTAAGATGACTAATCACAAGTCTCCTTTGGTTGTTTCGGTTAACGAATCTCCAAATGAAGAAGTTTATTCTGTACCAGAAGCGGACGAAAAAGGGTAAAGTATCAACTAACATAAAGCCAAAGAAATTAATGGTTAAAGTTAGATGACACAAAACTCAATTCCTCAAGCCACATCCTCTCTAGAGATGTGGCTTGATTATTTAGCAAATATTCATTCCTCAGCAATCGACCTTGGCTTAGACCGTGTTCAAGCGGTAGCAAACAAAGCCAATCTCACCAAACCTGCTCCAACGGTTATCACTGTTGCCGGAACCAACGGCAAAGGATCAACGTGTGCGTTAATGGAAGCGATTCTGCTAGACGCTGGCTTCACAGTAGGCGTTTACAGTTCACCGCATCTTATTCGATACAATGAGCGTGTGCGCATCAATGGCGTCGACGTGGAAGACGCGAAGCATTGTAAAGCGTTCGACTACATAGAAAAGCAACGAGGTGACATCAGCTTAAGTCTGTTCGAATTCGGGACCTTGGCGGCGCTGCGTATTTTCCAAAGTGAAAAGGTGGATGTCGTTCTACTTGAAGTCGGTCTAGGCGGTCGCTTGGATGCAACAAATGTCGTTGATCACGATGTATCTGTTATCACCAGTCTGGCCATCGATCACGTTGATTGGTTGGGGGACGACATCAATGTAATTGGTTTCGAAAAAGCAGGTATTTACCGTCCGGGTAAGCCAGCGATTTGTGGCCAGCCATTACCTCCTGCAACCGTAGCCGCACACGCGGATGACATCGGTGCTGAGTTCTTCCAAGTCGGTATCCAGTTCGATTATCAGCTCACTGAAAAAGGCTGGAAGTGGACGAGTGGTGCTTTTGACCTTGAAAATCTTCCCGTTCCGTCGTTACCGTTACCAAATGCGGCAACCGCACTAATGGCGCTTGGCGCTTCAGAATTGCAAATCACTGACATAAACATCGTCAATGGCTTGAATAATGCCCGACTCGCAGGTCGAATGCAGGTTCTACAAAATGAGCCAGTAATCGTACTTGATGTTGCACACAATCCACATTCGGCAGAGTACTTAGTGGAAAAAGTGAAGCAACAGTATGCGGATAAAAACATTCATACCGTAATTGCGATGCTGCACGATAAAGACATTAAATCGACCATAGAAGCTTTGGCTGCCATTGCTACTGAATGGTACCCAGCATCGCTTACAGGCCCTCGTGCCGCGTCAGCGGATGAATTGTGTCAGTATCTACCTGAGGGGCAGATTAAGTACCTAACTCCTGTAGAAGCGTTTGAACGTGCGAAAGAGAACGCTCGAGAGGAAGACGTTATATTGGTGGTTGGTTCATTCCATACCGTGGGTGAGGTACTGGAGCATTGGCAATCAAGTAATAAATAACCAAAGGTAATTTGATGGCAAGTAAATTTCAGAGTCGTTTGGTCGGCACTATCATTCTGGTTGCGGTGGGCGTTATTGTGCTTCCTGACGTACTAGATGGTAAAAAGCTTCACTACAAAGAAGAATTTGCCAGTATTCCTATCAAACCTGAGCTTGATAGCGATGTGGAAAACTTCGAGATATTAGAGCCAGTTGAAGATGACATTGCACTACCAGAATCTCCAGTAGAAGCTGTGCTACAAGAGTCAGAAGAACCTCAAGTTGCCGTAGCTGAGCCTGAGACAACGTCTAAACCGAAGGCTCAAGCTGAACAAACTAAGCAACCAGCAGTAGTTGAAGTGGTTCCGCGTCCAGTTGAAGAAAAAAATCAATATGAAGATTCTGGTTGGATCATTCAGTTGATGGCGCTAAAGAATCATGACAATGCGGTCGCATTAGTTGAGGATCTTCAGAAGCGAGGTTATCAAGCTCACGCGAAGAAAGAAAATGGCTTTACTCGTGTAATTGTTGGTCCTGATGTGTCGAAAAGTAAACTTGAACGACAAGTTCAAGAATTACAAAAAATTACCGGCTCAAAAGGTCAATTGCTTAAATTTAAGCCGTTAAATCCATAAGAAAACGTTTGCGTCAGCATTTTTTCTGTTAAAATGCGCGCCAACTTAAGATGAAGAAAATATGAATTGGTTAGATTTTGTCATTTTAGGGGTGATCGGGTTTTCAGCTTTGATCAGTTTAGTTCGCGGTTTTGCTAAAGAAGCGTTGTCTTTGATTATTTGGTTTGGAGCGTTTTTTGTCTCCAGTAACTACTACACCAAATTAGCGGTGTATTTCACCAACATCGAAGACGATATGTTTCGAAACGGAGCGGCGATTGCGGCGTTATTTGTCGCAACTTTAATCGTTGGTGCAGTGGTGAATTACGTCATTGGTCAACTAGTACAAAAAACAGGGCTATCAGGTACCGACCGACTTCTAGGAATGGTATTTGGTGGTTTACGCGGAGTGTTAATCGTTTCTGCGGTGCTGTTTTTTATGGATGCGTTTACTGCATTCCCAAGCTCGGATTGGTGGAAAGCATCACAGTTAGTTCCTGAGTTCAAACGTGTGATCGCTCCATTCTTCGAGCATTTACAAGCAACATCAAGTTTTCTGTCTGGCACTATGTAGTAGTGCCAGCTACTGTCGCAAATCGAGGATTAGGACATGTGTGGTATTGTTGGAATCGTGGGCACAACCCCTGTAAACCAGTCTATTTATGACGCGTTAACGGTGTTACAGCATCGTGGCCAAGATGCCGCGGGTATTTGTACCATAGAAAGCAATCGTTTTCGTCTGCGTAAGGCGAATGGTTTAGTCAAGGATGTGTTCGAAGCAAAACATATGCAACGCTTGCAAGGTGACGTTGGTATCGGCCATGTTCGTTACCCAACTGCTGGTAGTTCAAGTGCTTCAGAAGCTCAGCCTTTCTACGTAAACTCTCCTTTCGGTATTACACTTGCCCACAACGGTAACTTAACGAACGCTAATCAAGTTCGCCAAAAGCTGTTTGAAAAAGACCGTCGCCATATCAACACGACATCAGATTCAGAAGTATTGCTGAATGTCCTTGCTCACGAAATCGATTCTGTTAAAGGGAATGTAACGACAGAAGACGTATTCCGCGCGGTTACCAACGTTCATCGTACAATTCGCGGCGCATACGCCGTAACAGCAATGATCATTGGTCACGGTATGGTTGCATTCCGTGACCCGAATGGTATTCGCCCTCTATGTTTGGGTAAACGTGAAGTAAATGGCAGAACGGAATACATGGTAGCGTCTGAATCTGTCGCTCTTGATGCCGTTGGTTTCGACTTCATGCGTGATATTGCACCAGGTGAAGCAGTCTACGCGACATTCGATGGTGAACTGTTTACCAAGCAGTGTGCAGACAATCCAAAGCTAAACCCATGTATTTTTGAATTCGTGTACTTTGCTCGTCCTGATTCATTCATCGACAAGATTTCTGTTTACAGTGCTCGTGTAGAAATGGGCAAAAAACTTGGTGACCGTATTCGTGAAGAATACGCCGATCTTGATATTGACGTAGTTATCCCAATTCCAGAAACGTCTTGCGACATCGCTTTGCAAATCGCTCAGGCGATCGACAAGCCATACCGTCAAGGTTTTGTGAAAAACCGTTATGTAGGCCGCACGTTTATCATGCCGGGCCAACAACAGCGTAAGAAATCGGTGCGTCGTAAGCTGAATGCAATCCGCTCTGAATTCAAAGACAAGAATGTACTTTTGGTGGATGACTCTATTGTTCGCGGTACAACTTCAGAGCAGATCATTGAGATGGCACGTGATTCAGGCGCGAACAAAGTCTACATGGTGTCTGCAGCTCCGGAAGTTCGTTTCCCGAACGTTTACGGCATCGATATGCCAAGCGCGACTGAGTTAATCGCGCACGGTCGTGACAACGAGACTATCTGTAAGCAAATCGGTGCCGATGCTCTGATTTACCAAAAACTTGAAGATTTGGTTGAAGCAGTTGGCCTTGGCAACCAAGATATCACACAGTTCGATACTTCAGTGTTTAATGGTGAGTACGTAACTGGCGATATTGACCAGCAGTATCTGGACTTCCTGGATGGTCTGCGTAACGATGATGCCAAGACACAGCGCGAGATTCAGCAAGACCTGGCAAACCTAGAATTGCATAACGAAGGCGCGTAATTTTCGCCCCCTTTCAAATTGAAAAACCAGAGCTTTTGCTCTGGTTTTTTTGTTTCTGACGACATTCAAGATACATTAGTGAATGTTGTAAGCGATCACGTAATCGATGAACAGACGTACTTTTTCAGGTAAGTGATCTTTGTGGTTATAAAGCATGTAAATATCACGCGGGTTTGCGCTCCAGTCCGCTAATACACGTACTAAGTCACCGCGTTCGATGTACTCTTTAATCATGACATCCGGCATGAGCGTAATCCCCAATCCTTCAGAGCAGGATCTGCGCACGACATTTAGTGCATTAGCCTGGAAGCGAGCACGATCTGTGTTGACAACAGATTCACCCTTGCTGTTATTTAACGCCCACTTAATTAAAGGGTAACCTTTTAAAAGCGCGTGGTTAGAAAGTTCTTCAGCATGCTCTGGTGCTGGATGTACAGCAAGGTAGTCAGGACTGGCGACTAAAATATCTTTTACTTCACCGATTTTACGAGCAATCAGGCTTGAGTCACGTTGAGGGCCGACGCGGAAAATGACATCCCATTCAGTAGGATCCAGTTTATCGGCGTTGGTCTCTGTGGTCAGATCAATATTGATCTCTGGGTATTGTTTCATAAACCCATTGAACATCGGCATCATCATTCGCTTGGTCAGGTTAGACGGTGCAGATATTTTGATCCTGCCCGATGCCCCACGGCAATCGTCTGTAATTTCCTCTGCGGTCGAAGTAAGCCTTTGTAAGAGAGGTGAGCATTCCTTGTAAAAACGTTCCCCTGCCTCTGTTAGAGATAGCTTGCGTGCGTGACGGTTCAATAGTCGAAGATTAACGGATTCTTCTAGCGCTTGAATGCGTCGGGTGATGGTTGCTACCGGGATCATGGTTTTTCGCGAAGTTGCAGTATAGCTCCCGTTTTCGACAACCAGCCGAAACAGGTTTAGATCATCTAATTTCATATTTCCTGACACATTAAATTACGATTTAAGGCTAATTTATAATTAACTTTGTAATTAAAGATTGCTTTAAGTCAACATGTTGCACCATTTGACCACAGCATGCGTTTCTGAGCAAATTTAGATAGCTTGTAGAATATTTGTATAAACGCTTTTTTCAGACTACGTTTTATTAAAAGGTGAAATCACTCGAGGGATTGTCGGGGGAAGATTTTGCTGGATGAAAATACAACAATAATAAGCACATTGTAGAAAATTTGTTTTTTGACTGACCCATGTGAGGTGTAAAGGTATGTATAAGGCTCACAGTCAAACGGCAATGGTCTCGGCACGGGAAGCGGTTAATCATAAGCTAATCATGTTAGTTGATGATGATGCTATTTTTCGTAATGTAACCAATGCCTATTTAGAAAGTCAGGGTTTTGAAGTAGTAGAAGCTGAAAACGGCTTAGACGCACTTCAACAACTTAGGGAACGCCAACCCGATCTTGTCTTATGTGATTTATCTATGCCCCTGTTAGATGGCATAGAGTTCGTCGAAGAAGTTAGCCTAGAATATCCATATTTGCCGCTTATTGTGGTTTCCGGCACGGATGAAATGTCGGATGTCGCCAAGGCATTACGTTTTGGTATTAAAGACTTTCTGCCTAAACCAATAGGGAACTATAAGCACCTATCTCAGGCGATTGACAATACACTCGAGGATTGTGACTGCCACTTTTCTGAACAACGGGACTTTTCAAGCCAGTGGTTTAGAGTTGATGATGGCGGAGAGATACCTGATGAACAAGAGCTCCACTGGCATTTAGAATACTTACAGCAAAATCCGAATGCTGCGAGAAATCTATTACATGCTTTGTTACCTGACAAGGACACTTCACAAGGTGACTGGCGCTGTTCATACCGATTGCTTCAGTCAGCAGACGTTATGCCATTGGTATTTGACTACCGCTGGGTGATGAATGGACAGTTTGCTTTCTACTTGATTGATTCTGCTTCTCAGGAAAATGGTGGAGTAGGAACAACGTTGCTGGTAAGGGCTTTATTTGATGACTACTTGCGTAACTTGAAGAGCTTTAGTGCCGATCTGAAAGATATGGTAAGTATTATGGAGAAGGGGATCGAATGTTCAGAATGCGCAGGCGCTGTCAATGCAGTGTTTGGCGTTGCTGACCTGGCATCATCAACTGTCTCCATCTTGTCTGCGGGTTTAGACAACCAATGGTCAAATGGTGACGTTACTCAGCACATTAGCGCAGGAAATCGCTTGGGGGATGGAAGTTTGAAAAACTTTATAACTCGAGACTTACCGTTAAGTACAGCAGGACAATTGTCTATCGGATGTCTTGGTTCCTCAAGTTTTACTCTTAATATCGCTCGTCACGATTCGTAGAATAGAACACCGATTTGATGCAAAAGCAGTGCGTTGCACTGCTTTTTTTTCGTCAAATTACATCCGATTTATTAGTTAAAGGTTATATAACCTTACTTTTTGTTTGTATTTATTATTGACTGTATAAGGTATAGTCTGTGCCTAAACAATAATGACCCATTTGTGTAACGTATGCTTAACGTTGCGTTGTGGGAGAAACAAAGTCAAATAGTGAGAAGAGACATCATGGCAGACAAAGAGTTTAAAGAGCCTTATAATATTTTTTACTTTTTAGGTTTCATTGCAGTACTTATGATCCCAACACTACCTGCAACGCTAACCTGGCTGCGCGTGCTTAACGGTTACGCAGGTTAAGAATCTAGCTATTGTTTTCGGGAGTTCACCATTCGTATTAAGCGCTATTTTTTCAATACTGTTGGTGGACTCTGCATTATTCTTGGCATTGCCGGAATTGTTCTACCTCTTTTGCCAACCACTCCTTTTATATTGCTTGCCAGTGCTTGTTTTTTGCGTGGCAGCCCAGCATTTCGCGATTGGTTACACAATCACAACACCTTTGGTCCTATTCTGCACAATTGGAATAAGAATAAAGCCATCGATCCCAGGGTAAAGCAGCGAGGCTCGATATTTATTGTGCTGAGCTTTACGGTTTCTATCATCGTTGCTCCCATCATGTGGGTGAAAATTGTACTTTTAACAATGGCAATCGTTTTACTCAGCTGTTTTATGCGCCTACCTGTGATTGAGTCGGTTGCTGACCGGGAAGAAAATCACTAAGATTGTAGGGAATAGTGTGCCCGCTCTTCGAGTGGGCGTTTGTATTTTCAGCGCCTGTGACTTTCACAAAATAAGCACATAGTGATGAAAACCTATTGTTCGTTGCCCTCGGGATACTGAGATAAGATAGAGGGCGATGAGCTAATCTAAGTAAACCGGTATTATGACTACAGAAACAATTTCACTGATCAAATCTAGCATTAAAAGCATTCAAGATTACCCAAAACCAGGAATCCTTTTCCGTGACGTTACTAGCCTTCTGGAAGACGCTGCAGCGTATCAGGCGACTATCGGCCTATTGGTTGAGCGTTACAAAGAAATGGGTTTCACAAAAGTTGTGGGTACAGAAGCAAGAGGCTTCCTATTTGGTGCGCCACTAGCTCTTGAGTTAGGTGTTGGTTTTGTTCCGGTGCGTAAGCCAGGTAAGCTGCCACGTCCAACGATCGCACAATCGTACGAGCTTGAGTACGGCATGGATACTTTAGAAATCCATATCGATGCAATCGTAGAAGGTGACAAAGTACTTGTTGTCGACGATTTGCTGGCAACTGGCGGTACTATCGAAGCAACGGCTAAGCTTATTCGCCAATTAGGTGGTGAAGTTGAGCACGCTGCTTTCGTTATCAATCTACCTGAAATCGGTGGTGATAAACGTTTAGAAGCTTTGGGCATAAATGTATACAGCATCTGCGATTTTGAAGGACATTAATACATTCAATGAGTTATTTAGCTTTAGCGCGAAAATGGCGTCCTAATCAGTTTGACCAAGTCGTGGGCCAAAAACATGTCCTTACGGCTTTGGAAAACGCGTTAGCGCAAAATCGCCTCCACCATGCATACTTGTTCAGTGGCACTCGTGGTGTTGGTAAAACAAGTATTGGTCGATTGTTCGCCAAAGGGTTGAACTGTGAAACTGGTATTACCGCAACACCTTGTGGTCAATGCGATACTTGTCGTGAAATTGATGAAGGTCGATTTGTTGACCTGTTAGAAATCGATGCGGCATCGCGTACTAAAGTTGAAGATACTCGCGAACTGCTAGACAACGTTCAATATAAACCCGCTCGTGGGCGCTTTAAGGTGTATCTCATCGATGAGGTACATATGTTGTCACGCCACTCTTTCAATGCATTGTTGAAAACGCTGGAAGAGCCGCCGGAGTACGTCAAGTTCTTGTTGGCGACAACGGACCCTCAAAAGCTACCTGTGACGATTTTGTCTCGTTGTCTGCAGTTCCATCTGAAGCCAATCAGTGTTGGTGACATTCACCAGCAACTTGATTACATTCTTGGCCAAGAGCAAGTATCTGCAGAGCCGAAAGCTCTGGGGATGATTTCTCACGCTGCTGATGGCAGTATGCGTGACGCTCTTAGTCTGACTGATCAAGCGATTGCTTTGGGTAATGGTGTCGTGCAAGCGGATATCGTTAGCCATATGTTAGGCACGATCGATACCGATCAGGCTATTCATTTGCTTGAGTCGATCAGTAGTAAACAGCCTCAACAAGCAATTGAGAAAATTCAGCACCTTGCTTCAATTGGCGTGGAGTGGGACGGCTTGTTACAACAAGTGGCTACCCAATTACATCGAATCGCCATGTATCAAGCTTTGCCATCTACGTTAGATCAAGCTCAGCCAGATGCAGAAAAAATCGAATTATTGAGTAAAGCGCTCAGTCCACAAGATGTACAGCTTTACTATCAGATTGCGATCAAAGGTCGTGAAGACCTCGCGTTGTCACCAAATGGCCGCGTCGGCATGGAAATGATTGTATTGCGCATGATGGCATTTCGTCCGTCGGCAAGTAACAGTGCCAATGTCATTTCTACGGAGACGCAACCACAGTCTGCGTCTACACCGAATGTGAATCAGCGAAAAGCAGAGACAGCTCCAACTCCGCAGGCTTCGGTTCAACAACCGCATCAGCGTCCTGCTCATAAGCCTCTAGAGCGAACGACTGCTCAACCAGTCAGCCAGCCGATGGCCAATAATCCAGTGCCGATTCAAGAAGAGCCGCAATATCAGCCTGACTACCAATCAAGTGGTTACGATATGGCACCGCCGCAGTATGATATGGCACCACCGATGAGTGAAAACCCGGCGCCTGTGCAGTCAGTTTCCAATCAATCGGTGCAACCTCAACAAGGCGCGGATAGTGCACCAGCCACTCCTGCTCGTGGAGGATTAAGTGGTTTGCGTCATCAACTGCGCTCACAGCGTCAGGGCCTACAGCAAAATACACCTCAGCAAAGTGGTGGCCCAAAAAAGTCTAAAGCGGCATCTGCAAAACCAGAATCGGTGATTGATCGTGTAGCGCAACGACACGGTAATTCCGCGCAGGTGTCGCCAAGCTCTACGCTCCAAGCGGAAGAGCAAGCTGTTGAAGAAGCGTATCGCTGGCGTCCAAGTAAGCCTACCGAGACAAAAGTTAATACAAAACTGACACCTACGCAGCTCAAGCAATCTCTTGAGCATGTAAAAACGCCAGAAATGGCGCAAAAGCTGGTCGATGAATCTCTAGAACAAAATGAGTGGGCAAAGCTAATCAGTCTGATGAACATGCCTAAGCTGGTGGAGCAACTTGCGCTAAACTCACATTATAGTAAAGAAGGTTCGACCGTTTCTTTGCAGCTGAGAAGTAGTCAGGCACACTTAAATACAGATAGAGCACAAGCTGAGTTACTCAATTCCTTAAATACGATTTTAGGTGAGGACTGCCATTTGACGGTTGAAATTGGCGAAAGTGGCGAAACACCGCTGGAGCTGCGAGACCGACTCTATCAAGAGAAATTGCAACAAGCACTGAATAGCTTAGAAAGCGATCCAAATGTTCATTTTATTGAACGTAGATTTGCTGCAGAGCTTGATAAAGATAGTGTGCGCCCTATTTAATATCAATCGTAGTAAATAGCTGGTCATTCTAGCTTGTTAAAATACTCGATAACTGCGTTACCTTTTTCGTTTAAAAAGAAGGTTGATTGTAGAATAACTACTTATCGAAAAATTTTGCCTTGTTATCAAGTATTTTTCTTACGCTATTTCTGACCACTTACTTACTGTGATTGGTATAACAATTGAATGGAGTGGGGTTGAAAAAGTAATGTTTTATCCCCATTAACTGATGCAACACCCAATTAAACCAGAGAGATAAACATGTTTGGTAAAGGCGGTATGGGCAACTTAATGAAGCAAGCCCAGCAAATGCAAGAGCGCATGCAAAAGCTTCAAGAAGAAATCGCGAATATGGAAGTAACTGGCGAGTCTGGTGCTGGTCTAGTTAAAGTAACAATCACTGGTAGCCACAGTGTACGTCGTGTTGACATCGATGAAAGCTTGATGGAAGACGACAAAGAAATGCTGGAAGATTTGATTGCAGCAGCATTTAACGATGCAGCTCGTCGTGTTGAAGAAACTCAAAAAGAGAAAATGGCTTCTGTAACTGGCGGTATGCAACTACCACCAGGTATGAAAATGCCATTCTAATCTGCTGAATATTATTTAAGCGGATTTTCAATGCGTACCAGTCATATGCTGGAACAGTTGATGGAGGCCTTACGTTGTCTACCTGGGGTTGGTCCCAAGTCGGCACAGCGTATGGCCTTTCATTTGTTACAGCGAGATAGAAAAGGCGGCTTACAACTCGCCGATGCACTTAACCAGGCAATGACGGAAATTGGCCATTGTTCAGAGTGCCGTACTTTTACTGAAGAAGACGTTTGCCATATTTGTACTAACCCAAAACGCCAGGAAAATGGCCAGATTTGTGTAGTAGAAAGCCCGGCAGACATTGCAGCAGTGGAGGCGACAGGCCAGTATTCAGGCCGATATTTTGTCCTAATGGGACACTTGTCTCCGCTCGATGGTATCGGACCAAGTGATATTGGTTTGGATGTGCTTGATTATCGTCTTCGTCGAGGTGATATTTCTGAAGTTATCCTGGCTACCAACCCAACGGTTGAAGGGGAAGCAACAGCACATTACATCGCAGAACTGTGTAAAGAACATCAGGTAGAGGCAAGCCGTATCGCACATGGTGTTCCCGTTGGTGGTGAACTCGAGTTCGTTGATGGAACTACGCTGTCACACTCGCTTTTGGGTCGACACAAGCTTTAAACTATCCAAAACTAAAATAGAAGCCGCTCAATGATGAAGCGGCTTTTATCTATCGGTTTGCTGTATTTGTATTGTGGCCATCGTTAGAGGATTAGTCGTTTGAGTCGGACGCAAGCAAGTTTTTGTAGATAACAGCACCTAATACACCGCCGATGATCGGTGCGATCCAGAATAGCCACAGTTGAGAGATAGCCCAGTCACCGACATAAATCGCGACACCAGTACTACGTGCAGGGTTTACTGAAGTGTTAGTAACAGGAATACTGATAAGGTGAATCAATGTCAGACACAGGCCGATAGCGATGGGGCCAAAACCTTGAGGTGCACGCTTGTCCGTTGCACCCATGATCACAATTAAGAACATCATGGTCATAACCACTTCAGTTACCAACGCTGCTAGCATCGAGTATTGGCCCGGTGAGTGCTCACCATAGCCATTTGAAGCAAACCCAGATGCAGCAATATCAAATCCCATTTGACCTGCAGCGATGACATAAAGTACGCCACCGGCAATGATGCCGCCAATCACTTGCGCAATAATGTAAGGCAGAACATCTTGTGTTTCAAAGCGGCCCCCAGCCCAAAGACCAACCGTCACGGCAGGGTTTAAGTGACAACCAGAAATATGCCCAATGGCAAAAGCCATAGTAAGAACAGTTAAACCAAAAGCAAGAGACACCCCCAAAAGCCCGATACCTACTTCTGGGAATCCAGCCGCTAATACCGCACTGCCGCAACCACCTAGTACTAACCAGAATGTACCGAAAACCTCAGCCAGATACTTATTCATATAATTTCCTATTTTGTATTTATTTACTTGCTGAACATAGTTGAGAATTTTCAATAAAGTGTGAGGTAAGACACGAAAAGATAATAAAAGGAATGGTAGGAGCGAATGTGTCTCAGAGATGAAACCGAAAGGGGTATGAATAAGTGAAATAACATTGGTTATCATGGGGGTAAATGATAACCAAGGTGGGGCGTAATAGCTTGAAAGAGTGCCAGGGGACTAAGTTAACTGTTCTAGTTCAGTAATATTTGTGAGCGCTTCTAAGTTGGTTTTCCCACAGACCATAGGACATGGTTTGAAATCGTGGCACACTTTTGGTCGTTCTGGCTTACCGAATAGTTTACAAAGGTTGTCGTCGTTAAGTTGCACACAACGAGTGCCTGCGGGTTTTCCATTCGGCATCCCTGGAATCGGTGATGAGATACTTGGGGCGATACAACAAGCTCCACACCCTAATCGACAATCCATAATGTAAACCTCTTAAAAAATTGAGGGGGCAATTATGGTCATTTTGACGTGGATTGGAAGGGCTGCTCAATAAAAAAGCACAAGAGAGGCAAAATAACTGCCTTGCTTTTTACACCGCAAAGTCGATTACTTGAGAAAACGGTTGTAGACAAACAAAATAACAAATGCACCAAGGGTTGCGATGATAATACTACCGATATTAATACCATTTGCACCGCCTAGACCTAGGAAGCTTCCCAGAAAGCCACCAACAAATGCACCAGCAATCCCCAGAAACATCGTGGCAATCCAGCCTCCACCGTCTTTGCCCGGCATCAACCATTTAGCTAACGCGCCAGCTATCAACCCCAATATAATCCAAGAAATAATGCCCATAAATACTCCCTACTTTCCTATAGCAAATTGAACGAGTTAAGTTAGTGTAAGCATAGATCATGACACTAGAATGTCGTTGATTTAATGCCGGTGATGGCAGACGCTGAAATCTCGCAATTGCTGAAGACTTGAACTTTTGTTGTGAGAGAGGTATAAATCGCCCCTATTTCCCCTAGGTGAGACCGAAAGTATGAGCACTCCATTTTGGCAAAGTAAAACGTTAGAACAGATGACCGAAGAGGAGTGGGAGTCTCTGTGTGATGGTTGTGGTAAGTGCTGCCTTCACAAGCTAATGGACGAAGACACGGACGAAATTTATTACACTAACGTGGCATGTAGCTGGTTAAACAGCAAAACTTGCGCATGCAAAGATTATCCAAATCGCTTCACTTCTGGTGAAGAGTGCACAAAGCTAACCCGTGAAGACATTGATGACTTTACGTGGTTACCGCATACTTGCGCGTATCGCCTTTTAGCTGAAGGCCAATCGTTACCAGAATGGCACCCACTCATCACTGGCTCAAAGTCAGCGATGCACGCAGCAGGTGAAAGTGTACGTAATAAAGTGGTGTACGAAATCGATGTTGTCGATTGGGAACAGCATATTTTAAACCACCCCAACAGACCCTAGGTGATAAAAGGTTTTTCAAGGGTATGAAAACTGCTACTCCGTAAATAAATATGTATATACGCACCTATTCGTAAAATCTGTCGCCACATTGTCGCCATTTTGTGGTGCCAAATGGGCACAGACTTTCTGGCTAATGCTGCGCCAATTCCAGGTTTAGCCTAAGCAGCAATCATGAGTCAGTTCGCTATTTACCGTATGAGTAAAGGCATTAATGACATGCTTGGGTTGCGATTAAAGTGAGGGTAAATATACCCATCTATGATCATTGACACACTTTTAGTGTGTCTCTCACCTCACTTTTACATCTACTACAGTCTTTTGACCCGTATTTATCTTTAGGTAATGTAAAATAAACAAAGGTTGTTTCACTTGCCTGATTCGCCTCTGCTCGATTTGAACAGACACAGTTTTTATGAGGTAAAAATGACGTCTTACTTCCCCCAGAAAATTCGCCTGAAGCCTTGGTTCGCGGTACTTTCTCTTTTCATTTTGATGATGAGTCATTTTTCTGTAAGTGCCGCAGAAAAAGATGAGCCACCAGTTATATCTCCTGCAGAAGCTGCAATCGATAATCTGAATATCGATATTATCGACTTAACTCAGAGCCTGACTCAAACAAATGGTGATGATCGTGACGCACTTCAGTTACAACTTTTCCAGAAAAACCAAGAGCTAAGAAGTCAGCTAGCCACAGCTATTAATGGAGAGACTATTCCCCAAGATAAGCTGGTGAAACTGGTCAAAACACAAAAGCAATATACTGAAAATGCTGCGAAATATCTGACATCGAAAACGAAATCGGTAGTTGAGAAACTAAGCCAGGCGAAAGACGAAGAAAAGCTATCGTTAGTTAATGACTATCGCGAAATACAGCGTTACATGGATGTTATTTTTGAGGCAAGTTGGCAAAACTTTGTTTGGTTAGAGAAACTCGGTGTTCAAAATAAGCGCGGTGAAAAAGAGTTTAAAGATCTGGTAGATAAACGCATCCGTTTGTTGTCGGCATCAATGCAATACTTGCATCAGCAGAGCCAGATTATCAGCACACAGCTTTCTTCTAGCCCTGAATCAGAAAAGACTTCTCAGCAACTTAGTCAAATGCTTTTTAAGCAGAGGCTGGATATCGCAACTGTAAGCTTGCGTAATCTAATCTCTATTGCAGACAAAATTGGTATAGAAACCTCTGAATATAAACGTCAGATTTTCGAAGTAACGGGTAGCATTACACACGATTTGCTTGATAGTAAAGTGGTGTGGTCAATCGTTAGTCACTGGTCAAACTCTGCGGTGGATTGGCTAGCGGGAAATGCACCTCAGCACCTCTTCCAACTGTTTATTTTCGTATTAATTTTGGTGATTGCTCGCGCATTAGCAAAATTAACACGTAAAGTGATGAGCAAGGCGGTGGCTTCTAAGAACTTAAAACTCTCTCACCTGATGCAGGATTTCTTTATCTCGATGTCCGGCAAGTTCGTTTGGGTGATAGGTATTATGGTCGGTTTATCGCAGATAGGCTTGAACCTCGCGCCAGTTCTTACTGGTTTCGGTATCGCAGGTGTGATCATTGGTTTTGCATTGCAAGATACATTATCGAACTTTGCGGCAGGTATGATGCTGCTTATTTACCGTCCATTTGACGTTGGTGATTTTGTTCACGCCGGTGGTGTCGATGGTAAGGTAAGCCATATGAGTTTAGTAAATACGACAATTCGAACTTTTGATAACCAGATAATTATTGTCCCGAACGGTAAAATCTGGGGTGACGTAATTAAAAACGTTACGCACGAGCGTATTCGTCGTGTAGACATGGTTTTTGGTATTGGCTACGCCGATGACTTGCTCAAGGCAGAATCGGTACTAACTGAAATCATTACTTCTCACCCAGCAGTACTACGTACTCCTGAGCCAAATATCAAAGTGCATACGCTTAATACCTCGTCGGTGGACTTTATTGTTCGTCCTTGGGTGAAAACCGATGATTATTGGGATGTGTACTGGGATGTAACCAAGGAAGTTAAATTGCGCTTTGATCGTGAGGGCATTTCTATCCCATTCCCACAACAGGATGTGCATCTGCATATGGTTGAGAAGAAAGAGGCTTAATACCGCGATGTGAACCACTGAAAAAGCACTCACATCAATGAGTGCTTTTTTATTGCCTAAGGTATTGGTAATAAAAACCACAACTACTCGAAAAGACGTTTTTGTATGCGTCTTGCTATTCGCCAGACACTTGTCTTGTCCGATTGCAATCCATAACTTTTTCACCCATAAAAAAACGCTCTCGAGAGAGCGTTTCAAATACCACAGAGTGGAGAAGTAATTACTTAATTTGTTGCTTGAGGTATTCGCCCAGCTCAGAGTGATGCATGATCTTCGAGACTGGAAGAATCTTTTCAGCCGGACCCCATGCAAACACATTCACTGGAGTATGAGTATGAGTACCAGTACCCCAAACCGTGTTTTGCCCTGTAGCTTGTTCACGTGCAATCAAGTTTGTACGATCGTTATACGGGTAGAAAGCATCAAAATCGTGAATGGCCGGTACTTGTTCTTGTGCCAGATAGCTATGGCCTTCAACATGGTATGGGTTCGGCTTGTCTTGCATAATGTGCTCTGCTTGATCTGCCGTGATTGGGAAATCGCTATTCTCATTGATGATCTTAGCTAGATTTTCCGATGTTCTGTCAGCTTCAGGTAACGCGGCAAATTTATCGAGCATACCGTAGTAACTGGCTTTTTGGTTATACAATCCATCAAGGATAGAGAAGTCACCGAAATTAAAGTTAGGAGCGTAGTCCTGTTTTTTGAAGGCTTCGCCGCTGCGCTTTTCTGGTTTTGATAGATTCGCCGAAGAATAGCTGAAACCAAAAGAGCCAGTTTCGTGGTCTGCCGTTACAACAATCAATGTGTCATCACGACCTTTCGCCCACTCGTAAACTGAATTCACCGCTTCATCAAATTTAATCATTTCGTGAAGCATGGTGCCAGCGTCGTTACTGTGTCCTGCCCAGTCGATTTGGCCACCTTCAACCATTAGGAAAAAGCCGTCTTTATCCTTAGACAGGACATCGAGCGCTTTCACCGTCATTTCTTTTAGAGAAGGCTGAATACGTTTTGGATCGTTTTTGCCTTGGCTGTAAGCGATACCATCGTCCATACCTGAGTTAGCAAAAAGTCCGAGTAACTTGTCGCCTTTTGCTTCCGCAAGCATGTCGCGGCTGAACGCTAGGTTGTAGCCTTGTTCTTGAGCTTCGTTTAGTAAGTTACGCTCGTCTTCACGCTTAGACTTGAGTCCAACATTGCCTTGAGTAATTTTTTCAAGCTGGTTGTAAGTGTCGCCTTTGTCATTCGCGGAGCTAGGAATCCAGTGACGAAGGCCACCCGAAAGAAGAACGTCCACGCCTGTTTCTAGCATATCGACTGCAATGTCGTTTTCTAATGAGCGATGAGGCTGGTGAGCGGCAAACGCAGCTGGTGTAGCGTGCGTCATGCGGGTGTCAGAAACTAAACCGGTAGCTTTGCCTTTACTTTTGGCTTTTTCCAGAATGGTTTCAACATGGTTGCCCTGACTATCAATACCGATCACCTCGGACGCAGTCGGTATTCCAGTTGCAAGCATCGTTGCAGAGCAAGCAGAGTCGACCACAATAGAATCTTCAGGATTAGTCAAAGAAGATCCAATTACACCTTCCTGAGCCAATTTGTAAAGGGCAGTGGTTTTACCTTTATAAATTGAGTGGGGAGCATGGTTTGCGTAGGTTTCAAGTAAACCTACCTGCTGAGGCCCCATACCATCACCAATCATCAAAATTACGTTTTTGATCTCTGCTGAAAGGGCGTTAAAAGAGAGTGTTGAGGCAGCCAGAGCGGTAACAACAGGGTATGCTAAGCGCTTCATTGTATTTTCCTTGTCTATTAAAAGCGCTGGAATTAAAACAGTGAAGTATGACAGTTTTGTGTAAGTCAAAAAAGTTTAACAGGAATGTCATTTTTTCCTGCTGCCTGTTTGTTTTTAAGGGGCGAAAAAAGCCCATTGGAGTGGGCTTAAATTACGTTTGAGGGTCGGAAGCATGGACTAAAGTCATCCACTTATTTCCGCTTTATTTTTAAGCGGATTTTATTATTGTCTGTTTTAATTGGTTGACTCAAATGCGATTTACTATCGTGTCGAGCAAATTTATTGCCGCTACACAAGAGCGAGAATAATCCCACCGACGCTAAGCGCGGCAGAAAGGTATTTCCCTGCAGAGTAGGAGCCATCTTCTTCTTCAAGTTCAGTTGGATGCCCCATTCCTAAAGCACCATGGGTGAATGATTCAACCTTTTCGCTGACGGTTTTATTTTCCGCTTCTGCTTTTTTACTTTCGTGCTCAATTTCTTGTAGTGCCGTAAGGAGTGCTTTGCCTTCAGAAGAGAGCGTCACTTTGTTTTGTTCAACTTTTAATGGTGACGCGGCAATGTCCTCCGTAATCTCTTTTGCTTGAGTAGTGGTGGATTGCAGGTTCGCATATGAATTAACGGTGTTGCTTCCTACTGGATTCATCGAGTACTCCTTGAAAATCGACACTCGGTCAATGAGCGCGGGTAATAATTCTAATCGTTTTATATATCGACGGCTTGTGGCATTTCTTAAATGAATTGGATAAAAATCAGGCCAGTTTTTGCCGCCTCCTATGAATATCTGGGGATTAAAGCAAAAAGCAGACCGATTTTTTTGATGTAACTTGAAATGCACTAGGCTGAGGCTATGCGGATGATGATGTAGCTCGAGAAATCAGACTCGCTAATGGTTTATTGACATTCAAGCTCTGTGTTTCGCATCGCAAGATGCTTAAACGCTTGAATGCGATTGTTCTCTTGCACATAGCGTATCGGCGGGGCTAATACTTCGAGTTGGTAGTCAGTGCTATCAGAGCTGATTTCAGCATTTGGAGTGATGATTATAACCTTTAAATTTGGATTACGGCTTAGAATTGATGTTGCCGTACCCAACCCACCTTCCGTGTGGAAATTACCTGCTATGTGAACAACTAAAGTCCCTCGGTGCTTGGCGAGATAATTGACCACGGACTCTGCCATGGTCTCATCCCAAGTCATTTGTGCCGCGTATTGCTTTTCTGTCTGTTCTGGTTTGCCGTGGTGCATAGAGGACATAAATTTTTCTTTGTACAGGCTGTCGCCAGTATTGATGGTTTCAGCAACAAAACTACGTTCTCTGCTATCCAGTTTATTCAGGTAGTCAACGCCTTGGCGGCCTATGCAACGTACTATCTTTTTCGGCGCGTTGGCGGCAATAACCGGCATGTCAGAACGCTTTGCAAACTCGATGAGAGGGCGATAGTCACTCTCATAGTTTGGCCAGGCGTTACTCTGTTGGATGAAGTATTGCTCGCCAATTTGGCCATCTAAATACGCATCTAGCACGTCTTGCTTATCACGTGTTATTTGCTCCATAGAAAGGGCGATAGGGCGCTTACCGGTGGATAAGTGTTTTAGCATATCCGTCTGGAAACGGTGGATACCGGCGTGAGTGTGCCATTCGCCAATCAGAATGACGTCAGCTTGCTGCAGTTCAGGTGTTAGCGTCGTTATTGAAACGGGATCACCAGAAGGAGAATACAGCCTGTAATCGTAAAAGCTGGTCACCTCAGGTGAAGTGGATTGAGAAATTGTTGGCGAGGAAGATACACAGCCAGTAAGTACGCTTGCTAATGCAAAACCTAAAAATGAAAAGCGCATGAAGACCTCCAAAAATGTCCGCGTGATATTAATGGAGGCAGCGCGATTAATCAATGTAAATGAGAATGAATATCGTTGTGGTATTTTGGGGTGCTGTTAACGCGCTATTTTACGATAAACACGCAACATAAAATCCGCCTCGCATCGGAAAAGTGTAGCCGACTTTAGCTCTTCACGGAGTTCATCCGTTGCCTTCCAGGCAAATGGTGTCATTTGTAACAGGTCAAACGCGTCACCATCTTTCAAATCCATCATATAGTTAAGCTGCTGTTGATGTTCAAGTTCGAAACCTTCGATGGTTTCTGGTTCTTCGTTATGAAGACGTACGTCTTGATAAATGCGCTCACGAAGTTGGAACAGGTGACGACCTGCGGGTGTAACGGTAATGACCACTCCATTGTCTTTAACGACACGTTTTAGCTCTTCTGCTTTACATGGTGCGTAAATTCGTAAGATAGCGTCCAGAGATTGGTCAGAAAACGGAAGTCTATGGCTAGATGCAACGCTAAACTGGCACTGAGGATAGCGCTTGGAAGCGTAGCGAATCGCTACTTTTGAAATATCCAGACCAAAGGTAACAGCATTCTCATCTTGAGCATGTAAGGATTGTTGCACTTGATCTGTGTAATAGCCTTCTCCACAGCCAATGTCTAACAACTGGTGAGTGGTTCCGTCAGTATACTCTGAACAAAGACGCGCAACTTCCTGACGCATTGGGTCGTAATAATTTCCTTCCAGAAATCGACGACGAGCTTGCATCATCTCTTTGTTATCGCCGGGATCTTTAGAACGTTTGTGATGTGCAGGCATCAGATTCACGTAGCCTTCTTTTGCCATGTCGAACTGATGGTTATTTTCACACTTAAACGTTTTGTCGTTAAGTGCAAGAGGCTGGTGGCATAGAGGGCATTGGTAGTTCATGGCGATCTCAGGCTGAAAGTAGGGCGATAAATTCTATCAAAAAGCGTGACTTCAAGTGAAACAAAAAGAACTTAGATGCGTGTACTAGTGGCAATCTTGAACAATATTGCTTGACGTTATGCTCTTCAGTCATCCACTCTGGATAAGTCACTTGTTTGATGGTGTGGTTTGAAAATGTTCTGGTAATAAAAAAGCCGGATAAACCGGCCTTTAACATTATTACTGCGCGGATATCACAGTAATTAACTCGTGGCTTTCACCAGGCTGCAAGGTTTTCCCTTGCTCTAGGCTGGAAGCGTGCAGAGCAGACTCGACACATAACATGGTTTGGTAACCATTGTCTGCCATGTCACCCATTGATTGAGCACCTTCAGCCCAAGGGTTCCATAGAACTGCAGAGTTGTGGCCGTGGTTTTCCACACTCAGAGTGCGCTCAAGAACAGGGTCTTTTACCAAGATTTGAGCTTCTGGTTTTGAGTAAACACGGTCGATAGTGTCGCTCAGTTGCAGAACTTCACCACCTTGACATACTTCTCCGCCTTTTAGGCTGTCGATGTATTCGCTGCCCATGCCAGTAGTCTGAGCTTGCAAAATGTCGCCTACATTGAGGTACGTATGAAGTGCTCCTGAGAAGTTCCAGGCTTCATCGTCAATATTGAGCACTTTTAGTGTCACTTTCAGCTCATCACCGACTTCAACGATAAGGCGCGCATCAAACATATGTGGCCAGATTTGGTGTGTCTCTTCCGTTGGGAATAGCGCGAGTTCAACAATCACACCATTCTCATTTTCACGGTGTTCAACCAGTTCCCATTCAGCTGAACGTGCAAAGCCATGAGCAGGTGCGGCAATGCGTCCAAACCAAGGCCAGCAAACTGGAATACCACCACGAAGAGCGGCTTTGCCATCGAAGACGGCTTTTTCACTCATCCAGAGCAGGTCTTCTTGACCTGCAGGTTTATATGACACCACATGGCCACCATGCAGAGAAATACCCGCAGTGGCTTTATCGTGAATGATACGAACAATTTTTACTTGGTCGACTTCTACTACCGTGACGTTGTCAGAAAGGACGGTTAGGGCAGGAAGGGTATTTAAATCCATCTGATTCATTTCCTATCGCTGGGAGAGGGGGGTAACGAGCTCACGATGTTTTTATAGCTGCGCTTGATTACACAACCCTCAAATTCCAGATACAAAAAAGGCGACTCTGTAAGCCGCCTCTTTTTCAACTCAGTTAAGAGCTAATCACTTAGAGATGTGTGCGATTAGGTCAAGAACTTTGTTTGAGTAACCGATTTCGTTGTCGTACCAAGATACAACTTTAACGAATTTGTCAGTTAGAGCGATACCAGCTTTAGCATCGAATACAGATGTGCAAGTTTCACCGATGAAGTCTTGAGAAACAACTTGATCTTCAGTGTAACCTAGAACGCCTTTTAGTTCGCCTTCAGAAGCTTCTTTCATTGCTGCACAGATTGCTTCGTAAGATGCGCCGTTAACTAGGTTAACAGTTAGGTCAACTACAGAAACGTTAGCAGTTGGTACGCGGAAAGCCATACCAGTTAGTTTGCCGTTTACTTCTGGAAGTACAACGCCTACAGCTTTAGCAGCACCAGTTGAAGATGGGATGATGTTTTGAGAAGCACCACGACCACCGCGCCAGTCTTTAGCAGAAGGACCGTCAACAGTTTTTTGAGTTGCTGTTGTAGCGTGAACTGTAGTCATAAGACCAGATTCGATACCGAACTTGTCGTTAAGAACTTTAGCGATAGGTGCTAGACAGTTAGTAGTACAAGAAGCGTTAGAAACGATGTCTTGACCAGCGTAAGTGTCGAAGTTTACGCCGTTAACGAACATTGGAGTTGCGTCTTTAGATGGGCCAGTTAGTACAACTTTTTTCGCGCCAGCAGTGATGTGCTTACGTGCAGTCTCGTCAGTTAGGAAAAGACCAGTTGCTTCAGCAACAACGTCAACACCGATTGCATCCCATTTTAGGTCTTCAGGGTTGCGTTCTGCAGTAACACGTACAGTTTTACCGTTAACGATTAGGTTACCGCCTTCAACTTCAACAGTACCGTTGAAACGGCCGTGAGTTGAATCGTACTTAAGCATGTATGCCATGTAATCTACGTCGATAAGGTCGTTAATACCTACAACTTCGATGTCTGCGCGCTCTTGCGCTGCACGGAATACGAAACGACCGATACGGCCAAAACCGTTAATACCTACTTTGATAGTCATTATAGTTGCTCCACAACTTAATTTCTGATTAAAGATAACTGGTAGTAAAATTACAGAATCCAGTAAACATCTGCAACAGATAATCGGACTTAACTTGTTTAAAGTCAAAAAAAAGCGACGCTTTTTTTAACAATTCTTTGCAAATGTTCGTTTTTTAAACTTTTTACTGCTTTTACTCTAGCTCAGTTGGCGTAATATAACCTGCGAGATTAGTGCTCGTATCAAATTAATTACACATGGTGTCCTGGTGAGAAAGTATGTGCTACAACTGTTACGAGAATCAAGTTTTTTGCTAAAAAAGTCATTGCTAAAAACAGGAAATAAGGATCTAAAATTAGTGGAACAAAGCGGAAGAAAAGTGACGAAGTCCGATGAATATTGGCGTGAGCGTTTATCTGATGAAGAGTTTCGTGTCTGTCGAGAACAGGGAACAGAGCCGCCATTCAGTGGTAAGTTATTGCATAATAAGGAAACTGGCGTTTACAGCTGTACTTGCTGTAATGCCCCTCTTTTTGTCTCTGATAACAAGTATGATTCAGGGTGTGGCTGGCCGAGTTTCGATGCTCCGATTAACGATCAAGCGGTGCGCTATTTAAATGATCTGAGTCACGGAATGGTGCGTACAGAGATACGATGTGCGACATGTGATAGTCATTTAGGGCACGTTTTTGAAGATGGCCCACAGACAACTGGCGAACGCTATTGTGTAAACTCAGTGTCGTTAATTTTCAACAAATCTGACGATTAATGACAATATTACAGTTATGAGTGTTTAATCCTTTCAAAACTGAATTGGTCAACTTATAAACATAGTCAACTCGCACAAATAAAAAACTCCCGCTAGACGGGAGTTTTTTCGTTTTATGACTTTAAATATTTTGAGGCATTAAGTTGGGGGAGTAATTTCCCTTTTCGATATTATTCGCGATAGATTTTGCGAGATCGTCGAGCTGCCGGTACTGGTCTGGATCATTAAAATCGAACATGCGCTTCAGGTGCTTTTCATCAGCAACGGGAACATCAAACCTTTTGGCCACCATTGCCCACACGTAAGCACGCTTTTTATCTCCTAATCCTTGATGAATACTCGCCAACGACTTAAGAATTACGGGGTTTAGATTGTCTTTGTTCGACAGCGTTAGCGCGTTATTTAATAAAATAAGCGTTTTAGGAGTATCTCTGTTGGTATAAAACGTGGCTAAGGCGTACTGCATTTCTGCAGTATTCAGTTTCGTTGAACCTTCCATTTGTAAAAGTTGGCGACGTGCGTTTGTGTCTCCGGTCTGTGACCAAAGAAAATATAAGGTCTCCGGTTCTTGCGACGATTTTAGTTCTGCGACGACACGCTCCAGCTCATCGATACTGTGTACCAATGCATTGAAGCGTTGTCGTTTTAGAGCGCTTTGATCGATTGGCGTGATTTGAGAAGCAAGCTCCAGACACTTTCGGTATTCAGCGACGATGCCATACTCTTTTATTTGATTAGACTCAGATGGGTTTTTGAGTTGCTCGTAACGATGCCAAATCAGGTTAGTGCGCGGAATCCGGCATTGCCCATCATCCATATTGAGGTTTTCACAACGCAGTTCAGGGGTGTTTTGGCAAAGATTTTCAGTGGTTACATTCCGTTCAAAGCAACCTGTTATAGCCAGAGTGGCGAGGGTTGTTAGTAACCAGTATGTTGTTTTCATGGTTTTGCCTGTGATCCGTTACACCAATTCATTTCTGTGTCCTTGACTCAGTTTCTTAACCCGCTATGTTCTGTGAACAGAATGTAATAAGAAGGTACATTATGGATACAGAACAACTATTAAAAGCGATGACGCCAGAAGTTTATGATCGCTTGGTTTATGCAGTGGAAACGGGAAGATGGCCAGAGGGTACAACACTTTCTAGAGAGCAGCGAGACTCGTGTATGCAAGCTGTGATGTTGTATCAATCAAAACATAATACTGAAGCACAACATATGACCGTTGCAGTCGGCGGGGAAATCAGTTTTAAGTCTAAGCAAGAATTGAAAAAGCAGTTCAGTGGTCATGAAAGCGATATCGTTCGTGTGAATCCAAACGTTGATTAACATCCCCTACACGAAAAAGCCCAATGTAATCATTGGGCTTCAGATTGATGACGAACCCCACTTTTAAGGTGGGGTTCTGTTTTTTTTGCGGCCGCAGGCCGCGATCGCGATATTTTTTGTTAGATAAACTCTAGAGCGTTAGTGTTCTTAAATTGGCGTATATAAGTGAGGATTTGCGCTATTTCACCTCGATTTAGGCCGAGTTTACGCAGAGTGCTCACCACCAACGCTATCTTCTTGATGTTTTGAGCAGCCGCCGCCAACCAGCACTGCATCTGCACCTTGGCTAACCCTCGAAAGCGAGCGTATCGATGACCGTGATGTTGTTTTGCATCGGCGAAGCTTCTTTCTACCGTTTCACTTCTCCGCCTGTAGGTTTTCTTTCCATAAGCAGAGAGCCGCATCTGGTTGGCTCTATCCATGGCCTCCGTATAGATATGCCTCGTGATGACCTTCTTCATGTTTTTACTTTGAGTACAGTCATCACGCATTGGGCAGAACGCACATTCTTTAGGGTCTGAGTGATACTCTCGGTAAGCGCCGCGTGACGTCGTCTTGTAGATAAGGTCCTGTCCGTTGGGGCAACGATAGCTGTCTTTTTCTTTGTTATAGATAAAGTGTTTCTTCTTGAAGGCATTCTTTGTGCGTGATGGTCGGCGATAGCCGAACACGCCAAGTATCCCTCGGCGCTCAAGGGATTCAGCAACAGGGGCCGTGAAGTAACCGGCATCAAGACCAACGGCGATAGGATTGAGGTTAAACTGTTCAAGCGTGTGGTCGAGACGGCAGATATAAGGCTGGGAGTCATTGACATTCCCCGCGGTCGCATGGGTATCAACGATGATGCCATGCTGACCATCAACCGTGCGATGGTCGAGATAGAAGAACCCTTGCGGCTTATTGTCTCGGGTCATGAAGCCACTTTCTGGGTCAGTCGTACTGCTCTTCGTGTTATTAGCTTTCTGCTCAGAAGTTCGTTCTTTAAGTGGCTTCTTTCCCTCTTTTGCTCGGTCTAGTGCAACGTCTTCATCCAGCATATCTAAATATGCACTCGCTCGGACTGCCGTTTGTTTATTGGTGTGCTTGTTTTTGTTCGCGTTCGCTTTGAGGTGAGTGCTGTCAGTAAAGAGCTCTTGTCCAGCGACTAAGCCTTTAGCCATCGCTTGTTGAACGATGTTAATAAAGATACGTTCGAAGACATCCGTACCATTGAAGCGACGGATACGGTTTTGACTGAGTGTCGAGGCATGGATGACCTTTTCAGTGAGGGACATGCGGAGGAACCAACGATATGCGACATTCACTTCGATTTCTTTGACAAGCTGACGCTCGCTTTTTACGCCGAAGATGTACCCCAGTAGGATAATTTTGAATAGGCGGACAGGGTCTACAGGTGGTCGGCCATTGTCTTTGCAATAGAGGTGGGCGACTTCATCACGAATGAATTCAAAATCGATAGCAGAGTCAATTTTACGCACAAGGTGGTCTTTGGGAACAAGTTGTTCCATCGTCACCATTTCAAGTTCGTATTGTTGTGGAGAAGGTTCTTGAAGCATGTCGAGGTATCCAGATTTCGATACTCCTATTAGATCAAAGGACTAGCC
>NZ_JBBWFK010000025.1:0-46713 GCF_052353105.1 Vibrio sp. YIC-376
TGTAGTGGTCAACAAATTCCGGACACAGATTTAAGCCGATTTTCGGCATTGACTGGCGACAGCCCATCATTGGCTTGATGAGGCCGTTGCCGATTATAGTAGTCCATCAAATAGTAGCTGATATCTTTCTTCGCTTGAGTTTGGGTCAAGTAACCCGTTGCTGGTACCCATTCAGTTTTTAGGCTTCTAAATAGCCTCTCCATTGGAGCGTTGTCCCAACAGTTACCTCGACGACTCATGCTTTGGGTTATGCGATATCGCCAAAGTCTTTGACGAAACTTACGACTGCTGTACTGGCATCCCTGGTCTGAATGGAACATCACGTTCTGAGGCCGCCCCCTTTGCTCCCAGGCCATATCTAGGGCTTTAGAAGCTAATTTAGCATCAGGCTTATCCGATAGAGACCAACCCACGACGCGCCGGCTAAAGAGGTCAAGTACCACGGCGAGATAACTCCACTTAGAACCTGACCAGATATAAGTAATGTCACCGCACCACACTCGATTTGGAGCAACCACAGAGAATTCACGCTTCAGCAGATTCGGGATATCCAACCGCTCTGATTTGGCCTGCTTATATCGATGCGAGCCTGGCTGTTTGCTCATCAGACCGGCTTCTTGCATTATCTTCCGCACCTTAAATCGCCCGATGTCGATGTTTTCTGAACGTAACATGGATACAAGGGCACGACTGCCAGCAGCACCTCGGCTCATGTTGAAGAGCTCTTTAATTCGGCTTGCTAGCCGAATGCGATTAGCGTCCGGCTTTCTCTGTTTAAACTCGTAGTAACAGGAAGAAGCCACATTGAACAGTTCGCAAAGCATCTTGACCGACTCATGCTCCCTTAACTGATCAATTAACGAGAACGTTCGAGTTCGTCCGACATTAAGAGAGCGGTGGCCTTTTTTAGTATGGCTTTCTCTCTTTCTAATCGACTAATTCTGGCTTCTAATTCCTGGATTTTTTGTTGTTCAGGCGTAAGGGCCTTGGCCGCCGGAGTTGTACCACCACGCTCAATCTTGAGTTGGTCGACCCAACGTCGTAAAGCTGTTTCACCAACATCCATGGAGCGTGCTGCTTCAGGTACCGAATATCCTTGGTCAAGCACCAAGCTTGCAGCATCCATTTTGAATTCAGCAGAAAATGTACGTCGTTGTCGTTTTGTCATGGAACACCTCATTTATGGTGGAGACTTTACCACCTAATTTGGTGTCCGGGATCATTAAACCACTACAAACCCACTTATTAACACTGGTTCGGCTTACCTTGAGAAACTTGGCGATTTGAGTGCGAGAGTGTCCATCTTTGAAATGAGCAAGAGCCAGCAGTCTCATTTTCATCTGAATAGATTTCTGCTGGCTTGCGAGCTTTTTAAAGTCAATATTATCGAGGCTATCCATAGCGAATAAGTTCTATCGTTGAATGGCCTCAATTAGATCATATTTTTTCTTAGATTGGTATTACGACTCGTTAATCTGCCTGACTGTTATAACATTCCCGTCCTGCTAGCAATGCTACACGTAATCACTATCCTTTGGTCATGTTATTAGGGTTAAAAGGTGCTTCTACTGCACTAACGCAAGTCGGATCGGTAATGTTACTTCTTGCCTTTACTTCCATATTTAGAGGCGAGGCGTGAAAGAGCTAGTGTGTCTTGTTAGGCCATGTAATGCGGTAAGGCAGCGTAGCGTGGGCTACGACACTCTTTGAATTTTGAGATGTCCTGCTTTATACAATTTGGGATCAGGCAGGTTCTCATGAAATAAAGTCACCTGATTTCGACCAGAATGCTTAGAGTAGTACATTGCTTTATCTGCATCGATTAAAAGCTCTTTGGCCTGTGAACGCTGTGAACTTAGCTCGGCGATGCCTATACTGACGGTCGTATTAATCTCTATTCCGTCTACATAGCATGTTGTCTGCTGTATGGACTGGCGAATACGCTCTGCGACTTCATAAGCCTGCATAGCGCTTTTGTCCTCGAGAATGACTGCGAACTCTTCACCTCCCAACCTACCGATAATGTCTCTATCGCTAATGATATCCTGGCAGGCCAGAGCGATACGGCTTATTACCTGATCTCCAGAGAAGTGCCCGACTTGATCATTAATCTCTTTGAAATGATCGATATCGATCATTAGACAGGACAGTGTCTTTGAGTCTGCTCTATGAGCAATGATGCTCGTTTCAAAATTAGAGAGAAATGCTCTGCGGTTTTGTACGCCAGTGAGCTCATCGGTTTCCGAAAGCTGTTTTAAGCGCTGTTCTAATAAATGAGTTCGAGTGATATCTCGAACAGACCACAACACTAAGTTGTTTTCACCACTGTATTCTTTAAGTGGCTTAATAATGGCTTCAAACCATGTTTCTTCAGGATTTTCCAGCGCTGCTAGTTCTTCGATAGGAAGGAGTAAATGATCTTGAAGGGCCAGGCTGTATTTCACGACTTTTGTTTCGTTATCTCGAATGACATCATGAATATGATCGACTAATTCATCCGTCTTGCTCGATGAAAATACATCACCTAAATGCAAGTTAGTGTAGCTTTTGGCACTAAAAGTATTCGAATGGTAGGTACCACCGAAGCTTTCAATATAACGACCGTTCTCATCAAGGATAAATACATGATCGGGTAGGGTATCTAATATGGCTTCAAGCCATTTCTCCCTTTTTCTATCGATCATGTGATTAGTCCTTTAGTTTTTTTGTAAGTCGTTGATTATATATATTTGAGTTGCTGAAACAATGAACGAAGATCACATAAAACTTAACGTTTGAGTAAAGATTCAACAATGTTGGATGGCAAAAGAGACGTGGTGGTATCGTATATACCTCCGAAAGGAACTTGTGGGAAAAGAGATGCCTTTTTGAGGAATAGCTCCCGTATCCTTTATATATCGCTCATTTTGTGTCAGAGAGGCGATATTAGCTATTAGTAATGGATAAGGTAATCATCTCCAGTAATTAGCAATATGAAGCCCTTCAGAGCGTTTTAGAGACCAATAGAATATTCGTTATCTAGCTGAAAAAGAAAAGCCGCTACCTAAAAAGGTAACGGCTTGTTCTATAACAACTTTGAATTACGGTCTTAGTTCATGCCGTATTTTTTAAGTTTCTTGCGAAGAGTACCGCGGTTGATACCCATCATTGTAGCTGCGCGAGTTTGGTTACCGCGAGTGTACTGCATGATAGTATCTAATAGTGGCTGTTCAACTTCAGCTAGAACTAATTCGTATAGTTCTGTTACTTCCTGGCCATTTAGCTGAGCAAGGTAGTTTTTAAGAGACGCTTTAACAGAGTCACGTAAAGGCTTTTGAGTAATCTGGTCTTGTGACGTTACTGTAGTTACTGTTAATGCTTCTGAAGTCAGATTTTGTTCGAACATATTCGGTCTAGCTCTTCTCTTAATTATGATGCAACGTTATCAAAATAACCTTCTAACGCTTCAATTTGCAGCGGAGCTGCGTCGAGCGCGTTGAAGGTACGGCGAAACTCACTTGCTTGCTCATGTTCTTTCAGATACCAACCTACGTGCTTGCGCGCGATACGCGGTCCTAAGTACTCTCCGTAAAATTCATGCAGAGCGTTCACATGGCCAAGCATAATGGTTTTCACTTCCTTCGCTGGAAGCTCATCCATTGTGGTGCCGTTTTCCAAATAGTGATGGATTTCCTGGAAAATCCAAGGGCGACCCTGGGCAGGGCGTCCAATCATTAAAGCGTCCGCACCGGTGTACTCCAGTACAAATTTGGCCTTCTCCGGACTATCGATATCACCGTTCGCGATAACCGGAATTGAAATAGCCTCTTTTACCGCTTTAATGCTGTCGTATTCGGCCTCACCTTTGTACATACATGCCTTTGTTCTGCCATGCAGTGCCAGAGCTTGTATGCCGCAGTTTTCGGCTAATTTAGCGATTTGGATGCAGTTTTTATTTTCTGTATCCCAGCCAGTTCGGGTTTTTAACGTTACAGGAACGTCAACAGCATTCACTACCGCTTTCAAAATCTCTTCGATAATGTTTGGGTATTGAAGCAGTGCAGAGCCCGCTAGCTTCTTATTCACTTTTTTTGCTGGGCAGCCCATGTTGATGTCGATGATTTGCGCACCGTTTTCAACACTGAATTGAGCTGCATCCGCCATAAGCTGTGGATCGGAACCCGCAATTTGTACAGAGCGAACGCCCGATTCGCCTTCATGTACCATGCGCTGTTTCGACTTCGACGTTTTCCATAGCTTTGGGTTGGCAGACATCATTTCACTGACGGCCATTCCCGCACCATAACGAAGACACAACTCGCGAAACGGTCTATCCGTTACACCAGCCATAGGGGCTACGATTAGATTGTTCTTAAGTTGATAGTTTCCGATTTTCAAAACGTCATCACAGTTCTGTACCAGCAAGGGCGCGCATTTTACGCATTTTTTCACTGCGTGAAAAGACTAATATTTGAGCATTTACAAATTGTTTTTGTAAATAGCATAAATTTCAAACGATTAGCGTGCAAAACCTTGTCTAGCCTTGCTTACGACCAGAGATGCGACACCACTCTTTTTGCTCAGCGATCGGATCAATGTGAAGCTCGTCACGGTAGTAGTTTGCTACGTCTTCTGCCTGAGTGTCTAAAACACCAGACATCGCAAGGTCACCATTTGGTTTAACCAGACCTTTAATGACAGGCGCAAGTTCACGTAATGGGCCAGCAAGAATATTGGCAACAACCACGTCAGCGATTAGGCCTTCAGGTTGATTTTGAGGTAGGTAAACTTCTAGTTGATCTGCGACACCATTGCGTTCTGCATTGTCGCGAGATGCTTGCAGAGCTTGAGGATCAATGTCGATCCCAATGACTTTTTCTGCACCCAGTTTGATCGCAGCGATCGCCAGAATGCCTGAGCCACAGCCAAAGTCGATAACCGTCTTACCAGTTAGATCCATGCTTTCCAGCCACTCTAGGCAAAGTGCTGTGGTAGGGTGAGTACCAGTACCAAATGCCAGGCCAGGATCGAGCATCACGTTCACTGCGTCTGGTTCTGGAACATCACGCCAGCTTGGACAGATCCACAGACGCTCACCAAATTTCATTGGGTGGAAGTTTTCCATCCATTCACGTTCCCAGTCTTTGTCTTCCAGCTGTTCTACTTTGTAAGCAAAATCGTCTGCAAGCATGTTGCTCGCTTTGATTTGGTCGATGATGAAGTTGGTATCGGCTTCTGCATCGTACAGTGCCAGAATGTCAGTATCGCCCCATAAGCGAGTTTCGCCAGGTAGAGGTTCGAATACAGGCGTATCCTGCGCGTCTAGGAAAGTTACAGACAGCGCACCAGTCTCTTCCATTAGCATGTCGCCGATTTGCTCAGCGTTTTCATTGGTCGCGTTGAGTTTGATTTGAATCCAAGGCATTTATTTTTGCTCTTAAAGTGAATGAAGTGGCGCAGAGTTTACCAGAACTCTACGAATTGTTTGAGTATAGACTTTGTACAAAACAAAAATGCCCACAAGTGTGGGCATTTTTCATGAGTTCAACCAAGGCTTATTGTAGGCCTAGTTTCTTCTCTAGGTAATGAATGTTCGCACCACCGTGTTGGAAGTTCTCATCATTCATGATTGATACTTGTAGTGGCACGTTAGTTTTAATGCCTTCAATGATCATCTCACCAAGAGCATTCTTCATACGCGCGATCGCTACGTCACGGTTTTCACCGTAAGTGATCAGTTTACCAATCATTGAATCATAATGAGGTGGTACTGAGTAACCCGTGTAGATGTGAGATTCCCAACGCACACCCATACCACCTGGAGAGTGGAATCGCTCAATCTTACCTGGAGATGGTAGGAAGCGCTCTGGGTCTTCTGCGTTGATACGACACTCAATTGCATGGCCGCGAATCTTGATGTCATCCTGAGTGAACGACAATGGCTGGCCTGCTGCAACACGTAGCTGCTCTTTGATTAGGTCGATACCTGTAACCATTTCTGTTACTGGGTGCTCTACCTGAATACGAGTATTCATCTCGATGAAGTAGAACTCACCGTTTTCGTACAGGAATTCAAACGTACCTGCACCACGGTAACCGATTTCGACACATGCACGAGTACAACGTTCACCAATGTACTTACGCATCTCTTCAGTGATACCCGGCGCTGGCGCTTCTTCCACAACTTTCTGGTGACGACGCTGCATAGAACAGTCACGTTCACCAAGGTGGATCGCACCGCCTTGACCGTCAGCAATGACCTGTACTTCAACGTGACGAGGGTTTTCCAGGAATTTCTCCATGTAAACCATGTCGTTGTTGAACGCCGCTTTTGCTTCTGCACGAGTCATAGCAATGGCTTGAACGAGATCTTTTTCAGCACGAACAACGCGCATACCACGACCGCCGCCGCCGCCAGACGCTTTAATGATGACTGGGTAACCAATGCGTTTAGCAAACGCTTTGTTTTTATCTTCATCATTATCTAGCGGGCCGTCAGAACCCGGTACACATGGAACGCCAGCTTTCTTCATTGCATTGATCGCTGACACTTTGTCGCCCATTAAGCGGATAGTTTCTGCTTTTGGACCTACGAAGATGAAACCACTGCGCTCAACTTGTTCAGCGAAGTCTGCGTTTTCTGACAAGAAGCCGTAGCCTGGGTGGATAGCAACCGCGCCAGTGACTTCTGCCGCAGAGATGATGCGTGGAATGTTTAGGTAGCTGTCGATACCACGAGCAGGACCGATACATACGGTTTCGTCTGCAAGTAATACGTGCTTAAGATCACGGTCAGCTGTTGAGTGAACAGCAACGGTCTTAATACCTAGCTCTTTACAAGCGCGAAGAATACGAAGTGCAATTTCACCTCGGTTCGCGATGACAACTTTATCTAGCATAAGGCAAGCCTCGCTTATTCGATTACAACTAGAGGTTGGTCGAATTCAACTGGTTGGCCGTCTTCAACTAGGATTGCAGTAACAACGCCAGACTTGTCCGATTCGATTTGGTTCATCATCTTCATTGCTTCAACGATACATAGAGTATCGCCAGCGTTAACTTTTTGGCCTACTTCTATGAATGCTTTCGAGTCTGGACTTGGAGAGCGGTAGAAAGTACCAACCATTGGAGAAAGAACTTGGTGACCTGCAGGTACCGCTGCCGCTGGAGCTGCCGCTGGTGCTTCCGCTACTGGAGCTGCGACTGGTGCAGGTGCTGCTACTGGAGCTGCTGCGTAGTGAATTGGTGCTGCTACTGGAGCTGCTGCGCCGTGACGACTGATGCGTACTGACTCTTCACCTTCTGAAATTTCTAGCTCAGCAATGCCAGACTCTTCAACTAACTCAATTAGCTTCTTGATTTTACGAATATCCATCTTTTCTTTCTCTTTTATCTTGTGAGTAAGACAACCCCGTAGGGTTGCAGAGTGTTTGGGTTACTTTGCCTGCAACTTTTTAATCGCAGCAGACAGAGCGAAGTCATAACCTTGTGCGCCCAGACCGCAAATCACACCCACTGCCTTGTCTGACAGATATGAGTGGTGGCGAAACGGTTCACGTGCATGCACGTTTGATAGGTGCACTTCGATAAATGGGATGGCTACGCCAAGTAATGCATCTCGCAGCGCTACACTTGTATGAGTGAAAGCCGCTGGATTGATGATGATGAAATCAATCTTGCCGTAAGCAGCATGAATGGCTTCAATCAGTTCGTACTCACGATTTGATTGTAGGTGTTCCAGTTCCACTCCTGCATTGTGGGCTTGCTCCGTTAGGGCATCCACAATTTGTGCTAGAGTGTTGTTACCGTAATGTGTCGGTTCGCGCAGACCCAATAGGTTAAGGTTTGGTCCGTTTAGAACAAGAATCCGTGACTTTGCAGACATTATGTTGCTATCTTCCCTTATCGTGAGTGGAACGTTTATATTCCCAAATATACGATAATTCAACACGATTTTTTTGTTAAAACCGAGCAAATTTTAAAAAATCGACCAAGATTATAGCTAATTCATAGCAATTAGCAGCAATTTACTGGTCTAATCTCCCAATAGCCCATTTTGTTTCTGCAACCAAGTTAACAAAAACAACATAATTGCCATGTCAGGAATATGGCTAATCTGTGCCCCTCAACGTAAAAAACCGCCATCCAGTGATAGCGGTTTTTTATCAGGTGTTGAAAACAGGTTGGTTATCTTATACCAGCTCTGCCTTTTCTGCGATGAGCTTGTCTACAACGCTTGGATCGGCAAGCGTGGATGTGTCACCCAGATTGCTGGTATCGCCGGTTGCAATCTTACGCAGAATTCGACGCATGATCTTACCAGAGCGGGTCTTAGGTAAGGAATCCGTCCAGTGCAGCACGTCTGGTGTCGCAATTGGCCCAATCTCTTTACGTACCCAATCCTTCACTTCTTTATGCAGTTCCGCTGAAGGGAACTCACCGTCAATGAGTGTGATGTAAGCGTAAATAGCCTGGCCTTTGATGTCGTGAGGAATACCGACAATCGCTGCTTCCGCAATCTTGTGGTGAGCGACAAGCGCTGATTCAATCTCTGCAGTACCCATGCGGTGACCAGAAACGTTCAATACGTCATCTACGCGGCCTGTGATCCAGTAGTAACCGTCTTCGTCGCGGCGAGCACCATCACCGGTAAAGTACATGCCTTTGAAGGTAGAGAAGTAAGTTTGCTCAAAGCGGTCGTGGTCTCCGTAAACCGTGCGCATCTGACCTGGCCAAGAATCTAGGATAACCAGATTACCTTCAGTTGCACCTTCAACCACGTTACCCATGTTGTCTACCAACGCAGGTTGTACGCCGAAGAATGGGCGAGTTGCCGATCCTGGTTTGAGTTCCGTTGCACCAGGAAGTGGAGTAATCAAGATACCGCCAGTTTCAGTCTGCCACCAGGTATCTACGATTGGTGATTTTTCATTACCAATGGTCTTGTAGTACCACTCCCAAGCTTCCGGGTTAATTGGTTCACCTACCGAACCCATGATACGCAAGCTGTCGCGAGTTGTGCCTTGGATAGCTTCGTTACCTTTCGCCATCAGTGCACGAATCGCTGTCGGAGCGGTGTAAAGAATATTAACTTGATGCTTGTCGACCACTTCGCTCATGCGGCTTGTGCTTGGGTAGTTAGGCACACCTTCAAACAAGATTGTCTTAGCACCATTAGCCAGCGGTCCGTAAATAAGATAAGTGTGACCAGTGATCCAGCCCACGTCAGCGGTACACCAGAAGGTTTCACCTGGCTGGTAGTCGAATACGTATTTGAACGTCATGGTTGCGTAGACAAGGTAACCGCCAGTAGTGTGTAGGACGCCTTTTGGTTTACCTGTTGAGCCTGACGTGTAAAGGATGAATAGAGGATCTTCCGCTTTCATCTCTTCTGGTGGACAAATGTCCGAAGCTGCAGCCGTTGCTTCATGCCACCAAACGTCACGATGATCATGCCATTCGATGTCGCCACCAGTGCGTTTAAATACCACTACCTTGCTGATGGTTTTTACTTCAGGGTTAGTCAGAGCTTCATCAACGTTCTTTTTCAGCGGAACAGCACGTCCACCACGAACGCCTTCGTCTGCAGTGATCACGACCTTAGCGTCGGAGTCGATGATACGACCCGAAAGCGCTTCTGGTGAGAAGCCGCCAAATACAATGGTATGTACAGCACCGATGCGGGTACAAGCCAGCATCGCGATAGCCGCTTCAGGAACCATTGGCATGTAGAGACAGACTACGTCGCCTTTGCGCACGCCTTGCGCTTTTAATGCGTTAGATAATTTACATACTTCTTTGTGCAGTTCGTTAAAGGTCAGCGTTTTATCGTCAGCAGGGTCATCGCCTTCCCAGATGATTGCAACATCGTCACCGCGCTCTGCCAGATGGCGGTCAATACAGTTTGCTGAAACGTTCAGTGTACCGTCTTCAAACCAACGAATGTCTACGTGACCTGTATCGAAAGAGGTGCTTTTTACTTTGGTGAAAGGTTTGATCCAATCAACAATTTTGCCGTGCTCGCTCCAGAAGCCCTCTGGATCGGTTACCGACTGCTGATACATGGCTAGGTAAGTGTCATTATCCGCGTGTGTATGAGTTTTAATGTTTTCTTTTACCGGATAAACGTGGGCTTCGCTCATGGCTTCTCTCCTTGTGCCTTAATCTCTCGGTCTTAGGTCAATTTGAATTTGCATAAGACCTTGAATCTTTAATTTTGTAGCGCTGTTGTTCGGTTTTAAACGGTCAGTCGTCTCAACAACGACCTTGTACCTATAACTGTCAGTCACAGCGCGTATTTCCACAATTAGACTTTAGGATGAGAGAGAGGGATCTACCTAAAAAGGTTTGAAATAAAAGTGATTATGGGAGCCAGGTCAACCGGAATTATGTATAGGGTACGCTGAGATTAGGTAATTCACCTTTGGTTAAGCGCACAAAGATCAGGGCGGCGGCGATGGCATCTTGTAATGCGTCGTGTCGGTCTTGCATCGGCAGCTCAAGATGCTTGCAAATGGCCTCCAGACTTAAGTCGAAATAGGCATTAGGTAAATGTCGTTCCAGTTTGTCAAAATATATCTGGCTGACTTCAATCAATGCATTAGGCAGAGGGAATCCAAGCTGCCTCTGGCAGGCGAGATCCAATATTCTTTTGTCATAGCGAATGTGGTAACCAACTAATGGCCGGTTACCAATGAAATCTAACAGTTTCACCAATGCGTCTTTTTCGCTGATGCCATCGACCAAATCCTGATGACGAATTTTATGGATTTTCACTGATCCGGAATCGAGGGATTGCGGCGCGCGCAGGTGCACTTCAAATGGCTGGCTGGTGATGATACGGTTATCAATGATTTTGGTTGCCGCAATGGTGACCAGTTCAGCCCGATTGGGGTCTAAACTCGTGGTTTCGCAGTCGAGAGAGACGAGCTCGGTATTACCCGGATCATTAAATAGCGACTGATAAGGCGAGCCTTTCAGCTTGTAATGCCAATATTTGCGTTTCAGCCAATTCATCCCTGATACCTCTTGTATGACTTAATCACGGATCTGATAGTGGAAACCTAAAAACTGCTTAAACTTTTTCACCACGTGCAGGCTGTGGCGCAGTAAGTCACGTTCGGTTCTGTCGAGCTGTTTAAGGTCGATGTTGTTGAGCGCATCTTGCTGATTAAGCTGATGATTCAGGCGAAGTTTAAAGAACAGCTTGAGCGCTTCATTTAAGTTATCGGCGGTTTCTGGTTCTAAGATGCGTTTGTTTCTTAATGCTTCTATACGGGAAAAGGTGTTTTTTTCTTCAATGGCATATTCAAGAGACAGAGTTCGGATGCCGTGCACGATAGGGAAGATACCGCCTCGTTTGATATCTAAACCATCTTTGTCGCTTTTGACGTTACCAAACAGGGTCAGTGGCACGGAGAACTGGAGTGCTGGACGTGTAAAATCGGACAATATCAACATGCGATCTTTCATCGTGTCTCTGAGATGCTCGGCAATAGGTGTGAGCAGTTCCCGATTTCCTGCAACAGCCTGCGCATCACTGAAGATAGCCAAATCCATGATTTGCTCTGGCTCGGCTTTAACAATCCAGTTATCAAGGGTTTTAATCCACGCCGTTTGCGAGTTGACCCACTTAGGATTGTTGACCATAACCTTACCTGGGCAGAGTGGGTAACCCAGCTGTTGTAGGGTATGAGTAAAAGATTGCATCACCTGCTCACACTGAGACCACTCTAAGCCGTCTTTAATGATGAGTGCGTTGTCTTGATCGGTTTTGAGTATCTGCTCCCCTCTGCCTTCAGAGCCTAGTACTATCAAGCAGCAGTGGTCGTGGAGCGCTGGTGGTACAACTAATTCAAAGGCTTTCTCGATGATTTGTTCATTAACGGCGGAAATCAGCTCCATGATAAAGCGGGTTCGAATGCCGTTTCTTACCAGACTTTCTACCAACTGACGTTGTCGGTTGGATGCAAGGGCAAGCTCTTCCACGCTGCTGGCTCTGGCGATACTGAGCGTGAGCACGTGTGAATGTGTTGAAAAGGCACTGAGTATCTGGGTCATGTCGAGCATGCCAATGGCTTGATTACCATCACATACCATCAAGCGTTTCATTCGGTTACGTGTCATGGTGATCATGGCGTTAAACAGGAAGTCGCCTTCATCGACATGATAAACCGGAAAGGTGGCGATCTCGCCTACCGGCGTATCGATCGTGCAGTTATCTAACATCACTGAGTGAAGCATATTAGTTCGAGTGACGATGGCGTATGGGTGTGCTGACGGCCATTTTTCAAGGCGCGGATCGTCTGGGTTGAGTTTCACTAATGCTGCGTCGATACCGTTTTCTTTTAGCGTTCGCGTCACCTCATTGATCGGTGTTTCTGGGGTCAGGAGCATTGGGGGGTGGTAAATGCTCTTATCGACTTTAGTCAGAATAAACTCCGCCAAATTTTGCTGTTGATGGGCGGCTTCTATCAGTGCTTGTCGTTTTGACAGGTTGTTATCGAAGTACGCTGCAAATTGTCCATTCTCATTATAGAGTTCAAGAAACACTTCTTTTGGCATCAAGTAAGACAGGGTGTCTTCGAGTGCCACATATTGATGGCGCACGTTGTCTTCAAACAGAGAACGCACATCGAACATGTCGTCATTCGCGTAGTGAGCGAAGATTTCGCTCTGGTCTTTGGAACGTTCTTCCACCGCACCTTTGATTAATATGTGCAAATGAGGATTGGTTTGCCCGCTAGATAAAATAACATCTCGGGTTCGATAATACGCCACGTCAAGGGACGAGCGGAGTCGCGCTTGTTGCTTGCTGGTCAGGCGGTCGAACGGGGGAGATTGCATGTTAAATTTATCAGGCATAAGGAATCCTAATGTTGGCAGGTACACATTCTAAGTCTGACAAATTTATTTCCATAAGCCAGACGACTTTGGTCTAAACCCGCGGCCATTTTTCCTGAGTAAATAAGTGCGAAAAGAAACAGAGAAAAGTTAGTATTCCATCGAGGAAACGGTAAGTTGCCGATTCTTCCCTTTTTCTGATTCGTCTTGCGATCCATAATCCACGCTCAGAACGTTGTTGTTCCGATTGTTAGGATAATAGTGATGTTGAAACCTTCTCCGTACGGCTGGATCTCCCAGTACTTTCTCGGATTCTTTTTCGCTTATGGTGTCTACCTGCCGTTTTGGTCTTTGTGGTTTAAAGAGCAGGGTGTCTCTCCAACTGATATTGGCTTGTTAGTTGGTTTAGGCCTGGCGACGCGCTGCATAGCTAACATCGTCATCACCCCTCGAGTACATAAAGTTGAGCATTTAATGCCAACCTTACGTTGGTTAAGTTTGGCTGCCCTTATCTTTGTTGGATTCCATTTTTTTACGGGCGGCAGTTTTGGGTTAATGGCGTTAGCTACCGTTCTGTTTAACTTGTGTTGTGGCCCTGTGGTGCCATTGTCTGATGCGATGGCCAATTACTATGCGCGTTTGAAAATGCTGGACTATGGTCGTACGCGTTTATGGGGCTCGGTCGCGTTTATCGGCGGCTCTACTGTGGTCGGATACTTAGTGGCTGAATTTGGTTCGGGCATGATTCTCTACACAGCGATGGCTGGTGTACTGCTCTCGTTGCTGTTTGCGATGCGTAATACCAATCCTATGCCAGTGACTCTCGGCGATCAGCACGCAGTGCGTCCTAAACTGTCTGCGCTGTTGGCAGACAAACCTGTACTCAAATTTCTAGTGTTGGTTTCGCTAATCCAGGGCAGTCACGCGGCGTACTACGGTTTTAGTGCTATTCACTGGAAAGCAGCAGGACACTCTGAAGATGTGATCGGGTATTTGTGGAGTCTGGGGGTGGCCGCCGAGGTGGCGGTATTCGCAGTAAGTAAGCGCCTGTTTGCTGGTTGGTCTTTACGTACTTTATTTGTTATTGCCGCTTTTGGCGTGATGATGCGTTGGGGGATCACGGCCGGGACAACGTCGATTGTCGCTCTGGTCGTTGTACAGATGCTGCATGGTGTGACCTTTGCGACGGCGCATATTGCCGCAATCCAATACATTCAGAACTCTGAAGAGAACAAGATGGTCGCATTACAGGCTCTGTATAATGCGATTCCGTTGGGAGCGTTTATCGCACTCATGACTGTACTTAGCGGTTGGGCTTATGAACATTGGGGCTCAGTCGTGTTCTGGGGTATGTCAGCCATGGGACTGTTCGCCCTGTTCATTAAGCTGGATCCACAAGAGCCGGCAAAGCATGTTGTTGACCTGTCTGATAAAGCACTTGAAACACAGAATTAGACTTCTGTGACAAAGGTTAAAAACTAAGCTTTGTCTCTGTTGTGAAAGCAGTGTTAAATGAAACCTCTCCCCTAAGGAGAGGTTTTTTGTTTTTGTAAGAAAGACTAAAAAGGATATCGGATGCAAGGATGGCTGGTGGTTCCCGTTTCTTTGGCGTACTTGGGAGCCCTATTTATAATCGCTTGGTACGGAGACAATCAGAGAAGGTGGCTGGCGAGGTGGCGACCTTGGATCTACAGTTTGTCTATTGCTGTCTATTGTACTTCCTGGACCTTCTACGGCACCGTTGGCCAAGCGAGTAGCAATCCCTGGTCTTTTTTACCTATCTATATTGCGCCGATCCTGGTCTTCACGCTTGGTTGGCGGGTGCTCGCCAGACTGATCTTGATCGCCAAACGTGAACACATCACCTCCATTGCTGACTTCATTGGTGCTCGTTACGGAAAATCGCAAGGCCTGGCAGTCGCAGTGACCCTGATTGCCGTTGCCGGCATTCTGCCTTATATCGCATTGCAGCTGCGTGGTATCACCATGGGGCTGGAAATTATTGCGCCTGAGCTGGCAACGGACTTTGGCTATCATAACGACAGTGTCTCCTGGTTCGTGGTGATGGCTCTTGCTATTTTTACCATTTTGTTTGGTACACGCCATATCGATAATACCGAGCATCATCGCGGCATGATGATGGCAATCGCATTTGAGTCGATCATTAAGCTGATGGCGTTTTTAGTTGTGGGCGTGTTTATTGTCTGGCTGGCCATGCGTACAGACACCCTAAGTCTGATAGACGTGGCGACTGAAACCTATCAACCGCCAAACATTCCGACCATACTGATTCATACCGTACTCACCATGTTGGCGATCGTCTGCTTACCTCGTCAGTTTCATACCATGGTGGTTGAAAACGAACGCGCTCAGGACCTTCATGTTGCCCGCTGGTTATTTCCGCTCTATTTGATTTTAATGGGGATTTTCGTATTGCCGATCGCATGGGTAGGTCAAGGACTGCTGAGTGGCGCGTCACCTGATACCTATGTAATCAGTGTACCAATGTCAGTAGGTGCCAGTGAGATTGCATTGCTAGCCTTCCTGGGGGGGACCTCTGCGGCAAGTGGCATGGTCATTGTCTCTACCATCGCGTTAGCCATCATGGTATCGAATGACTTGGCGATGCCACTGCTTTTAAGTCGTATGCGCCTGTCGCAACGTAATCATCAGCACTTTTCTCAACTGTTGCTGCGTATTCGTCGTGCTCTGATCCTAATTCTTTTGATTGGTGCATGGGGCTTTTATCAGGCACTTGATAGTATTCACTCACTCTCTGCGATAGGTTTTCTCTCCTTTGCTGCCATCACTCAATTCGCTCCGGCACTGATTGGGGGGATGTACTGGCGTCAGGGTAATAAGAAAGGCGTTTACGTTGGTCTAGCGGCTGGTTTTACCTTATGGCTGATCACTCTGATGAGTCAAACCGACATGCTGGCGGGCAATGCCAGCAGCAATTTTCTGATATGGCTGATCACGCCACCAGAAATGCTGACAAGCTTTGATATTGCCATTTCGGACTGGGGGATGATTCTCAGTGTGGCGGTAAATACGGCCTGTTTTGTCGTGGTTTCTATGATCACCCGTCCAAGCCTAAGTGAGCGCTTACAATCGGCTTCCTTTGTTGGTACGCCACTGCCTGAAAGTGAAAACATGAGCCTTTACCAGAGCCGAGTTACCGTGGCTGAACTGGAGATGCTTGCCTCACGTTTCGTCGGACGCTCACGAGTGAAGGTGGCATTTCAGGCCTATTGGAGTCAACAGCGTGAAGAGCTCATGCCAAACCAGCAAGCACCGTCTTCGTTGATCCGGCATACAGAACGCGTATTAGCCGGGGTGTTTGGCGCCTCTTCAGCTAAGTTAGTACTTACTTCTGCTTTGCAGGGAAGAAACATGCAGTTGGAAGAAGTGGCGACCATCGTTGATGAAGCCTCTGAGCTGTATGACTTCAGCCGGGGATTACTGCAAGGGGCGATTGAGCACATCGGTCAGGGGATCGCTGTGGTCGACAAACAATTGCGGCTGGTGGCATGGAACCAACGCTATCTGGAGCTATTTGAATTTCCACCGGGCTTAATTCAGGTCGGTCGTCCAATCGCAGATGTGATTCGTCACAATGCGGAGCAAGGATTGTGTGGTCCCGGGGATCCGGACGACCATGTGCGTCGTCGGGTTTATCATCTTGAGCAAGGGACTCGCCATACGTCATCTCGTGTACGCCCCGACGGGCGTGTGATTGAAGTTCAGGGTAATCCAATGCCGGGTGGTGGTTTTGTAATGAGTTTTACTGACATCACTGTTTTCCGCGATGCCGAACAAGCGCTAAAAGAGGCAAATGAGACGCTTGAGGAACGTGTGCGGCTTCGTACCCGCGAACTTGAACAGCTCAACAAGCAGTTGGTGGTGGCGACTCAGCGATCAGATTTAGAATCGAAGTCAAAGTCACGATTCCTTGCGGCGGTGAGTCATGACCTGATGCAGCCACTCAATGCTGCGAGACTTTTTGCCTCTTCACTTTCAGAAGTGGCCAAAGACGACGAGACGAAAAAGCTCTCTTATCATATCGAAAGTGCGCTTGGCGCCGCAGAAGATTTGATTGGTGACTTACTGGATATTTCCCGTCTAGAGTCTGGCAAGCTTGAAGTACATGTGTGCGGTTTTGCCGTGAATGATGTGCTGGCCAATCTGAACGCTGAATTCAGTGCATTGGCAAAACAGCAGGGCATTGAATTTACTATGATCCCATCGTCACTGACGGTGAAATCAGACCCGAAACTTCTGCGCCGAGTGGTACAAAACTTTCTCACCAATGCGTTCCGCTACAGTCCAAACGGCAAAGTCGCGTTGGGTGTGCGCCGTGTTAAAGGACGCGTGCGTATTGATGTCTGGGATAACGGTATGGGCATCGAAGAAGAGAAACAGCAAGAGATCTTCGAAGAATTTAACCGAGGCTCTCAGGTGCGTTCGGATCAGGGATTAGGGCTAGGTCTTGCGATCTCGAAGGGTATCGCGCAGGTGCTGGGGCATGAAATTTCTATGCGCTCCTGGCATGGCAAAGGCAGTGTCTTCTCGATAACGCTCGACAAAGCGGAAAGCGTGCAGGTGCTCAGCACAGTGAAGATGCCAAGTAGTGCTCAGTCTGAGCTATGTCACCTGAAAATTTTGTGTGTCGACAACGAGCCAGATATTTTAGTGGGTATGGAAAACCTATTGTCGCGTTGGGGATGCGATACGCGAATCGCGACCGATCTGCTGGAAAGTTTACGTGCCTTGGATGATGGCTGGGTTCCTGATGTGATTTTCTCTGATTACCGATTAGATAACGGTCGCACGGGGTTAGAAGTGCTGCAACAGTGTCGTCTTCGTCTGGGGAATCGCTTTGAAGGCGTCATCATCAGTGCGGATCGTACCGATGATATGCTGGATGGCATTAAAGCAAACGGGTTCAGTTTCATTGCTAAGCCGGTTAAACCATTGAAGCTGCGCTCGGTGTTAAACAGGGTTGCCTAGCCTTAGATAGTATTTAGATAGAAAGAGACCTCCGATTGGAGGTCTCGTGCATTGATACCGGGCATTTATTCAGCCACCCCGCCTTGTGTCAGTTTGGCTGGATTGAGTAGCCTTTCGAGTGTGGAACGGTCTAAATCAGTTTCCTCTTCTGCAACATCAATGATGGCGCGCCCTTGTTTGTAAGCCTTTTTGGCAATTTCGGCTGCTTTCAGATAACCGATCACCGGATTAAGCGCAGTAACTAAAATCGGGTTCTTAGCTAAAGCGACATCAAGGTTGTCTTGTCTTACTTTGAACGTTGCAATTGCCTGGTCTGCTAATGATGTCGCGCTATTAGACAATAGTTCTATGCTTTCCAATACGTTATGAACAATCACTGGCAGCATAACGTTGAGTTGAAAATTGCCTGATTGACCAGCAATGGTAACGGTTGTGTCATTACCAATTACTTGTGCACAAGCCATGGCTGCCGCTTCGGGTATCACTGGGTTTACCTTCCCTGGCATGATGGAGGAGCCAGGCTGAAGTGCTTGTAGTTCAATTTCGCCCAACCCCGCCAATGGTCCGGAATTCATCCAGCGAAGATCGTTCGCGATCTTCATGATCGCCACTGCTGCGGTTTTAAGCTGTCCGGAGAGTGCCACGATCGCATCCTGACAGCTGAGATTAAAAAAGAAGTTCTGGCTGGAAGAAAACGCCACGTGCGTGGATTGTGAAAGATTGTCCGCGAACAGTGCAGCAAAGCGTGGATCGGCGTTGATCCCTGTACCTACTGCGGTTCCACCTTGCGCTAAAGCCTTCACGGCGGGCAGAGTGTGCTCGATGGCTAGCTTGGCATGCTCTATCTGGAACTGCCAGCCACTGAGTTCTTGTGCGAATGTAACCGGCATTGCGTCCATCAGGTGAGTGCGTCCGGTTTTGACCACATTTTTCAATGTCTGACGTTTAGATTCAATAGCTTTGCTGAGGTGACTTAGCGCGGGAAATAACTGTTTTTCTATCGCCAGTGCCGCGCTGACTTGAATCGCCGTTGGCACCACATCGTTACTGCTTTGCCCCATATTGACGTGATCATTCGGGCTCACCGTACCACCCAGAATCTCCGAGGCCAGAGTTGCGATCACCTCGTTGGCGTTCATGTTAGAACTGGTGCCAGATCCGGTTTGAAAGACATCTATCGGAAACTGATCCAGATGTTGACCATTGATGATAGCCTGCGCTGCATCATCTATTGCGTTGGCGATATCGCCTTCTAGTAGTCCTAGCTGAGCATTGGTGAGTGCGGCAGTCTGCTTGATATGTGCCAGGGCATGGATGAACCCTCGTGGCATGGTGTGTTTGCTGATTGAAAAGTTGTCGACGGCACGTTGGGTTTGAGCTTGATAGAGGGCATCCGAGGGGACTTTTACTTCGCCCATGCTGTCTTTTTCGATGCGGAAGTCGGTAGTCATGGCTGTATCCTTGATAATCAATAAGGAGTCTTGTAACAACCATAGGTGATTTATGAGAATTATGAAGACAAAAACGCCGATGAATGAATACAGACATCGGCTCAGAGCCAGTGAGCTTTATCCCTACAATTCAGCTCAGCTTTGTTCTATTGCTCTTGTTTCAGTTATTCGGTAAACAAAGTCTCGTATTTCACGAAAGCCGTTTGTGTCTCGCCGTAGTAGAGCGTTCCTTCTGATTGAATGACCACTCGCAACCAGCTCTCTGCTGATTTTGGCTTCGGCAAGGTGATGTACCAGTTTTTCCCCGCTTGATCGGCGCGTGTCATATCGACTGGCTGGGCGTTTTTTTCCTGGTCTGCAACCACAGAAATCTTTACACCTTCCAATGGATAAGCGGCATTGAGAGACAGTTCTAAACTGTCTTTCGTGAGCTTCTCTGAGCGAAACTTCACTTTAAAATCGCCATTTTCCATATCGCACAGACCACTGGTGTAACGACAATTGGATTTGCTGGCTAATTTGTAGCTCTCACCTTCTTTTGCTGGGTGAGGTTTTTCACTGAGCGCAAGATCGGTACCGAAATAAGCGATAAGAGAAAGGATGGGAGCGATTAGCAGGGCGAGAATTAAGTGCTTATTTTTGAACATCTTGACTTCCTTTCAACGACGGACTTCGAATATGTTAACTGAAAACAGAGAATAAAAAAGCCCCGGACAGATGTTTCCAGACGGGGCTTTATGGTTCTAATTATGATTAGTGATCGACGGCTTGGCCTGCACCGACAGGTACACGTACGTGCTCAACCAGATCTTTCACTTCTTGCGGAGTTTCAGCCGTTACTTTCGATACTGCAAATGCCACGATGAAGTTGAAGAGTGCGCCGATTGCGCCAAACGCGTTTGGTTCAATGCCTAGGAACCAGTTGCTGCCCCAGCTTTCCAGGTATGTCCAATCTGCAATGAACAGGATACCTTTGTGTTGGAATACGTAGAACAGCGTGATACTGATACCTGCGATCATACCTGCGATAGCGCCTTCTTTGTTGATGTTCTTACTGAAGATACCCATCATCAGCGCTGGGAAGATAGAGGACGCTGCCAGACCAAAGGCCAGTGCAACGGTACCTGCCGCAAAGCCCGGTGGGTGTAGACCCAAGTAACCAGCCGCTGCGATAGCCACCGCCATGGAAATTCGGCTGGCGAGCAGCTCTTTCTTCTCTGAGATATTCGGATTGATAATACCTTTGATTAAGTCATGGGATATTGCGGACGAAATCGCCAACAATAGACCTGCAGCGGTTGATAGTGCAGCCGCCAGACCACCTGCAGCAACCAATGCGATTACCCAGTTTGGTAGCTTAGCAATCTCTGGGTTTGCCAGTACCATGATGTCGTTATCAACTTTTAGTTCGTTAGTCGCAGCATCCGAGGTGTAATTGATGCGACCGTCGCCGTTCTTGTCATCAAAGCCCAGTAGACCTGTTTTCTCCCAGTTCTTAAACCAAGATGGGCGCTCGTCATAAGCGAGGTGCTCACCCGGAGCCGGGTTTACTGTATTCATAAGATTTAGGCGCGCCATTGCTGATACAGCTGGAGCTGTTGTGTAAAGAATAGCAATGAAAATTAGTGCCCAACCTGCTGATGAACGTGCGTCACGAACCTTAGGTACCGTAAAGAAACGAATGATTACGTGAGGCAGACCTGCAGTACCAATCATTAGCGACATAGTGTAGGCAAACATGTTTAGTGTATCGCCACGAACTTGGGTGGTGTATTCACTAAAGCCAAGTTCGGTCACTACCTGGTCGAGCCTATCCAGCAGGTAGACATCGGAGCCAGCCATGGTACTACCAAGACCAATTTGAGGAATCGGGTGACCTGTTAATTGCAGAGAGATAAAAACTGCTGGGATAGTGTAAGCAAGAATGAGTACGCAATATTGAGCAATCTGCGTGTATGTGATGCCTTTCATACCGCCTAATACGGCGTACATGAATACGATACACATACCAATCAGTAGACCTGTTGAGTAATCTACTTCCAGGAAACGACCGAATGCAACGCCAACGCCTTTCATCTGACCGATAACGTAAGTTACTGATGCGATGATCAGACAGACAACCGCTACAACACGTGCAGTGTTTGAGTAGAATCGCTCACCGACAAACTCTGGCACAGTAAATTTACCGAACTTACGTAGGTAAGGTGCCAATAGGAGTGCAAGTAGAACGTAACCGCCAGTCCAGCCCATCAGGAACACACTGCCGCCGTAACCCATAAAAGCAATCAGACCTGCCATCGAGATAAACGAAGCCGCAGACATCCAGTCAGCCGCTGTCGCCATACCGTTCGCGATTGGGTTTACACCGCCACCCGCAACGTAGAACTCTTTGGTCGATCCAGCGCGCGCCCAAATCGCAATACCGATGTAAAGGATGAAGGTTGCACCAACAACCAGGTAGGTAATAGTTTTCAAATCCATCTGAGCGACTCCTTACTCGTCCACGCCGAATTCACGGTCGATTTTGCGCATCTTCCATGCGTAGTAGAAAATAATACCCAGGAAGGCGTAGATAGAGCCTTGTTGAGCAAACCAGAAACCGAGTTTGTATCCGCCTATTTGAAATTGGTTAAGTACGTCGACAAATAAAATGCCGCAGCCGAAAGACACTAAGAACCAGATGATCATTAGACTAATCATGAGCTTCACGTTTTTGTCCCAGTAGGCTTTGGCTCTTTCTTCATTTTCAAATGCCATTGCCGTCTCCTTACGATTGGTATTGTTGTTAAGAAAATGTTTCACCATCTACATTAGCAAGGTGTTGGCAAGAACTCTTTTCAACTTTAGTCGAGGCGTTAAATACAAAAAAAGCCCGTATAATGGGCGTTTAGAAGTAATGAGTGATAAATAACCAATGTTAAATCAATGTTAAATTAGCCTAAGGTCTAATGCGAAATGACAATTTTCACGATTTATTTTTACGCGCGTTATCTTTTCTTCATCGATTTCATGGAATTTATACCAGTCTTCTCAAGTTATTTGTTTACATAAAGTTTTCGTTTCAACTAGAGCTTTGAGACACAATAAAGCGTTAGACTTACTTACGTTGATTGAAATTTTTTTGTTAAGGGAGGGGGGAATGGACGCAAACACCATTAATAGCTTTTTTCTAGTAGGTGCATTGCTGATTGCACTAAGCGTTCTTTTAAGCCCTGTTTCCTCTAAGCTGGGTATTCCAATTCTGCTTGTATTTCTTGCCGTTGGTATGTTGGCTGGAGAAGACGGCTTGGGGGGCATCCTATTTGATAATTTTTCTATTGCCTATTTAGTCAGTAACTTAGCCTTAGCGATCATTCTTCTTGATGGTGGAATGAGAACCAGAGTGGCAAGTTTTAGGGTGGCTTTATGGCCGTCTGTGTCGCTGGCCACACTAGGGGTTGCCTTGACGACGCTTTTGACCGGACTTATGGCAACCTGGTTGTTTGATCTGGACTTACTGCAAGGCATCCTTGTCGGTGCCATCGTAGGGTCGACAGACGCTGCCGCCGTTTTCTCATTGCTCAAAGGGCGCAGTCTCAATGAGCGTGTTGGTTCGACGCTGGAAATCGAATCCGGTACCAACGATCCGATGGCGGTATTTCTGACTGTAACATTGATTGCCATTTTATCGAGTTCTGGCGCTGAGCTAAGTGCCGGATTTTTAGCTCTGAGTTTTGTTAAGCAGTTTGGCATTGGCGCACTGCTTGGTTTGGCTGGTGGCTGGCTACTTTGGAAGGTTATTAATCGCAATCAACTTCCGGATGGTTTGTACTCGATCTTGACTGTAAGCGGTGGTCTGCTGATTTTCGCTTTATCAAACACATTCGGTGGCAGTGGCATCCTGTCTATTTACCTGGTGGGTTTGCTGCTTGGCAATCGTCCAACACGCAGTCGTCACTCGATTCTGCATGTCTTAGACGGTATGACCTGGTTAGCTCAAATCGGCATGTTCTTGGTGCTTGGCTTGTTGGTGACGCCTTCGAACCTGTTATCCATTGCTTTACCGGGGCTGGCGCTTGCCTTCGGGATGATTCTGTTTGCCCGTCCAATTTCGGTCTGGGTTGGCTTATTGCCATTCAAAAGCTTTACGCCTCGTGAGAAGTGGTTTGTTTCCTGGGTTGGCCTGCGTGGTGCGGTGCCGATCATTCTGGCGGTATTCCCAATGATGGCAGGGCTTCCGGACGCGCAACTTTACTTCAATCTCGCGTTCTTCGTTGTCATGGTGTCATTGATTGTTCAGGGAGGCACTCTGACGAAAGCAATGACGCTGGCCAAGGTTGAGTTGCCACCGAAACCTGAGCCTATCTCACGAATTGGTGTTGAGGTGTACCCGACCAGTGAGTGGGAGTTGTTTGTCTACCGGTTGAAGGCCGATAAATGGTGCATTGGTGAGCCCCTGCGTAGTCTGTCTATGCCGGAAGGTACGCGTATTGCGGCCGTATTCCGCCATCAAGAGTTGCTCCACCCATCAGGCAGTACCAAGCTGGAAGAGAATGATACGTTATGTGTATTCGCTCAAGAGAAGGATTTGGATGCACTGAGCCTGTTGTTCAGTGAAGCACCAGAAAAGGCCTCGCTGAACCGATTCTTTGGTGATTTCTTTTTGGATATTGAAGTCAGACTGTCCGATGTAGCCATGATGTATGGTTTGGATCTTGGTGAGGAGTTGTTGGATACAACATTGAGAACTTTGGTGGCAGAACAGTTGGGCACAGCACCGGTATTGGGCGACCAATTCGAATGGCAAGGGCTACATTGGATTATTGCTGATGTGGTCGATCAGCAAGTTACCAAAGTAGGCTTACGCTTGCCTAGTGAACAAGATGAGCTGACGGAAGACGAGTAATACCTTAGTTATTCATTTCCGTTAGCATGATGACTGCCTGAGTGCGATTTTTCACCCCTAGTTTGCGGAAAATCGCAGTCATGTGTGCTTTGATGGTGGCTTCTGAAACATTCAGTTCATAAGCGATTTGTTTGTTTAGCAAGCCATCTGACAGCATCCCCAACACTTTGTATTGCTGCGGTGTCAGCGTAGCAATCTTCTCCGCTAAATCGCTGCATGCTGCATTGTTGGTGATCAGACCTTCAGGGAAGTACGGGTCTCCATTGAGAACTTGATTAATAGCACTAACCAACTCTCGCATATCGCTCGATTTAGGGATAAAACCGAAGGCACCGTGACTTTTCACTTGGGTTACGATAGCGGGTTCTTCGCTGGCAGACACGACCACAATCGGTAAATCCGGGTACTCTGCACGCAAATGAATCAGGCCGGACATACCATTTGCACCTGGCATCTTGAGATCCAACAACACCAGATCTGGCTCTTCTTCTTTGGCTAACAAAGCGAGCAGGGCATCTAGAGAGTCAGCTTCGAGGAGGTTGGCTCCACTCACAGCCATGTGTACCGATTGGAACAAAGCATTACGGAAGAGTGGATGATCATCGGCGATGATGATGGTGTAGGTCGAGTCCATGACGTTAAACACTTTTGACTATTTCGTTAAATTTATTATTGTCCAGCTTTGAGATTGTGGACAATAAGTATTCGCTAAAAGTCTGAACCAAATCGACTTTTATTAGCGGAAATGCATATAGGCGTCATTTTGCCGGATCAATTTGTGAAATAAAAAAACGCCAGTGAAAAGCACTGGCGTTTGAAGTTGGTGACATTAAAACTGCTTGATGTGCTCTAGGAAAGGCTCTGCCTGCATGAAGCCGGTGAGTCTCGCGTTTGAAATGTGTTCCCCTTTGCTATTCCAGAACTCTATCGTAGGTAAGCCAAGAACCTTCATATGTTTCAGTAATTCAATGTCTTGTATCTGGTTTTTCGTCACATCTGCTTGCAGCAGGACAAAAGTTTGCAGTTCAGCTTCTACTTTGGTCGCATGAAAGGTGTACTTTTCGAACTCTTTACATGCCACACACCAGTCGGCGTAGAAATCGAGCATCACTGGTTTACCTGCCTGTTTCGCGAGTGCGAGCTGTTCTTCCAACTCCGCTACATTTGCAATGCGAGTAAAACTGATGCTTGTTTGTTGAGCCTGAGTTTCGTTGTTGCCAAACCAGTAATGTAGCGCTGGTTGTGCAGAAGCAAGTAGGCCAAGCACTGCAATAATGCCAACCGTGCTCTGTTTCCAGCCACCAAACGCTAAGCTGTTTTTCACATGATACAGCCAGCCAAACGCTACGATCCCCAATGCTGACCAGAGTATTGTTGACCACATTTCAGGCAAGAGTCGCTCCAGCAGGAAGATTGGCGCGGCGAGTAAAATGAATCCGAACAAAGTTTTTACACGATCCATCCAGCCGCCTGCTTTTGGAAGTAGCTTGTTGCCGAACACCGCGATGAGAATCAATGGAATCCCCATCCCCATCGCAAGGGCATACAAGGCGATACCACCGGTTAAAAGGTCACCACTCTGAGCAACGTAAATCAGTGCCCCGGAAAGTGGTGCGGTTGTGCATGGCGAGCAAACTAAACCAGAGATAGCTCCCATGACGAAAACACCAGCACCGTTGCCGCCTTGCTGTTTATTGCTCAGGTTATTGAGCCAGGTCTGCATGCCACTAGGTAGCTGAAGTGAGTACAAACCAAACATCGACATCGCTAGTGCAATAAACAACACACTCAAACCGATCAGCACATAAGGGTGCTGCATTGCAGCCTGGAACTGCATACCAGCAGAGGCAACGACCAGTCCGAGTAGAGTATAGGTCAGTGCCATGCCCTGTACGTAGATAAACGACAGACCAAGAGCGCGGCGTTGGCTGAGTTTGCCACCGCCAAGCACAATGCTGGTCAGAATCGGGTACATAGGTAATACACACGGAGTGAAGGCAAGACCAACGCCTAAGGCTAAAAACAGCAGTGGGGTCCACCAGCTATCAGCAAGGTTGGCTGCCAGACTGTCTTGTTGAGTGACAGGAGCCACCGAGCTGTTAGTGATTGCTGACGAAGTTGGCGCCTTTTTATCTACTACAGATTTTTGTTGTGCACTATTCGCTGTGTTTGCCGAATCATCTGATGAATTGGTGAATGCGTTGATTGTAATCACACGTGTTTCGGGTGGGTAACAGAACCCTGCTTCCGCACAGCCCTGATACTGAACGATGACACGAGCACCTTCTTGCCAGTTTGAAAGTGCTACGTTGGCAAATAAAGGCATGGTGTAGATATGGACTTCACCGAAGAACTCATCGTTATGCGGCGTGCCTTGTTCTATATCTAATTCTCCAAGAGTGACGTTCTCTCCGGATACTGACAGGCGCTCCTGATACAGGTAGTAGCCCTCACGAACCTGCCAGTCGAGCATCAACTTGCCGTCTTGCTGATAGAAGTTAAACGGAAAAGCCTGATCGACAGTTACAAAGGTTTCTCTATTGCTACCGAAGCTGTTGTTTTGACTATTTTTAAACTGGTCTTTGCCAAACAGAGCAAAAGACGGTGCAGAAAAGGTAATCAACCCTAGGAGTAATACGGAGAATAATGCACGCATAAAATGTTCAATTCGTCTTAGATAATGCCGTAAGTGTAACTCAATCAGACCTGCTGGCTAGCTAATAAGTTTCATCTAAGTGAAGATTTGTTAATCAAAGCTTGTGAGGATATGAAATAAAAAAAGGGAGCCGAAGCTCCCCGAGTAAGACTCTGTTTGCACTAGATCAGAAGGCCGCCGAAGACGAAACCTAGTGTTACCGCTGAAGCGATAGTCGCAACCCCCGGCAAGAAAAATGGGTGGTTAAACACGTATTTACCGATACGAGTTGAACCCGTGTCATCCATCTCAACAGCGGCAAGCAGTGTTGGGTAGGTTGGTAATACGAATAGCGCACTTACCGCTGCGAATGATGCAACTGCAGTCAGTGGTACGACACCGATAGCTAATGCTGCTGGCATCAGTGCAACAGTAGTCGCGCCTTGCGAGTAAAGCAGCATAGATGCGAAGAAAAGCACGAGTGCAAGCATCCATGGGTAATCTGCCAGTAGTGCGCCTGCGACTTCTTTAATGCCATCTACGTGCGCGTTAACGAAGGTAGAACCAAGCCAAGCCACACCAAGTACACACACACAAGCTGTCATACCTGAGCGGAATGTTGCCGCTGCTGGGATTTTGCTCGCGTCGATCTTACAGCTCATTACGATCGCTGCCGCTGCTGCTAGCATTACGGTCATGATCGCTTCGTTACGGCCTAGAGCAGGGTTTTCGATTAGACCCACAGAGCTAGAGATTGCAGCTGCGTAGCACACGACGAATGCAATAGCGCCAAGGAAAATAAACGTTGCTTTCTTCGCTGTTGGTAGAATTTCACGTTTTTCTTCAGTATTCAGTTTGATGAGGCCATTTTCCAGACGATGTTGATATTCAGCATCGTCTTTTAGCTCACTACCCATAAAGTTCGCAACGAACGCTCCGATCATACAAGCAATGAATGTGGTTGGAATACACACTGCAAGTAGCGTTAAGTAATCCACACCAAATGGTGCCAACATCGCCGCGAAAGCAACGACAGCCGCTGAGATAGGAGACGCAGTAATTGCGATTTGCGAAGCCACTACGGCGATAGAAAGCGGGCGAGAAGGGCGAACCCCCTGACCTTTTGCTACTTCGGCAATCACTGGCAAAGTAGAGAAAGCGGTGTGACCAGTACCCGCCATCAGTGTCATCAGGAACGTCACAATTGGTGCGTAGAAGGTGATACGTTCAGGATGTTTACGTAAAAAGTCTTCTGCAACTTGAACCATCCAGTCCAGACCACCAGCGACTTGCATTGCTGCAATTGCGGTGATAACGGACATGATGATCAAAATTACGTCAACAGGGATAAAAGCCTGGCTAGTAGGAACACCTAGGATCAAAGACAACGCAATGACACCAGCCCCACCAGCAAAACCAATGCCGATACCGCCGATTCTCGCTCCTAAATAGATAAAGAGCAGAACCACGAAGAGTTCGAGCATGACCATTATTAATACCTCGTTAGTTTGTATAGATTCGGATTTTTTGAACACTCAGGAACAGGAATAAATGCTCAGAGAATCAGAACCAGACGACCTTCGGAATTAAAAGCTTGTAAAAAATGTGGTTAATTGTATGAGTGACTAAAAAGGGGCCTGGTTGGCCCCCTTGTGGAAGGATGCTTATTCGTAGCGCTTCGCTTTGTATTTCGGATGCATGAAGTTTTCAACCGATAAAATTTCGTCAAGTTCTTCTGCTGTTAACAGACCGCGCTCTAGCACGACTTCACGAACGCTCTTACCTGTTTCTGCACAGATCTTACCTACAATGTCACCTTCATGGTGGCCAATGTATGGGTTCAGGTAAGTCACGATACCGATTGAGTTGTAAACGTAGTTTTCACAGATTTCTTTGTTTACGGTGATGCCATCGATACACTTGTCGCGTAGGTTGACACACGCATTCTGTAGTAGCGAGATGGACTCAAACATGCTTTGCGCAATTACTGGTTCCATTACGTTTAGCTGTAGCTGACCACCTTCTGCTGCGAAAGAAATCGTATTGTCGTTACCCAATACTTTAAAGCAAACTTGGTTTACCACTTCAGGAATAACCGGGTTCACTTTTGCTGGCATGATAGATGAACCAGCTTGCATTTCAGGAAGGTTCAGCTCGTTAAGACCTGCACGTGGACCTGAAGAAAGCAGACGAAGGTCGTTACAAATCTTAGACAGTTTCACTGCAAGTCGTTTTAGCGCGCCATGCGCCATTACGTAAGCACCACAGTCTGAAGTTGCTTCGATTAAGTCCTCAGCTGGAACCACGTCCAGACCAGTAACTTCCGCTAAGTGTTTTACAGACAGCGCTTGGTAGCCCGTAGGTGTGTTTAGGCCCGTACCGATAGCGGTCGCACCCAAGTTGATTTCGAGGAGTAGTTTTGAAGTGTAGTCTAGAGCACGAATCTCTTCGTTCAAGGTAACCGACCAGGCGTGGAATTCTTGACCTACTGTCATAGGTACCGCGTCTTGTAACTGAGTACGGCCCATTTTCAGAATATCTTTAAACTCAATCGCTTTAAGATCGAATGCGCCTTTCAGGTACTCAATCGCTTCCATTAGTTTATGGATGCTGTTGTATACTGCGATACGGAAACCGGTAGGATAAGCACAGTTGGTAGACTGACTCTTGTTGACGTGATCATTAGGGTTGATGAACTCGTACTGACCTTTTTCTTTGCCCATCAGTTCAAGTGCTACGTTCGCGATCACCTCGTTGGTGTTCATGTTCACTGACGTGCCCGCACCACCTTGGAATACATCTGATGGGAATTGATCCATGCATTTGCCTGTTTCCAGCATCAAATCACACGCTTCGATGATGTAATTCGCAACGTCTTTTGGAATCGCGCCAAGTTCTTTGTTTGCCAACGCCGCCGCTTTCTTTGTCATAACCATACCGCGTACAAACTCAGGTACGTCAGAGATAGTGACATTAGAAATGTTGAAGTTTTCGATAGCGCGTAGGGTGTGAATACCGTAATACGCATCAGCAGGGACATGACGTTGACCTAATAGATCTTCTTCAATACGAGTGGCTGATTGTACTGCTTTTGTAGCATCAGATAGGGTAGCCATAACAGGATCCTTAGATGATAATTCTAATAATGGGGTTGAGTATTAGCCTATTCTGCAATCTAGAATCCATTCATCAGAATTTTGGGCTGGAAAATCCGTCCTGACTTATGTGGCACATAATACTGTTCCTAGCGCATAAAAATAGTAACTAGATCACCTTTTTTGCTTTTCATTCGTCAATAGTTTGCAAAGTATGAATGGGGTATTGATTTTGTTTCCTGGCTCGAGTTTTTACTCTTCAGATTTGATGCTGAATACTCTGAAAACCATGTCAAAAGAACGGCTCATTAACGCCATATTGAGAATATGAACACGCTTTTTTACAACGATTCGTTTGAGCTTGTTTAGCTTTTACCATTACACTGAATTAAACAAAGGAGGGCGTGTGTTTCCTATCTTATTATTGGCGTTTATTTTTGTTCCGATCATTGAAATCGGCTTGTTTATTCAGGTGGGCGGATTTTTAGGACTTTGGCCGACCATCGCATTGGTGTTGATCACGGCGATTGTGGGTGCGTCTTTGGTACGCAGTCAGGGTATTCAAACTCTGATGTCTGTGCAGGGACGTCTTGAGCAAGGTGAAATTCCTGCTCAACAGATTTTCGAAGGTGTCATGCTGGCGGTGGCCGGTGTGTTACTGTTAACTCCGGGTTTTATGACCGATGCGCTTGGCATGGTGGTGTTACTGCCTGCTCCTCGAGCTGCAATTGCCAAATACCTGATGAGTAAGATGGTTGTGAAAACGGTTCATGGTGGTGGTTTCCACGGAGGTTTCTCTAACCAAGGCCCGTTTGACCAAGACCCATTTCGTCGCGGCCCGTTCGATTCTCACTCGGACAACGGGAATACCTTCGAAGGGGAATACGAGCGCAAAGACGATGATGATCGAAATGATCGTAATAAGCTCAACTGATACATAATCAGTTCTGTAGAAAAACCAAAGGGCGCATCAGGCGCCCTTTTTTGTTTCTTCTTATTGTGCGCCTTCAAAGCCCATCTGACGCCAGGCCTCAAATGCAATAATCGCGACCGCATTCGACAGGTTCAGGCTACGGGCATCTGGCATCATTGGAATGCGAATGCGCTGCTCCATTGGCAGACTTTCAATCACTTCTGCTGGTAAACCTCGGGTTTCAGGGCCGAACATTAATACGTCACCTGGCTGATATTGCGCATCCACATGGTGGCCGGTCGTCTTGGTCGTGCAAGCAAACAGGCGGTAGTTACCTTGCTTTTCTTCCTCTAAGTAATCTAAGAATGCTTGATAGTTTTTATGGCGCGTTACGCGAGCTAAATCGTGGTAATCCAATCCTGCGCGGCGTACTTTTTTCTCTTCAAGGTCGAAGCCCAGAGGTTCAATCAGGTGAAGGTTCGCACCACAGTTGGCACACAATCGAATGATGTTGCCGGTATTCGGCGCAATTTCTGGTTCGTATAAAGCGATATCAAACATGGTATTGAAATAGAGTTAGTAAAAATTGAGAGGAAGTATATAGCAGGAGTCAGTGCGTTGTCAGTTACCGCTTGTCCGCATTAGGCAGAGAAAACCCTCCGTAAGTGGAGGGTTCGTTGGACAATAGGATGTCGATTATTTGCTTATAGGAAGCGTAATGCTCATTCGCAAGCCGCCCAGTGGGCTGCGACTTGCTACGATTGTCCCGCTGTGTTGACGAATCGCACTCTCGGTTATTGTCAGCCCCAGCCCCGTCCCGCCAGAATGGCGATCGCGCGCGGTAGATACCCGGTAGAATGGGCGGAAAATGGCGTCCAGTTCGGCATCCGGAACGCCTTCACCATTATCGTCTACCGTAATGTACAAGGTGTTCCCTTGTGTTTTGATATCGACTTCCACTTCATCTTTACCGTAGTAAATGGCATTCCTAACGATATTCTCGACTGCGCTCATGAGTAATTTCGGATTACCAGAAATACTGCCCTTTGGTAGTTCAGAATAATGCAGCTTTTTGCCTATTTGCTCGGCTTCAAATTGGGCGTCTTGAATGATCTCTTCCCACAGGCTTTCAATGGGTTGAGTCTCTCGGATCATGTGGCTGTTTGCCTGCATACGAGAGAGCTCAAGTAACTCGCTTATCATCTGTTCGAGTCTCTGAGCTTCGGTATCAATTCGTGCAAGCTCAGGACTTTCGCCTTGTTTGCGTGTCGCCAGTGCGCTGGCCATACGCAGACGTGTCAGCGGCGAGCGTAACTCATGGGAGATATCGGAAAGTAGTCGTTGCTGTCCGGAAATCATCTGATTGACCGCTTCGACCATCTGGTTGAAGCTGCTGCCTGCCTGACGAAACTCCGAGGTGCCTTTTTCTAAACTCGGATCAATCACAAACTCCCCTTTGGCGACGCGTTGTGCGGCCGCTTCCAGACGGCGTGCGGGTTGACTTAATGCCCACGCTAACCACAGCAATAGTGGGGTACTGACCAGCATCACCGCAAGCAGAAGCTGCAGTGGGTAATCAAACAGTCTTAGCAGCAGTGGTGGTGGCTCATTCCATTTAAAGCCGACGTACATCAATATGTCTGAGTCGGCCAGCGTAATCGGCACCGGGCCTGCAACCATGTATCGACCGTAGAGCTTCTGTTTGGGCTTATTGTAATCTTCGATAATGGAGACGAAGTTTTGCATCGCACGCATATGAAAGTTGTTACGATTATCGGTAGTTAACACCTTTCCGTCATAATCAGAAAAGAACACTCGTGGGCGTGTGTCGTTTTTATTTTGACGACGTCCCTCGATGCTAAATAAGATTCGTCCAAGGTCGGTTTGCTTACTGTACTGCTTTTGGATGTCGTCACGCAGCTCAAGCATACGCTGATAAGGCTCTGTTGGAATGTCACGCGCTTTGCGTGGATCCAAATGTGGCAGAGACAGTACGGCAATCAAAACCAACAACATGGTGAACCAAAAGATGGCAAAGATGCGTCCATACAGGCTGTTTAGGTTCGGCAGTTTGATGCGTGAAAGCAGGCTCATTAATCCTCCTCAAGCAACATATAGCCTCGGCCACGTAGCGTTTTGATGCGCGGTTTGCCATTACTTTGATCGGGCAGTTTTTTACGTAAGTTGGAGACATGCATATCAATTGCACGGTCAAATGCCGCGAGGCGTTTGCCAAGTACATCGAGACTTAATGTCTCTTTGGTGAGCACCTGTCCCGGGTTTTGTACAAAGTGTGCGAGAAGCGCAAACTCTGTCGCGGTTAGGTCGAGCAATTGCTGATCGCAGTAGGCTTCTTGTTTGCCCGGATAGAGGTGAAGCTCTTGATACTCGATGCAGTCGCTACCTTTACTGTCTTTTGGTGTATTGTTGGTGCGGCGTAATATCGCGCGAATGCGAGCCAGCAATTCTCGGTCACTGAAAGGCTTCGGTAAGTAATCATCGGCGCCAAGCTCTAAGCCAATCACTCGGTCTATTTCTTCGCCTTTGGCGGTCAGCATTAACACTGGCGTTTCCCAGTTTTCTCGTAAGCGCTTTAATGTTTCCATGCCATTCAATTTTGGCATCATGACATCCAGCAAAATCAAATCCACTTCGCTGTTAACTGCAGCCAATCCCGCTTCTCCGTCATTAGCCTCACTGACGTCAAATCCTTCGAAACTAAGCACTTCTTTTAACAGGCTGGTTAGCTCTATATCGTCATCAATCAAAAGAATATTTGCCATTTAGGGACCTACTGTAAATTACCGTTTATTTAATACTACATTGGAATGAAGGGTGACGAAGAGTATAAAAATCACTCTTTACGAATCTTTACGCTCCCTATACGTCTCTTTACCCTGTGCGTTCTATTCTATACTCAAGCGCTGGGAGAACAGCCCAGAATAACCAATCACTTGTGTGAGGAATTGAATTATGAAATCTGCAAAAAAACTTGTGTTAGCTGCCGTTGTTCTACCATTAACTCTTGGTGCTGCTGGTGCGTTCGCATATGGCGGTAAAGACCAGCAAAAAGGCCCTCGTGATGAATGTGGCCCGGGTATGGATCGTGGAATCATGCGTCAACTTAATCTGACTGATGCGCAAAAAGACCAGCTACAATCTTACCGTGATGAAAATCGTGCTGAAATGAGAGGCAAAAACGCAGCAGACCGTGATGCTCGTATGGCTGAGCGTCAAGCGTACCATGCGAAAGTACAGGCTCTTGTGCTAGCAGATAACTTTGATGAAGCTCAAGCCAATGCGCTGGCAAAAGAAATGGTAGAAAAACAAACAGAGCGCCGCGTAGCAATGCTGGAGAGAAAACACAAAATGATGAGTGTACTGACTCCTGATCAAAAAGCTGAGTTTGTGAAATTGCAAAATGAACGCATGAAAGAGTGCGGTGATCGAATGCAACAACGCATGAACAAACCAAGTAACAACTAACCCTTCTTGGGCTATGAATTTAAAGAGGCAGCCATTGGCTGCCTCTCTTTGATCGGGTTATTTCATACTCATTCAATAATTAACGAGGTATACTCAAGCTATGGTTTGAGTTAACTCTTTGATTATGAAAAAGCAATATGCACGTCTAGTCACGACCGCGGCATGGACCGCGACGATAGCAGCAACATTTCTACTTTTAGTGAAGGTTATGACCTGGTGGATCACCGGTTCCGTCAGCCTGTTGGCGTCACTGATTGACTCTATGCTTGATATTGCCGCATCAGTAGTGAATCTGATTGTGGTTCGATATGCTCTGCAGCCTGCGGATAGGGAGCACACCTTTGGCCACGGCAAAGCTGAGTCGTTAGCTGCGCTCGCTCAGGCGATGTTTATCTCTGGTTCGGCAGTGTTTTTGATCCTTAACGGGGTAGAGCGCTTCTTCCGTCCTCAGCCATTACATGAGCCAGAGTTAGGTGTTTATGTGTCGTTGTTCGCTATGGCAGTAACGCTGGGCTTAGTCACTTTTCAAAAACATGTTGTTAGGGTGACGGGCAGTCAGGCGATTGCGGCGGATTCACTTCACTATCAGACAGACCTTTACATGAATGCGGCGATCATGGTCGCGCTTGGGCTAAGTTATTTTGGTGTAACACAGGCAGACGCTGTGTTTGCGATTGGTATTGGCGTCTTCATTCTCTACAGCGCATTCAAGATGGTTAATGAAGCAATTCAAACGTTATTGGACAGAAAACTGCCAGATGCAGAGATAGAACAAATTCGCACGGAGTGCCTGAACGTAAAAGGTGTATTAGGGGTTCACCAGCTACGAACTCGTATGTCAGGTCCCACGCGTTTTATCCAGTTGCATTTAGAGCTGGACGATAACTTACGTTTGATAGAGGCACACTATATTGCTGATAAAGTAGAAGAAAACGTACTGACATTGTTCCCGGGTGCTGATGTCATGATCCACCAAGATCCGCTGTCAGTGGTTTTTGGACCAGAGAGAGATCAAAAGTCACAAGATTGGTAACGCTCGAAAAAACAAACGGCTTCTGACGACAAATAAGCACTTGTTGACTATCTTTCCATCAATACTTATTAAGAATCCTGATACTGATATGAATCAACGAAGTTGCAAAGAGAAACTGTAATACTCTTACATAAGTAGAAAAGTTACATAAAAATGTGTGTTTTCATTGGTATTCCTGTATAGGAAATGTAACATAACGCACAGTTCTGGATTATGCAGGTTGCTTGGTAACAAGGAGCCTAGAAGAAAATTATATAATTGATTGCCAAAGTTCGAGGGTGAGCATGATTAAGAAGATCGGTGTTTTAACAAGTGGCGGTGACGCTCCTGGTATGAACGCTGCAGTACGCGGCGTGGTACGTACAGCACTATCTGAGGGATTGGAAGTTTACGGTGTGCAAGATGGCTACCTAGGTCTTTATGAAGATCGCATCGTAAAGCTAGATCGTTCTAGTGTGTCAGATGTGATCAACAAAGGTGGTACGTTCCTAGGTTCTGCACGTTTCCCTGAATTCAAGGAAGTGGCAGTTCGCGAAAAAGCGATTGAGAACTTAAAGAAACACGGTATCGATGCACTTGTTGTTATCGGTGGTGATGGTTCTTACATGGGTGCGAAGAAACTGACGGAAATGGGTTACCCATGTATCGGTCTGCCAGGCACAATTGATAACGACATCGCCGGTACGGATTACACCATCGGTTACCTAACGGCACTAAACACAGTTATTGATGCAATCGACCGACTACGCGATACCTCTTCATCTCACCAACGTATTTCTATCGTAGAAATCATGGGTCGTCACTGTGGTGACCTGACTCTGATGTCTGCAATTGCGGGTGGCTGTGAATACATCATCACACCTGAAACGGGTCTTGATAAACAGAAGCTAATCAGCAACATCAAAGACGGCATCGCAAAAGGTAAGAAACACGCAATCATCGCTCTTACTGAACTGATGATGGACGCAAACGAGCTAGCGCGTGATATCGAAGCGGCAACGGGTCGTGAAACTCGTGCAACGGTACTGGGTCACATCCAACGTGGTGGTCGTCCTACCGCATTTGACCGTGTTCTTGCTTCTCGTATGGGTAACTACGCCGTTCACCTGTTGATAGAAGGTCACGGTGGCCGTTGTGTGGGTATCCAAAAAGAACAGCTTGTACATCACGATATCATTGATGCTATTGAAAACATGAAGCGCCCTGTACGTAACGATCTGTACAAGGTTGCGGAAGAGCTATTCTAAGCAGAGTCGATTCGCTTTGTATTGAGCTCAATTACTGAATGCCGTTTGCTTAACCGTAAACGGCATTTTTGTTGGTTTGGATTACAGATGACGGAGCGCTTCGCTTACAGATTACGGGAGGTATTCTTTTCAGTATTCAGTATTCAGTATTCAGTATTCAGTATTCAGTAGCCCCCAAACTTTTTCCTAAAACCTCTGGCTTTATTCTATCAGCACTAACTTCCGCTCACGCAACGCATACATATAGCCGAGCAATCCACCTAGCGTATTTCCTACCGCAATTCCAATAAATAACCCTTCAACAGCATATAGGTGGCTGCCAATCCAGGCGGCAGGCAAAGTGAATACGAACAAGCGCATAAAGCTCCATTGAAAGGCGCGCAATGGTTTATGCATGGCATTCAAGCCACTGATGAGGATCATCACGATGCCTTGGAAACCGTAGCTAAACGGTACGACCAGAAGGTAATGCCAGAGCAGGTTTTTTACCGCGTCTTCCTGTGAAAACAAAGCCGCGAGCGGAATGCTCAGAGGTACCATCGCCAGAAAAATCAGACCTTGAAACACAACCGCAAAGCGCATGCTAAGGAATAATCCGGCAAACGCTCGCTGTGGGTTATTCGCCCCCAAATTTTGCGCCATAAACGGCGTCAGTGCAGAGGTCAGGGACATCAGGACCAGAATTAGTATGGATTCAATTCGTTGTGCTGCTCCATAAGCCGCAACTGCAGTCGTTCCATGGCTCGATAACAGCATCATTAAAATAGCGCCAGAAAGCGGATTCATTGCATTCGACAGCGCAGCTGGTGTGCCAATTTTTAATGTTTGCTGCCAATCTTTTTTAAGGAACTGCCACTGAGGCTGAGCCAGTAATTGTTCCCTTTTTACTAATAAATAGAATGAGCCGAACAATGCGCCTAGCCAGCTGAATGCACTCGCGATGGCTGCGCCTTGGATACCGAGTTCAGGGAAGGGGCCCAAACCGAAGATCAGTAATGGGTCTAGCATCCCGTTGATTAAACCCGCAAGCATCATAATTTTCGCTGGCGTCTTGGTATCACCGGTTGCGCGTATCGCACTGTTACCGGCCATTGGGATCACCAGTAATGGAATCGTGAGATACCACACCTGCATGTATTGCTCAATGAGCGGCAGCAGATCGTCAGTCGCACCCAGAAAACTGAACAATGGGCGGATAGTCATAAAACCGATCGATGAGGCGATGGCCACTAATAGAACGGCTAACAGCAAACCATGTGTGGTAAAACGCGCTGCTTGTGATGCATGACCTTGCCCGAGTAAACGACCTATGTTGGTAGAAAGGCCCATACCAATCCCCATCGTAATGCAGTTAACGGCAAAGGTGACAGGAAAGGTGTAACTGATTGCTGCTAACGCATGAGTGCCGAGCAGAGAAATAAAGAAAGTATCGACTAGGTTAAACATCAAAATCGCGATCATGCCCATGGTCATAGGGACGGTCATTTTTCGCAGAGTTTCGGGAATCGGTGCGCTTAACAAACCATGTTTATCTGTTGAAGGCTGCTCCGGCTTATTGTTTTCCAGCATGTTTGACGTCTATCTGGTGGATAAACTGCAAGGATACAAGAAAGCAGGAAGGTGAGCGAGTGCGCATTTCTCACGCAAACCGTTGCGTTCTTTTAACTAAGTCACAAAAAAATCATGCCCACCCCTTGGGATTGTTTAAATGACCCCTTATATAGTGATCACGTGCCTCATGACGGGCAATTATCAAATAAACATGGAAATTTTCAGGAGAGACGACCAATGAACATTCGTCCATTACACGACCGAGTTATCGTTGAACGTAAAGAAGTTGAATCTAAGTCAGCTGGTGGAATCGTTCTGACTGGTTCTGCTGCGGAAAAATCAACTCGCGGTGTTGTTCTAGCTGTGGGTAAAGGCCGCATTCTAGAAAACGGCACAGTGCTACCGCTGGACGTTAAAGTTGGTGATACCGTTATCTTCGCTGAAGGTTACGGCACTAAAACTGAAAAAATCGACGGTAAAGAAGTGCTTGTGATGTCTGAAAACGACATCATGGCAATCGTTGAATAATAGCAATCATTGAGTAATTTTTTGCTCAGATTCAAAAACGAAGTCGAACATAAAGAATTGTAGAAAGGAAATCAAAGATGGCTGCTAAAGACGTTAAATTTGGTAATGACGCACGAGTTAAAATGCTGGAAGGTGTAAACGTTCTGGCTGACGCAGTAAAAGTAACGCTAGGTCCTAAAGGCCGTAACGTAGTTCTAGATAAATCTTTCGGTGCACCAACAATCACTAAAGATGGTGTATCTGTAGCGCGTGAAATTGAACTGGAAGACAAATTCCAGAACATGGGCGCACAAATGGTTAAAGAAGTAGCATCTAAAGCGAATGATGCTGCGGGTGACGGTACAACGACAGCAACTGTACTAGCGCAAGCAATTGTAAACGAAGGTCTAAAAGCGGTAGCTGCGGGTATGAACCCAATGGATCTTAAGCGCGGTATCGACAAAGCGGTTGCGGCAGCGGTTGAACAGCTAAAAGAGCTGTCTGTTGAATGTAACGACACCAAAGCGATCGCACAGGTAGGTACTATCTCTGCGAACTCTGACGTAAGCGTAGGTAACATCATTGCTGAAGCAATGGAACGTGTTGGCCGCGACGGTGTTATCACGGTTGAAGAAGGTCAGGCACTACAAGATGAGCTAGACGTAGTAGAAGGTATGCAGTTCGACCGTGGTTACCTGTCTCCTTACTTCATCAACAACCAAGAAGCGGGTTCTGTTGATCTGGAAAACCCATTCATCCTTTTGGTTGATAAGAAGATCTCAAACATTCGTGAACTTCTACCTGCACTAGAAGCAGTTGCTAAAGCATCTCGTCCACTGCTAATCATTGCCGAAGACGTAGAAGGTGAAGCACTAGCAACTCTAGTTGTGAACAACATGCGTGGCATCGTTAAAGTGGCAGCAGTGAAAGCGCCTGGCTTTGGTGACCGTCGTAAAGCAATGCTACAAGATATCGCTGTTCTGACTGGCGGTACTGTGATCTCTGAAGAGGTTGGTCTAGAGCTTGAAAAAGTAATGCTAGAAGACCTTGGCCAAGCTAAGCGCGTTGCGATCACTAAAGAAAACACGACTATCATCGATGGTATCGGTGAAGAAGATATGATCAAGGGCCGTGTTTCTCAGATTCGTCAGCAAATCGAAGAATCAACTTCAGACTACGACAAAGAAAAACTACAAGAGCGTGTAGCTAAGCTAGCTGGCGGTGTTGCAGTTATCAAAGTTGGTGCAGCAACTGAAGTTGAAATGAAAGAGAAGAAAGACCGCGTAGAAGACGCACTTCATGCAACTCGTGCAGCCGTTGAAGAAGGCGTAGTTGCAGGTGGTGGTGTTGCTCTGATCCGTGCGGCATCTATGATTGCTGAGCTGGAAGGTGACAACGAAGAGCAAAACGTGGGTATCCGTGTTGCACTACGTGCGATGGAAGCTCCTATCCGTCAAATCACGAAAAACGCTGGTGACGAAGAGTCTGTAGTTGCGAACAACGTGAAAGCTGGTGAAGGTAGCTTCGGTTACAACGCAGCTACTGGTGAATACGGTGACATGCTAGAGATGGGTATCCTGGATCCAACTAAAGTAACTCGTAGCGCTCTACAATTTGCAGCATCAGTTGCAGGTCTGATGATCACAACTGAAGCAATGGTTACTGACCTACCACAGAGAGATTCAGGCATGCCAGACATGGGCGGCATGGGTGGTATGGGCGGTATGGGCGGCATGATGTAATTCACCGCTTATCTTGTCGTTGTAACACCTTATAGCGTAAAGATAACTGACCAATCCAATAGAAAGCCGAGGTTTACCTCGGCTTTTTTTGTATTCGGCATTTGCCTAAGTATTGTCCATTGATCTGCATAGTCGTTCACTGCTTGGTTTAAGAGCCGTGACGCAGAAAAAGTGTTTTAAACATTGAGATTGCAACCACAGTACATAAAAGGGAGATATTTAAGAAAAGGCAGTATTAATGTTGTGGGGCTGGTACAAGAAATGGCAGAGAATTTGCGCATACATATCAGGTGAGCATTTTTTCTATTATAGTCAACTTGTTAAATATGACATGCGACTAACATTTTTTTACTACAGCTAGTACAAAATGCGGGCATATGCGCTATGTTGTAAATAATGCTTAATATAACGGAGATTAGAATGAAAAAGCTTTTGACGTCTTTGGCAGTGGTAGCCACCGTAGCATCACCAGTTGCTCTTGCTGACAGTACTCCTGTGATGTTCTCAACTATCGATCACATTAATGCACCATCTCGCTCTGAAGTTGGTGGTGTTCGCCTAGCGGTTCTTCATGGTCAGGTTAACGAAGTTAAAGGGATTGATTTCTCTCTGCTTGGTATGTCAGAAACCGATCGTACGACTGGTGTAAACTTCGGTCTTTTCTTTGGTGCGGCTAAAGTAAACCAAGAAATGAAAGGAGCTTCACTTGGCCTAGTGAACTGGAACCGTGGCCAAACTACAGGTCTTAACCTAGGTGCAGTTAACATTACTAACAACGTAAAAGGCCTGAACTGGAGTGCAGTGAACTACTCTGAAGGCTACACAATGGCGGATGTTGGTCTGGCAAGTATCTCTAAAAAGTCTAACTTCCAGCTAGGCTTCTTCAACATGACTGACCAAATCGACGGTATTCAAATCGGTCTGCTGAACTGTGCGGATAACGGTTTCTTGAAGTGTTTCCCACTGATTAACTTCGCGAAATAATTTGAAGTTAAAGCAAGAAGATCCCAAACAAAAAAAGACCCCGAACAGATGTCGGGGTCTTTTTATATGTTAGGTTGTCAGCTTATTTTATTAAGCGAGACGATTTTCTGCGCTGTATTCGTTGGTGCACGCCACGACGAAGCGCCGTGATGTGGCTCTCAGCTTTATCCACACCCAGCAATACCGTTAAGGCCAGTAGGGTGATAACTACCGATTGTGTTAAGTATCCAAGACCTATCATCAGCCCCAATCCTGCTAATACCCAAATCACTGCTGCTGACGTTACACCATGTATCTTGCCGTCTAGCGTCATCATCACACCAGCGCCAAGGAACCCCACACCTGTGATGATTTGCCCAAGCACACGCGCCTGATCAAGCGTGTTAGGTGATAAGGAGACTGCCATCGACATAAACAGGTAAGTGCCTGAAATAATAAGAATTGCAGTGCGAATGCCAACCGGTTTGCCACGGGTTTGGCGCTCTATGCCAATCATTAACCCATTGATGGCACAGCAAAGTAGGGCAGGCCAACTGAATGGGCCAAGATCGAAAATTTGTTCGAATGTTGTATGCATCTTGACCTCCAAAGGAGCGGAGTATGCATAGACTTACCCTTCAAAGCGAACAAAAAGAAACGCTCGTTACGATAAATTAAATTTAGCCTTGGCGTTCACTCTAAATGCAGATCCAACGGCGTTTTGCTTGGTCTTCCGCCAATCTCACGCGTAAGTTTTGGAACCAAATAACCCGATACACGTGTGATTACTCCGCGCATTATTTCCTTGGCTTTTTCATCCGAGACATAGTAGTGCGCAGCGCCCTGAACTTTGTCTAATACATGCAAGTAGTAAGGTAAAATGCCCGCATCAAACAAGGCTTCACTTAACGCGACCTGTGCGTCTACCGAGTCGTTGACATCTTTGAGCAGAACGCTCTGATTGAGCAGCGTAACGCCGGCTTGTTTGAGCTTGAATAGTTGAGTGGCGAGTTCGTCATTAATCTCGTTTGCATGGTTAATATGCGTGACCAGAATAACCTGCAGGCGAGAAGCTCTGAGCATTTGACATAACTCATCCGTGATACGAGAAGGGATCACTACAGGTAAGCGGCTATGAATACGAAGACGTTTGATATGTGGGATCTGAGCAATGTGGTCTATCAGCCAATGAAGTTCGTCATCTTTCGCCATTAACGGGTCGCCGCCGGAGAATATCACTTCATTAAGTTCTGGTTGTTGAGCCATGTACTCCAGGCTTTGCATCCAAGTTTGCTTACCACTTTTGTTGTCCTGATATGGAAAATGACGGCGGAAACAGTACCGACAATTCACCGCACAACCACCTTTCACTATCATCAGGGCGCGATTGCGATATTTATGCAGTAAGCCGGGAATGTTGTTGTCTTGTTCTTCCAGTGGGTCATTGGAGTAGCCAGCATGCACGTCAAATTCTTCACTTAAAGGTAAAACCTGACGTAAAAGAGGGTCTTTAGGATTGCCTTTTTCCATCCTTTCGACAAAACTTTGCGGTACACGCTGTGCAAACAGCTTGCGCGCAGCAAACCCGTCTTGCCACGGCGACGGATCAATTTCCAGTGATTCGAGCAATTTTGCAGGATCAGAGATCCCATTCGCCAATTGTTTGAGCCAGTTTTGCTCAACAGAATCGACTTTTCGGGTTATTATGTGCGGCATTGAATTTAGCTCTAAGAATGTAAGAGGAAAAAATGGCTACAGTTAGCACCAATGAATTTAAAGGCGGTCTTAAGTTAATGCTTGATAACGAGCCTTGTGTAATTCTGGAAAACGAATACGTTAAACCAGGTAAAGGCCAGGCGTTCAACCGCGTTAAAATTCGTAAACTTCTTTCTGGTAAAGTGCTAGAGAAAACATTCAAGTCTGGTGACACTTGTGAAGTGGCAGACGTAATGGATATCGACCTAGATTATCTATATTCAGACGGTGAATTCTACCACTTTATGAACAATGAAACGTTTGAACAGATCGCGGCAGATGCGAAAGCGGTTGGTGAGAACGCTAAGTGGTTGGTAGAAAACAACACTTGTATGATCACACTTTGGAATGGTAACCCAATCTCTATCACTCCACCAAACTTTGTTGAACTAGAAGTTGTTGATACTGATCCAGGCCTAAAAGGTGACACGCAAGGTACTGGTGGTAAACCAGCTACACTTTCTACTGGCGCAGTAGTTCGCGTACCTTTATTCATTTCTATCGGCGAAGTTATCAAAGTTGATACTCGTAGCTCTGAATACGTAGGTCGTGTGAAGTAATTCTCTGCTTCTCTGAGAAAGGTCGCTTCGGCGGCCTTTTTTATTGCCTGTGATTTTTGCTTTTTATGCTTTCCTGAGGAAAACAAGAAACGCACCGCATATTTTTATAAAATTTGTATTGTTCGTAAAAATCTCATTTATTTCGTGAATATTTCGATTATTTCTTCATGTAACAGTTTGATACATTGTATTCAAGGTCGTTGAGTTGCATAGCAATTTGATTTTTATCGATTTAACTCAATGACAACCGTAATAAGGAGAAAAATATGGAAAGCAGAAGCTTAGGGCAAGGCTTAAAAGTAGAGGAACGACGTCAGTTACTCCACCGTGGCATAAAAGCGGCGCTGTTTGGAGTACCTTTATTAGCATTAGGATTGACCATAAATAGCTCTGTTTTGATGACCGATGCTGGATACAGTTATGTGCATCAGAACAACATCACTGGTGAACTGGATGTGTTTACTGAGCCTGGTATTCATTTTCGGATGCCGTTTCTGTCTAAAATAACTAAGTATGACCAAGTGATCACCGTGTCATTTGGCAACAGCAAGGGTGAAGATTTTTACCAACGGCTTGATTTGGTCCAAGTACGTTTTGCTGATACCTATATTGGTCAGATTCCCGTAACGTTTCGCTTTAAATTGAGCAATGATCCGGAAGCGTTGAAGAAGATGCACCGAGAATTTCGCAATAACAACAACTTGATAGATTCATTGTTGGTCAAAAATGCACGTAACGTCACCGTGATTACCGCAACCCAATACACGGGAGAAGAGTTCTTTCAGGGCGGCTTGAACCAATTTAAATCAAAGCTGGGTGATCAGCTACGTGAAGGCATCTATTTGACTGAGCGTCGTCAGGTTGAAGTTGAAGAGCTTGACCTTGCTCCTGTTGGCGCGAATCAAGCTAACGCGAATCAATTACAACGTACGAATCAGCTAGTCTGGAAAACAGTACCTGTGGTTGATAAAACAGGTCAACCTATCCGTCAGGACAACCCGTTACAACAATACGGGATTCAAGTTACTCAGGTTACCATTGGCGACCCACAACCCGAGAAGCAACTTGATCAACTGTTGGCGGATAAAAAGCGTTTAGTCGCGGATCGTATTCGTGCGATTCAAGAGCAGGAAACATCGAAAGCGCAAGCCGAAACTGAACAGTTGCGTAAAGAAATTCAACGTACACGTGAGGTTCAAGATGCACAACGTCAGAAAGAGCTCGCTATTATTTCACAGCAGAAAGAGGTTGAGGTCGCTCGTCAAATTGCGGAGCGTGAAATCGTTGAAGTTGAGAAAACCAAGCGACTTGCCGAAGTAGATAAAGAGAAAGAGCTGGCAATTGCAGAAGCGAACTTAGCGATTCAGCAAGCCAATGCACTTTCGGCTGAGTTTGAAGCGAAAGCGATTTTGGAGAAAGGTCGCGCAGAAGCCGAAGTATTGAAAGCGAAGTATGCGGCGTTAGGTGCAAATCGAGAAGTGTACTTAGCGGAGCTGCATCGTGAAGTGGCGAACTCCTTGTATAACAACCTGCAAAACTTCCAGGTTCAAATGCCGCAAAACTACATCGGTGGCAGTGAGGAAACGGGCTTGAAAACGAACTTAGATGTGATTACTGGTTTTGGTGCACTTGGCTTAATGGACCAAACGAAGAAGATGACACAGCAATAAGATCATGGGTGGTCAAAAGCTCGAAAAGCAAAAAGAACATGGGTGACCAAAAACAAAAAAAGCTGGCATAGCGCCAGCTTTTTTATTTGATAACAGTGTACCGTCCTAAATAAGGTTGACACTTTCCAACCCAAAAAATTGGAGAGTGTTATGAAATCAACCACTAAAAGAACTCAGCGCGATTACTCCCTCGCTTTTAAACTCACCGTAGTTGATGAGGTTGAAAAAGGAAGCCTCACTTACAAGCAAGCTCAAGAGAAGTACGGTATCCAAGGTTGCTCCACGGTTTTAGTTTGGCTTCGTAAGCATGGTCGACTAGATTGGTCTAAAGGGACACCTAACTTTATGTCCAAAGAAGACTCTATGGCCGAGTTCAATTCACCTCCCACACCTGAGCAACGTATTAAAGAGCTTGAGAAGCAACTCAAAGACGCACAGCTCAAAGCCGATTTCTTTGAAGCTGTAGTGAACGTTATGGAACGTGACTATGGCGTTAGAGTGACAAAAAAGCAAAAAGAAGCGTTGTCCAAAAGAAAGTCATAACAGGTTTGACCGTCACGAAGTTTTGTCAGTTAGTGCAAATCTCTCGTCAAGCCTATTACAAGCAGTGCCAGACTCAGACTCGTTGTGAACATCATGAGCATGTTGTTATTGGCTTTGTCCATGAAGTCAGAATGAAGCAGCCACGCATTGGTACGCGGAAACTGAAATTCTTAGCAGAGATAAAGGGCATTCAGATAGGTCGAGATAAGCTCTTTGAGCTTCTCAGAAGGCATCGTATGTTGGTGAGAACAAGACGGGCTTATCATCGAACAACTGACAGTCGTCATCGGTTCTTCTGCCATCCAAACAAAGTGAAAGATGGGCTGACACCAACGAAGCCAGAACAACTGTGGGTTGCTGATATAACTTACTTACCGACTCAAAATGGAGAGAGTTATGTCAGCCTGGTTACGGATGCTTATTCAAGGAAGATCGTTGGTTACTATGTAGATGACAACATGAAAACGCAATCAGTTAAGCGGGCATTTATCTCAGCTCTCAGACAACGGCAGAGTGAAGAAAAGCTAATACACCACTCAGATAGAGGCTCACAATACTGTTCGAAGGAATATCAAGATATCCATAAGAAACATAAAGTGACTTGCTCGATGACTGACGGCTATGACTGTTATCAGAATGCTTTAGCAGAGCGAGTAAATGGGATACTCAAAATGGAGTTCTTACTGAGGAAACCGAAAGATCTGGAAGAAGCGAGGACGATGGTAGCAGAATCCGTAGAGATCTATAATCAAATGAGGCCTCATACGGCTTTAAAATACAAAACGCCCGATGAAGTACATCGAGCGTTTTAGTTAAAAAGTGTCAACCCATATCAGGACGGGTCA
>NZ_JBBWFK010000026.1:0-39177 GCF_052353105.1 Vibrio sp. YIC-376
TCGTATAAGGAGGTGATCCAGCGCCAGGTTCCCCTAGCGCTACCTTGTTACGACTTCACCCCAGTCATGAACCACAAAGTGGTAAGCGTCCCCCCGAAGGTTAAACTACCTACTTCTTTTGCAGCCCACTCCCATGGTGTGACGGGCGGTGTGTACAAGGCCCGGGAACGTATTCACCGTGGCATTCTGATCCACGATTACTAGCGATTCCGACTTCATGGAGTCGAGTTGCAGACTCCAATCCGGACTACGACGCACTTTTTGGGATTCGCTCACTTTCGCAAGTTGGCCGCCCTCTGTATGCGCCATTGTAGCACGTGTGTAGCCCTACTCGTAAGGGCCATGATGACTTGACGTCGTCCCCACCTTCCTCCGGTTTATCACCGGCAGTCTCCCTGGAGTTCCCGACATTACTCGCTGGCAAACAAGGATAAGGGTTGCGCTCGTTGCGGGACTTAACCCAACATTTCACAACACGAGCTGACGACAGCCATGCAGCACCTGTCTCAGAGTTCCCGAAGGCACTCTAGCGTCTCCGCCAGATTCTCTGGATGTCAAGAGTAGGTAAGGTTCTTCGCGTTGCATCGAATTAAACCACATGCTCCACCGCTTGTGCGGGCCCCCGTCAATTCATTTGAGTTTTAATCTTGCGACCGTACTCCCCAGGCGGTCTACTTAACGCGTTAGCTCCGAAAGCCACGGCTCAAGGCCACAACCTCCAAGTAGACATCGTTTACGGCGTGGACTACCAGGGTATCTAATCCTGTTTGCTCCCCACGCTTTCGCATCTGAGTGTCAGTATCTGTCCAGGGGGCCGCCTTCGCCACCGGTATTCCTTCAGATCTCTACGCATTTCACCGCTACACCTGAAATTCTACCCCCCTCTACAGTACTCTAGTCTGCCAGTTTCAAATGCTATTCCGAGGTTGAGCCCCGGGCTTTCACATCTGACTTAACAAACCACCTGCATGCGCTTTACGCCCAGTAATTCCGATTAACGCTCGCACCCTCCGTATTACCGCGGCTGCTGGCACGGAGTTAGCCGGTGCTTCTTCTGTCGCTAACGTCAAATAATGCATCTATTAAACACACTACCTTCCTCACGACTGAAAGTGCTTTACAACCCGAAGGCCTTCTTCACACACGCGGCATGGCTGCATCAGGCTTGCGCCCATTGTGCAATATTCCCCACTGCTGCCTCCCGTAGGAGTCTGGACCGTGTCTCAGTTCCAGTGTGGCTGATCATCCTCTCAGACCAGCTAGGGATCGTCGCCTTGGTGAGCCCTTACCTCACCAACTAGCTAATCCCACCTAGGCATATCCTGACGCGAGAGGCCCGAAGGTCCCCCTCTTTGGCCCGAAGGCATCATGCGGTATTAGCCATCGTTTCCAATGGTTATCCCCCACATCAGGGCAATTTCCTAGGCATTACTCACCCGTCCGCCGCTCGCCGCCCAACAAATCCCCCGAAGGTTCAATGTTGTCGCTGCCGCTCGACTTGCATGTGTTAGGCCTGCCGCCAGCGTTCAATCTGAGCCATGATCAAACTCTTCAATTTAAGATTTTGTCGGCTCAATGAATACTGAACATTACATAAGTAATGTTTGAATTGACTGTGCTGAATCTTGCGATTCAATGGTCACTTCGTATCATTGAAACCTAATTTGAAACCGAAGTTTCTAATTGGATTATCATCAACGAGTGCCCACACAGATTGATAGGTCTATATTGTTAAAGAGCTTGCTTTTCGAGAAACTTTTCTCTCAAAGCGGAGGTGCATTCTAGCGATTTAATTGAGAGTGTCAAACACTTTTTCAACTTATTTGCGTAGAAGCTTTTCACCTCTCCGACCCTGCTGAAGCCTTATCGCATCTGCCGTGTCGGTGGATGCGCATTATAGGGAGATCCAATTGGAGCGCAACCCCTTTTTCGAAAAAAATTGAAAAACCTAGCCGTTCGGCGATTATTTCATCAAAAACGCAAAAAAGAGGGTAAAAAACCCTCTTTTTTTGGCCTGAAAACCGTATTTAAATAAACGCGTACGCGTCTGCGAACATACGCTCACTCTTTGCTTGCTTATCTTGAGTAAACAATTCTCTTGCTGCCCCAGCCATTTCAAAGCGACCTGCGATGTAGATATCGTAGTTTTCCAGGCTCTCGAAATCTTCACTTACGGCTTGTAGGACATTGCCAACTTTACCTTTCCAGTCAGCAGGGGCTTCCTCTACTACTGGAATAAAGTGGATGTTAGAAAACTTCTCTGCGATTTCGATAAGTTCATCTTTGGCATATAGCTGATGATCGTCACGCGCACCCCAGTATAAATAGATTGGGTTAGCTTTGTTTTGCGCGACACAGTGATCCAAAATCGAACGCACGTAACTAAATCCAGTACCACCAGCGATCAGTAGTAAAGGGCGTTCACTCCCTTCTTGAATCCAGGCATCACCGTGTGGTGCATCAATTTCAATATCACCGCCCGTTGCGAGAGCTGTTTTCATCGCTTCGACGACTTCTATTGCGTAAGCATTGTGTTCAGCGGCACCAATGTGCAGTTCCAATTCGCCTTCATGTCGACAAGGGCTGCTCGCAATAGAAAATGGGCGCTTGTCTTTTTCTCCCATTACAACCATTAGGTATTGGCCAGCTTTGAACGCAACTGGAGATTCTGGATGTAGTAGGATTTGGTAAGTATTACAAGCTAACGGCTGAATAGACTTTACTTTACATTGGATGGTCATGGTGTTCCTCTCGCTTACTCATCAAAAGTAAGCACTAAATTACTTTCTGTATGGGCTTGGCAAGGGAATATCCAACCTTGCTGCTGCTCTTTATCGGTTAGCATAGGTTCGAGGTGATAACTCACCTCGCCCGATAGCTTTTTACACATGCACATGGCGCAAGCGCCAACTTGGCAACGATGTGGGAAGCGAATATTGTTGTTGAGCGCGGCTTCCAACACCGTTTCTCCTTCTTTGACCTCGAATGTGAGATTCATCGGTAGAAGGAGGACTTGATGACTCATAGAATACCTAACTGGTCCCAAATCTCATCGACTTTAGCCACAAGTTTAGGATCTTTTTTGATTGGGGTCCCCCACTCACGAGTTGCCTCTGTTGCAAACTTGTTGGTCGCATCGAGCCCCAATTTAGAAACACTATTCGCATTTCCTCTGATTTGGACGGTATCTCTATCAGGATCCATACGAGTGGTTACTGCCCAGATAATGTCGTTCCAATCTTGTGCATTGACATCATGATCACACAAGATAATAAACTTGTTATCGTTATAATCGGCAAAGAACTCCCACAACCCCTCAAGCAACGCTTGAGATTGCCCAGCTTGATTTTTCTTCATAGTGACCACAACAAACTGGTTGTTTGCTGTCGGTGGTAAATAAATATCGACAATTTCCGGACGCTGTACTTTTAATTTATCCAAGTCAGCTTGCGTGATCGGTTTGCTTTCTTCTCTGATAACTTGAGCGCGAGTCGCAAGTTCCGCATCCCACTTAATCGTCGCATCCAGTCCCATCTTAGAGCCCAAGCCAACCACTGGGGAAGCAAAATCAAGTGAGTCTATAGGTGTGTTATCAATCATTAAGGTATCGCGCACTGGATCCATATTCTCAGTCATGGCTTTCACCACATCATTCCAGTCACGCGCATTTACCGACTCGTCACACACTATCACAAACTTGGTGTACATAAACTGACGCAAGAACGACCACACCCCCATCATGACACGTTTGGCGTGTCCCGGATATTGCTTCTTCATCGTCACGACCGCCATTCGGTATGAACACCCCTCAGGTGGCAGATAGAAATCTTCAATCTCAGGGAACTGCTTTTGCAGAATTGGTACGAAGACCTCATTCAGTGCCACGCCCAACACGGCTGGTTCATCTGGCGGACGTCCAGTGTATGTACTGTGGTAGATCGGGTCTTTACGCATCGTGATGTGAGTAATGGTAAAGACGCGATGCGTTTCTTTCTCGTTGTAGTAACCCGTGTGGTCTCCATATGGACCTTCGTCGGCAAATTCATTCGGGTCGATATAACCTTCCATTACAATCTCAGCACTCGCAGGCACTTCCAGATCGTTACTGATGGATTTGACGACTTCGGTTTTACTGCCACGCAACAAGCCAGCAAAGGCATATTCCGATAACGTATCGGGCACTGGCGTTACCGCGCCAAGAATGGTTGCTGGATCAGCCCCGAATGCCACCGATACCGGAAATGGCTTACCTGGGTTGGTTTCCATCCAGTCGCGTAGATCGAGCGCACCACCTCGGTGTGCTAACCAGCGCATGATTATTTTGTTTTTAGCGATTTTTTGCTGACGATAAATACCAAGGTTCTGGCGTTTCTTGTACGGGCCTTTAGTGACCGTCAGACCCCAAGTCAAAAGCGGCGCAACATCTTCAGCCCAGCAACTCATCACCGGAATCTTGTCCAAATCGACTTCTTCGCCTTGCCAGACGATCTCTTGGCACGCAGCTTTACGTAAACGCTTGGCTGGCATATTCAATACTTGTTTGAATACTGGCAGCTTTTCTAAAGCGTCTTTGAATCCCTTTGGTGGCTCAGGCTCTTTAAGATAAGCCAGCAGTTTACCCACTTCGCGGAGTTCTTTGACGTCTTCACGTCCCATACCAATCGCAACTCGCTCAGGAGTACCAAACAGATTGGTCAAAACCGGAACATCGTAGCCGATTGGATTCTCGAACAACAATGCAGGTCCACCAGCACGCAATGTGCGATCGCTGATTTCTGTCATTTCATAAGCGGGATCGACGGGGTGAGTAATGCGCTTGAGTTGACCTTTCTTTTCTAGGTGGTCAATAAATTCGCGTAAATCCTTAAAACTCATAGGCCTTCATGACTGGCTGATTAAATTTTTCGCAGTATAACAAATAGGAGGACACTAAGGTCCTCCTATTTTGTGTGGGTATATAGATTGGCTTAGTTCAACACTTGTTCAATTTGTCTCGCTTTAACTTGATAGTTACCGGAGACTAACTCTTTAAGCCAGTCTTTATGGCCTTGCTGGGCTAATTCACTGGCTACTAACGTCGCTTCATCCGACAAAGCCATTTTGGAGATTAAAAACTGTTTAACGTCAGGACTTAACGGATTAGCTTTGGTCAAAAGACCAATAGCATGTGGCTTGAGCGTCGGATTCACCGTCGAGTTCATTAGCTGCTGCAATGAAAAGTCATTGCCTACCTCCGCAAGTCGTTCCAATTCTGCATGACTATTGTAGTCAGCGCGCATCCGCCACAATAAATCGTACATGGCTTTATCCTGACTTACCTGCGCCAAACGCGAGACGACAGCGGTAGATGGTAACCAACTGGTGACATCGGTGTGAGTGAACTGAACGGTTAACGCCTCTAATGCGCTTGGGGATAAACTATCCAACTCGCGAATCAATAGCGCTTCACGAGCTTGTATCTGCTGTGAGGTCCCAGAAGATAGCCACTGGCTGAGGTCGAGCTCTTTACGTTCCGCCTGCAAAACAAACTCTAAGGTGTTCTGATCTTGTTTCCAACGCTTTATCAAACGGCTCGCTACCGCAGGAAAGTTAAAGGCTGGAGTAGTGAATTCGTAGCCATCACCACGTTCGAGTACTTGATAAGTTGGCGTTATGCGAGTCTGAGATTCGACAAATATTGCCATTCTTGGTGTAAGAATCACATTTTGCCGCTCTAGTTTTTCGAGCAGACTAAAACGCACTACCTCTTGTTGAGGTAACGCCAGCCTATTAAGGGAAAATTTAAGTGAATCGACTTCATCCCTGACAACGTATTCGAGCATTTCAGAGACTTTGGTCTGTATTTGGGCATCCTGAAGCCACTGTTCTACCACAGATTCCTGCATTTCCTTTGCAGACACAGCCGTTGGTAGGGTCATCAGTGACAAACTCAGGAGTAATGACGACAACATTCCTTGTTGCATGTTAACCTCCCGATAACAATTGCCTCATTTTGATGCTTTTATCGGCAGAAAGCAATAAAAAAGCCACCGTTTTGTGGTGGCTGTTTTACAAAAAGAACTCAGTAATTACTGACGGCGCATGGCATCAAAGAACTCATCGTTAGTCTTAGTCATTGCTAGCTTATCAATGAGGAACTCCATCGCGTCGGTTTCGCCCATTGGGTGGACAATCTTACGCAGAATCCACATCTTCTGAAGTTCATCTGGCTTAGTCAGTAGTTCTTCACGACGAGTACCTGAGCGGTTGAAGTCAATTGCCGGGAAGACGCGCTTCTCTGCAATCTTACGGTTCAAGTGCAGTTCCATGTTACCTGTACCCTTGAACTCTTCGTAGATAACTTCATCCATCTTAGAACCCGTATCAACTAGCGCTGTTGCGATGATGGTTAAGCTACCGCCTTCTTCTACGTTACGTGCCGCACCGAAAAAGCGCTTAGGACGATGCAGAGCGTTCGCATCCACACCACCAGTCAGAACTTTACCTGATGAAGGTACTACGGTGTTGTAGGCACGCGCCAGACGAGTGATTGAGTCCAGAAGGATAACGACGTCTTTCTTATGCTCAACCAGGCGTTTCGCTTTCTCAATCACCATTTCAGCAACCTGAACGTGACGCGATGCTGGCTCGTCAAACGTAGAAGCAACCACTTCACCTTTAACCAGACGCTGCATCTCAGTTACTTCTTCCGGACGTTCGTCGATAAGAAGTACCATTAGCACACATTCAGGGTGGTTGTATGCGATGCTTTGTGCGATGTTTTGCAGAAGCATTGTCTTACCCGCTTTTGGCGGAGCAACAATCAAACCACGCTGACCTTTACCGATTGGCGACGCCAAATCTAGAACACGTGCAGTGATATCTTCTGTTGAACCATTACCACGCTCCATCACCATGCGTTCATTAGCATGTAGAGGTGTTAAGTTTTCAAATAGGATTTTGTTACGAGCGTTGTCTGGCTTGTCGTCGTTGACCGTGTTGACTTTTAGAAGGGCAAAGTAACGTTCGCCGTCTTTTGGTGGACGAATTTTTCCAGCAATCGAGTCACCCGTGCGCAGGTTAAAGCGACGAATCTGACTTGGAGATACATAAATATCATCCGGACCAGCAAGGTATGAACTGTCTGCACTGCGTAGGAAACCAAAGCCGTCTTGCAGAATTTCCAGAACCCCATCGCCAAAGATGTCTTCGCCGCCTTTCGCATGCGCTTTTAAAATCGCGAAGATGATGTCTTGTTTTCTTAAGCGAGCTAGGTTCTCTAATCCTAAGCTTTCGCCCAGTTTTACAAGGTCAGACACAGGTCTGTTCTTCAGTTCGGTCAGGTTCATGGTAGTGGATTCTTGTTTAGTCAAAATAAGATCTGTTTTCTAGTTAAGATGGATTTGGTCACAGGATCGACCAAGAAGAGAAATTTGTTCAATTAACGCGCGATAAGTTAGCACTAATTAATATTCTAGTCCAGAGTTAGAAAAACAAAACCGCGCATTGTTGTTTGCACGGTTTTGTCTGTAATCACTTGGTGATTATAGGTTTGCGTCCAAAAACTCTTTTAGTTGAGTTTTAGACAAGGCACCAACTTTCGTTGCCGCTACGTTACCGTCTTTGAATAGCAGTAGCGTTGGAATGCCGCGAATACCAAACTTAGGCGGTGTGCCAGCGTTATGGTCAATATTTAGTTTACCGATAGTGAGTTTGCCTTCGTACTCTTCAGCGACTTCGTCCAGAATCGGCGCAATCATCTTACAAGGACCACACCATTCTGCCCAGAAATCTACTAATACAGGGCCTGCAGCGTTGATTACATCGTTTTCAAAACCGTCATCAGTTAGCTGCAAAATCTTATCACTCATCTTCCACTCCAATGTGTTTTTCGAAACTGGTTGGATGATAACCAGTAATTTGATGTCCTATTGGAATGTATTTACTTTCGTAATGCAAGCTTTAGCTGATATTCTATAGCTATGAAAAAGACGCATATCACAGAGCAAAAGTTCGCCGATTTGGGGTTAGAGCCCCAAGTTATTGATGGATTGGATAAAAAAGGGTTTGAGTTTTGTACCCCTATCCAAGCCTTGGCGTTGCCGGTACTGCTCACCGGCCAAGACATCGCAGGCCAGGCCCAAACGGGCACTGGTAAAACGCTCGCGTTTCTTACTGCTACGTTCAACCACCTTATGACCACACCAGAACACGAAGGTCGTCAACCAACGCAACCACGCGCCATTATTATGGCTCCAACGCGTGAATTGGCGATTCAGATCTTCAACGACGCAGAAACACTCGTTGCAAGTACGGGCTTAAAAGCGGCACTGGCTTATGGTGGTGAAAGCTACGATAAGCAGTTGGCGAAGCTACAAGATGGTGTAGACATCCTGATCGGTACCACAGGCCGTATCATCGATTTCTACAAGCAGCGCGTTTTTAATCTGAACAACATTCAAGCAGTTGTACTAGATGAAGCGGACCGCATGTTCGATCTTGGTTTCATTAAAGACATCCGTTTCTTGTTCCGCCGTATGCCTGAGCCAAAAGAGCGTCTAAACATGCTGTTTTCAGCAACGCTTTCTTACCGCGTACAAGAACTTGCATTTGAACACATGCACAACCCAGAACATGTCGTGGTAGAACCAGAGCAGAAAACTGGCCACCGTATTCAGGAAGAACTTTTCTACCCGTCTAACGAAGATAAAATGTCATTACTTCAAACGCTTATTGAAGAAGAATGGCCAGATCGCGCGATTGTATTTGCTAACACCAAACATAAGTGTGAATCCGTTTGGGGTCACCTAGCTGCCGATGGCCATCGTGTTGGCCTACTCACTGGTGATGTACCACAGAAGAAACGTGAAAAAATTCTTGAGCAGTTCACTAAAGGTGATGTTGATATCCTGGTAGCAACCGACGTTGCAGCTCGTGGTCTGCACATTCCTCAGGTAACGCACGTATTCAACTACGATCTTCCAGACGATTGTGAAGATTACGTACACCGCATCGGTCGTACTGGTCGTGCTGGCGCAAGTGGCCACTCTATCAGCTTTGCTTGTGAAGAATACGCAATTAACTTGCCTGCGATTGAAGAGTACATCGAACACACTATCCCTGTATCGGAATACGATGCATCAGCTCTGATCCAAGATCTGCCAGCTCCGATTCGTATGCGTGAACCACGTGTTCAGCAACGTCGTACGAATACAGGTGGTACACGTTCTGGTAACCGTAAGCCACAAGGACGTCGTCCTCGTCAGCCACGTCAATCAGCGCCAAAACAGTAATAAAGGAATATTAAGTCGTATATGAGTCAAGCAGGATCATCACCGCTATACGCAGCCATCGACCTCGGGTCGAACAGTTTTCACATGCTCGTTGTGCGTCATATCGATGGCAGCGTTCAAACAATGGCTAAAATTAAGCGCAAAGTTCGTCTAGCGGCGGGCTTAGATGAACATAATTCTCTTAGTATGGAAGCTATGCAGCGAGGATGGGACTGCTTAAGTCTATTTGCGGAACGCTTGCAAGATATTCCTAAACAGAACATTCGTATCGTCGGCACCGCAACATTACGTACCGCGACAAACGTGGATGTTTTTCTGGATAAAGCACACGAGATTCTTGGTCAGCCGATCGATGTCATTTCTGGCGAAGAAGAAGCTGCGACCATCTATAAAGGAGTCGCACACACGTCTGGAGGTAGTGGTCGTCGCCTTGTGGTTGATATTGGTGGTGCCAGTACGGAGCTTATTATCGGAGAAGGGTTCGAAGCCAAAGCACTGACCAGCTTAAAGATGGGTTGTGTAACTTGGCTAGAAAACTTCTTCAAAGACCGTCAGCTAAATGCACGCAACTTCGGTGCTGCAATTGAAGGGGCGAAACTTACCATCAAGCCGATTTTGGAGCAGTACACCGACTTGGGCTGGGATGTATGTGTCGGTGCATCTGGCACGGTTCAAGCTCTACAAGAAATAATGTTGGCGCAAGGTATGGACGAAGTAATTACTCACTCCAAACTAAAACGCTTACAGAAGCAGGCTATGCTTGCTGATCATTTAGAAGAGCTGGACATTGAAGGTTTAACGCTTGAACGCGCACTGGTCTTCCCTAGTGGTTTATCTATCCTAATTGCAGTCTTTGAGTTGCTTGAAATCGATGCAATGACGCTGGCAGGCGGTGCATTACGTGAAGGACTCGTTTACGAGATGGTCGACGAGTTGCGCCAGAGTGACATCCGCGCACGTACCATTTGCAGTGTTCAGAGCCGCTATCAATTAGATTGCCAGTACGGTGAACAGGTGGCAAACCTAGCCCGTAAGCTTCTGCAACAAGCCGGTGGTGAAGAGTGGATAGCAGAGCCTCAGGGTGAAGTGCTACTAGAAACTACTGCGAAATTGCATGAGATAGGCTTAACCATCGACTTCAAAAAAGGCGGTGAACATAGTGCCTACTTACTGCAGAACCTAGATTTGCCGGGGTTCACTCGCGCTCAGAAGTTTTTTATTGGTGAAATTGCGAGACGTTACCGTGAGCAATTAAGCTCGCTACCAGAGCAATACGCCATTTCTGGTGCTAGCGCTAAACGTATACTGCGTTTACTGCGTCTAGCCGTGCTGCTTACCCACCGCCGCAATCCAAGCTTAGAACCTCAAGTAGAACTTTCTGCAGAGGGAGACAAGCTAACTCTAAGCATTGACGCGACATGGTTAGAAGCCAACCCACTCACTGCCGCTGAGCTGGAAATTGAATCCAACCGCCAGACCGATATTGGCTGGCCATTAACAATCTCTGCTTGTTAATCGCTACTTGCAATTGACGAAAAAGGCTCCAATGGAGCCTTTTTTATTGCCCGTGTACAGCTCAAAGAGCTTTTTGACACCCATGATCTAAATACTCCCTACGCTGTACATTCCCCCTCAGAAACAAAAAAGCCGCTGTAAAAACAAGCGGCTTTTGAGGTATTCACGAAAAGTCAGCGGACTAAGCGGCGGTAGTCACTTTGAAGTTCGGGTTCACCGCAGTCAGCTTTTTGATTAGGTAATTCAGTAATACGCCGTACATAGGGACAAACAAGCCAAGACTGATCACCAGTTTAAAGCCGTAGTCCACCAGCGCAATTTCAGTCCAGTGCTCAGCCATAAATGGATCAGGGCTTTGGTAGAACGCAATCGCAAAGAACGCGATGGTATCTAATGCATTACCAAATAGTGTTGAACAGGTTGGTGCCACCCACCATTGTTTCATCTGGCGCAGACGGTTAAATACATGTACATCCAAAATTTGACCCAGCAAGTAAGCCATAAAACTTGCAACTGCAATACGCGCTACGAACAGGTTAAATTCGCTCAGTTGACCAAAACCTTGGAACTGACCTTCAAAAAACACCACTGACAGGACATAAGACACGGCCAGCGCAGGCAACATCACTAAGAAAATGATTTTACGCGCCAATCCAGCACCAAAGATACGCACTGTCAGGTCAGTTGCCAAAAAGATAAATGGGAAGGTAAATGCGCCCCACGTGGTATGCAGACCAAAAATAGTAAATGGTAGCTGAACTAGGTAATTGCTGGATGCAATGATGATCAGATGGAATAAAACCAGATAGATAAGGGCGTTGCGCTGCTGCGCAGGGGTAAAGTTACTCATGCGATACCTTTTTAGTTTGGTTTGGGGGCGAGGGAACCCAAATCGAGCCTTTTCAATATAAAAAACGACTCTTACCAACAATGTAAAATAAAAAAATAAACTGACCTTGCCCGTAAAGAGCAAAGCGGTGGGCGATTATACATTAACCAACTCCACTCGCAAGCGGTGCTTTTTACGCAAACGTTTTTGCATAAAAAAGGGTGTTTCATGTGAAACACCCTTAACAAGATTATAAGCTTACGTCAGAATCCGCGTTGAAATAATCCGGCGATATAATCAAGCTCTTCCCTACTCTCTGCAACTTCCAGCGCCTCAAACCATATTGCTTCACTGTAATGTTCTGCTTTCATAAACAGACGGCAACCTTCAAAGTCGATAAGCCAGGAGTGAATATCAGCATCCCACTGTTTTTCTACCACCGAAGCCGATAACAGACCGACCAAACGCTCACCCAGTACTGGAAACGTATCTAAATCAAAGCTTGGTGCGGTAATGAGTAATCGACCATCTTCAGCAATATATTCAGCAAGGCCAAATTCCTTGTCCATGTAATGTCCTTATCCGTGATGGGTAATATGTTCTTGAATGAGATCTAAGAATGGGTCAGCGTATTTCTCGAGCTTACGTTGACCGACTCCGCTGACTGCCAGCATTTCACCGTAAGAAGTTGGCAGAATCTCCGCCATATCAATCAGTGTAGCATCACTGAATACGACGTATGGTGGTAAGCCATCCTCATCCGCAATCGACTTACGCAGCTTGCGCAGTTTGGCAAACAGCTTCTTATCGTAGTTTTTACTGGTCAATTTGTCGGACTTCGCCGCACGTGCTGCTGTATCTAAACGTGGCACGGCGAGTTCCAATGACACATCTCCACGTAATAGTGGGCGCGCTTCTTCAGTCAACTGCAGCGTAGAGTTTCTGGTAATATTTTGAAACAGCAGGCCTTTATGAATCAACTGACGGAAAATGCTTATCCAATAATCATGGCTGTGGTCACGCCCTATTCCGTACGTTGAGATTTTATCGTGGCCATTTTCACGCACGCGGATATTTTGCATACCACGCAAAACTTCCACCACATAACCCATACCAAAGCTCTGATTAACACGATACACACAAGACAGTGCCTTACGCGCTTCTTCGGTGGCATCAAAATGTTTAGGAGGATCCAGACAGATATCGCAGTTGCCGCAAGGCTTCTCACGATATTCGCCAAAGTAATTAAGCAGAACCTGACGACGACAAGTCTGCGCTTCAGCAAATGCACTCATCGCATTGAGTTTGTGGCTTTCGACCTGCTTCTGCGGGCCGTCATCTTTTTCATCCAACATACGACGAAGCCAACTGATATCGGTCGGGTCATAGAGCATCATCGCTTCCGCAGGCAAACCATCTCGACCAGCTCGGCCAGTTTCCTGATAGTAGGACTCGATATTACGCGGGATATCAAAATGCACCACAAAACGCACGTTAGGTTTGTTGATGCCCATACCAAACGCCACTGTCGCCACCACAATCTGGATATCATCTCTCTGAAATGCTTCCTGAACATAAGCTCGTTCATCCGCATCCATCCCTGCATGGTAGCCCGCCGCTCGAATGTGGTTGTTGCACAGCTTCTCCGTGACCATTTCGACCTTCTTACGGCTACCACAATAGATAATGCCGCAATTTCCCTTCTGGGTATCCAAGTAGCGAATGATCTGAGAAATCGGTTTGTGCTTTTCGACCAGGTTGTAACGAATATTCGGACGGTCAAAACTGCCGAGATAAACCTGCGGCTCTTGCAAGCTCAGGCGCTCCAGGATATCTCTGCGCGTAGCATCATCTGCCGTTGCCGTTAATGCCATGAATGGAACATGGGAAAAATGTTGTTTTAACTGACCAAGTGATGCGTATTCAGGGCGGAAATCATGTCCCCACTGAGAGATACAGTGCGCTTCATCGACCGCTATCATCGCCAAAGGCAGACTTTCCAGACGCTCAATAAAGTCGCGCATCAAAACCCGTTCTGGCGAGACATAAATCAACTTCAACTGCCCATTGTGCATGCGGTTATAAACGCTAAGCAGCTCTTCTCTGCTCATCGTCGAGTTAACGCACTCTGCCGCTACACCGTTCGCTTTAAGCTGATCAACTTGGTCTTTCATTAATGAAATCAGTGGAGAAATAACCAGAGTTATCCCACTGCGTACCAACGCGGGAATTTGGTAACAGAGAGACTTACCACCACCCGTTGGCATGATGACTAAACTGTCTTTGCCCTCGACTGCTGCTTCGATAACTTGTTGTTGGCCGTCACGGAATGTCTGATAACCGAAAACGTCCTCCAACACACGTTGAGGCGTTACAGGCGAGTCTGATGGTTCGGCTAACAAGGTCGAGGTCATGAATAATCTCAGATTGGGTGTTCATAGAAATGCTTTTGCATGCCGCCAGCACGCAAAATGAGGGCACATTGTAAAGGGGTTTCGTGGTGAATAAAACCGCAAATTACTAGGTGTTTGCCAATGCGACTCGTATACTGCGCTACTGCTCTATAATCACACAATTAGGTGACACGTCATGACACCAGAAGAACAACAACGTGCACGGCAAGGCGTCCTGCTTGCAATTGGCGCTTACACGATGTGGGGCATCGCCCCGATATACTTTAAATCGATTACTGATGTATCGGCTTTAGAGATCCTTAGCCACCGGGTAGTCTGGTCTTTCTTTTTGCTTGCTGCACTCCTCCACTTTGGCCGCCGCTGGCGCTCGGTGAGCGATGTCATCAGAAACAAGACCAAGATGATGTATTTAGTGTCTACTTCACTTTTGGTTGGCGCCAACTGGCTGATCTTCATTTGGGCGGTCAACGCCAATCATATGCTAGATGCCAGTCTGGGGTATTACATCAACCCGCTAATCAACGTACTGCTCGGAATGATTTTCCTTGGTGAGAGACTGCGTAAATTGCAGTGGTTTGCCGTCACTCTTGCTGCCTGCGGTGTCTTAGTGCAGTTGTTTGTGTTTGGTTCCGTGCCTGTCGTGGCGATGGCGCTGGCGATGAGTTTTGGCGTTTACGGCTTGCTGCGTAAAAAAGTCAGTGTGGAAGCACAAACGGGTTTATTTATCGAAACCCTGATTATGTTACCTGCTGCGGCAATTTACTTAGTATTTATCGCCAGTACGCCAACTTCGAATATGGCAGAGAACCCGTGGCAGTTAAATACATTGCTGATTGCAGCAGGCGTAGTGACGACACTGCCACTACTCTGCTTCACTGGTGCCGCAACCAGATTGAAATTGTCTACACTAGGCTTCTTCCAGTACATAGGACCAAGCCTGATGTTCTTGCTCGCGGTATTGATTTATGGCGAAGCCTTTACCATGGATAAAGCGATCACATTCGCCTTTATCTGGGGAGCATTAGTTATCTTTAGCTTTGATGGGCTGCGCAGCAGTCGCCGTTCACGTCGGGCACTTCAAGCTCAGTGATCGTTTTTTACAAGACAAGTTAGAAATTGACAGATAAGCTTGGTCAGATAATGACCAAGCTTTTTTTGTATGTAATGGAACAGATTCAATACTACGCGACCGACCATGACCAACTGAGTCTGATTGAGGCGAAATACCAGAAATTTGCTTTTCAAAAGCACTATCACCTGGACTTTCACCTTGGTCTGATCACGCATGGCGAGCAGGAGTTCCAATATCAGGGGTGTCATCACCAAGTCGGACACGGGCAAATCGTCATTATGCCGCCTGATGAGCTACATGATGGCCAGTCCAAGCTTGCTGACGGTTATGAAGTGAATGTCTTTTCGATCGAGCCGCACCTGCTCAGCGATCTGGCCGATCTTCAACAAAATGGTCAAATAATCAGCTTTAATGAGTTGATCATCTCCGATCCACAAATATTTTCACAACTTAGTAACTTACACTGCCACCTTCGACGTAAAAACATCAGTCAGCTGACCAAAGATTGCCTTCCATTTGAAGGGTTTAATCAGCTTTTTGATCGATACGGATCGCTTGCCCGTCAGAAGGTGATACCGCTAGGGAAACAGTCACTCAGTACCTTAAAAGATTACTTGATGGCAAATCTAGATCAGGCAGTGCGACTGGATTCGTTATCTGAACTATGCCAACTAAGCCCAACCCAGTTTCAACGGCACTTCAAAGCCCAAACAGGGATGACGCCCTACGCCTGGTTCGCACGGCTACGTCTGGAGCAAGGGATGAAACTGCTCCAAGCGGGACAATGTGGAACAGAAGTGGCGCATCAAATTGGCTTTTACGATCAGGCTCATTTCAGTAAAGCGTTTAAACAGACTTACGGCGTTTCCCCGTCGCAAGTGACACGCTGAAGCCCATTCAGCGCAATACTGTCAGTTTTTTACAAGCGAGCATCGCTGCTGTTGGCGACAATCAAATCTCTTCATTATGTTTGAGATGTATTTATGAATGAATCCACCATACTAATAACGCTGGCCAGTATTCACTTTATTGCTTTGATGAGTCCCGGCCCCGACTTCGCATTAGTCGTGCAAAACGCCACACGTCATGGCCGTCAAACTGGGCTGTATATCGCGTTAGGTTTGTCAGTTGGCATTTTGCTCCATTCTTTGTTTAGCCTGACCGGCGTGAGTTACTTAGTTCACCAGCATCCTTTGCTGTATTCAGTGTTGCAACTACTCGGTGGTAGCTACTTACTTTACTTAGGTATCGGTGCATTGCGCGCGGTGATCGCCATGCTCAAGAACCCGCAATCAGATCAACCAAATCAAGCGAATAATCTGGTGATCAGTAATAAGCGTCAGGCATTCGCCAAGGGATTCGCTACCAATATTCTTAATCCAAAAGCTTTGGTGTTTTTCATCAGTTTGATGTCGAGTCTGGTTCCGGCAGGTATGTCTGCCACCGGAAAAGGCATCGCCTTGGTAATTCTGTTTGGCTTATCACTGTTTTGGTTTTCCAGCCTGGCTTGGATGCTCTCCACGCAAAGATTGCAACGTCGCCTACAACAGGCGGGCATTTATATTGATGGCTTATGCGGTGTGGTGTTTACGATGGTCGGAAGCGGTATTTTGCTGCAAACCATCCGCACCTTGGCAGTGTAACTTACTGATTTAAAAGCGTAGCACAACCGACATTTCTAAGACTACGGACTCGACGATCCTCTCTATGGCTGCCAAGCTGAATATTCAACTGGTAACATGGAGAGTCATCATGCAATGGACGTTCAACCGGCTCGTAACTGCGGGTCTTTTTCTTACCTCCTCTTTCACCCTTACGAGCCAAGCTCTCGCCAACCAAGCCACTGATGCGGTCACACCAGAACAAAGCACTGGCGTAGAACAAAAGCAGCTGGTAAAAGCCAAAAACTATATGGTGACGGCCGCAAATCCGATTGCGACTCAAGCCGGCGCAGATGTACTTGAACAAGGTGGCAATGCGATCGATGCTATGGTGGCAGTTCAGCTGATGCTTGGCTTAGTGGAACCGCAATCTTCCGGGCTCGGAGGTGGTGCATTTTTGGTGTATTGGGATAGCGATAAGCAAAAACTCACGACCTATGATGGCCGCGAAACCGCACCATTAGCCGCCACACCGCAACTGTTTCTTGATGACAAAGGCCAGCCTCTTCAGTTTTACGACGCAGTTGTCGGTGGTCGTTCGGTAGGCACTCCGGGAACGGTCAAGCTCTTATGGGATACGCACCAAAAGTACGGCAAGCTGGAATGGAAAAAGATCATTCAGCCAGTCATCAAGCTTGCCGAACAAGGTTTTGTAGTTAGTCCTCGTCTCGCCAGTCTGATAGAAGGCGACTCTGAACGTCTGTCGCGCTTCCCTGCGACCAAAGCTTACTTCTTTAATCCGGATGGTTCACCGAAAGTCGCCGGAACTATCCTAAAAAATACGCAATACGCGCAAACCTTAACGGCAATTGCGGAGAAAGGCGCCATGGCCTTTTACCAAGGTGATATAGCCAAGGACATCGTCAACACGGTACAAAACGCACCGGGTAATCCGGGAGTACTCGCACAATCAGACTTCGATACCTACCAAATTAAGCAGCGTGAACCCGTGTGCGCAGCCTATCAAAGCTACGACGTATGCGGTATGGGGCCACCAAGCTCCGGCGCACTAACAGTGGGACAGATTCTGGCCATCAGCGAGAAATACGATCTTAAAGGCTGGGGCGCAGAAAGTGCCAAGTCATGGCAAGTCATAGCGGATGCCTCTCGCCTCGCCTTCGCTGATCGCGGGAAATACATGGCTGACCACGACTATGTACCGATGCCAACCGCAGGATTATTGGATGCCGACTACCTCAAAGAGCGAGCTAACTTGATAGAAGTTGGCAAAGCACTGTCTGAGGTAACTGCGGGAAACCCACCTTGGTCTCATGCAATGAACCTGAGTATGGATGAGTCAATTGAATTGCCTTCCACCAGCCATTTCAACATCGTCGACAAACAGGGTAATGTGGTATCTATGACGACAACGATAGAGAATTCCTTCGGTTCACGCCTAATGGTTCGAGGTTTCTTGCTGAACAACGAATTAACCGACTTCTCTTTCAGTACCCATCAGGACGGCATCCCTATCGCTAATCGCCTTGAACCGGGTAAACGTCCGCGTTCCTCTATGGCTCCGACTATCATGCTCAAAGATGGCAAGCCTTATATGGCTATTGGATCTCCGGGCGGTAGCCGTATTATCGGTTATGTTGCCCAAACCATTATTGCGCATACCCAGTGGGATATGGATATCCAGCAAGCCATCAATCAGCCAAGACTGTTAAACCGCTTTGGTATTTTAGATATTGAGCAAGGAACCACCGCCACTCGCCTGCAACCAGAGCTGGAAAAAATCGGCTTTACAACACAAGCAACTGATTTGAATTCAGGATTACATGCAATTCGCATCACGACAGACGGTTTAGAAGGTGCTGCCGATCCTCGCCGTGAAGGAGTCGCAATCGGTAAATAATAGCCTTTCACCCGATCCTTTGTGCGAGATCTCTCACAAAGGGTTGGGTAAAACTCGCTTTTTTAATAGAAAAATCACCCCTAAAAAATACTAAGATGTTGATTTTAAATGAAAGTGTAATTTTAAGCTGCATTAAATCAATAAAAATGTGAATTTCCACCATTGCCGAGAGGCGTGAAAAACGTAATATGGAACCTGTCGGAAGGATGCTGACACGGAACAGGAATTACCAAGGATTTGGTAGACTTCAGGAAGAAGAAACGGTTATTCAGGATGAATAGTCGGGCATGGAATGCAAAACTGGACATTGAACGGACTCGATAGTAACTAGGATGGTTGCTACTAAGGATGGGAAATGGACACCTCTGGACGAGGCAGGGATTGAACATCAGGATGATGTCAGGGACACCGCTCAGGGAACAAGTGATGAGAGCTAACGAGGATTGTTAGCAGACCAGGATAAGGTCAAGGACACCGCTAGGAAGGCGACGAAAGGAATAAGCTGAAGGAATCAGCACACTATCATGGATTCGATGCATGGAGCACTTTTAGTAGCTGGATTGCTGCGAGTAAGACTATAACCCCGACGGGCGTAAGCCCTCGGGGTTTTTCTTTACCATTTATCTGCATAATTAAACTCGCTACTTCGTTAACTGCACTCGCTCACCCCATCACACAGAACCCTATGCTCAGGGGCTTCGCTCGCTTGTTGCCTCGTATCGAGCTCAATTCTATTGATAAATCTTCCAATTATTATTGGTATCGCTCGGATTAAAGCTTCTCAAGTCTGGCGTAAGCGGTCACTAACCATTTAATACCTTCACCATTAAATGCTATTTGCACCCGACTTTGAGGGCCACTGCCTTCAAAGTTAATGATGGTACCTTCACCAAACTTCGGATGCATCACGCGTGAGCCTAGTGCAAAACCCGTCTCGTTAAAGTTCTCTTTTACCGCCGTTTGGCTAAAGCGACCACTACTTGCAGGACGGCTGACTTGCGCCTTCATACGCACTTCATCCAGACACGATTCAGGCAGTTCACGAATAAAGCGCGATGGTTTGTGGTACTTGTCCTGACCATACAAACGACGCATTTCTGCATAGGTGATGTAGAGTTTCTGCATCGCACGTGTCATGCCGACATAACACAAACGACGTTCTTCTTCTAAACGCCCGGCTTCTTCGGCAGACATCTGGCTCGGGAACATGCCTTCTTCGACACCCACCATGAACACCAGTGGGAATTCCAGACCTTTCGCACTGTGCAGCGTCATCAATTGAACTGCATCTTCGAACTCATCAGCCTGCCCTTCACCCGCTTCCAGCGCTGCATGAGTCAGAAACGCCGTCAGCAGAGACATCTCTTCCGCTTCTTCTGGTTTTTCGAATTGGCGGGTTGCTGTTACCAACTCTTCCAAGTTCTCAATCCGTGCTTTAGATTTCTCACCCTTCTCTTGCTCGTACATAGCAAACAAGCCTGAATATTTGATCACATGGTCTGTTTGCTCGTGTAGTGGCATCTCAAGTGTATCGTCTTCCAGAGCGGTGACGAGTTCAATAAAACGACTCAATGCTCCCGCGGCACGGCCTGCGAGCACCTGCTCATCAAGCATCGCGATGCTAGCTTCCCACATGGTGCAGCCACGATCACGAGCTGCACGACGAACCGTCTCTAGTGTTTTATCACCCAATCCACGTGTTGGCGTATTCACCACACGCTCGAATGCAGCATCATCGTTACGGTTGGCAATCAAGCGCATGTAGCTCAGGGCGTCTTTGATTTCCTGACGCTCGAAGAATCGCATGCCACCATAAATGCGGTAAGGAAGACCCGCTTGAATTAACGCTTCTTCCAGTACACGTGACTGAGCGTTATTACGGTAAAGCATGGCAGCATCCGTCAGAACACCGCCCTTGTCTTGCCACTCTTTGATTTTATTAACCGCAAAACGGGCTTCGTCTAACTCGTTGTATGCACTGTAGACCGAGATTGGCTCACCAACACTGCCATCCGTCCAAAGCTCTTTCCCCATACGCTCTGTGTTGTTAGCAATAAGGGTATTCGAGGCTTCCAGAATCGTTTTTGTAGAACGGTAGTTTTGCTCAAGGCGAATTGTGCTGACACTAGGGAACTCAAGGGTGAACTTCTCGATGTTCTCTATTTTCGCACCGCGCCAACCATAAATTGACTGGTCATCATCACCGACGATCATCACATGACACTCAGGCCCCGCCATCATGCGCAGCCACGCGTACTGAATGTTGTTGGTGTCCTGGAACTCGTCGACCAGAATATGTTTAAAGCGTGCTTGGTAATGTTCGCGGACAAACTTGTTATCGCGCAGTAGCTCATGAGCGCGAAGCAAAATTTCCGCAAAGTCGACCAGGCCAGCACGGTCACATGCTTCCTGATAAGCGGTATACAACTGCAGGTAAGTTTTAGTAACGGGATCGTGATAGGCATCGATATGAGCCGGACGTAGACCTTCGTCCTTCTTACCGTTAATCCACCAAGCCACCTGGCGCGCAGGCCACTGCTTTTCATCCAGATTTTGTGCTTTGATCAGACGCTTAAGCAGACGCTGCTGGTCATCACTGTCGATAATCTGAAAATCTTCCGGTAACTTAGCATCAAGATAGTGCGCGCGCAGAATACGATGACAAATGCCATGGAAAGTACCATTCCACATGCCTGACGCACTGCCCATCATCAACTCTTCAATACGACCACGCATCTCCGCCGCCGCTTTGTTGGTAAAGGTTACCGACATGATTGAGAACGGCGATGCTTGTTCTACAGACATCAACCAGGCGATTCGGTGAACAAGAACGCGTGTCTTACCACTCCCTGCACCAGCAAGGATGAGTAAGTTTTCTAGAGGTGCTGCAACGGCTTCACGCTGTTTATCGTTCAAACCGTCGAGTAATAGAGATGGATCCATCATGATGAGCTACTGGTTATTTATACATAAAAACAGATTATAACCTAAACAACTAGGGTGTGTTGAGACAAAACTTGATAAAAAATCTGATGTTTTTTTATTCGTTTATTCAGTTAGTTATACAAATGGCGTCACCTAACCCTGTTCTGGCAACACATTTCACTGAAAGTTTTTAACCCTCATTCCTATCTCTTAAGTTAAGTAAGTGGACAGATACTGTACAACCACATATCGCGTCACCTTGCTAACCGAAAGTAAAGGAAATCACTCAGAGGACATTGTTATGAAAAATTCGAATCTTGCTATTGCTGCTGCAGTTACGGGGCTTATTGCTCTGGGAGGCACTATGCTCACCACGACTTCTGCTGTCGCTGCTGAACAAGAAAAGTGCTTTGGCGTAGCCAAGGCAGGTAAAAATGACTGTGCCACTAAGAACGGTTCTTGTGCTGGTACTGCTAAACAAGACAACCAAAAAGATGCATTTGTCGTTGTGCCCGAAGGATTGTGTAGCAAGTTGGCGGGCGGTAGCACTACCTCTTCTTAATTGCCCCAGAGGCCATTGTTAGGGGTGTGTGAATGCTCAACCCACACACCCTTATCTCTTCGCCTTGCCTGATTTTGATAAGGAGTTTCACGTGGAACATCAATCTTTGCATAATCTCGTTGGAATCGGATTAAGAACGCCTCATCTGAACTACTTCAGTCACAATCAGCCAAAATTGTCCTGGCTTGAGATTCACAGTGAGAACTACTTTCAGCCGAACTCGGCCGAGCGCCATCAACTTCAATCTATGCGCGAGTTTTATCAAATCAGTTGCCACGGTATAGGGTTGTCACTGGGTTCTGTAGAGCGAGTCAGTCAGAAACATTTAGCTCAGCTTAAGGCACTGATCAATTCGATTGACCCCATGTTTGTTTCAGACCATCTCAGCTGGAGTGAGCATGGCGGGCACTACTTTAACGACCTCCTGCCCCTGCCATATACCGAAGAAGCGCTGAACGTATTCACTCGAAATGTTCAGGAAGTGCAAGATTATCTGCAGCGTCAAATCTTAATTGAAAACCCATCGAGTTATGTAAAGTTTCAGCACTCCACCATTAGTGAATGGGAGTTTCTGAGAGAAGTTCAGTTACGCACTGATTGCAGATTGCTGCTCGATTTAAACAATGTTTACGTTTCCGCATTCAATCATGGTTTTGATTGCGACACATACTTAGCGGCAATTCCAGCCGACAAGGTCGATGAAATTCACCTTGCTGGCTTTACCATCAAACAACTTGATAAAGGTGAGATTTGGATTGATACCCACAGTCGCCCGGTCAGTGATGAAGTGTGGCATCTGTATCGTTGTTGGACAGAGCAGCATGGCCCTCGTCATACCTTAATTGAGTGGGATTTGGATATTCCTACGCCAGCAGTGCTGTTAGCAGAAGCAGGTAAAGCCTCGCAAATACTTTCAGAATCCCAGACCGACTCCGTTTTAGAACGAGTGAGGAAAGCATCATGAACCTTGCTACATTACAGAACCAGTTCGCCAAAGCACTGCACTATCAAACATCAGGCGAAGAGTGCGATATCACTGCTGACCTATTCAGCGCTGATGAACGAATACAGATTTATCGCAACAACTTTATCATCAGCCTGAGCGAAATATTGTCGGCAACCTACCCAATGGTGGAAGCGTTACTCGGCAAAGAATGCTTTATACAAATTGCGCGGCAACACGTTCTGAATTATCCATTAACAGAAGGATACGTTGCTCATTATGGGGAAGACTTTCAAGACACCATCATCTTATTCGCACAAGTAATTGCCCAAGCACCTTACAGCCCAGAGGTCGCCCGCTTTGAGTGGGAAATAGATTTAGCCCGCCAAGCCCAACGCGAGCAATTACCCAATGCAGAATTAATCCCCTTAACCCGGCTTGCTGAAGTAAAACCAGACCAGCAATCTAGGTTGATTTTTCATTTGCACCCCGGATGCCGAAGTTATGAGTCTCGCTATGCGGTTTTTGATTTGTTTACGGCGATTCAGCATCAGCAAGTCGAGCAGCTCGACATCAATCTATCGCAATGCGGCGTCATCTCAGTTGAGATGAATGGTGGAGTATCGTGTCATACGCTCGATATCGACACCTACCAATTACTGCGGTATTTAGAGCAACACCTACCTATGGGTGACATTCCGCCACCACTGCTTGCTAATTTAAGTCATCTGATGCTGCTGAATTTGATTGACGGTTTTACCTTAAAGAGATGAGGGAGAAAATCATGACAGAAACAATTAAGCGCTTAATAACTCGCTACGATGAATACACCAACCTCTTTCAGAACGGCGTTGTTCCTTTTCTATTGCTACTTTGTCGCTTATGGGTCGCGTGGGTGTTTTTCAATTCTGGTCTGATAAAAATCGCTTCCTGGGCAAGCACACTCTACCTATTCGAATTTGAGTATCAGGTACCGTTGCTCCCCTGGGAGTTTGCTGCGTATATAGGCACAGCTGCAGAACTGATTCTGCCGGTCTTTATAGCACTGGGAATTTTTACCCGCCCGATGGCCGCATTGCTGTTTATATTTAACATCATCGCCGTTCTCTCCTACCCGCTATTGTGGGAGAAAGGCTTTCATGACCATCAGCTATGGGGATTTATGATACTGGTCGTGATCGTATGGGGGCCTGGGCCGTATTCTCTAGACCAGTTGCTGAAAAATAAGCTGGTTAAATAAAAAAATCCCCGCAGCTGCGGGGACTTATTTATTGTTTGTTCAGGTAAGCCAACAATTCGTCAGCTGAGATACCTTGCTTAGCAATGTCTTTCGCTAGCAGCTCAACTTGCTCACCTTTGCGCGACTCAATCACTTGTTGAAATTGATACACTATGTCACGCAGGATTGGCAGAGGTACTTGTTTTGCCGCGCTACGAATACGCTCGGAGCTTTGATTGCCCAGCTCATTAAGCAACTTACCAAACATCACCTTTTCTGGTGATTCTTCCATTTGCTCTAAAATACGAGCCATTTCATACGTGGTTAACGACATTACTTGTTGAATTCCATTATGGTGTCAGGAAAAGTGTGAACGACAAATATACACTTGTTACTCATATTGGAAAATAATAAATTACACCGATTTACGCTTTAGCAAAGCTCGCATGCCAACTCTTACCTGCTTTGGTAAACAAAATCACAAGTGCGGGCAGAATAATCCACATCTGAAGTGCAATCAGTGTTTGTGGGTCTAACGATAAGCGCTGAAGCGTGCCCACCAATAACCCAGAACCACTCATTTGGAACAAACCAAGTAACGCAGCCGCTGTACCTGCTTTATCACCAAACGGTTCCAAAGCCTTACCCGCCGCACCGCCAAGAATCAGAGCAAAGCCCGCTGAAGACATAAAGATTGGCAGCATAAAAGAAAACGCGGTGTTTTGACCGTTCATTACCATCATCACAACGCCCGCAAGGCCTAATGTAGAAATACCGACAACAAGCGTATTGTGTGTGCCGAAGCGCTCCATAAATTTAGGTGCCAGCATACAAGCCGCGATATTAATCACCGCATTCACACCAAACCAGAAGGTAAACTCATTCATCGACAGCCCCATTCCGGTCATTAACACTGATGGTGCGGAGGTCACATACGCAAGGATAACCGCCATCGCCATCAAACACAGTGATGCATGGAAGATAAACGACGGAATACTTAGTACCGCCCAGTAACGACTGAGTTTGAACACCGCTTGTTTTTCTGTTGCCGGGTTGGTTTCCTTCATCATTAGGAACATCAACGTACCCGATACCACCGCGAAGCCAGCCATAAAACTAAAGTTTGCACGCCAGTCGAATTGCTGCGTCAGCCAGCTACCGAGTATTGGAGCCAGTGCCGGAATAAAGCAGATCGCACCGTTAAGGTAGCTGATCATCTTGCCGCTTTTTTCCGGACCAAAGATATCGCGAACTGTTGCAAAGGCTGCCACTGATGTCGCACATGCACCTAAGCCTTGTAGCAGTCGGGACATCAACATCCACTCAATGTTCTGAGCACTCCACGCCAATAAAGCGCTCATTGCGTAAATGGCGATGCCGCCCAATGCAACAGTTCGACGTCCGAGTTTATCTGCTAACGGGCCGGCAAATAGCTGACCAACACCCATAGCAAACAAAAACCAAGTGATAGTGTCTTGTGCTAGCGCATTATCTACCTGAAAAGTTGAAGCCATAAGAGGTAACGCAGGAAGATAAATATCTATAGCAAGCGGGCTAAAGAGAACCAAAAGGGTCAACAACGCCATTTGCTTTTTACTGTTAGAAATATGGCCAGACACCACTACACTCCAAATTGAACAAGAACTTTTCGTGAAGCTTAATCATCTGATGATATGAATGGAAATGATGTATAATCATGACCATTATTCCTTTTGGGAAAATCACGATGAATATTGAGAAGCTGGCTCGAATCGACCTTAATCTGCTGGTTTGTTTTAAAGTACTCATGGAAGAGCTCAACGTCACCAGAGCGGCACATCGGCTCTGCCTCAGCCAGTCGGCAGTGAGTAAATCGTTAGCCAAATTACGCGTTCAATTTGATGATCCACTGTTCACGAGAAATTCTCATGGACTGACACCAACTCCCCGCTCTCTGTTCTTAAAACCGAAACTTGAACTGTTGATCAACCAACTCGAAGTGCTGACACAGCCAGAAGAGTTTTCTCCGCAAAGCAGCGAGTACCGCTTTCAAATCGCAGCTGTCGAAAGCGTTTATCCGTTAATACTGCCGCACTTTTTACCGGCTATCTTTCAGCAGGCACCAGGCGTAACCATCAGCACACACCCTTGGTCGGACAACACGTTTAAAATGCTGCAACGCGGCGAGTTGGATTTGGGTTTAACCGGCAAAGACATCGACATAAATGATGCCAAGCTTACCCTGTTGCCACCAGATGACATATGCGAACAGGAAATCTATCGCGACCATCAGATGTGCATCATCCGCAAAAACCATCCGGCACTAAACCAGAAGTGGAACCTAGAAGCTTACTTATCCCTGCGTCATGTTCAGGTACGTTGCGACGGTAACGATCGCTGGTTATTGGATTATCGTCTCGCAGACATTGGCGCTGAGCGAGATATCGCGGTTACGGTTCCTGATTTCAACAGTGCCGCAAGTTTGTGCTCCTACACCGACTTTATCTTCACTGCACCGAGTCACTTTGTTCAGCTCGCGGCAAAACAGCTCGACTTAGCAGTGCTACCATTACCACTAGAATTTCCACCAATGGCTTACACTTTGTTCTGGCATAGAGACAGAGAAAACGACCCGGCGCTGAATTGGTTACGCACGATGATCACGCAAAAAACCGATCATCTTAGATAAAAATTCGGACTCAATTTGCGCTTAACGATTAAAATGAGTAGCTTAACAGGCGATAGTTCTTTTGGCTCATCTATGGCCTGTTGTACCCAGACTTAAACAATTCAACGTTTAATTCACTCACTACGTGAAGCAGAAGGAAACAGCTCCCAAAACTGAGCATAAAGGAGCCGTAATTGAAGGAATAACACAGATGCATAACGATACTCAAAGCCGCGTGAATGCGATTCGCGAATGGCTAGCTCAACACAATATTGATGCCCTACTTGTCCCACACGAAGATGAGTACTTGGGCGAATACGTTCCGGCTCATAACGAACGCCTACACTGGTTAACCGGATTTACCGGTTCTGCTGGTGCAGCCGTGATCACGAAAGATAAAGCGGCGATGTTTGTTGATGGCCGCTACACAGTCCAAGTGACCAAACAAGTTCCTGCCGATCTATTTGAATACCGTCACCTCATTGAAGAACCAGCGTTGGATTGGATAAAAGATAATCTTGCAGCAGGCTCGACCGTAGCTATCGATCCTCGCATGCACAGCTCTGCTTGGTTAGATTCAGCACAAACAAAACTGGCTGGTAAGTTTGATCTCAACATTCTAACCAGCAACCCAATTGACGAGTTGTGGCATGATCGCCCTGCTCCAGTGGTGTCCGATGTACGCCTGATGCCGACAGAATCGGTTGGTCAATCAAGCGATAGTAAACGTCAAGAGATTGCTCAACTCGTAGCAAAAGCAGGAGCCGATAGCGCAGTCATCACAGCTCTTGATTCTATCTGTTGGCTATTGAACGTTCGTGGTCTGGATGTATCACGTCTACCCGTTTTACTGTCATACGCGATTCTTCATGCAGATTCAACCATCGAATTCTTCCTTGATCCAGCACGCCTGCCAACAGAGTTTGCCGTACACGCAGGCGCTGGAGTAACCGTACATCATCCTGAAGAACTTCAATCTCGTCTTGAAGCAATGACGGGCAAAAAGGTATTAGTCGATCCAGCGATCAGCAATGCCTGGTTTAAGCTTGTTCTACAGAATTCTGGTGCATCCGTTATCGCCGCGGCAGACCCATGTCTGATGCCGAAAGCTGCGAAAAATGCAGTGGAAATTGCAGGGATGAAAGCGTGTCATGTGCGCGATGGTGTGGCGATGAGCAAATTCCTATGTTGGCTCGACGCGGAAGTAGCAGCAGGCAAACTTCATGATGAGGCAACACTCGCTGATCGACTAGAAGCATTCCGTAAAGAAGATCCAACACTAATGGATCTAAGCTTCGATACGATTTCAGCAGCGGGTAGTAACGCCGCAATGTGTCACTACAACCATGAGAACCAACCAGAGCCGGGTAAGCTAGAAATGAATACGCTTTATCTGGTTGATTCAGGCGGCCAGTACTTAGACGGTACAACCGACATCACGCGTACTATTGCGATTGGTCAACCATCTGCAGAAATGATCAAACAGTTCACTCTGGCCCTAAAAGGTCATATTGGTGTGGCACGTGCTCGTTTCCCGAAAGGCACACGCGGTTACCAAATCGATACTTTGGCTCGCCAACATCTTTGGGCAGAAGGTTATGATTACGACCATGGTACTGGTCACGGCGTGGGCCATTTCCTGAGCGTGCATGAAGGCCCTGCTAGCATCTCTAAAAGACAAATCGATGTCCCACTAACAAAAGGTATGGTGCTATCAAATGAGCCGGGTTATTACCGCGCGGATGCATTTGGTATTCGAATTGAAAACCTGGAGCTAGTGGTAGAAACACCAACCAATGGTGACTTCCCAGTGCTGTCATTTGAGTCACTGACTCGTTGCCCTATAGACAAACGTAACATCAATGTGGATATGCTGACTCGTCCAGAACTGGCATGGCTGAATGACTACCACCAAAAAGTCTGGGACCAAATCAGCCCTCTGGTTGAAGGCGATGTCAAAGAATGGCTACGTGAAGCAACCTTGCCGTTGGCGCACGCATAATCAAATGCTCTGATTTCACTTCGATATAAAATTGAAAAAGCTCTCCATTTGGAGAGCCTTTTATTTTTGAGTGTTGTGAGGGTAAATGTTTCACGTGAAACACTCAAATGTACTTTCAATATCTCGGTTATCCCGAATAGGCAGAGTGCCAATCACGCCAGACCGGATCAAAACCTTTTGCTCGTATCATACCTTCAACTGAAGCAGCGCTTCTTTCATCACTGATTTCGAACTGCTCTAGTTCCACCTGTTCCAATGCATAACCACCTGGCTGTGTTTTTGATGCTGCGGACATGCTGGTAATCCCCAGAGGTAAAACATTGTCTCGGAACTGTGGTGATTCACGAGTCGACAGCGACAACTCTACTTCCGGATTAAACAGTCGGTACGCACAAATCAACTGCACTAACTGTTTATCCGTCATCACCGACTTTGGTTGCAAACCTGAAGCGGGCGCATTTCCGGCGCAAGGGCGTAAGCGAGGGAATGAAATGGAATAGCGCGATTGCCAATAGGTACGCTCAAGATAATCCAGATGTGCCGCAGCAAAAAAACAATCCGTTCGCCATTCCTGTAAACCAATAAGAGCACCAATGCCGATTTTGTCGATCCCTGCCCTCGCTAATCTGTCCGGAGTTTCAAGTCGGTATCGGAAATCCATTTTATTACCACGCAGATGATGCTCGGCGTAAGTTGATGGATGATACGTTTCCTGATAAACCATCACCGCATCCAGACCTAGTGTTTTAAGTTCAGCGTATTCTTCCTGATCCAGCGGTTGGACTTCCATCGCCAAATAGTTAAAGCGCTGCTTGATCATCGGAACCATTTCGCGAAAGTATTTCATCCCGACTTTGGTTTCATGTTCGCCAGTTACCAACAATACGCTGTCGAACTTCATTCGCTTAATTGCTTCAATTTCCGCTGCCACTTCCTCTTTGTTCAGCGTTCTGCGTTTAATGCGATTCTCCATCGAAAAGCCACAATAAGTACAGGCATTGGCACAAAGATTAGAAAGGTACAACGGAATATAAAGCGACATGGTATTGCCAAATCGCTTACGCGTCAGCGAATAAGAAAGCTTTGCCATCTGCTCTAAATATGGTTCTGCAGCAGGAGAAATTAGCGCTTTGAAATCTTCTAAATCCCGTCTTGGCTTTGCTAACGCCCTTTCCACATCCTGCGCCGTTTTGGAATATATCGACATGGAAATATCATCCCAATTAAGCTGCTTAAAGCGGTCATAAAAGCTCATGTTAATGCCTCACTTTTACAGTTCATCAAGAAAAGCCGTCAGCGGACTCGAGGCGACAGCATGAGAAACCTGCCCTGCAAGACCCGCTTCATAAGCCATACGACCAGATTCAACTGCCATCTTAAACGCTCTAGCCATAGCAACTGGATCGCTAGCTGCTGCAATCGCTGTGTTGACCAGTACCGCATCAGCCCCCATTTCCATCGCTCGCGCAGCATGGGAAGGAGCACCAATCCCTGCATCAACCACGACGGGCACGTTAGCTTGATCGATAATGATTTCGAGAAAGTCGTGAGAAGCGATGCCTTTGTTCGAACCGATAGGCGCACCTAAAGGCATGACGGCTGCACAGCCAACTTCTTCTAGTCGCTTACACAACACCGGATCGGCATGGCAGTATGGCAATACAATAAAACCGTCTCTAACCAACTGCTCCGCTGCCGCTAAGGTTTCGATCGGGTCTGGCATTAAGTATTTCGGATCTGGATGAATCTCAAGTTTGACCCAGTTTGTACCCAAAGCTTCACGCGCGAGCTGAGCAGCAAAAACTGCATCTCTGGCATTTTTCGCACCAGAAGTGTTCGGCAACAAATTCACACCAGCATGAATTAGAGGCTGTAATATGTCATCTTGCTGATCATTCACATCTACGCGTTTAAGCGCCATCGTTGCAAGCTGAGAGCCAGAAACCTGAATCGCTTCGGCCATTAAACGGCTATTGGAAAATTTGCCCGTTCCTGTGAACAAGCGTGATTGAAATTCTTTATCACCAATTTTCAGCATCGACATTATCCCCCTGCGATGGCTTGAAACAGAGAGATACTATCTCCCTCAGAAAGTACCGTGCTTGCCCATTCGCTTCGCGGCACCACTTGATTATTAATGGCAAATACGCAGCCCATCTCAGGTAAAGAAAACTGTGTGATGATTTGCTGTAAGTTAGCGTTGAACTCGACCTGCTGTGGTTGGTCATTAATAGAGATGAAGACCAACTTACCATTTTCACTTGAGGCGTTGCCCCGTTCAGTTATTGAATGATTTGATGATGTCATTATTGACTCCTCCCGTAACTCAGTGCTGTGGCTCGTGCGCTTCTCCGCAAATCTGGCACTCTTGGTCCTTATTGATCACCATGGTTTGCCAGCTCATACGAAAGCCATCAAATAGGTGCAACTGACCACTGGCCACATGGAACTTACCTATCGCCAGCTTTTGAATTGCCGCTAAGGCCTGGTAATTTCCCATCGTTCCAACCACAGGACCTACGACACCATTTTCGCTGCACTTCATCCCCTGTTTTAATTCATCAAACGGATACAAGCATCGGTAACACCCCGAACTATGTTTCTCTTCTGAGTAATCAAACACAGCGAACTGCCCCTGCCAGCCAATTGCAGCTGCAGATATCAACGGCGTATTTTGCTCAAAACAGACTTTATTGATCAGCTGTCTGGTTGGCATGTTGTCACTACAATCAAGAACAACATCGGCAAGCATAACTTCCAATTGCAGCTGAGATTTATCGAGACGCTTGGAAACAGGTCGAACTTGAACCTGAGAATTAAGCCCATTTAATTGTTGTGCTGTGGCTTCCGTTTTCAACAGGTTGATATCACTCTCTCGGTAAACAATCTGTCGTTGTAAATTGCTGCTATCGACATGGTCATCATCAACAACCACCAACTTACCCACCCCAGCGGCTGCTAAATACAGACTTGCCGCACTGCCTAATCCACCACAGCCAATTATCAAAACATGTGATTGGACGAGTTGGACTTGTCCAGATTCACCGATTTCAGGTATTGATATTTGGCGCTGATAGCGAATGAAATCTTTATCAGTAAGCACTTTCGCTCTCCACTAACTGCGATAACTGAGAGTTGCCCATCAATTGGTCGAAAAACTCAATCACCGCTTTTGGCGACTCAGACAACGTTATAGCCCTAACCACAGCTAAACTGGATACACCGCATCGCCAAACTTGCTCTGCGTTTGATGGGTCAATACCGCCAATCGCTACGGTTGGGTAGCCAAGTTGTTCTCCATATGGAATGCTGTCTATCAGCTTTTGATACAAAGCTAAACGAATCAAACCTTGCGGCTTCGATGGCATTTGCTTAGTCGTTGTCGGAAATATGTGCCCTAACGCGATGTAGCTTGGATTGATTTGAACAATTCTCAGTAGTTCATAATAACCATGCGTTGACAGTCCTAAATGAATCCCCGCTTCACTCAACTGAATCAAGTTAGATTCTTCGATATCTTCCTGACCAAGGTGCACACCAAACGCGCCGTGCTGAATAGCAAGCTGCCAATAGTCATTAATAAAGACCTGCGCATCATATTGACGTCCCAATTCAATAGCGCGAATAATCTGTTTTTCGAGATCGGACTGGTCAGGATCTTTGATGCGGAGTTGGATGGTATTAATACCCAGCGGTAGAAGCCGTTCAATCCAACTGACATTATCGACAACGGGATAAAGCCCTAGGCTGTCTTTATCAAGGCAAGGAAAGCTAACCGGTTCACTTTGCGATGACCAACCAACTTGAATACCCAAGCGAGCGTCTTCCAGAACTGGGATTGGAAAATCAGTAAAGTGAGATGCCCACTCGTGAAGCGTACATGTTTCACCGTTAAACAGTGTTTCACGTGAAACATTCGTCATTGCACGAGCTAATGTCAAAGCGTCTTCAATTGGAAATTCGAGAGCCAACAGCGTCACTGTCCAAGCTAAGTGATGCTCTGCTTGGAAGGAGTTTGATGCTGACAAGTTCGCTGACAACGCTCTTACTTCATCAGTCATTGGATGACGCCAGATATCTAACAGAGCGGTGTTGCCATCGCTGTTTGGCGTTGGAGAAGTATCCGCAATACCAATAAAAATAGCCGAGGAACGTTGCTGACTCGTTTCCTTCAAAGGTAAATTCGATTGGTAATAAAGCGTAAAATCACCAGTTAAATCTTCATCGAATCCATCAACTAGATCCGTGCCCACGCTCAGTGTTTTATTTGGGTCGAGAACAAGCTGAATTAAATGAGTTGGGCTAATGCCCAACTCAAATTTTTCAGTACTAAAACCCTGTTCTTTGGCCAATAATAAACTTTGCTGAACGAAACTCGTTAGCTCTATTAATGGTGACGGAATAAGGATTTTAGTCATTACACATCCACCTCAGCGTGTACAGCTGGGTGATAAAGTTCTGACCCTGTGGCACGAAACTCTTCTGATTTTTGACGCATGCCTTCTAACGGATCATCCAACATTTTGATAGAAATCGCCTGATCAGCAGCAACTTGCTCAGTGTCTTTCGCGTATTCTCTTACTTCCTGAGAAATCTTCATCGAGCAGAATTTAGGACCACACATTGAACAGAAGTGAGCCACTTTCCCAGACTCTTGCGGCAGTGTTTCGTCATGGAAAGAACGCGCGGTATCAGGGTCCAAAGACAAGTTAAATTGGTCTTCCCAACGGAATTCAAAACGTGCTTTAGATAGCGCATTATCACGGACCTGTGCACCTGGATGCCCTTTTGCCAAGTCAGCAGCATGTGCAGCCAGCTTGTAGGTGATCATGCCGGTCTTTACATCTTCCTTGTTAGGTAGCCCCAAGTGTTCCTTAGGTGTGACATAACAGAGCATTGCGCAGCCATACCAACCAATCATCGCCGCACCAATACCGGAAGTAATATGGTCGTAGCCCGGGGCAATATCAGTAGTTAGCGGGCCTAAGGTGTAGAACGGTGCTTCATGACAATGTTCCAGTTGCTGATCCATGTTCTCTTTGATCATGTGCATTGGGATATGTCCTGGGCCTTCGATGATCACCTGTACGTCATACTCCCAGGCAATCTTAGTCAACTCACCAAGGGTTCTTAATTCAGCAAACTGTGCTTCGTCATTAGCGTCTGCGACTGAGCCAGGACGTAGGCCATCACCCAACGAAAGTGCAACGTCATACTTAGCACAGATTTCACAGATTTCGCGGAAGTGAGTGTAAAGGAAGCTTTCCTGGTGATGCGCTAAACACCATTTAGCAATGATTGAACCACCACGAGACACGATGCCGGTAACTCGCTTCGCGGTCATTGGAACATAACGAAGTAACAAACCTGCGTGGATCGTAAAGTAATCGACACCCTGCTCTGCTTGCTCGATTAAGGTATCTCGCATCACTTCCCAATTGAGGTTCTCAGCAATGCCATTTACTTTCTCAAGCGCCTGATACATTGGTACAGTACCTATTGGCACAGGGCTATTACGTAGAATCCATTCGCGAGTTTCGTGGATATTTCGTCCGGTAGAGAGATCCATAACGGTATCGCCGCCCCAACGAGTCGCCCACACTAGCTTTTCCACTTCTTCTTCAATCGAAGAAGTCACTGAAGAATTACCGATGTTAGCGTTCACTTTTACTAAGAAGTTACGGCCAATAATCATTGGTTCAGATTCTGGATGGTTGATATTTGATGGGATAATGGCGCGACCTTCTGCCACTTCTTTGCGAACAAACTCGGCAGTAATGTCTTTTGGCAAATTAGCACCGAAGCTTTGACCTGGGTGCTGCTGTGTTAACATTTCATCACGATACTGGGCACGCCCCATATTCTCACGCAACGCAATGTATTCCATTTCAGGGGTAATGACTCCCTTTCGAGCATAGTGAAGCTGAGTAACACATTTGCCCGCTTTGGCACGTCGAACTCGCGGCAAGTTGCCATAACGTAGATCGTCCAGAGTTTCGTCTTCTAAGCGTTCTTTCGCATAAACAGAGCTGACGTCATCAAGGATTTCTGTATCGTTACGCTCTTCAATCCACCCTTCTCTCAGCTTCGGTAAGCCGTTGTAGAGGTCGATTAAATAATCTGGGTCAGTGTAAACACCAGAGGTGTCATAAACACGTACAGGCTCATTGGGCTCAAAAATAGGTGATTCTTTAGTACCGCCAATAAGGCTGTCAGCTAACGAGATCTCGCGCATTGGCACTCGAATATCTGGGCGTGAGCCTTCTACATACACTTTGGTTGAATTTGGGTACGGTTGTACCGACAGAGTATCAATGAACTGTTTTGCTTCCAGTCTCGCTTGTTTGCGATTCGACATAGCATTTTTCCTTGCTTGTTATTCTAGATAAAAAGTATTGGGATAAAAATGCTTGGCGGAAAGATGCGACAAGAGGGGTCGAATTTAGAACTGATAGAAGTCTAACGGTCTATAACAACATTCGACGGTTTGATAGGTTAACCAGATGAGATCTGGTATAGGTATCTTCTCCTGTTCCCTTCGCTGGTATTAACCAGATCAGGTTCAACGGATCCCGAATTAACGGTCTCAGCCTTATGGCACTCCGACAAGTGAATCGATTATAGAGAAAGGAAATTAGTTAACCAAGTATAAAAGTTGTGTTTTTAATCAATTTTATGTGTCTCAAGTACCACAAAGTGACATTAGACTAGATTTAAATAACTCAAACACAAAGTAGGAAAAGGTCCAGGAGAGCAGTAACCCACCTGGATTGATTTTAAATCTACTTAGATATGATCAACCAGTGGTATGCAAACCATGCTGCAGAAATGCTTAACAGTACATTTAGTAGCACGTTAAAACCCACCTTTATAAATGCACCTTGTTGCATTAGTAACACATTATCCATAGAGAAAGTAGAAAACGTAGTTAATGCGCCAAGAAAACCTAAACCAACAATTTGGCGCCATGGGTATGGCGCTAACCACTCATTTTCGACAGCCGCGATAAGCAGACCCATAATAAATGAACCGGCAATGTTAACAGTTAGCGTACCGTATGGAAAAGAGCGACCAAAAAGTGTCACGCAAAATTCAGATACTAGATAACGAGAACAAGCACCTATCGCTCCACCAATTGCGATAAGCCCTAAAATTGCGAATTGTCCCATGTTCCCTCCATATATAATTTCAACTATTGTACTTATTTATTGGGCACAATTGAGCTAAAACGAGTGAAAATAATGTTCTCACAATACGTAACCAAGGCTTCAAAGTTTCTTACTTTTCAAAAGTTACAGGAGTCACTTTATGCAACTTCAATAAAACCCATCAATCCGGTTTTCATATGTTCTATCACATGACAGTGATACATCCACTGACCAGGGTTATCTGCGACAAAAGCTGCTTTTGCTGACCCGTTTTTACCTAATAAAACCGTATCGGTATGAAATGGTTTTTCGACGGGCTTGCCATCGAGTTCCAATACGGTAAACGTATGCCCGTGCAAGTGAATCGGATGATGGTACTGCGTGACATTACGTAAATTAAAAATGTAAGTTTTACCCAGCTCCAATTTTGCGAGCGGCTCTGGAATACTTTCAGCACTCATGCCCTCCCAGGCCCTTTTATTCGTTAACCAAAATTTAGGAACCGCTTTTCCTGAACTATCTGCAGGTGTTACCGCACCTTCCCACTCAAATACAAAATCAATCAATTCCGCATTATCTAAATCAACAGCTGGAACAGGGTTTAATGGTAAAGAGGGAATACTTTTATTATCAGCCAAGCTAGATTCCTGGCATTTAAAGTCACATAGTGGGAATGGAAACTTTCCTTTCATCTGACGAACACTAACAAGATTACCCGCTGCAGGAGCAATGAAGGCGACATCGAGCCTCATCCCCGGACCAACCTTATGCTGAGTTAGCTTATAAGGCGTTTTTATCGGATTTCCGTCAATAGCAACTACCCAAGCATCAATCCCTTCGATAGCGATTGGATAAGTAATGGTGTTATCTACATTAGCTATACGCAATCGTACTGTTGCGTTTTCCTTAAGCAGATAGGTTGGATTATGTTGACCGTTCACTGTCCCCCACTCCCCTGGAGTCCCCATACGAGCACTAAAGCGAGGGATCATCAAATCTTTCCACTGACCCATTTTATCTAGATGCCAGTGTTTAAGTGCCAGCTCATGCTCTTCATCAAACTCAACGGGTTGTGCTTCTTCCACCACTATCAAGCCAACAAGGCCCATTCCAAGCTGCTTTACGCTATTCATATGTGGGTGATACCAAAACGTACCAGCATCAGGCGGAGTAAACTCATAGACGAAAGTTTCACCGGGCATGATTGGTCTCTGGCTTAGAAAAGGGACGCCATCCATACCTATTGGGATACGTAGCCCGTGCCAATGAATCGTAGTTGGTTCATCAAGCTTGTTGGTAAAACGGATAGTCACCTTCTCGCCTTGGCGACAACGAATTGTTGGAGCTGGGATAGCACCGTTAAAACCGAGTACTGATGTCTGATGTCCGGGAACCAATTCAGCATTTGCTGGTTCAGCAGTAAGCTCATAAACATAACCTTGGCTACTGGCCAAACTAAGAGAGCATGCCGGTAAAAAAGCTGACATACCCAAAATAGAGCTCATTGAAAGAAAGCGACGACGAGTTAGTTCCATTTCTACTCCAACTAAAACAGTATTTTGAAGGAGGTAATAAAACGTATTCTCACCATAATGTAAATATAAGAGGCCAGATAAAAGCAACGGAAAGGAGTTTTATCGTTTATCTACTTTATAACAGTACAATTTCGGCTGCTACGGTTTGCTATATACAAAGCAGAATCATACCTGACCAATACCAATCTAAGAAAAAATATGATCTATATGATCTAATTGAGGCCATTCAACGATAGGGCTTATTCGCTATGGATAGCCTCAATAATATCGACTTTAAAAAGCTCGCAAGCCAGCAGAAATCTATTCAGATGAAAATGAGACTGCTGGCCCTTACTCATTTCAAAGATGGACACTCCGCCAAGTTTCTTAAGGTGAGCCGAACCAGTGTTAATAAGTGGGTTCAAACTTTTCTTGAAGAAGGATTAGAAGGGCTGAAGGAAAAGCCAAGAACGGGAAGACCACCATTATTAACTTCTGAACAAAGAGAGCAATTGAGCCAATACATCAAAGATAAAGCTCATGATACTCAAGGTGGACGACTTACCGGTGCCGATATCCATGCCTATATCGTGAAAGAATTTGGTAAGCATTATCATCCTGATTCTATCTATTACCTGCTCGACCATATGGGTTTCGCATGGATAACTTCCCGTTCAATCAGGATGAAGTTCGATTTGGACAACAAAACACAACGACACGGTTATGGGCTGAAAGAGGAACGCGTCCCAGAGCAGTGAAGCAACAACAATTCGAATATGCGTATCTGTTTGGTTCTGTCTGCCCCCAAAAAGGCATGGGTGAGGCTATCGTCGTCCCATGGGTGAATAAAGACATCATGATCGAGCATTTAAAGCAAATATCGGCGGTCACTGAAAAAGGACGTCATGCCATCATCATTATGGATGGTGCAGGGTGGCATACGGAAGATATTACCAATGACTTTCAGAACATCAGCGTCATCAAACTTCCACCCTATTCTCCAGAGCTAAACCCCATAGAACAAGTATGGAGCTGGTTAAGACAACACTATCTCGCCAATCAGTCTTTTTCGGATTACGAAGACATTGTCTCCAAAGTGTGTAGGGCTTGGAATAGTTTTTTGTAATGTTCCATCAGAGTCACCAAGATGTGTTCGAGAAGATGGATAGACCTGACCAGTTAATTTTCCAGATTGGTATTACTGGTTACAATCGCTAAGTACAAACGCAAAAAAGCCTCAGTCTTTCGACTGAGGCTTTAAAGATGGCAGGGGTGGAGAGATTCGAACTCCCAACACGCGGATTTGGAATCCGCTGCTCTGCCAATTGGAGCTACACCCCTAAAGAATTTATTATATTCTAAATTCAATAAAACCCCGCATTAGCGAGGCTTTTTAATAAGTGGTTGAATGGCCGGGCTTGCGTTCAAGCGGGACTCATTCGACCGAAGGTCGAAACCTTCAAATTAAGTGGCGGAGTGGACGGGACTCGAACCCGCGACCCCCGGCGTGACAGGCCGGTATTCTAACCAACTGAACTACCACTCCGCAGTGGTATCACTCGCTTTAGCAAGTGTCCAAAATTTAAAGCCTGGCGA
>NZ_JBBWFK010000027.1:0-35975 GCF_052353105.1 Vibrio sp. YIC-376
TCAGATTGATGACGAACCCCACTTTTAAGGTGGGGTTCTGTTTTTTTTGCGGCCGCAGGCCGCGATCGCGATATTTTTTGTTAGATAAACTCTAGAGCGTTAGTGTTCTTAAATTGGCGTATATAAGTGAGGATTTGCGCTATTTCACCTCGATTTAGGCCGAGTTTACGCAGAGTGCTCACCACCAACGCTATCTTCTTGATGTTTTGAGCAGCCGCCGCCAACCAGCACTGCATCTGCACCTTGGCTAACCCTCGAAAGCGAGCGTATCGATGACCGTGATGTTGTTTTGCATCGGCGAAGCTTCTTTCTACCGTTTCACTTCTCCGCCTGTAGGTTTTCTTTCCATAAGCAGAGAGCCGCATCTGGTTGGCTCTATCCATGGCCTCCGTATAGATATGCCTCGTGATGACCTTCTTCATGTTTTTACTTTGAGTACAGTCATCACGCATTGGGCAGAACGCACATTCTTTAGGGTCTGAGTGATACTCTCGGTAAGCGCCGCGTGACGTCGTCTTGTAGATAAGGTCCTGTCCGTTGGGGCAACGATAGCTGTCTTTTTCTTTGTTATAGATAAAGTGTTTCTTCTTGAAGGCATTCTTTGTGCGTGATGGTCGGCGATAGCCGAACACGCCAAGTATCCCTCGGCGCTCAAGGGATTCAGCAACAGGGGCCGTGAAGTAACCGGCATCAAGACCAACGGCGATAGGATTGAGGTTAAACTGTTCAAGCGTGTGGTCGAGACGGCAGATATAAGGCTGGGAGTCATTGACATTCCCCGCGGTCGCATGGGTATCAACGATGATGCCATGCTGACCATCAACCGTGCGATGGTCGAGATAGAAGAACCCTTGCGGCTTATTGTCTCGGGTCATGAAGCCACTTTCTGGGTCAGTCGTACTGCTCTTCGTGTTATTAGCTTTCTGCTCAGAAGTTCGTTCTTTAAGTGGCTTCTTTCCCTCTTTTGCTCGGTCTAGTGCAACGTCTTCATCCAGCATATCTAAATATGCACTCGCTCGGACTGCCGTTTGTTTATTGGTGTGCTTGTTTTTGTTCGCGTTCGCTTTGAGGTGAGTGCTGTCAGTAAAGAGCTCTTGTCCAGCGACTAAGCCTTTAGCCATCGCTTGTTGAACGATGTTAATAAAGATACGTTCGAAGACATCCGTACCATTGAAGCGACGGATACGGTTTTGACTGAGTGTCGAGGCATGGATGACCTTTTCAGTGAGGGACATGCGGAGGAACCAACGATATGCGACATTCACTTCGATTTCTTTGACAAGCTGACGCTCGCTTTTTACGCCGAAGATGTACCCCAGTAGGATAATTTTGAATAGGCGGACAGGGTCTACAGGTGGTCGGCCATTGTCTTTGCAATAGAGGTGGGCGACTTCATCACGAATGAATTCAAAATCGATAGCAGAGTCAATTTTACGCACAAGGTGGTCTTTGGGAACAAGTTGTTCCATCGTCACCATTTCAAGTTCGTATTGTTGTGGAGAAGGTTCTTGAAGCATGTCGAGGTATCCAGATTTCGATACTCCTATTAGATCAAAGGACTAGCCAGATGGCTAGTCCTTTGTCAGCAGTCTGAAGCCCAATGTAATCATTGGGCTTTTTAGATTTTAAGTATCGTGTAACAAGCCTTTATAGACTCATTTCACCACGTAATACTTGCTGCATTTTCTCTTTCACTTCTTCGTAAGACAAGTTCTGGCTCAGAAGGTAATGCAGTTTTGCCAGTGCAGCTTCAGGAGTCATATCATATCCGCTGATTACGCCTGCATCTGCCAGAGCACATCCGGTTGCGTAACCGCCCATGTTTACCTTACCAGCCAGACATTGCGTTAAGTTCACAACGATAACACCGCGTTCAGACGCTTCTTTTAGATGGCTAAGCAATTCTGGGTTTTGCGGCGCGTTACCTACACCAAACGTCAATAGAATCATTGCATTTACTGGCTGAAGCAATGTATTGCGAATGACTTCATGAGAAATACCAGGGTACATCGTAATTACACCAATTGGCTGCGGTGTAATGTTATGCACTTTAAACTTGCCTTCTGGTTGAGCACCGACAGTCACATTACTGCTAATTTGAATGTTGATCCCTGCTTCCAACAAAGGAGGAAGATTTGGAGAAGTGAAGGCATTGAAGCCGTCAGCATGAGATTTCGTGCTGCGGTTACCGCGCATCAACTGGTTGTTGAAGAACAGAGTTACTTCGTTAATTGGGAAATTCGCTGCGATATGGAGCGCATTCAATAAGTTCGCCTGGCCATCAGAACGTAGCTCTGCCAGAGGGATTTGTGAACCCGTTACAATAACTGGCTTGCCAAGGTTTTCCAGCATGAAAGACAGCGCAGAAGCAGTGTAAGCCATTGTATCTGTACCGTGCAGAATCACGAAACCATCATATTTGTCATAGTTATCACGGATGTCATCAGCGATTTGCTGCCAGTCGGCTGGCGTCATGTCTGATGAGTCGATCAAAGGCTCGTATTCGTGGATGGTGTACTCTGGCATCTCTGGACGATGAAACTCTGGCATCGCTGCTAATTGTTTCTCCATAAAACCAGCGATAGGCACATAACCGTGATCAGACTTTTGCATACCGATAGTGCCACCGGTATAAGCGATATAGATGTGTTTTCTAGTCATCGTTCTATTTACTTTCATGTAGGGGAGATGTGCGCGAATTATAACGAATTGATGGGTAATAAAAAGGGGCATATCACTAAGATATCCCCCTTTTTGACTAGATAGTTCTGACTATTGAACTTGGCAATTCAAACAGAATGCGTATTGACCTCTTGGATCATTGAAACTTTGTAGCATGCTTGCGTCTTGTTTCAACTGCTTAGCTGCGGGTTGTAAGCTCTCCGGTAACATGCTTGTTACGTCAAAGCCAAGCGACACTTTCACGCTGTTCATGAATTCTTCAAGGAACAATTCAGCCGGAGAAAGCGGCTCCTCAACCCAGTAGATGCTGTAGTCAGTGATGTCAGCCAATTTCGCCGCAAGCTCTACTGCATCATCAAAGTCACCCATTTGGTCTACTAAACCGAATGATAATGCATCCTGACCTGTCCACACTCGACCCTGAGCCACTTTATCCACTTCTTCAAGTGACATTCCACGATTATCACCAACCAAAGAAATAAAGCGCTTGTAGCCATGCTCAATCGCTATTTGCATTGCTTGAGAAGCCCCTTCAGATAGCCCTGTAGAGATTCCATTACCCGAGAATGGTGACGTCCCAACGCCATCGGTGTGAATTCCCAGTTTACTGAAGCCTTTCTCAAAAGTTGTGATGACACTAAAGATGCCGATCGAACCCGTGAGAGTCGTTGGTTGGGCGACAATTTTATCTGCACTCATCGATATCCAGTAACCGCCGGAAGCTGCCAAACTCGACATTGATACAACAACGGGTTTACCTGCTTGCTTGAGAGCCGCGACTTCATTTCGAATCACTTCAGAAGCAAATGCGCTACCACCAGGACTGTTAACACGAAGAACAACAGCTTTAACGTTTTTATCGTTACGGGCTTGACGAAGCAGGCTGGCTACAGTGTCACCGCCAACGGTACCTCTTGGCTGCTTGCCATCCATAATGGTTCCGCTCGCCACAACAACGGCAATATCATCCTCTGCGGTATCGTATTCAGGATGCATCGTTGCCAGATAATCGTAGTAGCTGATCGCGTTGTAGCTGTCTTTACCGTCGCTTCCAAACTCTTTCGCAAAGAGAGTACGAATCTCTTGGCGGGTTGCCAGTTCATCGACTAAGCCTAGCTTAAGCGATAGTTTTGCAATATCACCATCGACAGAGCGCATTTCTGCCAATAGTTCTTCCATCGTTGGGTTCAACACTTTAGCGTCAATTTTACGGTTGGTTGCCACATCATCGACAAATGCACTCCAGAGTTGAGTGATCCAGCGTGTCGCCGATTCTTCCGCCGCTTCCGACATATCATCTCGAATAAATGGCTCTATTGCGGACTTGTAGGTACCTACGCGGAAAACGTGAGTAGACACTTCCAGTTTTTCTAATAGCGATTTGTAGTACATTGAGTACGCGCTGTAGCCTTTAATCAACACACCACCGTCTGGACCCAGATATACCTTGTCGGCGTAACTGGCGAGGTAATATTGACTTTGATTGTAGAAGTCACTGACGGCATAAATCGGTTTTCCCGACGCTTTAAATTCATTCAGTGCTTTTGCAATATAGCGCAGCTTGGTCAAATTCGTTTCTGGCATATCGCGCAGCGCTAAGACTAACCCCTTAACCTTCGGGTCATCTTTGGCATAGCGAATGGTTTCAACGATATCAAACAGGACGTTCTCTTTCGGCATCTCCTGACCGAGCAAAGAGCCGGTGAAGGAATCCATTGGATTAACATAACGTCGCTGTTCTACGATTGGGCCAGATAGATTCATCACCAACGCAGACTCTTTCTCTATGACTGGTCGACCTTCTCCAGTGTATGTGAACGCAAAGTAGAAAACGGCAATCATTAATAGAAAGATCAAGTTTGTCAGAGCAAGTCTGACAAAGGTGATACCTTTCCATATTCCTTTAAATATCAGACCAATAAATTTGAAGAGTTTTTTCATCATGTCTCCATCACGAGATAAGCAATTCGTAATTTTACAAATTATGGGTTCTTATCTCTAAGATCTCAAAAGATAACGTGTTTTTAGCTTATCACGCTCCTTCAACAATTGGCATATTTTAGCACTAGATTGATCGGCGTTACAAAAATGTAAACACCTGTTTGATTTTGTGGTTAACGGAATGTAATGTTATTTCACAAGATAATAACAATGGATGTTTAGTAATGTCTGCCATGTACCCAAACTTATTAAAACCACTCGATCTCGGCTTTACCCAAATACGTAACCGCGTTCTGATGGGCTCAATGCACACTGGTTTAGAGGAGCACAAGGAAGGGCTTCAAAAGCTGGCCGCATTTTATGAAGAACGCGCAAAAGGCGGCGTAGGTTTAATTGTAACGGGCGGTTTCTCTCCAAACCTCCGTGGTCGGCTACACCCTTTGAGCGCAGAGTTTAGTAAGCCTAAACATGCAGAACAGCATCGCGTGGTCACTGAAGCGGTTCATAAGCATGGCGGCAAAATCGCCCTGCAAATTCTTCACGCAGGCCGCTATGCAATGCACCCTCTGGCACAAAGTGCATCGGGCATTAAGGCTCCGATTTCAAAGTTTGCGCCAAGTGAAATGAGTGAACGTCAAATCAAGAGCACAATTGAAGACTTTGCCAAAAGTGCTGAGCTTGCGCAGGTAGCTGGATATGACGGTGTGGAGTTGATGGGCTCGGAAGGTTATTTGATTAACCAGTTCCTATGTAAGCGTACGAACATGCGCTACGACGAGTGGGGCGGTAGCTATAAAAAACGTATGCGTTTCCCTGTCGAGATCGTTAAAGCAGTTCGTAAAGCAGTAGGTGATAAATTCATTATTATCTTCCGTCTATCAATGCTGGACTTAGTAGAGCAAGGCAGCACGTTTGAAGATGTTATTGAACTGGCTAAAGCGCTTGAAGAGTCAGGCGTAACTATCATCAATACGGGTATTGGCTGGCACGAGGCCCGAGTTCCAACCATCGCGACTCAAGTACCGCGCGGTGCATTTACTTGGGTTACAGAGAAAGTGAAGCCGCATGTATCAGTGCCAATCATCACTTGTAACCGTATCAACACTCCAGATGAAGCAGAGCGAATTCTCTCGTCTGGCCAAGCTGACATGGTCTCTATGGCTCGCCCATTCCTGGCTGACCCTTACTTTGTGGCAAAAGCTGAGCAGGAAAAAGCGCAGTTCATCAACACCTGTATCGGCTGTAACCAAGCGTGTCTGGACAATGTGTTTAAAGGTAAGCGAGCAAGCTGTCTGGTTAACCCACTTGCTTGTTATGAAACCGAAATCGTCGTCTCGCCAGCGCTTAAGAAAAAGAACATTGCCGTAGTGGGGGCAGGTCCGGCTGGTCTCGCATGTGCGACGACACTGGCAGAGCGTGGCCATAAAGTCGATTTGTTCGAGAAGAATGACCGCATTGGTGGACAATTCCGCCTGGCGATGCAAATTCCGGGTAAAGAGGAATTCCGTGAAACGATTCGTTACTTTGCTAACCGTCTCGATGAGACAGGTGTGAATCTGCATCTTTCAACCGAAGCAAATTTTGATTTGCTGACCGAATACGATGAAGTCGTGATGGCTTCGGGCGTAGAACCACGCAAAGTTGTCATTGAAGGTATCGACAATCCAGAAAAAGTGGTCGACTACCAAACTTTGATTCGCGATAAAACGCCAGTTGGTGAAAAAGTCGCTATTGTTGGTGCTGGTGGTATCGGCGTTGATGTCGCAACCATGATCACTGAACCAGTAGGCCATACGCTGGATGACTGGCTACATGAATGGGGCATTGATAAAGAGATGTCTCAGCCGGGTGGTTTGTACCCTTTCCCTGACTCTGTCAGTGACAAAGAAGTCTGGGTCCTTCAGCGTCGTCAAGGCCAAGTCGGCAAAGGCCCGGGTAAAACGACTGGTTGGATCCACAAACGTACGTTAGAAAAACGTGGCGTTCATCTGCTTGGCGGTGTGTCTTACGAGAAAATCGATGAGCGCGGATTACACATTAAAGTTGATGGCAAATCTCAGTTGCTGGATGCTGATAAAGTAGTGATTTGTGCAGGTCAGGAATCGGTTCGTCCCTTTGAAGACAAATGGCCTCAATTGGGCGGTAAGTTACACATCATCGGTGGTGCTGATTACGCTGGTGAGCTGGATGCCGTTCGAGCGATCCGTCAGGGTGTGAAACTTGCGGTGAAGCTATAAACGCTTTTCACCCATAAACGTTCTGAAAAAGCTGCGCACACTGCGCGGCTTTTTTTATCTCCATTCAGAATGGAATATTGTACTTTGTGAAATGGGTATAATCCCTAAAAAACAGATTGTTATTCCAAAGAGTGGATTGTGCTAAAGTGACCAACAGACAACATTCAAGTTAGATTCAATAAGGACCTGTTCATGGAAGCTCTCGATCTTTTGCTTAACCGTCGTTCTGTCGGCAAGTTATCCGCGCCAGCACCGGAAGGTAAAGCGCTGGAAAATATCATTCGTGCAGGCCTTCGTGCTCCTGATCATGCAGGTTTAACGCCGTGGCGTTTTGTCATTGCCCAAGGTAAAGGCTTAAAGAAACTGTCGGATATTTTGGTGAGTGCAGCGATGGCGGAAAACAGTGATGATGCGGTGATTGAAAAATTGAAAAATGCGCCATACCGTGCACCGATGGTAATTACAGTTATCGCAAAAGTAACCAAGCATGAAAAAGTACCTGCACTGGAACAATACCTTTCGGCGGGCTGTGCGGTTCAAGCGATGCAAATGGCTGCAGTCGCGCAAGGCTTCCAAGGTTTCTGGCGTTCAGGAGAGTGGATGTTCCACCCAGAAGTGCATAAGGCGTTTGGTCTGGAAGGTGAAGATGAAATCGTCGGTTTCCTTTACTTAGGCACGCCAGCCGGTACACCGATGAAAGTGCCAGAGCGTGATCTGTCTAAGTTTGTTGAGTTTCAATAAACTTTGAGCAAAGCTTTGTTACTGTTCATCTGTACAGTTTTTTCTTGATTTATTAGGGCTACATTCGATAATGTGGCCCTAATTATTATTACTTCCAAAACCTTATGTCTCGTCTGTTTATTGCTGAAAAACCAAGTTTAGGCCGCGCGATCGCTGCCGCACTCCCTAATCCTCAAAAGAAAGACCAAGGCTTTATTCGCTGTGGCAATGGAGATGTGGTGACTTGGTGTATCGGTCACTTATTAGAGCAAGTTGAGCCAGATGCTTACGACGAGCGTTATAAAAAGTGGAACATGGCGGATTTGCCTATCGTCCCTCAGCAGTGGCAGTTAAGGCCAAGAAAGAGTGCCAGTAAGCAACTGACAGTGATTCGTAAATTACTGAAAGAAGCGACGGAAGTTATCCATGCCGGAGACCCGGATCGTGAAGGCCAGCTTTTGGTTGATGAAGTGCTTGATTACTGCAAACTATCTAAAGCCAAGAAAGAAGCGACACAACGTTTACTGATTTCAGACTTGAACTTACCTGCAGTAAAGCGTGCATTAAGTTCGATGCGTAGTAACCGTGATTTTATCCCTTTGTCCGTTTCTGCACTGGCTCGCTCCAGGGCGGATTGGCTCTATGGCATGAATATGTCACGTGCTTACACATTGCTGGGCCAAAAAGCGGGTTATCAAGGCGTGCTTTCGGTCGGACGAGTACAAACCCCGGTTTTAGGATTGGTCGTTCGCCGTGATGAAGAAATCGAAAACTTTGTGCCGAAAGACTATTTCACTCTACACGCGTTAATCCCATATCAAGACCAAAATGGCGCATTTGATATTCGCGCTCGCTGGAAGCCAAGTGATGCCTGTAAACCGTGGCAGGATGAAGAAGGGCGAGTACTCAACAGAAAGCTGGTGGAGAATGTTGCAAGCCGTATCCAGAACCAGCCAGCTACCGTGAAAGAGTCGGAGCAAAAGCAAACTAAGCAGGCTGCTCCGTTACCTTATTCTTTATCTGCGCTTCAGATTGACGCGGCAAAACGTTATGGCATGAGTGCCCAGCAAGTATTGGATACCTGTCAGGCGCTTTATGAGAAACATAAGCTGATTACTTACCCGCGTTCGGATTGTCGTTATTTGCCGCTGGAACATTATGCACAAGCGGGGTCAGTGACTGCTGCTATTGCTAACAACGCCAAAGAGCTACAAAGTGCCGTTCAGGGGGCCGACTTGTCTATTAAATCGAAAGCCTGGAACGACAAAAAAGTGGATGCCCACCACGCTATCATTCCAACGCCTAAGCAAGCGAACGTGAATGCGTTATCTGGCAATGAGATGAAAGTTTATCAGCTGATTGCACGACAATATTTAATTCAGTTTTATCCAGCAGCAGTCTACGCAGAAGCTAAGCTGGTGTTTGACATCGCAGGTGGCACATTTATCGCCAAAGGTCGCCAGCTTGTTTTTCCTGGCTGGAAAGCTTTGATGGGGAAAACAGACAACGAGGACGAAGGAATTGATGCTGTGCCACCTTTAGCGGAAGGTACCGTACTAACGTGTCGGGAAGGCGAAATTAAAGACCGCAAGACAGAACCTCCAAAACACTTTACCGAAGCGACTCTGTTACAGGCTATGACGGGAATTGCGCGTTATGTTTCGGATAAAGAGTTGAAGAAGATACTTCGGGATACGGATGGTCTTGGAACGGAAGCGACGCGAGCCGGGATTCTCGATACACTTTTCAAGCGCCAACTTTTGACTCGACAAGGCAAATCGATTTTAAGCTCACCAGCGGGCCGAGGTTTGATTCATGCACTTCCGCAAGAGGCAACTTATCCGGATATGACTGCGCATTGGGAGCACCAGTTGCAAGGTATGGCAGAGAAAAATCAGGCTTATCAGCCTTTTATGCAAGCATTGGAGCTTCGAATCGATGGTTTGATGGGACAGGTTAAGTCGGGGACAATTCCAGAATCATTACGTCAATTACCGAAAGTAGAACGACCAGCGTTTAAGCGTAAGAAGCGCAGTTATTCGAAAGGCAATACCTCCAATTCGGGCTCGCCAAAACGTAAATCATCTTAAAATTGACACTGCCCGATTTTTGCTCATCGGTGTCATTCCAGCGAGCCATAGCGAGACTAGGAATCTATTATCAGCGCGTTGAGAAGTTCTTGTAATAGCCTTAGCAATGCAGTGCTCGGAGAGTAGATCCTGAATCACGCTCCTTCGTCGCTGTTCAGGATGACGGGAGGCGTTAAGCGAGCGGCATTGCAATGATGAACAGTGCCGCTTTAGTCTTTAACTTTACTATTCAAACAAGCCGCCATTCTTCTCAATTGCGCCTTTGACATCATCTTGAGTCAGAACACGCTTACCGAGGTCTTGTTTAACTTGCTTACCCAAACCAACAAGCGCGTCTCTGTTTGCTTGGGTTTGACGTTTACCTGCACTTCTTAGGCAAGAATTGAGTTCATGATCTTCACTGAAATTCACCAGATCTTTATCTGCAGCCATTATAAATCTCCGTAGTGGTTTTAAAAACTACACTAAGTCTGGGTTGCATATGACAAAATTCAAGTTTTATAGACAAAATAATGCATATCTTGTGTAACTTGCTGCACCTATCATAGTCGAGATATCGTGTATTGACGTTATCTACCAAGGTATTTCAGTGCCATCAAAATTAATAAAATGCCCGGAACTATCTTGTGTGCTTTCATCAATAACTTTAGTGAGTCCCGCGGCCGAGAATTCAGCGTCAATTAATGCATTTGGCCCGCCCATCGCTGTGCGAACCCAGCCTGGATGAAGGGCCAGAACCGTGAACCCTTGCTCGGTTAAGTCGTTGCTTAAGCTTTTGACGACCGAGTTAAGTGCGGCTTTAGATGAACGATAAATATAACCGCCCCCAGACGTATTCTCGGTCATACTGCCGACCTTAGATGAAATGCAGGCGATTTTCTTCAGTTGGCCTTGTTGTAGTAATGGGTAGAAGGCTTCTACCAGTTTTAGCGGTGCTATCGTGTTGACCTCAAATACTTTACGCCACTCTTCAACGTCGGTATTTCCAAATTCCCAACCTTTAGGACCGAAGTAACCGGCGTTATTAATTAATAGGTCGATTGGGGGCAGAATCCGGGCCAGTTTGGCGACTCGTTGGTAGTCGGTGACATCAAGCTCATGAAGCGTTAAAGAGAAGTGCTGGTCACTTAAACTGACTAATTCGTCGCTGTTCGCTAAATTACGAGTAGTCGCGTGTACTTGCCAGCCACTGTCGATGTATAGCTTAGTTAAACTCAAGCCGATACCGCGATTTGCGCCAGTAATAAAAACGGTAAAACTCATTTGAACCCCTATTGTCATGTTGGTTAACGAGTATTGTGTTCGTTCTTAAAACCTTAGCAGTGAAATTGCATTTTAATCAATTGTTGAACTTGGTACTATTTTGCCACCATTGATGAAAAGAACCTCCGATGCTGCCACTTATCTATCACCCAATATACTCACAACTCGATTTGCCAGAAGGGCATCGCTATCCAATCATGAAGTACCAATACCTTTATGATGCGGTGCAGGCAAAGGTTGCAAGTGAAAACTGGCAAGAGCGAGTTCAGTTTTTTGAGCCAAAGGCGCTTTCCGTTGCCGATATCAAGCAAGTTCACGAAGAAGAGTACGTCGATTTACTTGTTAGTGGCACTTTGCCTGCAGCTAAAATGCGTCGCATCGGGTTTCCATGGAGCGAAGCGCTCATAATCAGAACGCTAACTTCTGCGGCAGGTACGGTTCTGACCGCCGAAAAAGCACTAGAACATGGCGTGGCTTTGCATTTGAGTGGTGGTTATCATCATGCTCACCGGGACTTCGGCAGTGGTTTCTGCCTGTTTAACGATCTTGTGATTGCGGCAAAGCACATGTTGGGTCACGACAATGTCGATAAAATCTTGATCATTGATAGTGATGTACACCACGGTGATGGTACAGCAACGCTCTGTCAGGATGAGCCGGACATTGTGACGCTCTCTTTCCACTGTGATAAGAACTTCCCGGCAAGAAAACCGGAGTCTGATCTGGATGTCCCTCTGGTAAGGGGAACCGATGATGAAACCTTTTTAATAACATTTAAAGAGGTGGTGGAAATGGCGCTGAATCTGCATCGACCTGATATGGTGATTTATGATGCGGGTGTTGATATACACGCTGACGACGAGCTCGGTTACTTTGATGTTTCCACCCAAGGCATATTAGAGCGAGATCGTTTCTTAATGACGCTGATGAAAGATCGGGGCATTCCGGTCGCGGCGGTTGTCGGAGGCGGCTACCGAACCAATCACGAAGATCTTGTCCCGATTCATATGAATTTGATTCAGGCGAGTTTGGAAGTTTTTGGCTAAAAAGCACCGCAAAAGAAAAACTTAATGCCAATGGCTTAACTATTTTTATCTGCGTCATTCCAGCGAGCCCTAGCGAGACTAGGAATCTAATAGCAGCACACTGAGCAGTTATGGAATAACTTTGGACATAAAGCACTCGGAAACGAGATCCTGAATCACGCTCCTTCGTCGCTGTTCAGGATGACGGGAGACTTAAAAATGCCGTTCGCTGTTAAACGAACGGCATTCAGCTTTAAAGCTCGGTTCTTGTTTCGCAAATACAGTTACAACACTTTTGCCAGAAACTGTTGCAGACGAGGATGAGTTGGGTCATCAAACACAGCTTGAGGGCTGTCATCCACCAACAATTTACCATCTTCCATAAACAACACGCGGTCGGCAACTTCACGGGCAAAGCCCATTTCGTGAGTCACGATAACCATGGTCATCCCTTCTTTTGCCAGTGACTTAATAACATCCAGTACTTCACCGACCATTTCAGGGTCAAGTGCCGAAGTCGGCTCATCAAAAAGCATGAGATCTGGCTTCATTGCTAGTGCTCGAGCTATCGCAACACGTTGCTGCTGACCACCGGATAAATGCGTTGGGTAGTTGTTCATGCGTTCTTCTAAACCAACACGTTTGATCAACACCTTCGCTTCGCCTTCCACTTCATGCTTAGGGCGCTTAGCCACTTTTAATGGCGCAATCATGACGTTTTCCAACGCGGTCATGTGCGGAAATAGGTTGAAGCTTTGGAATACCATCCCTACGTTTTGACGTAATACGTTGATGTCAGTGGTTTTCGCATACATATCGAAACCATCAACAATGATAGTTCCAGTGCTTATCTCTTCTAGCTGGTTTAATGTACGTAAAAACGTTGATTTACCCGAACCTGAAGGTCCAATAATAACCACCACTTCACCACGTTTTACTGTAGTTGAAACCGATTTTAAAGCGTGGCAACCGTTAGGGTAAAACTTGTCTACGTTGTTGGCGTAAACCATATCTTCGCCGTTATATTCACTAGTCACTGGCTGATAACCTCTTCTCTAAACGTTGAATTGCCCAAGACAGAGTCCCGGTTACTAGTAGGTAAAGTGCCGCAACAGTGAACCACACTTCGAAAGGTGCAAAGCTGCCACTCACGACTTCACGACCCGCTTTGGTTAAGTCAGTAATAGAGATAACTGATACAAGCGAAGAGTCTTTAATGAGGTTAATAAACTGGCTCGCCAAAGGAGGCAAAGTACGTTTTAGTGCTTGCGGCAGAATGATGTAGCGCATTGCTTTTGGATAAGTCATACCCAATGAACGCGCCGCCTCCATTTGCCCTGTTGGAATAGACTGAATACCTGCGCGTACAATTTCGGCAACGTAAGCCCCCGTGAATACAGATAACGCGACTACACCGGCAGTAAAGCGATCAAAATCAAGTACGGTTCCGATAAAGAAATAAACGATAAATATTTGAACGAGCAGCGGCGTACCACGTATCAATTCAACATAGGTAAGAGACAAATCTCTTGCTGCCTGGTTCTTCGAGACCCTCATCAGGCCAAATATAAGACCGAGTAAAATTGCAAAAATGAGAGAGATAAAGGAGATTTCAATCGTTACCCATAGACCATGAGCAATCGGCCCGAATTTCCATTCGTTCAGTTGTGCGACGGCATCGCCTTGGAAAACTAAATCACCGTTTCCAACCAGAAGTGTTGTGTAATTACCGATGATTTGCGGTTGGCTAGAGTCATCGAATTCAATCGTTAACTGACCAGCTTTAACCACTGCTGTACCATCACCGTTTGCACGAAGCTGTTGCATCTCGGTGTTAACTACGTATGGCCAGAGACGATCCCAATGCCAGTTATAGTTAATACTCTTCCCAGAGAAATAGACCGCGCCAATCAGCATGGCCATAATTAGGACATAAATTCCGTGTCCTATCCATTTTGAGGATTTTGACTGCATCACTCAGATTCTCTTTTTTCTTTTTAATGAACCGGGCAACTTATGCTGCCCAGTTGACTATAGTTTTAAGTTTTAGTTCGCAAGCTTAAATAGACTCAAGCTGATACACGAATTATTGAACTTCTTTCAACCACTCGTCAGAGTTGAACCACTTGTCGTACATACGATCGTAAGTACCATCGCCTTTGATTTGACGTAAGTAGTTATTCAAGAAGTTTAAGAAGTTAGTGGAGTCCTGGCGAACTGCCCAGCCTAGAGGCTCGTAAGTGAACGGTTCAGCTACGTGCGCAACTTTGCCTTTGTTTTGAGCCGCGTAGATTGCGTTGTACGGAAGGTCGTAAACGAAAGCGTCTGCTTTACCGTTAACAACTTGTAGAACGGCATCCACTTCGGTGTCGTAAAGGTCAATTTTTGCGTTGAATAGGTGTTTCTTCGCAGCTTCAACACCCGTAGTGCCCAACTTAGTTGAAATTGTGTATTTAGGGTCATTCAAGTCAGCACTGCTCTTAATCTTACCTTCAAGCGCAGGAGAGATGATCATCGACTGACCGATAACGATGTAAGGGTCAGCAAAGTTAACTTTCAAGTTACGCTCAGGAGTGATAGTCATACCACCCATGATGATGTCACACTTGTTAGTTTGTAGAGCAGGGATAATACCGTCCCAAGCTGTGTTCACTGGAGTGTATTTAACCCCCATAGAACGCGCCATGTGCTTACCTAAATCGATATCAAAACCAATGAAACGGCCATCTTTGGTTTTCATTTCGAAAGGCATATAGCCAGCATCAAAACATACTCTTAGTTCACCTGAAGTAAGAACACCTTCTAGGTCAGACTCTGCCATTGCTTGATTAGCACCAAGCAGAGAGCAAGCAAATACAAGTCCAGCTGCTGAAGATTTAATAAATTTTTTCATAATATCCCTTATAAAAAATCTTGTTATTTTTCTGTTCGTCCAATGACAAATACGATGTTGTATTGAGTATCAAGTAAACGAAAACTGACATCAAAAACCACAAGATAATGCAACACAATCTAGTAACATTTCAACAACATTCCGAATTTAAAACCAATAATGTGCTATACAAATTCAATTTTCACCTAAGAAGGTGACTCAAATCCCGAATCAAATCGACCGGAGATTCAAGACCGATTGAAAGCCTCACGACTCCTTTGCCCGCATCGCGGCAAAAGTTCGCTTTTTGTTCTGGGCTAAATCGATAAGTAGACTTGTCCAAATCATCAGTTTTTAACACCACCGCTAAACTTCGCTGATGTCCAATCGAATAAGCGTAATAAAACATCTTCGATTCATGCGCAAATCGTTGCTCAATCAGTTCGATGTCCTCTACTTGGAATGCAATAATGCCGCCAAAAAATGCCATTTGCTGTTTAGCCAGCGAAAATTGTTGGTGTGACTCAAGACCGGGATATAAAACTCTTTGTACTTTTGGATTACTTTCTAACCAGTCAGCAATGGCAAGAGCCGACTCACACAGCGTCTTCATTCGTGGATAAATAGTCTCCATTCCACGCATAATTAACCATGCACTCTGTGGGCTTAAAGCGGCACCGAAATAGACTCCAGCAACGCTTCTAAGCTTGCTAATTAAGGCTTTCGAGCCCAGCACGCATCCACCGAGTACATCTCCATGACCATTAATAAATTTGGTTAAAGAGTGAACGACCAAATCTGCTCCAAGATCAAGTGGTCGTGTAATAACCGGTGTTGAAAACGTTGAATCTGCACTCAGTAATATCCCGTCGTTTTTAAGCAGTAAAGACAGCTTTTTAATATCAGAGAGTCGTAAGAGAGGGTTGCATGGTGTCTCTATGTGCACCAATTTGGTGTTTTTTCGTAAGGCCTTTTGCACGCTTTTGATGCAAGAGGTATCGGCCGTTGAAACCTCAATTCCATATTGGGGCAAAACTTGGGTGGAGAACTCGTAAACGGCAGCGTAGCAAACATCGCTGATAACAAGATGATCCCCCGATTTCAGCAATGACATAAACACTGCCGTGATAGCAGCCATGCCGCTTGCTGTTGCGAGTCCATCTTCTGCATGTTCTAAAATGGCTAAACGTTCTTCGAGTAAACGAACCGTTGGGTTTGTCCAACCTGCGTACAGAAATGGTGAGTCGGCGAGGTCTCCCATACCTTGTGCGGAAAAAGCACCTTCATTGGGCAGAAAGCTGTGATTTACCGACATCACTATATTAGGTGCGATGGCTTTTGTTTGAGGGTCAGGTCTAATAGCGGCATGAACAGCCAAAGTTTCAGGAGCCAAGGTTTGAGGATCCATCGTTTGTGGAGACAGTCCAAATTTGAAATCATCGTTGTGCATTATTGTTTAATCCAGTCGTTGTCATTAGCCATAAACAAGTTTTGGCTGAAATCCGTTTTTAGTTCTAAACCGTACGAATGGGTTAATTGTGGATTTCAATTGGTTAGTAAAATCCGCTATTCTTGGCTCGACACGGAAGATTCCCCGCATTTAAAACACAATAATGCGGAATAACAGTAAGAGGAAAACCATGGGTGACGTTTCCACTCTGGATAGTTTCGATAAAAAGATTCTGGAACTAATGCAAAGCAACTGTCGTTTGGCAAGTGAGGTCATTGCCGAGCAAGTCGGGCTGTCTGCTTCTGCAGTACAGAGAAGATTAAAGCGATTAAGGGAAGAAGGCGCAATTCAAGCCGAGATAGCGGTGATTAAATCCGAACTTTCTACCCATCCAATGACGTTTATTGCGGGCATTGAAATCGACAGAGATAACTACACCGTACTCAATAAATTCAAACGCTGGGCAGATTCTCAGCCTTCCATACAGCAAGTGTTTTATGTCACAGGTAATGTCGATTTGATGGTAGTGATTACTGCGGAGAGTGCAAAAAGCTACGACGGGTTTATTGAACAGACTATGGCGCAGTTCCCACAGATTCGCCGCGTTATGACCAACGTGGTACTAGACACACCAAAACAAAGTCTTTATCTGCCTCTTGAGTAGCCTACCTGTAGAGCAGGGCCCATAAAACCCCGAGAGAATGTCTCTTATCAGGGTTCTATTACTTAGTGGGCAATGCACATAGGGGTATTAGCGACAGGGTCTTGAATGACTCGTGCATCAAGCGAAAATACATCTTTAAGCAGGGCTTCGGTAAAAACGTCATGCGGTGTGCCTTGAGCGATAAGCTGCCCTTTTTTGAGTACAACTAAGTGGTCACAGTAGCGGCATGCCTGATTTAAGTCGTGTAATACGACGATAACCGTTTTTCCTTTGTTGTTCATCTCGCGCATGATTTTCATCAGCTCAATCTGATGAGAGAGATCCAGGTAGGTGGTTGGCTCATCCAGCATAACAATATTGGTGTCTTGCGCCAGAATCATCGCAATCCAGGCTCTTTGCCTTTGTCCTCCGGATAATGATTCAACCGTTTGTTCTGCTAATTCTTCAACACCGGTTTCTCGCATTGCGCTGGAGACCATTTTCTTGTCATGTTCTCCCAACTTACCCCAGTGTGAAAGGTATGGTGAACGACCGTACTCAACCAAGCGTTTTACCGTTATTCCCTCTGGCGTTTCTAATACCTGAGGCAATAAAGACATTTCTTGTGCCAGGTGTTTGTCTCGGTATGATTTCAATGCTTTTTCATTAAGCAGAACCTCACCGCTAGTGGGCATATTAATCCGGGCTAACGTTTTCAATAACGTTGACTTACCACATCCATTTGGGCCGATAAGAGCGGTAATTTTGCCTTTTGGTAGCGTGAGATTTAGTTCTTCAATGATGACCTTGTCACCATAAGAAACTTTTAAATTATTTGCAGCTATCATCACCAACCCTTGTAACGTTGCAATAAAAAAATGAAGTAAGGTGCGCCAATCAAAGAAGTTAATACACCAGCCGGAAGCTCCAAAGGAGGGTGTATTCCCCTCGCTAGCGTATCTGATACCAACACCATGAATGCACCAAGTAAGGCAGCACCGGGCACAAGTAATTTGTGATTGTGACCAAACAGCATTCTTGCTAAGTGCGGAGCTAATAATCCGACAAAGCTAATCGTGCCGCATACAGACACACTGACACTGGCAAGAATAACGGCACTGATCAGTGAGAGTAACTTGATGCGTCTCGGTTTAATGCCAAGTGAGGTCGCGCTATCTTCTCCAAGCCCCATGACATCCAGACGCCAGGCTAACCAGCAGGCAAAAGGAACCATCATAGCGAGGGTTATCCATATAAAGGGCACTTGCTCCCAATTTCTCCCCCATAGGCTGCCCGTCAACCAAACCATCGCCGTGTTGATTTCTATTGGGTGTACCACCATTAAAAAATCAATCAAGCTGGAAAGAAACGCGCTGATAGCGATACCGATTAACGCAAGTCTCGCCGCAGTTGGCTGTACTTTGTAACCAACGAGCAGAATCATACCGGCGGACGCAAAACCTCCGATCAGAGCGGCCAGCGGTAAATAATGTGTGGGCGCCTGTGGAAACATCACTAATAAGGTGGTTGCCGCTAATCCTGCGCCAGCGCTAATTCCCATCAAATCGGGTGATGCGAGCGGGTTTCGGATCACACCTTGAACTAACATGCCTGATAACCCGAGGCCTGCACCAACGCCGATAGCGAGAAAAATACGTGGTAAACGGTAATGATTGATGATGAATTCGAATTCACCACCGTTGAGTAGGGTATATGAGACCTGCTTTATCGAAATATCTGATGCACCAACAATCAAGCTGAGAATCGCTACAAGCAAGAGTGAGGAAGAGAGCAGAGTTAGTTTTACATTGTTCATGAGGCTTTACTCCGCATGGCTAAAAACACAAAGCAAGGCGTTCCGATCAGTGCAGTAATTACGCCGACCGGAGTCTCGGCCGGAAAAGCAATCGCGCGCGAAAAAGCATCTGCCCAAACAATCAGTGCTGCACCAAGTAATGCACTCGCTGGAATGAGTGTAATAAAGTTATTGCCAACGAGTCTTTTAGCGATATGAGGAACGAGCATACCAACGAAGCCGATTGGTCCCGCGACGGCAACGCTGGAGGCCGTGAGTAAAATGACGGCGATATAAGTCAGTCCTCTCGTGAGCTTAATATTGATTCCCAAACTGGTCGCAACGTCCGAACCAAGCGCAAGGAGATTGAGCTGTCTCGCGACAAATAGAGAAATCCCTAACCCTAATACGCTGGTCGGCCACAATGTGTTCCATTGTTGCCATTCGACTGAAGAGAGGGAGCCTGCCAACCAGCTAATGATGGAATAGGCTTTGTCATCGGCCAAGATAACCGCTGCTCTGGTGACTCCGACAAGAAGTGCATTGATGGCAATCCCTGCTAGAACAAGCTTGAGAGGGTGAGGTCTTGCTGAAAAGAAACCGCCCAGTGTTAATACGACTGCACCACTGAGAACCCCACCAATTGAGGCTATTAATACACTCGGCATATTCTCTAAAAAGGGGACGCCGATACTTGCCAGCGCCATTAAGCAGGCGGCACCAGCATTGATTCCCAAAATGGAAGGAGAAGCGAGCGGGTTTCTGGTCAGCCCTTGCATCATCAGCCCTGCAACGGCGAGGTTCGCGCCAATCACCAGACCCGTTAATACTCTTGGCATTCGAATTGATGCAATAATTTGTTGCTCGATGCTCTGAGGGTCAAAGTCAAATAGGTACTGGTAAATATGGGTGGTATTAATTGGAAAACTCGACCAGCCGATAAGAGAGTAGCAGGCCCCTACAACTGATAACGAAATCAAAGGCATCCAGAGATAAAGAGTGGAGGGAAAAATTCGCATGGATTACTACGTATAAACTCTCAGGCCAAAATGCTAATTGGGGCCTTTAGGTGAAGAAAACTTGAGTCAGTGTAACCATTATGATAATCACAATCAATTACACTACCGCATTGGATTTCCTTCTGCCTACGACTATTCATGTTAGAGCCCGGTAACAGTGTTAAGGAACAGATAGCTGTTTCCTAAAGAAAATAGCCTCAATCAATGAATTTTAACTTGTATTGATAATGATAATAATTATTATGTTCAACCTTGCATTTGTATCTAAATGTGAACAGACGCAACAAAATAATAATGCATTTATGCGCAATGAAATTTATCAAATTGAGCCGTTTTATGAGATTTGCAGCAAATACCATCACCAAAAGTTTACTTATCGCAATGGGAGTTAGTTCCTACGCTGTCGCCGGGAAAAACGTGGGTACAGAGGAGGCTGTAGACGAAACAATCGTCGTTGTTGGCCAACAAAATTCTTATCTGAACCCTAGAGTTACAACAGCAACAAAAACGGACATTGACCCGTTAGATACGCCACAAACGGTTAATATCATCAACCAACAGTTCTTACAGGATATCCGAGCCACCACGTTAGATGATGCATATGGCTACACTACTGGCTTGACGCGTTCTGGTGTCGATGCGGACGGCTTTACTTTGCGTGGAATGCCTGCGGATCTTAATACGATTCAAGTTAATGGATTACCTGGTCTTGCTTCTCGCTTTGGATCGCCGACGACAGCAAACGTTGAGAGAGTAGAAGTGCTAAAAGGCCCCGCTTCTATCATGTACGGACAAATCCAACCGGGTGGTATGGTTAATATCATCACTAAGAAACCTCAAGATACGGCTTCGTTTGTTTACGATATTTCCGCGACATCATACGCGACAGGCGTGAGCGAGTTTGGTGAAGATAACGGATTTACTGGAACAATTGATGCGACAGGGCCGCTTAATGCGAGCAAAACCTGGATGTATCGACTGATTATCAGTGGAGAAAACGCCGACTCATACCGTGATGATGTTGATCAACAGAATTACTATTTATTCCCGACGCTGACTTACCGCCCATCGGAATTAACCGAGCTTACCTTTGGTTTAGAACTTCAGTCAGAACACCGAGTTGCGGACGACGGCCTGGTGGCACTGAACAACGATATAGACCAAGTGGCTTCGATTGATACGCACTACCAGTCGTCTGATGATACGGATGAAGATGAAGGGTTAGTGGCTTTTGCCAGTTACAACACCCTGCTGAGCAACGGTTTCGACTTGACTGTCGATTGGCGCAGTGTGTGGCATGAGGACTCTCGTGATCTTCATGAAACAAGTGATGTGGTTGATTCGACTAGCCTGGTAAAAGTACGGGATCGTGACCAGGTTAATAAGCGTGAATATCACTTTGTTGATGTTCGTACCACAGGTAGCCTTTGGGTTGGTGATGTTGAGCACCAGATTCTTTTGGGCGGTAATGTTGGCCTAGAGAAAAGAGATTTTCTGCGTGAGACCTACGCGACGACAACAGTAGACTTTACTAATCCCCAAGATGTAACCGTAAGAGATCAAAGTGCCTATAAAGTGGATCACCGAATCACTGATTACACAAACTACGGTTTATACATGCAAGATACCGTGTACCTGACAGATAAATGGACGGTAATGGGTGGGGTACGTTACATGCGCCAAGATGTCGATTTTGATTATGTAAGTAAGTCGACGGATGACACTCAGTCCACAGACGCCTTCGTCTCTCAGGCAGGTATCGTATATAAAGTCGCAGAGGGGACCTCTCTGTACACCAGTTATGGCGAAAGCTTCAATCCAAATAGTGTCGAAAAGAAAGACGTTAACGATGATGCTTTTGACCCAGAGGAAGGACGTCAATATGAAGTTGGCGTAAAAACCGATCTGTTGAGCAGCAACAGTAACTTAACGATTGCCTATTTCGATATCAAAAAATCCAATGTTGTAGATAAAAACAGCAACGGTGATTACGAATTGCTTGGTGAAGTACGCAGCACTGGCGTAGAAACAGAGCTATTTATGAAGCCGCTAGAAAACTGGCAGGTGAAGCTAGGGTATGCGTATGTTGACTCTGAAATCTCAGAAAATCCAGACGCTAGTATCCAAGGAAGCCGTACACCTATGACCGCGTACCATGATGCTTACTTCTGGACGAAATATAACTTCCCTTACCAAGTTGCAGGTGGAGTGGTAGGAACAACGTTTGGAGCTAACTATGAAGGTGCGCGTTACACGAGTGAAGATCCATCTGATCGCGTCGAGCTTCCTGCTTATGTGACCGTTGATGTTGGTGTTCACTATGAAGTAAAAGACTATCGTCTATCTTTGAACGTGGCGAATCTGCTCGATGAAGAATACTACGTTGGTGGGACTGACAGTCATCGTTTGTACCTGGGCGATCCACGTAATGTTACCTTGAGCGTTTCAGGTAAATTCTGATGGCATTCATGCGCTTACTAGGTATTTTGCTTGTACTGTGCGCTTGCACGGTACAAGCCGAATCGGCACTGGAAGACTCTGTACCTAAAAGAATCGTCGTACTGGAATACTCTTTTGTCGATGCTTTAGCGGTCGTTGGTGTTTCACCTGTCGGTGTGGCGGACGATAAAGATCCGAGCAGAATCATTCCACAGGTGAGAGAACTCATCGAACCTTGGACGTCTGTTGGTATGCGTTCACAGCCTAATCTAGAAGTTATTGCTCAGCTTAAGCCAGATTTGATTATTGCTGACACTTACCGTCACAAGATTAGTCTGCATGATTTGTCTCAAATCGCCCCAACCATTTTACTTAAGAGTCGAGGAGAAACGTATCAAGAAGGCTTAGAGTCTGCGTTAGCCATTGGCAAAGCGGTTGGAAAAGAGCGTGAAATGAGAGCACGCTTGGCTCAGCATCGTGAGCTAATGGCATCCTACAAAGGTAAGTTTAAAGCCATTGGAACGGTTCAGTTTGCCAACGTTAACGAGAGAGGTATGTGGATGCATGGGCCTTTGTCTTACACGGGTAGTTTATTAAGCTATCTAGGCCTTCAACCCGCACTTCCAGATCTTAAACAAAGTCACTTGATGGAAGCAAATCTGGAGGTTTTGCTGAAGGTGAATCCCGATTGGCTTTTTTACAGTAAACAGGCTGGTGATACGGTGTTAGATAACTGGCAGAAGAGTCCACTTTTTAACCTGTTAAAATTCAACAAAACCGATCAAGCGGTACAAGTCGCTCCGGAACTCTGGTCTCTCAACAGAGGCATACTTGCCGCTGAGTCCATAGCAAAAGAGCTTGATGTGATAATGGAAAAGGCTTAGAGCTAGCAGGGAGGCCGAAGCGGGGGCCTGGAGCATGTTTAAGTCTCCCGTCATCCTGAACAGCGACGAAGGAGCGTGATTCAGGATCTCGTTTCCGAGCACTTTATGATTAAAGTTATTTCATAACTGCTCAGCGCGCTGATACTAGATTCCTAGTCTCGCTAGGGCTCGCTGGAATGACCCAGAGAAAAATCGTTAAGCAATTGGCATTACTTATTTCTTAGCAGTCTTTTTACTAAATGTAGCGGAGTTTGGGGACGCCCAACTAGGGATTTAGAAATCCCGTTAAATTTTCACATAGGTTAAAACGAAGAAAGCCTGTTGATTTCTCAACAGGCTTTCTAAATGTGGCGGAGTGCTGGGGTTGCATCCAACTAGGGATTTAGTACAAATCCCTTTAAAACTATAGAAACGAAAAAGGCCACTAATTGCTTAGCGGCCTTTTTACTAAATGTGGCGGAGAGATAGGGATTTGAACCCTAGATACGCTATTAACGTATGCCGGTTTTCAAGACCGGTGCTTTCAACCACTCAGCCATCTCTCCGTTGTTGAGACGCATAATATAAGGCTTTGAAAACCTTGTAAACCCTAAATCTATTCGTTCGAGTGTTTACTGTTCAATTTTGTGTTTTTTGTTGATTTAGTGAACAAAAAGCCCTCCGTTGGAGAGCTTTTTGCAGTGGATCAAGTAAAAATAATATTAATTACTTTTGGAATAAAAACGCTGTAGCTCAGTTAATCCTTGCATCAGTACCGGCATTTTCGGTGCTTCATCACGCAGACGCTTATAGTCTTTGTCATAGAGCTTATAGTTGCCAAATTTGTCGATGACCGTAGTTTGTGTGCCAGTTATTAACGCCAATTCGCGGGTGTCACCTGCGAGAATCCAGCGTCTACGGCTTTCATCGAATAAGTTGCGCCCGCTACTGTAATCATAAGGGTTAGACGACACACCCAGCATGTCTTGTAACAGAGTCACCGAAAGATCCAGGTGGCTTGTACTATGGGTAAAGTCACCTGCCAGTTTTCCTGGCCAATGAATCACCATCGGTACTTGCAGCTGGTAACGGCTGTAATTGCTGTTCGCGCCCCAGCTGTTCGTGTTCGTTTCATTAAACTCACTTCCGTGGTTTGATGTGACGATAACGATAGTATTCGTCAGTAAGTGAGTCTCTTTTAGTTCATTAATGATGCTAGCAACTGTGCTATCAGCCGACTGAACCGCGAATTCATACGCTTTTTTGAATCGCTCACTTGCCGGTATTTCTTCATTATTATTCGACGGGATTGACTCAAAGTTATCTACTGCTGTCACTTCGATATAGCTAAACCACGGTTGCTTCGCGTTTTCGACTAACCAAGTGTTCCAATCTGAAATGGACTGTTTATCGGTATGGGCTTGTTTGCCATCAAGATCATTTGCCAGATTCAGACCTCTAAAAATAATTTCCGAATAAAGGTCATCTTCAAAACCGTTCCCACTGAATAAGCCAAAGCTATAGCCCTGATTTTTCAGTACATCGAGCAGAACGGGTGCAGCGCCTTGTGACTGTATGCTAGAAGCGTAGCTGCTAGGTAATCCATAGAACAAACCAAAAGCACCATAGGTATCATTGCTTGAGCTGTAATGATTGCGGAAATTTTGATTGCTCTGTGCAAATTCATAGAGATTTGGCATCTCTTCTTGATTTAACGCATCCGCGCGTAAGTTGTTCACGCTGATCATCAAAACATTGAGTTTGTTGACGCGGCGGTTGAACTCAAGTTTTTCCAGCGGGTAATTGACAAGCTCAACGTTGCCTTGGTTTTCAGCAAGACGCTTTAGGTACTCTTCACGATCCAGTAAACCGTGTTTTTCCATAAAGCTTTTCGCTGTCATTGGGTATGACAATGGGAAGTTAGCTCTCTGGCTGGTTATTGGATTATAAAAATATGCATCCGCCCAAATGTAAACCAAATGGCTGGTCATAAAGCTTAAGAAAAACAAAATGGCTAAAGGGCGGCCAACGTGTTTATGAGACAGCTTACGCTGTTTTCGCCATACCCATTCAGACAGGGCTAGTTGGATCAAGAATATGAATGGCATTACAACAAACAGATGTTGCAGATCCGCACTCAGGCTACTCTTATCCTCGCTGAACAAAAGCTCCCAAACCACAGGATTCAAGTGCAAGTTGATCGACTGATAGGCTTGAGTATCAATTAATAGTGTCGTTTGTCCAACGGTGGCGAAAATCACTGCCACCAGGCGGAATAATTTCCGAGATGGCAGGACAAAGGTCAACGGAAATAGAACTAACAAGTAGAGAGCAAAAACAAGAAAGCCAAAGTGGCCAACCCAAGATATCGCCAGATAGAACTGACCTAGCAATGTTTCAGGCCAAGGCGATTGAACAATATAGCGTGTGCCTATCAACATCGAAGCCACGATGTTGAAGAATGCAAACCAATGTCCCCAACCTACCAGTCGAGATACACGTTCGCCGTATGAGTTTCCGCTGTCTACCATGTATGTGTCTAATTATCCGTTATTAATGTGTTTTTGGTGTTTCTAATGAAGACATCAGTGCCTGAGCAAATTTTTCAGCAATCACTTTGCGTTGTGAAGCGGCAACACGTTGATTTAAGACATTGGTTGCGATATTTCCGGCAATCATTAGCGTTAACTCAGGAGAAGCTGCATGTTTTTCAAGAACTAAAGCGACTTCTGCAAGAATTTTCTCTACTTGTTCGTCAGTATATTTAGATGTAATCGGCATAAAGACTCTAATAATGATAGTAAAAGCGGCTTATGATAACCTACAATGCCCATCAACTAAAACCTTGTAGCAAGATAAAATCACTATGAGCCTTCATCTTTCAAACGTAATTTTGCATCAACTGTGCAAAAATGATCAGGACGAACTGATTGTTAAACTTCGTCCGGCATCACTAGAAAACGATGCATCTACTGAAAATCTCGTCGCGGAGCTTCACCGAGTATTCCATTCTAAAGCTGGTAAAGGTTTTGGTTCTTTCCAGTCAGACAGCGAATTTCAATTTTGGCTTCAAGAAATGCGCAAAGGTGAGCGAGATTTTTATGATTTCTCACAAATTAGTGCAAATCGACTGAAAGAAGAGTTGATTAAGTATCCATTTGCGGATGAAGGGATTTTAGTATTCGCGGAATACCAAAGTCTGGCGACCAACTATCTTTTTATTGGTATTTTGCCAATGAATCAAAGTCTGAAAGTCACAGAAGGGCTAGACATTAGCGCTACTGACTATTTAGACATTTCCAAAATGGATATCGCGGCACGTGTTGATTTGTCGAGCTACGAAACAGACAAAGAATCTAAACGCTATCTGTCATACATCAAAGGTCGAGTTGGGCGAAAAGTTGCAGACTTTTTCCTTGATTTTCTTCAGGCTGATATTGGATTAGATACGAAACAGCAAAACTTGGTATTGATGCAAGCAGTAGACGATTTCTGCGCTGATTCAAAATTAGAAAAGCAAGAAGTTAACGAGTACAAAAAGCAAGTTTACGACTACTGTAACGAGCAGATCAAATCAGGTGAAGAAGTACAGATCTCTGAGCTTTCTGGAGAACTTCCATCTAGCCAAGATGGCACAAGCTTCATGGACTTCACCAAAGAGCAAGGTTACGAGCTTGAAGATTCATTCCCAGGTGATCGTGCGACCGTTCGCAAACTGACGAAGTATGTCGGTGCTGGCGGCGGCTTGAACATCAGTTTTGACAGCCTGTTGCTGGGAGAGCGTATTTTTTACGATCCAGAGACCGATACGTTAACGATTAAAGGTACGCCACCTAACTTAAAAGATCAGTTAAGTCGTAACTAACCTAAGTTAACTTTTTCAAATTGACGTTAAGAGAGCCACTGGCTCTCTTTTTTTGTATTCAACCGTTACAGCTAATGCGCACATTATGGTATATCCTTGTTATTATTAGAATTATGAGAGGGAGCTAGAGTTGCAGCAATTGAAAGCGGGGATTAGGCGATATGTTTGGTTATTATTTGCTTTGTGGTGTGTATTAGCGGTAGGCATCTGGCAAGTGTCCAAGCAAACCATTCAAATGATCTCAACCGTCAACGAATTGGGAAGCAAAGTTGAAGAAGTTCGTAATTTCTTTAACTTCGAACTGCAATACCGTGTACAACATGTCGATCAAATCTCTCTCAAATTACAGCTCGTTTACGCCGTTCGTATTCAGCTGGAGCTTAAGTCCTCTGAGGGGATGATACCAACAGATTTAACGCCACTGCTCTATTCTACAGACCGATTTTTAGAAAACGCGCACGCGTTTATTGCCAGTGACAGTGAACTGAACGTATTAGCAGAGCAACTGCGAAAAAGTCGTACTTTGGAAAGTAACTCAGAGCAGATTGATAACATGTACTATCGCTTGGGAGCTTTGGTATTGGAGTCTATTTTCAGTGATTCTGCCACCAATGCTGATACTTACCGCGAACTCGATTCCCTCTTTATTGAATCGGATGCACTGGCTATGGATGAGCGAACGGCATTTCAGCGTGGACTCGCTCAAACCTCAAGCGTGTTAGCTGCAAATGCGCAAGGTCGATATCTTGCGGCACAATTACTCAAACCGGATTTAGCAAATCAGCTTGCTACAACCTATACCCTTTTAGAAAAACTGTTGCTAAAGCTTTTGGCGTTGCTGGGAGTAGGCAGCGGATTCTTTCTTGCGATGGTAACTTGGGCCGCTTACGACAAAAGATCAGCCAAAAAGCCAGTCGTTCCAACTTTGCCTGAAACCCAACTGGAGCCCATTTCTACCAACGCATCTTATCAAAAGAATGAAGTTCGAGAACTCGCGACTGAGTCACTGCAGAAAAACGTTCCAGTTGAGTTTGATGAGCCATATATCGATCTTCCTAAGATGCTCGATTATTTATCCGGAGATGAAGGTGCAGTTCGTATGCTTTTAGAAGTGTTTATTCAAGATCATTCGGATGATGGTACCAAGCTACGTCAGTTATTGAACGAAGACCAAGAGCATGCTCAGCTTATCGCACACAGTCTGAAAGGGGTATCTGGGAGCCTAGGTGCAATGCCACTGCATTACATATCGAGTGATATTGAGCTATTGATTAAAGAGAAACAAAAGATATCAGAGAGTAAGCTTGCTCAGTTGCATCATGTGCTAGAGCAAACGACACTTTTTGCAGAAAGCGTTCTCAACAGTGAAAAGATCTGAGAAACGCTAACAGATTGATATTACTCTGACTTTGGCGTTCATAGGATAAGGTATTCCAAGGTGCTAAGGTATTCAAGACGCCCCGAGCTGGTTTTCAGATAAAAAGAGCGAATTTACGCTCTTTTTATCTGTGGTTCATTTAAGAATGCTTAGGCAGTCTGCTGTTTCAGTTCGCTTTCTGGTTGCTCTGAAGAAGCAGCAACTGGCTCACACTTATCCACGAACCATCCCATGTAAGAGCTGATGATGGTAACAATAATACAGACAAAGCTTAGCCACATGTATGGAGCATATGACAGTGTCGCAACACCCAGAATGCTTGCCATGTAGATGCCGTTGTCGCTCCAAGGAACCATACCAGAGGTTAACGTACCGCCAAACTCCGCGTTACGAGACAAGTTTTTACGCTTGTAGCCTAAACGGTCGTAGTTTTTAGCGCAGATTTTCGGGGTCAAGATAAGCGACACATACATCGCAGAACCAAATACGTTGCCCATGAACGCGGTGCCAATCGTGCTGGTGGCAAGTGACCCCGGGCTCTGTACGCGCTTTTCGAATAATTTAGCAATGGTTTCCAGCACGCCAACTTTATCAAGTAAGCCACCGAAACCCAGGCCAAATACGATCACTGCAACTGAGCTAAGCATTGAAGACATGCCACCACGGTTGAGGATTGAATCGATGAAATCCACACCAGAAGAGATAGAAAATGGTGCCCAAGCCGTATTGAATGCGGTCAGGAAATCCACGTCTTGAATCATAACCGCCCAGATGATTCCCAATAGAGAGCCAAAGCTGATTACAGGAAATGAAGGCATTCGCATTGCGAGTAAGCCAAGAACGATCACTACAGGAACGAATGAGTAAGGCGTGATATAGAATTGTTGTTCCATTGCATTAATCACAGAGTCCACCTGGCTCATATCAACTTGACCCGCATAGTGGAAGCCAAACGCTGTGAACATAATGCCAGTGATGATGTAACTGATAAGAGCGATAGGTAGCATACCTTTGATATGTTCCATCACTTCTACGTTAGACATGGATGACGCAAGAATCACTGAATCTGAAAGAGGGGACATTTTGTCACCGAAGTAACAACCTGAAAGTACTGCACCCGCGGTAATTGGAGCCGGAACTCCTAGACCTTGACCAATACCCATCATTGCGATTCCCGCCGTACCAGCCGCACCCCAAGATGTGCCGGTTGCTAACGCTGTCAAAGAACAGATGATCATCGTGGCAAGTAAAAAGATAGAAGGGTGAATGGCTTTCAGACCATAGTAAATGATGGTTGGAACGATACCACCTGAAATCCACGTGCCGACTAGAGCACCAACGGCAAGCAGAATCAGTACTGCACCAAGGCCATTAGAAATGCCATTTAATGCCGCTTTTTCAAGGTCTTTGTATTGATGACCCAGTCTTAAGCCTAAAAGCATGATAATGAACCATCCAATATACAATGCTAACTGAATTGGAAGGTTTAACTTGGCTGTGAACGAAAATGCCAAAAGAAGAAATAAACCTAACGAGATAAATACCTGTATCAAGTTAGGAAGGCGTGTTGTAACTTGCTTCATACGTGCCTCTGTATATTGTGGAGCGATAGAGGAATGCGCCCCTTATTGTAAGCGCGGCATAACATACATTAACAACGTTTATATTTCGAATTTTTGGTGTCTTATCTTGATCTTGAACGGATTTAACGTTTGCATGTGAAATTTTTATCTGATTTATATTAAATAACCTGATCTAAAATGTTGTGTGGTGTGAATTTTATGTGCTGCAAATGTTGTTAACTCTAAGTCTGGTAAGACCAATCTAGTTTAAGAAGCACTTTTCCTTCGTTGAATTCGTCTTTTTTGGGAACGCAAATACTTAAAATTTACTTCTAATGCGATTTTTCGGGAGAAAACGTTAAAAATTGAGCTCATTTACAAATTAGAGCTTGAGATTTTGCTGTGAAAAATGAACTATGTGGTAGGTTTTATTAATACATGGAGAGTTAAGGCGATGAGAGTTGGTTTAGTCGGTTGGCGTGGTATGGTTGGTTCAGTCCTGATGCAACGCATGGTTGAAGAGAAAGACTTCGATCTAATCGAACCAGTATTCTATAGTACTTCTCAAATTGGTATTCCTGCTCCTAACTTAGGAAAAGACGCAGGCTTACTACAAGACGCGTTTGATATTGAAAGTTTAAAACAACTTGATGCGATAATTACGTGTCAAGGTGGTGACTACACCGAGAAAGTTTATCCTGCACTTCGCCAAGCTGGCTGGAAAGGTTACTGGATTGATGCTGCTTCTACGTTACGTATGGCACAAGATTCAATCATCACTTTGGATCCAGTGAACCTAAAACAAATTCAGCACGGCATCCACAGTGGCACTAACACTTTTGTTGGTGGTAACTGTACAGTAAGTCTTATGCTGATGGGTCTTGGTGGCCTGTTTGAGAAAGGCTTAGTTGAGTGGACGAGTGCAATGACGTACCAAGCAGCTTCTGGCGCTGGTGCGCAAAACATGCGTGAACTGATTTCTCAGATGGGTGTTATCAACGATTCTGTAAGTTCAGAATTGGCGAATCCAGCAAGTTCAATTCTTGATATTGATAAGAAAGTTGCGGATACGATGCGCAGTGCTTCTTTCCCTACCGATAAGTTTGGCGCGCCTCTGGCTGGTTCTCTTATCCCGTGGATCGATGTAAAACGTGATAATGGCCAGAGCAAAGAAGAATGGAAAGCAGGCGTTGAAGCGAATAAGATCCTTGGTACTCAAGGTTCTCCAGTTCCTATCGATGGTACATGTGTACGTATCGGTGCGATGCGTTGCCACTCTCAGGCTTTGACTATCAAATTGAAGCAAAATGTGCCGATGGATGAAATCGAAGAAATCATTGCTACTCATAACGAGTGGGTGAAAGTGATTCCAAACGATCGTGACATCACGGCGCAAGAGCTGACCCCAGCTAAAGTGACAGGCACGATGTCTGTTCCTGTTGGTCGTCTACGTAAGATGGCTATGGGTGATGACTTCCTAAACGCATTCACAGTTGGTGACCAGTTGCTATGGGGTGCTGCAGAGCCACTACGTCGTACTCTGAGAATCATCCTTGCAGAGAAAGCGTAAGATTTCCCTATTTGTGTTTAAGAGAGCTCCTTGTTAGGAGCTCTTTTTTTTACCTTCACCGCGAACCACTCGTTTGTCCGGGTCGGCTAACTCACTTCCACAATGCTTGCAGTATATAGCATCGGAGTCATGACCCGCTTGTGAACAGTTAGGGCATTTGACCAGCACTTTGTGTGATTGCATTTCTTGATGCAGTTCTGCGGTCACGATGCCTGTTGGCACGGCGATGATCGAATAACCCAGTAGCATCGTTATTGAGGCTAGTGCTTTGCCTAAGTTGGTCTGAGGAATTAGATCACCATAGCCAACCGTGGTAATGGTCACAATGGCCCAGTAAATGCTTTTCGGAATACTGGTAAAGCCGTTTTCAGGCCCTTCTACGATAAAAATCAGTGACCCAAATATCGTTACGAGAATCGCAACGGCACTGAAAAATATGAATATTTTCCTGCGAGCCATGAGTAATGAGCGAAGAAGAACATTTGATTCCTGAAGGTAGCGAACTAACTTTAGGATACGGAAGATACGCATTACTCGAAGTGCTCTTATGACGCCCATGAATGAGGCCGAAGGAAAGAACAATACTAAGTACGTAGGCATAATTGAAAGTAAGTCGACAACGCCATAGAAGCTTTTAGCGTAGGCGGCCGGTTTAGGTGAACAATACAGGCGAAGCAAATACTCGATCGTAAATAAGCCTGTAAACGTATATTCCATATACTTGAGCTCTTTTGCCCATTCAGCGCTGACGGTGGGAATAGAATCGAGTACGAGAACGGCTAAAGAACTGATTATCGCAATAATCAAAGCGATATCGAAGGCTCTACCTGCCGTGGTATGGGTGCCAAAAATTGTAACGTAAAGGGTATTTTTCAGAGAGTGAGTCATCATGACAAAGCGATCCATGGTTGAATCGCTCTATCATACAAGCTAATGGAAAATCAGGCTAATCCAGGAAATAGATTGCGTAATCCATTGGCAATAAACTCAATACCGAGAGCACCAAGGATCAGACCCATAATACGGGTGATCACGTTAATGCCTGTCTGACCAAGTAACTTTACGATGTATGGTGCTGAGCGAAATAGCAGCCATGAGCAAAAACAGAAGAAGGCAATAGTAAGCACAATGCCTGTGGTATCCATCATACCTGGGTAACGCGAACCATACACTATGGTAGAGCTTATTGCGCCTGGGCCGGCCATTAATGGCATTGCCAGAGGTACCACACCTATCTGCTCGCGGCTGATATATTCAGATTTTTCCTGCTTGTTCTGTTTATCTTCACCCAACTTACCGCTCATCATTGAAAAGGCGATGCTCATCAGCAGCAAACCACCTGCTACACGAAATGAATCCAGTGAAATACTAAACATATCTAACAACATCTGACCGCCTAAAAGAGCGACAGTCAAAATGATCGCGACAGCGAAGTTAGATGTTGCTGCAATTTTGTTTTTTTCTTCAGGTGTCATATGACCGGTTAGTGATACGAACACTGGCATTATCCCCACGGGATTAACGGCAGCCACCAGACCTAAAAAAAACTGTAAGAAAATCGCTAGCTCAAAAGTTTGCATATTGCGTACTCATAAAAATTCACATTAGTGAAAAACCGAGAGAGTAGTGTATCTAAATCTATGCAAGTAAAGGCTTTCCCTCGCATGATTCGATATTGGGCGCTAAATGTAAGTTAAAACAGCATTGATAAGAAATGAAAAAAACTAACGTATTTCCTATGTTATTTGTGAGAAAAACTAATTTTTTAAAAAACTGTATCTAATCTGAAAATCAAATGTTGCGTGGGGTGCTATTGTTTAACAGCGATGTTTTACACAAACGTTAACATTTGAAAACTTTTGGTTAAAACAAAGGTTGTTTGCAGAGAGGTAAAGCAATTCTATATACTATCAGTAGCACATTAAAATAGGTCTACATGTAATTTTCATGTCTAAAAATGAAACTTTTTTACAGGATGGTGTCGTTTATTTAATTTTTTTGTCTGTTTGCTGCTTTTTTGTTCCATATTTTGTTTGGTTTAAAGTTGTTTGATATCAGTTACTTATGGTGATATTTGTCACTTATGCTACACTTTGGTGGTATTTCGAGAGTGAGAACTGATCCAAGTCAATTTTTTTCATACAGTGAAATATTATACTCAGCCATGAAAACAATTTACTAAGTCGTTTGTTTGTTAAGTGGCTGATTAGCAGCAAAAAGAGATAAGCAATAGCCTTACTAAAAAGTTTTTAATATTTGTTAATTTTAGGAGAATCCCTATGCCTGTAACTAATCTGGCTGAACTTGATGCTCTTGTGGCACGCGTAAAAGCAGCACAAGCTGAATTTGCTACTTACTCTCAAGAGCAAGTAGACAAAATCTTCCGCGCAGCATCTCTAGCAGCTAACCAAGCTCGTATTCCTCTAGCGCAACAAGCGGTAGAAGAATCTGGCATGGGCATTGTTGAAGATAAAGTAATTAAGAACCACTTTGCTTCTGAGTACATCTACAACAAGTACAAAGACGAGAAAACTTGTGGCGTTCTAGAAGAAGACGAAAGCATGGGTACGATGACTATCGCAGAGCCTGTGGGCATCATCTGTGGTATCGTTCCAACCACGAACCCTACTTCAACTGCGATCTTTAAGTCTCTTATCTCACTTAAAACTCGTAACGGTATCATCTTCTCGCCACACCCACGTGCTAAAAACTCTACAAACGATGCAGCTAAACTTGTTCTGGACGCAGCAGTAGCAGCGGGTGCACCAAAAGACATCATCGGTTGGATTGACCAACCTTCAGTAGAACTTTCTAACGCGCTTATGAAGCACGAAGGTATTGCTCTTATCCTTGCGACTGGTGGTCCAGGCATGGTGAAAGCGGCTTACTCTTCTGGTAAACCAGCAATCGGTGTAGGTGCAGGGAACGTTCCGGTTGTTATCGACGAAACCGCAGACATCAAACGTGCAGTTGCTTCTGTACTGATGTCTAAAACTTTCGATAACGGCGTAGTGTGTGCTTCTGAGCAGGCTGTCATCGTTCATAAAGACGTTTACGACGAAGTTAAAGAGCGTTTTGCTTCTCACAAAGCTCACGTACTAAGCAAAGCTGACGCTGACAAAGTACGTAAAACTATCCTTATCGACGGTGCGCTAAACGCGAAAATCGTTGGCCAACCAGCTGCAGCTATCGCAGAAATGGCGGGTGTTAAAGTTCCAGCTGACACTAAAGTGCTTATCGGTGAAGGTCTGGGCAAAGTTGCATACGAAGACGAATTTGCACACGAGAAACTGTCTCCATGTCTAGGTATGTTCAAAGCAGACAGCTTTGAAGACGCTGTTGCTCAAGCGGTAACCATGGTTGAAATCGGTGGTATCGGTCATACGTCTGGTCTTTACACTAACCAAGACGTCAACGCAGATCGTATTCGTTACTTCGGTGACAAGATGAAGACGGCTCGTATCCTAATCAACATTCCGACTACTCACGGTGGTATCGGTGACCTTTACAACTTCAACGTTGCTCCTTCTCTAACGCTAGGTTGTGGTTCATGGGGTGGTAACTCTATCTCTGAGAACGTAGGTCCTAAACACCTAATCAACAAGAAAATTGTTGCTAAGCGAGCTGAAAACATGTTGTGGCATAAACTACCTAAGTCAATCTACTTCCGTCGTGGTAGCCTTCCAATCGCTCTGGGCGACCTAGAAGGTAAGAAACGTGCATTCCTGGTAACTGACCGTTTCCTATTCAACAACGGTTACGCTGACGAAGTAGTAAGCCTACTTAAAGCTCAAGGTATGGAAGTTCAGACTTTCTTTGATGTAGAAGCTGACCCAACACTATCTGTTGTTGAAAAAGGCGCAGCTCAAATGCAGAGCTACCAACCAGATGTGATCCTGGCTCTAGGTGGTGGTTCACCAATGGATGCTGCGAAGATCATGTGGGTAATGTACGAGCACCCAGAAACTCACTTCGAAGAACTGGCAATGCGCTTTATGGACATCCGTAAACGTATCTACAAGTTCCCTAAAATGGGTCAAAAAGCTGAGCTTGTATGTATCACTACGACTTCAGGTACGGGTTCAGAAGTTACGCCATTTGCGGTTGTTACAGACGACAAGACTGGTGCTAAATACCCACTGGCTGATTACGAGCTAACTCCTAACATGGCTATCGTTGATGCGAACCTTGTTATGAACATGCCTAAGTCTCTAACCGCATTCGGTGGTTACGATGCAGTGACTCACGCTCTGGAAGCTTACGTATCTGTTCTTGCGAACGAATACTCTGACGGTCAGGCTCTACAAGCACTTAAGATGCTAAAAGAATACCTACCATCAAGCTACGCGAATGGTGCTAACGACCCAATCGCTCGTGAGAAAGTACACAACGCGGCAACTATCGCTGGTGTAGCATTTGCGAACGCATTCCTGGGTGTATGTCACTCAATGGCTCACAAGATTGGTGCTGAGTTCCACATTCCACACGGTTTGGCTAACGCACTGCTTATCTCTAACGTTGTACGTTACAACGCGAACGATAACCCAACGAAACAAACTGC
>NZ_JBBWFK010000028.1:0-29086 GCF_052353105.1 Vibrio sp. YIC-376
TGTCTAAAGAAAAATTTGAACGTGTAAAACCGCACGTAAACGTTGGTACTATCGGCCACGTTGACCACGGTAAAACAACTCTAACTGCAGCTATCTGTACTACTCTTGCTAAAGTTTACGGCGGTGCTGCTCGTGACTTCGCATCTATCGATAACGCTCCAGAAGAGCGCGAGCGTGGTATCACAATCTCTACTTCTCACGTAGAGTACGACACTCCAACTCGTCACTACGCACACGTAGACTGCCCAGGACACGCTGACTATGTTAAAAACATGATCACTGGTGCTGCGCAAATGGACGGTGGTATCCTAGTTGTTGCTGCAACAGATGGCCCAATGCCACAAACTCGTGAGCACATCCTACTAGGCCGTCAGGTTGGTATCCCTTACATCATCGTATTCATGAACAAATGTGACATGGTTGACGATGAAGAGCTACTAGAACTAGTAGAAATGGAAGTTCGTGAACTTCTATCTGAGTACGATTTCCCAGGTGATGACCTACCAGTTATCCAAGGTTCAGCTCTAGGCGCACTAAACGGCGAAGAGCAATGGGAAGCGAAAATCATCGAACTAGCTGAAGCTCTAGATTCTTACATCCCAGAGCCAGAGCGTGCGATCGATATGCCATTCCTAATGCCTATCGAAGACGTATTCTCAATCCAAGGTCGTGGTACAGTAGTAACTGGCCGTATCGAGCGCGGTATCCTAAAAGTTGGTGACGAAGTTGCTATCATCGGTATCAAAGACACTATTACAACTACATGTACTGGTGTTGAAATGTTCCGTAAACTTCTAGACGAAGGTCGTGCGGGTGAGAACGTTGGTGCACTTCTACGTGGTACTAAGCGTGACGAAGTAGAACGTGGTCAAGTACTAGCTAAACCAGGTTCAATCACTCCACACACTAAGTTTGAATCAGAAGTATACGTACTGTCTAAAGATGAAGGTGGTCGTCACACTCCATTCTTCAAAGGCTACCGTCCACAGTTCTACTTCCGTACAACTGACGTAACTGGTGATATCTCTCTACCAGAAGGCGTAGAAATGGTAATGCCAGGTGACAACATTCAGATGACTGTTGAGCTAATCGCACCAATCGCAATGGACGAAGGTCTACGTTTCGCGATCCGTGAAGGTGGCCGTACAGTAGGTGCTGGTGTTGTTGCTAAGATCTTCGACTAATTCATAACGAATTAGCGGATACTTTCGGAAAATCTTGAATTAGATTTGACGAAGCAGTAGCAAAAAGGGCATCATTTGATGCCCTTTTTCTGCACTCAACATAATTTTTGCTGTTTTCTTGTTCAGAGGTTGCTTGAGTGTGGAGCAAGATTAAGCAAAGCTGTTTAATCTTAAGAAGAGTTCGCTGTTTTTTTCAGCGATATGGAGTTTGCCCTGCAACAGCGGGGTTGTTGTCGTCTATATTAAGACTTGTAACAGGTTGGTTTTATGAAAGCAAATAATGCTGAAACTCCTGATAGCTCAAATGCAGCAGATACGTTTAAGTGGATTGCCGCTTTCGTATTGGCAGCTGCCGCTGTTGTGGGTAATTACCTGTATGGTGAAATGTCTGTAGTAATTCGTGCTGCAGGCGTTGTTGTTCTTATTGCAGCTGCTCTTGGCGTTGCAGCAACAACGACTAAAGGTAAAGCAGCGATCAGTTTTGCAAAAGAATCTCGTATGGAAGTACGTAAAGTTGTTTGGCCTACTCGCCAAGAAACCATGCAAACAACACTGATCGTTTTAGCTGTAAGTATTGTAATGGCTCTAGCGCTATGGGGCATTGACGGCATTATGGTTCGTCTTGTTGCTCTAGCGACTGGGGTATAGAGGGTTGTAATTCATGAGTGAAGCTCCTAAAAAACGCTGGTATGTGGTTCAAGCCTTCTCTGGATTTGAAGGTCGTGTAGCTCAGTCTCTTCGCGAGCATATCAAAATGCATGGCATGGAAGAGCTATTTGGTGAAGTTTTAGTCCCAACTGAAGAAGTTGTGGAAATGCGCGCAGGTCAACGTCGTAAATCTGAGCGTAAATTCTTCCCAGGTTACGTCCTTGTTCAGATGATCATGAACGATGAATCATGGCACCTAGTACGCAGTGTGCCGCGTGTCATGGGCTTCATTGGTGGTACCTCTGACCGTCCTGCACCTATCACAGATAAAGAAGCTGACGCGATTCTTAATCGTCTTGAGAAAGCGAGCGAAGCACCTCGTCCACGTACTATGTACGAAGCGGGTGAAGTGGTACGTGTTAATGAAGGTCCATTTGCTGACTTCAACGGTACTGTTGAAGAAGTGGATTACGAGAAGAGCCGCCTGAAAGTGTCTGTATCGATCTTTGGTCGTGCAACACCAGTTGAGCTTGAATTTGGTCAGGTTGAGAAGCTGGACTAATACTCTTTTTTAAAGAGTATAAAAAATCACCTTTTTAGGGTTGTATAAGGCGCGAATTATTACTATAATTTCGCGCCTTTTTACTTCTACCGAAGTAAAAAGTTTCTTACACAAACGGGGAGCTGATCCGTGATTAGCGTTTGTACCCAAACTTAGGAATTATCATGGCTAAGAAAGTTGAAGCTTACATCAAGCTACAAGTTGCTGCTGGTATGGCAAACCCAAGTCCACCAGTTGGTCCTGCACTAGGTCAGCACGGTGTTAACATCATGGAATTCTGTAAAGCGTTCAACGCGAAAACAGAATCTCTAGAGAAAGGTCTACCGACTCCAGTTGTTATCACTGTTTACAGCGACCGTTCTTTTACGTTCGTAACTAAGACTCCACCTGCTGCTGTTCTTCTTAAGAAAGCTGCTGGCGTTAAGTCTGGTTCAGGTCGTCCAAACACTGAAAAAGTTGGTACTGTAACTGACGCTCAAATCCAAGAAATCGCAGAAGCTAAAGCTGCAGATATGACTGGTGCTGACATCGAAGCGATGAAGCGTTCTATCGCAGGTACTGCTCGTTCAATGGGCCTAGTGGTAGAGGGTTAATATCATGGCAAAACTAACTAAGCGCATGCGCGTAATCCGCGAAAAAGTTGACGTAACTAAAGAGTACGAAATCAACGAAGCTGTTGCTCTTCTAAAAGAACTAGCAACTGCTAAATTCGTAGAGTCTGTTGACGTTGCTGTTAACCTAGGCATCGATGCTCGTAAATCTGACCAGAACGTACGTGGTGCAACTGTACTACCTCACGGTACTGGCCGCGAAATCCGCGTTGCAGTGTTCACTCAAGGTGCAAACGCTGAAGCAGCTAAAGAAGCTGGCGCAGACATCGTTGGTATGGAAGATCTTGCTGAGCAAGTGAAGAAAGGCGAAATGAACTTCGACGTAGTTGTTGCTTCTCCAGATGCAATGCGCGTTGTAGGTCAACTAGGTACTATCCTAGGTCCTCGCGGTCTAATGCCAAACCCTAAAGTTGGTACTGTAACTCCTAACGTTGCTGAAGCAGTTAAGAATGCTAAAGCTGGTCAGGTTCGTTACCGTAACGACAAGAACGGCATCATCCACACTACTATCGGTAAAGTTGATTTCTCTGAAGAGCAAATCAAAGAGAACCTAGAAGCACTTCTAGTTGCTCTTAAGAAAGCTAAGCCGTCTTCAGCGAAAGGTACTTTCCTGAAGAAAGTAAGCATCTCTACTACTATGGGTGCTGGTGTTGCTGTTGATCAGGCTAGCCTGAACGCTCAAGCATAATTTATTTGCTTAGGTGCAAAATTAGTGTATAATTTTGCGCCTAATATTTGTGGTTGGGGCTGAACTTTGGTTCTTTGAACTGTCTCCTAGTTCGAAATGAATTAAGACCCAGTCTCCGTCCAAGACCGTAGGTGTTTGCTCTATTGCAAACTTAATTGTCCTACGTAGATGGTGCCCGAACTGACAGAAAGCTCTATGTAATATAGTTAACTTTCTTCTGGGAATGCACCTCAATAGCTCTCACTGTCGTGATGATAGTGAGTGGTGTAACGACAACCAGGAGTAAATCCAAGATGGCTTTAAACCTTCAAGACAAAAAAGCAATTGTTGCTGAAGTCAACGAAGCTGCCAGTGGTGCACTTTCTGCAGTTGTAGCTGATTCTCGTGGCGTTGAAGTTGGCGCAATGACTTCTCTACGTAAACAAGCTCGTGAAGCTGGCGTTTACATGAAAGTCGTGCGTAATACTCTAGCACGTCGTGCGGTTCAAGGTACAGACTACGAATGTCTAACTGAGACATTCACTGGTCCTACTCTGATCGCGTTCTCTAACGAGCACCCAGGTGCTGCAGCGCGTCTTTTCAAAGACTTCGCTAAAGAGAACAAAAATTTCGAGATCAAAGCTGCTGCATTTGAAGGCGCTCTAACTGACGCTGAAGTACTAGCAACACTACCAACTTACGACGAAGCAATCGCACGCCTAATGATGTGCATGAAAGAAGCTTCGGCTGGCAAGCTGGCGCGTACTATCGCAGCTATCCGCGATCAAAAACAAGAAGCAGCGGCATAAGCCTTGCTTTTTACTGGTTGCTTAATAAACTTATTGTTGACTTAAAAGAGAATTGTTATGTCTATTACTAACGAGCAAATCCTAGACGCAATCGCAGAAATGTCTGTGATGCAAGTTGTTGAACTAATCGAAGCAATGGAAGAGAAATTCGGCGTTTCTGCAGCAGCAGCTGTAGTAGCGGGCGGCCCAGCAGCAGCAGCTGTTGAAGAGCAAACTGAATTCGACGTAATCCTAGAATCTGCTGGCGCTAACAAAGTTGCCGTAATCAAAGCAGTACGTGGCGCAACTGGTCTAGGTCTTAAAGAAGCTAAAGCTCTTGTAGACGGCGCTCCAGCACCTCTTAAAGAAGGTGTTGAAAAAGCAGAAGCTGAAGCTCTTAAAGCTCAGCTAGAAGAAGCTGGTGCAACTGTTGCTGTTAAGTAATTATTGCATAGTTTCTTAGCCTAACGGCTAATTGGCTGGTGGTTTTTTAACCACCGGCCTTTTTGCGCTGTAGGGTATAGGTGAATTTTCCCGCTGTTTAAGCGCCTCATACCCATGCAAAAAACATTTCATTCTTACGAAATGAAATGTCACTACAGTAAACAGCTATTTAGTCACTGTCCCTTACCCCCCTTAAGTAACTAGGAGCGGGCGGACAGTTTGGGTCACTTATCAGCGAGCTGAGGAACCCCATGGTTTACTCTTATACCGAGAAAAAGCGCATCCGTAAGGACTTTGGTACTCGTCCACAAGTTTTGGACATTCCATACCTGCTATCGATCCAGCTCGATTCGTTCGACAAATTTATCGAACAGGATCCTGAAGGTCAATACGGTCTTGAAGCTGCTTTCCGTTCTGTATTCCCGATTCAGAGCTATAACGGCAATTCTGAGCTGCAATACGTTAGCTACCGTCTTGGTGAGCCAGTTTTTGACGTTAAAGAATGTCAAATCCGCGGTGTAACTTATTCAAAGCCACTACGTGTAAAACTACGCCTAGTTATCTTTGATAAAGACGCGCCAGCAGGTACTGTAAAAGACATTAAAGAACAAGAAGTCTACATGGGTGAGATTCCACTCATGACAGACAATGGTACCTTCGTAATTAACGGTACCGAGAGGGTTATCGTATCCCAGCTGCACCGAAGCCCAGGCGTGTTCTTCGACAGCGATAAGGGTAAGACCCACTCTTCAGGTAAAGTTTTATACAACGCACGTGTTATTCCTTACCGTGGTTCATGGCTTGATTTCGAGTTCGATCCTAAGGATAACCTGTACGTTCGTATCGACCGTCGCCGTAAGCTACCTGCATCGATCATCCTTCGTGCACTAGGTAAAACGACTGAAGAAATCCTAGATCTCTTCTTCGAGAAAGTGAACTTCGAAGTGAAAGACCAAACTCTACTTATGGAGTTGGTTCCAGATCGTCTACGTGGTGAAACTGCGTCATTCGACATCGAAGCAGATGGTAAAGTTTACGTTGAGCAAGGTCGTCGCGTAACAGCTCGTCATATTCGCCAGCTAGAAAAAGATGGCATTGACCATATCGAAGTACCGGTTGAGTACATCGTAGGTAAAGTTGCATCGAAAGATTACATCAACGAAGCAACGGGCGAGATCATTGTTACGGCTAACCAGGAAATTAGCCTGGAAGCACTAGCGAACCTATCTCAGGCTGGCCATAAAGCGCTAGAAGTTCTGTTTACGAACGATCTAGACCACGGTCCATTCATGTCAGAGACACTACGAATCGACAGTTCTGTTGATCGTATCTCTTCATTGGTAGAAATCTACCGCATGATGCGCCCTGGTGAGCCGCCAACAAAAGAAGCTGCAGAAGCACTATTCGAAAGCCTATTCTTCTCTGAAGAGCGTTACGATCTATCGACTGTTGGTCGTATGAAGTTCAACAGCTCTATCGGTCGTGAAGATGCTCAAGAGCAAGGCACACTTGATGAAACAGATATCATCGAAGTGATGAAGAAGCTGATCGCGATCCGTAACGGTAAAGGCGAAGTGGACGATATCGACCACCTTGGCAACCGTCGTATCCGTTCTGTAGGCGAAATGGCTGAGAACCAATTCCGTGTAGGTCTAGTACGTGTTGAGCGTGCAGTTAAAGAGCGTCTAAGCTTGGGCGACCTTGATGCTGTAATGCCTCAAGACCTGATCAACGCGAAGCCAATTTCTGCGGCAGTTAAAGAATTCTTTGGCTCTTCACAGCTTTCACAGTTCATGGACCAAAACAACCCACTATCAGAAGTAACGCACAAGCGTCGTATTTCTGCATTGGGTCCTGGCGGTCTGACTCGTGAACGTGCTGGCTTCGAAGTTCGAGACGTACACGTAACGCACTACGGTCGTCTATGTCCTATCGAAACGCCTGAAGGTCCAAACATCGGTCTGATCAACTCTCTATCTGCGTTTGCGCGTTGTAACGAGTACGGTTTCCTTGAGACTCCATACCGTCGCGTTGTAGATGGTGTTGTAACAGACGAAGTAGATTACCTATCTGCAATCGAAGAAGGCCAATTCGTTATCGCACAGGCGAACGCTGCGTTGACTGAAGACGGTACTTTTGTAGAAGAGCTGATCACAGCACGTCAGAAAGGTGAATCTGGTCTACACCCTCGTGAGCACGCTCAGTACATGGACGTTGCGACAAACCAGGTTGTATCTATCGCTGCATCGCTTATCCCGTTCCTAGAACACGATGATGCGAACCGTGCATTGATGGGTGCGAACATGCAACGTCAGGCAGTTCCAACACTGAAAGCTGACAAACCGCTTGTTGGTACTGGTATTGAACGTAACGTAGCAGTTGACTCAGGTGTAACTGCAGTTGCGAAACGTGGTGGTGTAATCCAGTCTGTAGATGCTTCTCGTATCGTTGTTAAAGTAAACGAAGAAGAACTAGTACCTGGCGAAGCAGGTATCGACATCTACAACCTGACTAAATACACACGTTCTAACCAGAACACTTGTATTAACCAACGCCCATGTGTAATGCCAGGTGAACCTGTTGCACGTGGTGACGTACTTGCTGATGGTCCTTCAACAGACCTTGGTGAGTTAGCGCTTGGTCAAAACATGCGTATCGCGTTCATGCCTTGGAACGGTTACAACTTCGAAGACTCGATCTTAGTATCTGAGCGCGTAGTTCAAGAAGACCGATTCACGACAATCCACATTCAAGAACTAACTTGTGTGGCGCGTGATACTAAGCTTGGTTCTGAAGAGATCACAGCGGATATTCCAAACGTAGGTGAGTCTGCTCTGTCTAAACTAGACGAGTCAGGTATCGTTTACATTGGTGCTGAAGTTAAGGGTGGCGACATCCTGGTTGGTAAAGTAACACCTAAAGGTGAAACTCAGCTAACTCCTGAAGAGAAGCTACTACGTGCGATCTTCGGTGAAAAAGCATCTGACGTTAAAGATACTTCACTGCGTGTACCTAACTCTGTATCAGGTACGATCATCGACGTTCAAGTCTTCACTCGCGATGGCGTAGAGAAAGACAAGCGTGCGCTTGAAATCGAACAGATGCAGCTGAAAGAAGCGAAGAAAGACCTTACTGAAGAATTCCAGATTCTTGAGGGTGGCCTTCTAAACCGTGTGAAAGCTGTGCTGATCGACGGCGGTTACTCTGAAGCGAAACTAGAGTCTACTGATCGTAAGAAGTGGCTAGAGCTAACGCTTGAAGATGACGCACTACAAACTCAGCTTGAGCAACTTGCTGAGCAGTGGGACGAGCTAAAAGCTGACTTCGATAAGAAGTTTGAAACCAAGCGTCGTAAGATCACTCAAGGTGATGATCTAGCACCTGGCGTACTGAAGATCGTTAAGGTTTACCTAGCGGTTAAACGTCGCATCCAGCCTGGTGATAAGATGGCGGGTCGTCACGGTAACAAGGGTGTAATCTCTAAGATCAACCCTGTTGAAGACATGCCATACGATGAAAAAGGTCAGCCTGTAGACATCGTACTGAACCCACTGGGTGTACCTTCGCGTATGAACATCGGTCAGATCCTAGAAGTTCACTTAGGTCTGGCAGCGAAAGGTATCGGTGACAAGATCAATCAGATGGTTAAAGAGCAACAAGAACTAGCGAAATTCCGCGAGTTCCTACAAAAAGTTTACGATCTAGGTGAAACTCGCCAGAAAGTAGACGTTGCTGCTCTAACTGATGATGAAGTACGTACACTGATCGAAAACCTACGTGGCGGTCTACCAATCGCGACACCAGTATTTGACGGTGCTTCTGAGCCTCTAATCAAAGAGCTTCTGAAACTAGCAGACCTGCCAACATCTGGTCAGCTAAGACTGTTTGATGGTCGCACAGGTGATGCGTTTGAGCGTCCTGTAACTGTAGGTTACATGTACATGCTGAAACTTAACCACCTTGTTGATGACAAGATGCATGCTCGTTCAACTGGTTCGTACAGCCTAGTAACTCAGCAGCCACTAGGTGGTAAAGCTCAGTTCGGTGGTCAGCGTTTCGGTGAGATGGAAGTATGGGCACTGGAAGCATACGGTGCAGCTTATACTCTACAAGAAATGCTAACTGTTAAGTCGGATGACGTTAACGGCCGTACTAAGATGTACAAGAACATCGTAGACGGAAGCCACAGCATGGAACCTGGTATGCCAGAATCGTTCAACGTATTGTTGAAAGAGATCCGCTCGCTAGGTATCAACATCGAGCTAGAAGACGAAGAGTAATCCCCACGGGATTATCGGTAGAAAGGCGCTCACTTTTGCGGGTGAGCTCCTTTTAACTCCTTACAGGAGCTGATTGTGAAAGACTTATTAAACTTTCTAAAAGCGCAGCATAAGACCGAAGAATTTGATGCAATCAAAATCGGTCTATCTTCACCAGACATGATTCGTTCATGGTCTTTCGGTGAAGTTAAAAAACCTGAAACGATCAACTATCGTACGTTCAAACCTGAACGCGATGGTCTGTTCTGTGCGCGTATCTTTGGTCCAGTTAAAGACTACGAATGTCTTTGTGGTAAGTACAAGCGCCTGAAGCACCGTGGTGTTATCTGTGAGAAGTGTGGTGTAGAAGTTACACAAACTAAAGTTCGTCGTGACCGTATGGGACACATCGAGCTTGCTTCACCAGTAGCTCACATCTGGTTCCTAAAATCGCTACCGTCTCGTATCGGTCTACTGATGGATATCCCTCTACGTGATATCGAACGTGTTCTTTACTTCGAAATGTACGTAGTAACTGAACCAGGTATGACTGATCTAGAAAAAGGTCAGATGCTTACTGAAGAAGAGTATCTGGATCGACTAGAAGAGTGGGGTGACGAGTTCACTGCTAAGATGGGTGCAGAAGCTATCAAGGACCTACTAGGTTCTATGGACATGCACGCTGAAGCGGAACAAATGCGCGAAGAGCTAGAGACTACAAACTCTGAAACTAAGCGTAAGAAAGTGACTAAGCGTCTTAAGCTGGTAGAAGCGTTCATCACATCTGGTAACAACCCAGAGTGGATGATCCTGACTGTACTTCCAGTACTTCCGCCAGATCTACGTCCTCTAGTACCACTAGATGGCGGTCGCTTTGCGACTTCTGATCTAAACGATCTATACCGTCGTGTGATCAACCGTAACAACCGTTTGAAGCGCCTTCTAGAGCTAGCTGCTCCGGACATCATCGTACGTAACGAAAAACGTATGCTGCAAGAGTCTGTTGATGCGCTGCTAGACAACGGTCGTCGTGGTCGTGCGATCACAGGTTCGAACAAGCGCCCTCTGAAATCTCTTGCTGATATGATCAAGGGTAAACAAGGTCGTTTCCGTCAGAACCTTCTAGGTAAACGTGTAGACTACTCAGGCCGTTCTGTAATCACAGTAGGTCCATACCTTCGTCTGCACCAGTGTGGTCTTCCTAAGAAGATGGCACTTGAGCTATTCAAACCATTTATCTACAGCAAGCTAGAGACTCGTGGTCTTGCGACTACAATCAAAGCTGCTAAGAAGATGGTAGAGCGTGAAGAAGCAGTGGTTTGGGATATCCTGGACGAAGTTATCCGTGAACACCCAGTACTATTGAACCGTGCACCTACACTTCACCGTCTAGGTATCCAGGCGTTCGAACCAGTACTAATCGAAGGTAAAGCGATTCAGCTACACCCACTAGTGTGTGCGGCGTACAACGCGGACTTCGATGGTGACCAAATGGCGGTTCACGTACCTCTAACTCTAGAGGCACAGCTTGAAGCTCGTACTCTGATGATGTCGACAAACAACATTCTGTCGCCAGCGTCAGGTGATCCGATCATCGTACCTTCTCAGGACGTTGTATTGGGTCTGTACTACATGACTCGTGAAAAGATCAACGTGAAAGGTGAAGGCATGTACCTTTCTGGCCCAGCAGAGGCTGAGAAAGCATACCGCACTAAACAAGCTGAGCTTCACGCACGCGTTAAAGTACGTATTACAGAAACAGTTGTAGACGAAGACGGCAACAGCACAACTGAAACTAAGCTAGTGGATACCACTATCGGTCGTGCAATGCTATGGCAAATCGTACCATCTGGTCTGCCGTACAGCATCGTTAACCAAAAGCTAGGTAAGAAGCAAATCTCTAACCTGCTTAACGAGGCTTACCGTAAGCTAGGTCTAAAAGACACTGTAATCTTCGCTGACCAAATCATGTACGCAGGTTTTGCTTACGCGGCACTATCTGGTGTATCTGTTGGTATCGACGATATGGTTGTACCGCCAGCTAAGTACACTGAAATCGCAGAAGCGGAAGAAGAAGTACGTGAAATCCAGGAACAGTACCAATCTGGTCTTGTTACTGCGGGCGAACGATACAACAAAGTTATCGATATCTGGGCATCGACCAACGACCGCGTTGCAAAAGCAATGATGGAGAACCTGTCATCTGAAACGGTAATTAACCGTGACGGTGAAGAGGAACAACAAGAGTCGTTCAACAGCATCTACATGATGGCGGACTCAGGTGCTCGTGGTTCTGCAGCACAGATTCGTCAGCTTGCTGGTATGCGTGGTCTGATGGCGCGTCCAGATGGTTCAATCATCGAAACGCCGATCACAGCGAACTTTAAAGAAGGTCTAAACGTACTTCAGTACTTTATCTCAACGCACGGTGCTCGTAAGGGTCTTGCGGATACGGCACTGAAAACAGCGAACTCGGGTTACCTGACTCGTCGTCTAGTAGACGTTGCTCAAGACGTTGTTGTAACTGAACATGACTGTGGCACTCATGAGGGTGTTGACATGATGCCTCATATCGAGGGTGGTGATGTTAAAGTTGCACTATCTGAGCTTGCACTAGGTCGTGTAGTTGCTGAAGACGTTCTAAAACCTGGTACTGAGGAAGTTCTTATTCCACGTAACACACTGATCGATGAGAAGTGGTGTCAAATAATGGAAGAGAACTCAGTAGACAGCATGAAAGTGCGCTCAGTAGTTACTTGTGATTCTGACTTCGGTTGTTGTGCTCAGTGTTACGGTCGTGACCTTGCACGTGGTCACCTAGTGAACCAAGGTGAAGCAGTAGGTGTTATCGCTGCTCAGTCTATCGGTGAGCCGGGTACACAGCTAACGATGCGTACGTTCCACATCGGTGGTGCGGCATCGACAGCAGCAGCAGAAAACAGCATCCAAGTTAAGAACAACGGTTCTGTTAAACTGCATAACGCTAAGTTCGTAACGAACAAAGATAACAAACTGGTTATCACTTCGCGTGCTGCTGAGTTGACTATTATCGACGAATTCGGTCGTACCAAAGAGAAACACAAACTGCCTTACGGTTCTATACTGAGCAAGGCAGATAGCGATTCAGTTCAAGCTGGTGAAACAGTTGCGAACTGGGAAGCTCACACACTACCAATCATCACTGAAGTAGCTGGTCGTATCCAGTTCGTAGATATGATTGATGGCGTGACTGTTTCTCGTCAGACAGATGACCTAACTGGTCTATCTTCAAGCGAAGTTACGGACGCAGCAGCTCGTCCAGCAGCAGGTAAAGATATGCGTCCGGCTATCAAACTTGTTGACGAGCAAGGCAACGATGTAATGATCCCTGGTACTGAAATGCCAGCTCACTACTTCCTGCCTGGTAAAGCGATCGTGAACATTGAAGACGGCGCAGAAGTAGGTGTGGGTGATACACTTGCACGTATTCCTCAGAAATCTGGCGGTAACAAAGATATCACCGGTGGTCTTCCACGCGTAGCGGACCTGTTCGAAGCACGTAAGCCCAAAGAGCCTGCGATCCTTGCTGAACACACAGGTACAGTTAGCTACGGTAAAGAGACTAAAGGTAAGCGTCGTCTAGTGATCACTCGCGACAGCGGTGAAGTTTACGAAGAGATGATTCCTAAGCATCGCCAGCTTAACGTGTTCGAAGGTGAGCGCGTTGAACGTGGTGACGTAATCGCTGATGGTCCAGAGTCTCCACATGACATTCTACGTCTACGTGGCGTACACGCGGTAACTCAGTACATCGCAAACGAAGTACAAGAAGTTTACCGACTACAAGGCGTTAAGATTAACGATAAGCACATTGAGACTATCGTTCGTCAAATGCTACGTAAGTGTACTATCACATTTGCTGGTGACTCTGAGTTCCTATCTGGCGAGCAAGTTGAGTACTCACAAGTTAAGATTGCTAACCGTAATCTGGAAGCTGAAGGCAAAGAGCCTGCGCGTTTCGAACGTGAACTTCTAGGTATTACCAAAGCGTCTCTAGCGACTGAGTCGTTCATCTCTGCGGCATCGTTCCAGGAGACAACTCGCGTACTAACAGAAGCAGCAGTTTCTGGTAAGCGTGATGATCTACGTGGTCTGAAAGAGAACGTAATTGTTGGTCGTCTGATCCCAGCAGGTACTGGTTTCGCATACCACCAAGAGCGTCAAGCTAAACGTGCTGAAGCGCAAGAAGGTCCATCTGCTGAACAAGCTACGGATAACCTGGCGGCACTTCTAAACGCTGGCTTCTCTTCGGAAGATTAAGTTTTCTGACGAGTCATCGTTAAGATAAATGCAAAAGGCACCCTCGGGTGCCTTTTTTAATGCCTAAAAAAGGGTTGATGCTTTTCTATCAACCCTTCTTCAATAGCCTGCCATTACAGAACTCGTTCTTTGCGTCGACTACGCACCCGGAGGCATCGAGAGACTATCAGAAATCTGTTGAATCAATTCATCTTCAACTTCAAAACGTGTTTCAAGAATTTCTCCAACTAGCGACATGTCTGAATCGAAGTCTAATAACTCATCATCTTCATCGACTTCAGAGTACTTATCGTTAAAGTTCAACAAAGGATCAGTCGTCAATACGATCTGCGCGTAAGTTTTATGGATATCGTCAGTTACGACAAAGCCTGTCGATTTCCAACGATCCATAACCATATCGTAAATTTTGAAATGACCTTCAGAGATGTAGTCGACTAGGTGTTGGCAGAAGTTTTGCAGTTCAGAAGGGGAAGGGAGTTCAATCACGTTTGTTTTCGAACAAGGTTGAAGTGCTGCAAGCTTACAATACTCAACAATTAGGGATTGTCTCGTTTCTAACCAGTGATCTATGACATCACTGGATCCACCCCATTGGTCTTGTGTTTGTTTGAATTTTTTTAGCATGACCATGCCCTCATGATCGGTTCGCCATTTGGCAAACGTATCCTTTGCATAGCAAAGTTAGTAAAGTTATTACAAACTCTTGTCCTTACTAAAATTTATAGTTTCATATTTACCTAACGATAAACTCTAGTATGAAATTAGATTGCCAGTAAAATGGATGAACTTCAAGCAAAGGGAGGATGTCATGTTAAGAAAAGGTGATGTAAAGCGCTTAGGTTATGCCTATTGGTGTGTTGTTTCGGGAAGTGAAATTTGGCTGGTGGATGGTGCTATCCCTTTTGGTTCATCGGAACAGTTAGCACTACCTGAAGCCAGTGCAAGAAAAATTGGTGAGTATCAACAATATCCGGTCATGTGGATAGATCTATCCGAACTGGAAGATGACCTACCTATGACGCCATTGAGGGATTGCCTGAACTTTCCTGAACCACTATTCCTTTTGCTCAGTAGAGCCGTTCAGTATGGGCACATGACTCAAAGTTTGCGCTTTTGCCCTCAATGTGGTGGCAGGAATTTCATTAATAACAACCAGTTGGCAATGCAGTGTGGTGAATGTCGAACGCTGCATTATCCCCGTATTTTTCCATGCATTATTGTCGCCGTGAGAAAGGATCAGCAGATTCTGCTCGCACAGCACCCAAGGCATCGCAATGGAATGTACACCGTGATAGCGGGCTTTCTCGAAGTTGGTGAGACTCTGGAAGAGTGCGTCGCACGTGAAATACACGAAGAAACTGGCATTTACGTAAAAAATATTCGCTATTTTGGTAGTCAACCATGGGCCTTCCCATCAAGCATGATGATGGCATTCTTAGCGGATTATGAGTCGGGAGAGTTGAATCCAGACACCACAGAGCTATCTGACGCGCAGTGGTTTAACGTTGATGATATGCCAGAAGTCGCTCCGAAAGGCACTATAGCAAGGGCTCTAATTGAGCATACGGTGCAAGATATTAAAGCTAACACTGTGGGAAATGGTTAAAAAAAACCCTCCGAGAGGGAGGGGGTAAGTAAGATGTCGTTATGAGATGCTGAGTACTGAGTACTCAGTTTATAATTGTAGTTTTCGCTAGCGAACAAATTTTTAACACTGATGAGGATTGGTTGCAAATTAAGCATTGATTTAAAAGTTAATAACTTGATCCAGGGCGCAAAGCACACAGCTATTGATCTTAAATCAGTGGTAGAATACCTCCTTTAAAAGAAAGCCTAACAATTGGAATTACGGAATGACTGAATTAAAAAATGATCGTTATCTGCGTGCACTTCTTAAAGAGTCGGTAGATTACACGCCAGTATGGATGATGCGTCAGGCAGGTCGTTACCTACCAGAATACAAAGCAACTCGTGCTCAAGCGGGCGATTTCATGTCTTTGTGTAAAAACGCGGAGCTGGCGTCTGAAGTAACTCTTCAACCTCTGCGCCGTTTTCCTCTTGATGCTGCAATCTTGTTCTCTGATATCCTGACGATCCCAGATGCTATGGGGCTAGGACTGCGCTTTGCGGCTGGCGAAGGTCCAGTATTTGACAACCCAATCACATGCAAAGCTGATGTGGAAAAAATTGGCCTTCCAGATCCTGAAGGTGAGCTGCAATACGTGATGAACGCGGTACGTCAGATCCGTAAAGACCTGCAGGGTGAAGTGCCATTGATCGGTTTTTCTGGCAGCCCATGGACACTAGCGACTTACATGGTTGAAGGTGGCAGCTCGAAAGCGTTCACTAAGATCAAGAAGATGATGTACGCTGAGCCGCAAACTCTGCATCTACTGCTTGATAAGCTCGCTGACAGCGTGATTGAGTACCTGAACGCACAGATTAAAGCAGGTGCGCAGTCAGTTATGGTATTCGATACATGGGGTGGTGTACTGACTCCTCGTGACTACAACTTGTTCTCATTGCAATACATGCACAAAATTGTTGATGGCCTGATCCGTGAAAACGATGGTCGCCGTGTTCCAGTGACTCTATTTACTAAAAATGGCGGTATGTGGCTAGAACAAATCGCAGCGACAGGCTGTGATGCTGTCGGTCTGGACTGGACTATTAACATTGCTGATGCGAAAGCACGTGTCGGTGACAAAGTTGCATTGCAGGGCAACATGGACCCATCAATGCTTTACGCGTCACCAGAGCGTATCCGTGAAGAAGTGGCAGGTATCCTTGAAGGTTTCGGTGATGCTGGTACTGGCCATGTATTTAACCTTGGTCACGGCATTCACTTAGATGTTCCGCCAGAAAATGCAGGCGTATTTGTGGAAGCGGTGCACGAGTTATCTAAGCCATACCACAAATAATCTCGATTTTTCGAAATTCAATACCGGCATCTATTGCCGGTATTTTTTTGTCTGAAGTTTACCGCTGTACAGCTCTTATAGTATTTGGCCTATCATGTTCTAATTACTGTTTAATCTGTACAGGTGTAATATTAATTATTTAAAAACAAATGGTTATTTTAATTTGGTTTGCGATGATTTTTATTATGTACAGATAAACAAGCAATTAGATCATAGGTAACCTAAAGCATCGAATGGATGCGCTTTTGCAGGTAAGGAACAACATCGTCTTCAAACCATGGGTTTTTCTTCAGCCATAAGGTATTGCGTGGAGAAGGATGGGGAAGAGGGATAAAATCCGGTTCCCATTCCTGCCATTGCATAACGGTTTGAGTGAGTGTTTTGGGTTTGTTTGTCAGGTAATACTGCTGTGAATATTGGCCAATCAATAATGTCAGCTCGATATTCGGCAGTTGTTTAAGCAGCTTCTGATGCCAAGCGGGCGCACATTCCTTACGTGGTGGCAAGTCTCCGGATTGGCCTTTACCTGGGTAGCAAAATCCCATCGGCATAATCGCCACCTTGCTTTCGTTGTAAAAGGTTTCTTTATCGATATCCAGCCATTGACGCAGCCGGTCACCGCTCGGGTCATTCCAAGGAATCGATGTTTTGTGTACACGAGTACCAGGTGCCTGACCAATAATCAGCAAACGGGCTTCTTTTCCTGCTTGCACTACCGGGTTAGCGCCTAACGGTAGATCGTGAGCACAAAGCTGACAGGCTCGAACTTGCTTTAGCAGTGCGTCTAGTGACATTAGTACCTTAGTATCCTTTATCGAAATCGACTCTATAGTTGAGAGACAAGCCATCCCGCCAACGGAGGTAGTTGTCGGTAAATATCTCCGCCACTTGCTCAGGGAAACTAAGCGCAGCAATGTGTGGTGTGATTGTCACTTGTGGCAACTTCCAGAAAGGGTGCTCCTGAGGAAGCGGCTCTTGTTCAAATACATCCAGAATGGCGTGTTCTATCCAACCCTTCTCGAGTGCAAGTAGCAACCCAGTCTCCTCCAGTACATTCCCTCGACCCACATTAATCAGTATGGCTTGTTCAAGGTGGGATAGTGTTTCGCTATTAAGTAAGTAAAGCGTTTCTGGCGTACTTGGCAAAGTGTTGACGACAATGTCTGCCTGTTGCAGGGCACTCGCCAACTCATTAATGCGGTACGTTTGACTGAACTCTCCACCTGCCGTTGGGATACCAGAACGATTGACGCCGATGGTCTTGATTCCCATTGCTTGTGCTGCCTTACCTAAGTAAGTGCCGATACTACCCGTCCCGAGAATGGCCATGGTTTTACTTTGTAGAGAGCTGTATAAGTGCGGTTGCCACTGTCTACTCTGCTGTTGCTGGTGGTAGCGATTAAAGTGTCGATAGTGAGCGATGCAATATCCAATCACATATTCAGCGATGAGTGGTCCAAAGATGCCGCGCACATTAGTGAGGGTATAATCCCGACGCAAAGTGGGGGACATCAGAGTGTTCACTCCAGCAAATGTGGATTGTACCCACTCAAGTTGTGAAAACTCGTCTAACCTTTCTGGTAGCAGAGGCGGATCGGCCAGCACAATTTGGGCTTCATGTGGTGTATCTGTAACGCTTAGATCGGGCAGGTTTTTCTCTGCCAGTAACGTTTTGTAGGTGTCACTATGCTCTGAGAGCAGGAAAATCTTATTTGGCTGCGGCATTAACTTTTTTCCCTGTGATGAATCAAGTACACTTTCGCTGTTTTTTTCTTCAATGATTGAGTGACTATGCTTAAGAATCCTCTTCAGGTTCGTTTAGAAAAACTAGAACCTTGGCAACAAATTACCTTTATGGCGTGTCTGTGTGAGCGCATGTATCCAAACTATGCGATGTTTTGTGAGAATACAGAATTTGCTGAACCGCGCGCTTACCGAGCGATTCTTGATAGTGTATGGGAAATTCTGACAGTAAAAAGTGCGAAAGTGAACTTTGAACGTCAGTTAGAAAAACTTGAAGATCTTTTCCCAAGCGCAGATGAGTTTGATTTCTACGGCGTATATCCAGCGATGGATGCGTGTCAGGCACTATCTACGCTATTGCATGGCCTGTTGGATCGCGATTACCTTTTCGATTCAATGCTTAAAGTGAGTCAACAGTCTGTCCAAACCGTCGCTGATCTAGAGCAGGCACAAGGCAGTGAGCCTATCACCAATGACAATCAAAAAGAAAACCAAGCCGTGTGTGAGGAGTGGGACGTTCAGTGGGCTATTTTCCGCCCATTGCGTGAAGCGACCGAGCGTGACATCAGTTTGATTAAAGACTTGCGTGAAGAGCTTCGTGAAGAGGGTGTAAGCAATATAGGTATCGCGCTTTAATATCCTGTCGAACTGTGAAAAAGGCATCCAATAGGATGCCTTTTTACTTGTGGGTGTTAAACAGTTAAGCGTCTTTCGGGTCTGTTTTCTAGGCTTTCTGAGCGTCTTGCTCTTTGACCAGCTTCTCCGCCGCTGATTCTTCGTCGTCATCGCGGCTTTCGATTACGCCGTGCTTCTCTTTCCATTTTTCCCAACGCTGATACGCCAGCTCTTGCATGTCAGTACTTTTATCTGCTTCATCGATGATCTCTTCGCCGACCAGATGCTCAAAGATATCCTCTAACGTAACCAAGCCTTGTACCGTTCCATACTCATCAACCACGAGCGCAAGCTGCAGGCGATGTGTCATCATCTGATCGAAGACTTTCGGCAGTGCGGTATTGTTTAGCACCACCTGAATTGGACGCATCACTGCGCCAAGTTGTTTTTCACCGCAGCCTGATTGCTGCAGTTTGAATAGTTCCAGACGATGCACAAAGCCAATGATGTCATCTTTCTGCTCACTATAAATTAAAGGACGAGAGAAAGGAGTATCTTTATGTTTTACCAGAAACTCGTTGATTGTCATTGCTGCATCGACACGAAAGACCACTGGGCGAGGAGTCATCACCTGAGTGACAGGGACATTTTGAATGCCAAGCAAGTTGCTCAGGATTTTTGATTCACCTTCTGCGAATTCACCACTTTCCCGCGCGAGAATCGCCATTGCTGATAATTCATCACGCATCTTCGGTGCTTCGTGGTTACGTGCAAGGCGCTTCGTGATCTGCTCTGAGAACCAAACGAATGGTGTTAAGGCCCACACCATCCAGCGCAGAGCTACAGCGGCGGTAGGGGCGAGCTGACGCCAATAGGTTGCCCCGATAGTCTTGGGCACGATTTCAGATAAAACCAAAATCGCCAGCGTCAGTACCGCAGAGAAGAGTCCAAGCGCTTCACTGCCGAACACCACCGCTGCCTGCGCGCCGGCGGTTGCCGCACCAATCGTGTGTGCGATGGTGTTAAGGGTCAGAATGGATGCAAGTGGGCGATCGATGTCTGATTTGAGTTTAGAAAGCTGCTCTGCAGCAGGATGCCCCTGTTGATTGAGCTGCGCGATGTAGCTCGGACTGATACTCAGTAGTACCGCCTCCAGTACCGAACAGATAAACGAAATGCCGATAGCAATAGAGATATAGATGGATAACAGCAGCATGGTTGCCCTTGAAAGTTGTTTGATAGTAGTTATTTGCGACAATTATAGCCGCAAAAGTGCGATATAAATTGCGCCAATTACGTTGGAAAGCAAGGGTTTTAGGATGCTATGTGGTAACAAATTGTGAGTTATTACTCATATTATGGCTAAAAGTACGTCATAAAATCGAAAGATCACTTACAAACCTTTGCCAGATGGGGCATTTATGCTTTAGAGTGAGACGAATTCGATAACCTATAAGAAGGGAAACCTAATGAACAAGACCCAATTAATCGACTTTATCGCAGAGAAAGCAGATCTATCAAAAGCACAAGCAAAAGCTGCTCTTGAAGCGACTCTTGAAGGTGTGACTGGTGCACTTAAAGAGGGCGACCAAGTTCAACTAATTGGTTTTGGTACATTCAAAGTAAACCACCGCGCTGCACGTACTGGTCGTAACCCTAAGACTGGCGACGAGATTCAAATCGCAGCTGCTAACGTTCCTGCATTCGTAGCAGGTAAAGCACTGAAAGAATCAGTAAACTAAGTTAGAATGCACCGAGGTTTCCTGCCTCGGTGCAATTTTATGAACAAACATCTACTCACTTCACTTCTCCTCTCTGGCCTTTCTCTTGTTGGCTGTTCATCCGTCGAAACTCCGAATCTAGAACAATTTACTCATTTCTCTGGTGGGAAAGCGGAAGGCGATGCAAGCAGTTTGTATTGGATGACCGAGCGACTTACTCGTGTCAGCACTGCTGCGGACTACGTTACTGCAGGAGATTACGGTTGGTACCAAAGTGACTATCGCTGGGATGAAGGGGAACTACGGGAGTTGACTCGAAAGGGTAATCAGATTGATGCCAAGCTTGGCATGGTACCTTTTCAAATCCACATCCGTTTCAATAAAGATGGTGAGGCTGTCTACCAGCAGTACCGAGTTAACAACAAAGTTCTGCCATTGCAGCATGAGCAACTAGAACAATTTAAGGCACAGGCTAATGGCGTGGTTTCTTCCGTAAAAGAGCGCTCTCGTAATGGTCAAAGCTTGATCCAAGGCTACTGGAACGGTGAGTTGTTGGAAACTTGCGCGGGCAAAGAGTTTTCGACGTTAGAGTTTAATCAAACGCTGCCTAAATTTGTGATTGACCGATTATCATCTGAAGATAATTACATTGCCTTTATTGGTAAAGCGTCACGGAATAAGGTGACGGTAGATGAGCTACTGTTACTTAAAAATGATGATTTTGACTGTGTAAGACGGCCAATGCTTCTCTCTGAATAATCTCTTTTTCGAACAACAAAAAAGGCGCTTAACGCGCCTTGTTTTTAGTAGCCAACTGATGTTGTCATTATTTTGATTGCTCACGTGCGATAGCACGGTAGCCAATATCATTACGATGGAACATGCCATCCCAGCTGATCTGTTTGGCTAGTTCATAAGCACGTTGCTGAGCTTCTGAAACACTGTGACCCAGTGCCGTTGCACAAAGTACTCGGCCACCGTTTGTCACGACATTACCGTCTTTGTTTTCGGTACCTGCGTGGAAGACTTTCTCACCTTCGACTTCGGTCTGAGGTAGACCTGAAATCACATCACCTTTAGTGTAATCGCCAGGGTAACCACCTGCAGCCAGAACAATACCGATTGACGCACGTGGATCCCATTTTGATTCCACTTGGTCAAGTTTCTTGTCCACAGCCGCCAGACAAAGTTCAACTAAATCTGACTGCATACGCATCATGATTGGTTGAGTCTCTGGATCACCGAATCGACAGTTATATTCGATTACTTTTGGTGTACCATCTTTATCGATCATCAGGCCCGCGTATAGGAAACCAGTGTATGGATTGCCTTCAGCTGCCATACCGCGAACCGTTGGGTAAATCACTTCTTCCATAATGCGGTTGTGGATTTCTGGTGTTACTACTGGAGCTGGAGAGTAAGCACCCATACCGCCAGTGTTAGGGCCAGTGTCTTTATCACCCACACGCTTGTGGTCTTGGCTGGTGGCCATTGGTAGTACGTTCTCGCCGTCTACCATGACGATGAAGCTTGCTTCTTCGCCATCAAGGAACTCTTCAATAACCACGCGACTACCCGCTTCACCGAAAGCGTTGCCAGCCAGCATATCTTTAATCGCATCTTCCGCTTCTTCTAGCGTCATTGCAACGATTACGCCTTTACCTGCTGCAAGGCCATCTGCTTTCACAACGATAGGTGCGCCTTGCTCACGAACGTAAGCCAATGCTGGTTCAATTTCAGTGAAGTTTGCGTACACACCAGTTGGGATTTTGTGACGAGCGAGGAAGTCTTTCGTGAACGCTTTTGAGCCTTCAAGTTGAGCGGCAGCCTGAGTAGGGCCAAAAATAGGAAGACCCGCTTCGTTAAATGCATCGACCACGCCGATAACGAGTGGTGCTTCAGGACCAACGATAGTCAGTTCAATCGCGTTCTCTTTTGCAAATGCAACCAGAGCTGCGATGTCTTCTACGCCAATGTTGACGTTTGTCAGTGTAGGCTCAAGCGCTGTGCCAGCGTTACCAGGTGCGATGAATACAGTCTCAACATTCGGGTTTTGAGCGGCTTTCCAACCTAGTGCGTGTTCACGACCGCCAGCGCCGATAATTAATACATTCATTTTTAATCCTTTTTATCACGGTAGTGATGAGAGTTCAGAATACAGAGCGCTTCGCTTACAGAATACAGAACAGCAATTTTCAGTTCTGTATTCTCAAAGGGTGCGCAGCGCCTGTTCTGTATTCTGGTCTCTTAAATTAGTGACGGAAGTGACGCATACCCGTAAAGATCATTGCCATGCCGTGCTCATCAGCTGCTGCGATAACTTCATCGTCACGCATAGAACCGCCAGGCTGAATGACACACTTGATACCTGCTTCGGCCGCTGCATCAATACCGTCACGGAATGGGAAGAATGCGTCAGATGCCATTACGCTGCCAGCGACTTCCAGACCTTCATCTGCAGCCTTGATACCTGCGATTTTCGCTGAGTAAACGCGGCTCATTTGGCCTGCGCCCACACCGATAGTCATGTCACCTTTTGCGTAAACGATCGCGTTTGATTTCACGTATTTCGCAACTTTCCAGCAGAATAGGGCATCTTTTAGCTCTTCTTCTGTCGGTTGACGTTTAGATACCACTTTAAGGTCATCCAGGCTTACCATGCCTTGGTCGCGGTCTTGAACCAGTAGGCCGCCGTTAACGCGTTTAACGTCAAAGCCTGTAGTTTTAGTCGTCCACTCACCACACTCAAGCAGGCGAACGTTCTTCTTCGCTGCAACCACTTCGATTGCTTCTGCTGATACTGAAGGTGCGATAATAACTTCAACAAATTGACGTTCAACGATAGCTGTAGCTGTTTCCGCGTCTAGCTCTTGGTTGAATGCAATGATACCGCCGAAAGCAGACGTTGGGTCTGTCTGGTACGCGCGGTTGTATGCTTCCAGGATATCTTTACCTAGTGCAACACCACATGGGTTAGCGTGTTTTACGATCACACATGCTGGCTCGCTGAATTCTTTCACACACTCAAGCGCTGCATCAGTGTCAGCAATGTTGTTGTAAGAAAGTGCTTTACCCTGAATTTGGCGTGCAGTAGAAACTGATGCTTCTTCCGGGTTCGCTTCAACGTAGAATGCTGCTGCCTGGTGGCTGTTTTCACCGTAGCGCATGTCTTGTTTTTTTTCGAACTGCTGGTTGAAAGTGCGTGGGAATTTAGATTCTTCATCCCCTTCTTTGTTCTCACCGTAAGATGGAACCATAGTGCCGAAGTAGTTTGCGATCATGCCGTCGTAAGAAGCAGTATGCTCAAATGCAGCGATAGCAAGGTCGAAACGAGTTTCCAGAGTCAGAGACTTGTCGTTTGCATCCATTTCTGCAATTACGCGGTCGTAGTCGTGTGCATTAACAACAATCGCTACGTCTTTGTGGTTTTTCGCTGCAGAGCGAACCATAGTAGGACCACCGATATCGATGTTTTCTACTGCGTCAGCAAGAGTACAATCTTCTTTAGCAACGGTTGCTGCGAATGGGTATAAGTTAACGACAACCATGTCGATTGGGTTGATGCCGTGTTTTTCCATCACTTCATCGTCTTGACCGCGACGGCCTAGTACGCCACCGTGAACTTTCGGGTGCAGCGTTTTAACGCGGCCGTCCATCATTTCTGGGAAACCAGTGTAGTCAGAGACTTCAGTTACAGCGATGCCTTGCTCAGCAAGTAGGCGAGCTGTGCCGCCAGTAGATAGGATATCAACACCACGCTCAGTAAGAGCTTGTGCAAACTCAACAATACCTGTTTTGTCTGATACGCTGATTAGCGCGCGGCGAATAGGACGAGCGTTGTTCATGCTTCCATTTTCCTCAAATTCACGGAGTTAAAGATGTTTGCCAAAAATGAACTTGTTTTTACCTCTTGGGGTAAAATATTGGCCAGTTTTGGTAAAGACCTTTTCAGGGTGTTTCCTGTTAGAAAACAGTCTCCACTATTTGATGGCGCGTATTCTAACCAATTTATTACAAAAAAGCTCGCGCAATCGTTTGGCATCTCAAAAATAATTGCAAAAAAGTCGATCTTTAGCTTTTAAAGTAACGAGATAGTTAATAAGGAAAGTTATGTTTCAGATAGGTGAACTGGCGAAACGCTGTAATGTGACAGCCGATACATTGCGCTTCTACGAAAAAAATGAACTGATTAAACCCGCCGGACGAAGTGAATCGGGCTATCGCCTTTATAATGAAGAGAATCAAAAGCAGGTGCGATTTATCCTCAAAGCCAAAGAGCTCGGGTTGAGCCTGGATGAAATTAAAGATCTGCTGGAAATCAAATTAGAAGCGACCGAACATAGCTGTGCAGAGGTAAAAGCCATCACTTCTGCTAAGCTAGAGCTGATTGATGAGAAAATTAATGAACTCACAAGAATTCGTCGTGCACTGAAGAAAATTAACGATGCTTGTTGTGGTCATGTTAATGATGATGCAAGCCACTGTTCTATCTTAGCTGCATTGGAATAGCCTCATCTTTGTGTCATTTCCTGTGAGATCGTACTCGTAAGTACTGCATCGCTAGAAACAAGCCATGTTCCTCCCTATAATCTCTCTCTTTTTCTGGCTAAGAAAAAGGGCATTCCATCGTTACCAATGTGATGCTCATCAGGTAGATAGGAGAGAGAACTAACATGGTTGGAGTCTATTTTCAGATCAACGACTGGGTTTTGAGTGTTGATGAAAATAAGTTGTACCGACAAGGTAGGGAAGTCACTGTCGAGCCGCGTTTAATGAATCTTCTGTATTTCCTTGCCAATAACGCTAATAAAGTTTTCACCCGTGAAGAGCTGCTATTGTCTGTGTGGGATGGCGCGTCAGTAACAGAGCAAGTAGTGACTCAATCTATTTTTGAGTTGCGCAAGTTGTTGCGAGATGGGCGGGAAGAATATCACAGCTATATAATGACGGTACCTAAGCGTGGCTATAAGCTGGTGGCAGAGGCTTCAGAGATGACGGTAAAGGAGTTCATGGCATCTCTTCGTGCGGATAGCCAAAATATTTCCTCACTGATTATTGAGGAGCAAGGATTTGCATCAAACGACGCTAACTTAAGTCCTATTGCTCATTCACTGGCAAAGACAGCGCGTGAAATGTCTCAAGTATCTTCCTTACTGCCAAAAATAAGCTTAAGACTTCAGGTCTTGTGTCTTGCTTTACTAGGTATAGTGGTTGCCATGATAGGTACGTTTGCCTACAAGAAGACAGAAGTAGACTATCCACAGAGAATCGATACTCATCTTATAGAATTCAAAATCCAGAACAACGTTAGCAACACCGGAATGAGTGATGACTTTGCTGATGGCCTTACGAAAAAGTTAATGTCGGATGTTGCTCAGGTCAGTGACTATCGAGTTATGCAGAAGAGTTCCTCATTCGTTAAGGGAGCTAAGCCTGGGAAATCAGTGATGGTAATAATCAGGCAAAATGAGGACATCAGCTTTTTAGAAGTTGAGTATCGTACCCACGTTTCAGAAGAAGCACTGTTTCGTCGTTTATATTCCTTAACTGATAGCGATTTGAGAACGGTACTTCAGCAAGCTTCATTAAGTTTGATGGAGATACTGAACGTGTCTGATGCCAAACTCAAATCCACAATGCTGGTGGCTGGTCTCCCGATGACTACCAAGGCATTAGAACTGCTTGTTCAAGCTAATCATTACTTAAAAGTGTCAGATGCCAATCAGTATCAATATGGTATTGAACTACTGGAGAACATCTTAGAGATTGAACCAGACAACGCTTATGTGCAGGCTGAGTTATTGGTTGCTTATCACGTCCAGCAAGCGTTCGAACCGGAACGCAAGTCAAAAGAAGTGAAACTCAAGGAACTTCAAGATGCGTTGGAAGTGAATGTAAAAATGGTTTCTGGGCAGATGCAACCACGTATATACGAAGCTCTTGCGTTGCATGAAACTGTCTTTGGTGAGTTAGCGAAAGCAAAGCGATATTTGGCCCAAGCTCTAAAGTTACGTGAATCCGTCCTTTCTTATGTGATTCGCGGGAAACATGCGGAACTGGATGGAAACCGAAAGTTAGCGGATGAATCCTACCGTGACGCCCTCTATATAGATACATCTCTAGAGACTTACTTATTGTGTGAGAATTTGGTTTTTACAAGTGAACTAGAGATAGACCGTGCGCCCGATCAATTGGCTTTGCAGGAAAAGGTTGGAATGCTTTAAACCAAACACTCGACAGCGATTAGCCCTTCACTAAGATGAGGGGCTTTTTGTATTTCCTATGCTCAACAACAAATGGCAGATAGCCCTTGAGCTGGTGGTTATTAACTAACGGCAGAATGATATTAACCTCATAGGCATTCGCATCAATACGCTGATGTGTATCGCTACTAACATAAACGACGCACATTGAGCGAAGATGTTGTCTGATTTGTTATAAAACCGACACGCTAGCTTTATCAGGTATAATAGATTCAATAAGTTATATCGGCTTATATTTTGCTGGTATACCTGTTTATCCTATTTTCTTTGCCGTTTTGAGCGTGGTATTGGGAACAGAAAACAGTCGCAGGTGAACTTGATGAAGTGCTTAAATCATGGTGTAAAACCAGATATCCATATAGACAGCCTTGTTGATGGGTTTCGCTCCCGACACTTAAAAAATGGAGAAATGCTGAGTTACCCTCAGGACGACAACAACCGGGTGTTCTACCTGATGAGAGGGCGGTTAAAGGTGTTTCTTTCTTATGGGGAGAAGATCTTTACCTTAGCGCTGCTGAACCCTGGGGATATCTACTGCACTCATACCCGTGCCTTTGTCGAAGCGATGGAAGAATCGGAGATAAAGAGCTGCGATTTACAGACTTTCTCACAACGTCTGCATCAGCACCCACAAATGATGGGAGTCATGACCCGGGTATTATCTACGACCTTATCCGGCTGTATCGATACAATAGAAAACCTGGCTTTTCGTGATGTAAAAGCAAGATTTGCTGGCTTTTTACTGGGACAGATACCAGAAGAGCATAAAAATAAGCACAATCTATTGGTGACGTTACCGTTGACAACGGAACAGTTGGCTCAGGTTATCGGAACCTCCCGTCAGACGCTATCCAGCCTGATATCTGATTTACAAAAAGAAGACATTATAAAAAGAGAAGGACGGGGCAAGCTGCTGGTTTACTCTCCCCACGATCTTGAACAGATAGCCAACTTATAAAATTGATCAACTGTCAGGTACCTGACAGACATCACCCGCGGCAGTCCATACACTGGTGCTATTCATCAAGATAGCAAGGACAGCTTTATGGGCAGTGTAGATTACAGAACATCTAGATTATTTGAACAAACCGAGTATCAGGACCGAGATAAGGAACTGAATGAGAGAATGTTAGACAGAATTATCTCTCACATTGATAAAGGTGGTGCTAATGCTTTCTGGGAACAGTTCAAGCAAAAAGCAGAACAGATGAGGGCAAACCAGGGCCATATCCGAGATGCACAGTACCTCCTGCACAGCAATGTCTACTATATCCGGGATTTTCTCGAAGCCCATAACGATCAACAGGGGCTGGGTTTATTAGATCAGCTTGAAAGTGATTGTTTTTGATTTACCACAGTATAATCACCGACCTAAAAACACTAGATGCAGATTAATAAAGGAGAGCTTCGATATAAAGCTCTCCTTTTGAGTATATCAATCCATATTTCCAGATCGGCTTCTGTTCAATGGCACCTTGTCCACTACTCACCGCGACAGGAGCGATTCCGTCGTAACTGACAACACAGTGAATGGTGTTACTCTACACACCTCTGCAAGAGGGTGAGCCTAATAGATCAACATAATCAGCATCTTCATCAGCACTACCGCCACGGACAATCCCCGGTTCACTATCCAGATGTTGCATCGTAACAAGATAGAGCGGGTTAGTTTCCAGAACTGGAGGCAATTGTTCCCCGAACTCAGTTCCAATAACTCAACAACCAATTAGATAAAGGTAAACATCTATACAGTCGAGGTAAAGCAAGTCATACAGAGAGGCTTTGTTGCTGCCTGTTTAAGGTAAAAACGGTGGAGTTCGTGTAACGGTGAGGAGCAACGAGGAAATCCAGAGATAAATTTCGGATCTTTTTGTGCGAGTTCATAGTCGCTATCCGCAAAAAGATCCTTTTTAAAGAAGAAAATTGGCCAAGATCGTTCCCTATTTGCACGATATGCTCATTGTTTGTTCGGTTGAAAGTTTTTTTGCAAAAAACGCTTGTACTAATTTCGTAACTCCCTACACTGCGCATCCACCGACACGGAGTGAGACGAAAGTCACGTAGCGAGTCGGAAACGAGAGAAAAAGAAATTTGAAAAAATGCTTGACTCTCAAATCGGGAAGCGTAAGATACGCACCCCTGACACCGAGACGCGAAAGCGAAAGGCGAGTCAGAAAAGCTCTTTAAAAATATAGACCTATCAATCTGTGTGGGCACTCGTTGATGATAATCCAATTAGAAACTTCGGTTTCAAATTAGGTTTCAATGATACGAAGTGACCATTGAATCGCAAGATTCAGCACAGTCAATTCAAACATTACTTATGTAATGTTCAGTATTCATTGAGCCGACAAAATCTTA
>NZ_JBBWFK010000029.1:0-21020 GCF_052353105.1 Vibrio sp. YIC-376
TGTACCGTCCTAAATAAGGTTGACACTTTCCAACCCAAAAAATTGGAGAGTGTTATGAAATCAACCACTAAAAGAACTCAGCGCGATTACTCCCTCGCTTTTAAACTCACCGTAGTTGATGAGGTTGAAAAAGGAAGCCTCACTTACAAGCAAGCTCAAGAGAAGTACGGTATCCAAGGTTGCTCCACGGTTTTAGTTTGGCTTCGTAAGCATGGTCGACTAGATTGGTCTAAAGGGACACCTAACTTTATGTCCAAAGAAGACTCTATGGCCGAGTTCAATTCACCTCCCACACCTGAGCAACGTATTAAAGAGCTTGAGAAGCAACTCAAAGACGCACAGCTCAAAGCCGATTTCTTTGAAGCTGTAGTGAACGTTATGGAACGTGACTATGGCGTTAGAGTGACAAAAAAGCAAAAAGAAGCGTTGTCCAAAAGAAAGTCATAACAGGTTTGACCGTCACGAAGTTTTGTCAGTTAGTGCAAATCTCTCGTCAAGCCTATTACAAGCAGTGCCAGACTCAGACTCGTTGTGAACATCATGAGCATGTTGTTATTGGCTTTGTCCATGAAGTCAGAATGAAGCAGCCACGCATTGGTACGCGGAAACTGAAATTCTTAGCAGAGATAAAGGGCATTCAGATAGGTCGAGATAAGCTCTTTGAGCTTCTCAGAAGGCATCGTATGTTGGTGAGAACAAGACGGGCTTATCATCGAACAACTGACAGTCGTCATCGGTTCTTCTGCCATCCAAACAAAGTGAAAGATGGGCTGACACCAACGAAGCCAGAACAACTGTGGGTTGCTGATATAACTTACTTACCGACTCAAAATGGAGAGAGTTATGTCAGCCTGGTTACGGATGCTTATTCAAGGAAGATCGTTGGTTACTATGTAGATGACAACATGAAAACGCAATCAGTTAAGCGGGCATTTATCTCAGCTCTCAGACAACGGCAGAGTGAAGAAAAGCTAATACACCACTCAGATAGAGGCTCACAATACTGTTCGAAGGAATATCAAGATATCCATAAGAAACATAAAGTGACTTGCTCGATGACTGACGGCTATGACTGTTATCAGAATGCTTTAGCAGAGCGAGTAAATGGGATACTCAAAATGGAGTTCTTACTGAGGAAACCGAAAGATCTGGAAGAAGCGAGGACGATGGTAGCAGAATCCGTAGAGATCTATAATCAAATGAGGCCTCATACGGCTTTAAAATACAAAACGCCCGATGAAGTACATCGAGCGTTTTAGTTAAAAAGTGTCAACCCATATCAGGACGGGTCACAGCTTCTTAGATCATGAAGATAAAGATAACTGATAGTGCACTGATCAGGCCTGCGAATGCGTAACAAGCGATTTTACCTACCACACCTGTGTGGAACTTAAGGTCGTGCATACCGTGATGAACACGGTGCATCGCATGCCACATTGGCAGTGCCAAAGTACCAATGATGAAGAGCGCGCCAATGATGCTGGTAGCGAATTCAGATACTCGCTCGTAGCTCATTGCGTCTGCATCAATCACGCCCAGTGGAACGAGAATACCCAGCACAAGCACTGTGATTGGTGTGATCATCGCAAACCAAGTACCACCTGCACCAAATAGACCCCACCAGATTGGCTCATCAGAACGTCTAGGTGCTGTGTTTACACTATAATTCGGTTTCATTGTTCAAGCTCCTTACACCACGATGAGAACAATCAGTGAGATGAACGCTACTGCTGCCCACTGAGTCAAAACGACAATCTTCTTATCTACCGTTTTGCCCTTCAGGCGAATTGGCATCACCTGTGGCATCATGCTGAAGAAGGTTTGTGCGTGGAATAGGCTACCAAGTAGGGCAACGATGTTGATCGCCACTACGATAGGGTTTGCCATGAACTCTAACCAGCCTTGCCAGGCTTCAGGACCTTTCACTAAAGAACCCAGACCCAAAGTCAGGAAGATAGTGAACAGGATTAGTGGCAGTACCGTCGCTTCACGTAACATGTAGAAGCGGTAGAAAGGATGGTTCTTCCACCAAGTGCGTTTTACTTCACGAACGTAAGGTTTACGGTTGCTCATCCTTCTGCCTCCTGAGGTTTCAGCATCGCAATTACGAAGTCCATAGAAGACTCTACTTTGCCTTGGTTTACTGCTGCCGCAGGGTCAACACTCTTCGGACAAACCTCAGAGCAGTAACCCACAAACGTACAACCCCAAGCGCCATTGTCGCCGTTAATCAGCTTCATCCGCTCTGCTTTACCGTTATCACGGCTATCTAAGTTGTAACGGTGCGCCAGTGTCAGAGCCGCAGGGCCGATGAACTCTGGGTTTAGACCGAATTGTGGACATGCTGCGTAGCAAAGGCCACAGTTGATACAGCCTGCAAACTGCTTGTATTTCGCCATTTGCTCTGGCGTTTGCAAGTTGGTGCCGTCTTCAGGTTTACGGTCGTTCCCGATGATGTAAGGTTTGATCGCTTCCAGACGCTCGATGAACGGTGTCATATCGACGATCAAGTCTTTCTCGATAGGGAAGTTGGCTAATGGCTCAATTTTCAGACCATTTTTGTAGTCACGTAAGAAGCTCTTACACGCTAGCTTAGGCACACCATTGACCATGATGCCGCAAGAGCCACAGATCGCCATACGACAAGACCAACGGTAAGATAAGTCTTTGTCTAAGTTATCTTTGATGTAACCAATCGCGTCTAGTACAGACATGGTTTCATCGAATGGCACTTCGAAGGTTTGTAAGTGCGGTTCTGCGTCTTTTTCTGGGTCATAACGCAGAATGTCTACTTTTTGGATGCGGTTTGCTGACATTATGCTTGCTCCTCTGCGTTCTTCGCTTCTTCTTCTGCTGCTGCTTTTTCTGCAGCTTCACCGTATAGACGCGCTTTAGGCTGAGACTTGGTGATAGTTACATTGCTGTAATCGATACTTGGCGCTGAATCTGGCTTGTAGAAAGCAAGAGAATGTTTCAGGAAGTTCTCGTCATCACGTTCTGTGCAGCCTTCATCTAAGCGTTGGTGAGCACCGCGAGATTCTTTACGGAGAATCGCTGAGTGAACCATAGCTTCTGCAACCTCAAGGCCGTAGCCGACTTCGATCGCGTATAGAAGGTCAGTGTTGAATACTTTGCCTTTGTCTTTGATGCTGATGCGCTTGTAGCGCTCTTTCAGTTCAGTGATCTTGTTGATGGTTTCTTGCATCAAGTCTTCTTGACGGTAGATACCACAACCCGCTTCCATGGTGTGACCCATTTCAGTACGGATATCTGACCAGTTTTCATCGCCTTCTTGATTCATCAGGTTAGCAATGCGCTCTTCCACGGCTTTCACCTGAGCCGCAATAGCGTCGTCGTTCCAGCCTTTGAATTCTGCTGCACGTTTCACGGCGTTTTCACCCGCCACGCGTCCAAAGACGACAAACTCCGCCAGTGAGTTAGAGCCAAGACGGTTCGCACCATGTAAACCAACAGACGCACATTCACCAACTGCAAACAGACCTTTAATGCGAGTCTCACAACCGCCGTTTGTTTCGATACCACCCATGGTGTAGTGCACGGTTGGACGAATTGGAATTGGCTCTTTTGCTGGGTCAACGTTCACGTAAGCTTTTGCCAGCTCACAGATGAATGGTAGACGCTCTTGCAGGTATTCTTCACCCAAGTGGCGAAGGTCAAGGTGTACCACATCACCAAGAGGGTGTTTGATGGTGTTGCCTTTCTGCTGTTCATGCCAGAAAGCTTGAGAAACTTTGTCACGTGGACCCAGTTCCATGTATTTGTTTTTCGGTTGACCCACGGGAGTCTCTGGGCCCATACCGTAATCTTGCAGGTAGCGGTAACCGTCTTTGTTCACGATAATACCGCCTTCACCACGACAACCTTCCGTCATCAGGATACCCGTACCAGGAAGACCTGTTGGGTGGTATTGTACGAATTCCATATCACGTAGAGGAACGCCGTGACGGTAAGCCATTGCCATACCATCGCCCGTTACGATACCGCCGTTGGTGTTACAGTGGTAAACACGTCCCGCGCCGCCAGTAGCAAGCACCACTGATTTCGCTTTGATGGTAACCAGTTCACCTTCAGACATGTGAATCGCGATCAGGCCTTGCACTTCACCGTCATCAACAAGCAGATCCAGCACAAAGTACTCATCAAAACGTTTGATGTTGCTGTACTTCATTGATGTCTGGAAAAGAGTATGAAGCATGTGGAAGCCAGTTTTGTCTGCGGCAAACCAAGTACGTTCAACTTTCATACCGCCAAAACGGCGAACGTTGACTTCTCCGTTCTCTTTACGGCTCCATGGACAACCCCATTGCTCCATTTGGATCATTTCGCGGGTTGCGTTTTCTACAAAGTATTCAACGACGTCCTGTTCACATAACCAGTCTCCACCGCCAACGGTATCGTTGAAGTGGTTGTCTAAGCTATCTTCTTCCTTGACAACTGCTGCTGAGCCACCCTCCGCTGCGACCGTATGTGAGCGCATCGGGTAAACTTTAGAAATCAAAGCAACTTCTAAATCAGGGTTTGCCTCTGCCGCTGCTATAGCTGTACGAAGACCAGCGCCGCCAGCGCCGATGACTGCGATATCTGTGGTGATAGTTTTCACAGTTATCCTCCAGTGAGTGATTGCGGAAATCCGCTTGTTATAGTGATTATGAGGGGCTCTTAAACAAGAGCGCTCCAAGAGTAGTTAAGTTAGTGTAGTGGAGCGATATGGGATAAATATTGATGTATTTAGGTTTTTTCTTCGGTAATGCACTTAAGAGCATAAAATTTATAGGTTATGTGATAACTATCACGGCGAGAACTTTGAGAGCACAATCCGTGATTTGATGAATGTTAACGGACTGTTGCTTGGTGTGATTGCCGTTGATAACAGGTTTTATGCTGAATGTTGTTTTTGTGCTGTAGTACGAAAAATCTTGGCTTCAATATTTATTGCTTTGGTGAATGATGCGAGCGCTAGTGGTAGAGAAAATCCTTTCTCGTCAAAAAGAAAATGCATGTAGAATGTCGGCCTTATTCGCCACCTATGAGCTTTGAGAGACCTGTTATGCAAAAGAATTGGCAACCGACTGCATCTATTGAACAATTGCGTCAGCGCGCGACGCTAATCGCCTCTATTCGTCAGTTTTTTGCTGAACGTCAGGTGATGGAAGTAGATACACCTGCCATGAGTCACGCGACCGTAACAGACTTTCACTTGCATACCTTCCAAACTGAGTTTGTTGGTCCCGGTTATGCTGACGGCAGTAAACTGTTCTTTATGACCAGCCCTGAGTTCCATATGAAACGTTTACTGGCTGCAGGCAGTGGCTGTATTTACCAGATCAACAAAGCGTTCCGCAATGAAGAAAATGGTCGTTATCACAACCCGGAATTCACGATGCTGGAATGGTATCGAGTGGGATTTGACCATCACCTGTTAATGGATGAGATGGATGACCTTCTGCAACGAGTGTTAAAGTGTGGTGCGGCTCATCGAATGACTTATCAACAGGCATTTATCGATGTGCTTGGTGTGTGTCCTCTTGAGGGTTCGATGGAAGAGCTTAAAGTCGTGGCGGGGACGTTGGGACTGAGTGATATCGCTGAACCTGAAGATGATCGCGATACTTTACTGCAACTACTATTTAGTATTGGTGTCGAAGATAAAATTGGTCAGGATGCGCCCGCGTTTGTTTATGATTTTCCCGCTTCGCAAGCTGCATTGGCAAAGATAAACCCTAAAGATAATCGTGTCGCTGACCGATTTGAGGTGTATTTTAAAGGAATTGAACTCGCCAATGGCTTTCACGAATTGGATAATCCAAAGGAGCAATTGGCACGTTTTGAGCGAGACAACGCTAAGCGTCTGGAGATGGGATTAAAGCCTCAGCCGATTGATTATCATCTTATTGCGGCACTGGAGGCTGGATTGCCGGATTGCGCAGGCGTCGCGTTAGGTGTTGATCGACTCATCATGTTGGCATTGGGCTGTGATCATATTGATCAGGTGACGGCATTCCCGTTCCCTATTGCATAAGGATATTCAATGAACCGAACGCTCGGACGTTTGATTATTTTCAGTTGCGCAGCCGTGATTGCGTATTTATCTCTCAGCTCAGGAGAGCTGCAAAAGTGGGGCAACTTCGCCTATCTCGATAAATTACAGCACCTGATGGCATACAGTAGCTTTGCGTTTGTCGCCTGCTGCTGCGTCCGTCATTGGCGCTGGCGTTGGGCGGTAGCGATTGGAATTTTTTTGTTTAGCGCGGTTATTGAATGGCTACAAGGTTATGTCGGGAGAGAAACCTCCTTGCTGGACCTTGTTGCTAATGGCACGGGAATATTGACTGGTCTGCTAAGTTACCGTATTTGGAGCCTCTATCGACCTAGGTTGGTGAAGTCGCTATACTCGATTCGTTAACGAAAAGGGAATACGATAATAATGAAAACGCGCGACAAAATCGTCTATGCGGCACTGGAGTTGTTTAACCAACATGGTGAGCGTAACATCACCACTAATCACATTGCCGATCACATCGAAATCAGTCCAGGTAATCTTTATTACCACTTTCGCAATAAGCAAGAAATCGTCCGAGAAATCTTTGCGCTTTATTCAGCAGAACTTTTAGAAAGATTTACCCCTCTTAAAGGCTCTCAAGAGAGTCTGACTATGCTGAAAAGCTACCTAGATTCGACCTTTACGCTGATGTGGAAGTACCGTTTTTTCTACGCGAACTTGCCAGAGATCTTATCGCGAGATGAACAGCTTCATGAGCAATACATTGACGTGCAGGAAAAGCTGCAAGCTAATCTGATTGCGATTATGCAGGAATTCGTTGCTCTCAAACTGCTTGAAGTCGATCAGCAGGCGTTGAAGTCACTGGTATGCACGCTGCATTTAATTGCATGCAGTTGGCTGTCGTATCAATCTGCGATGGTATCGAAAACCAACATTACTGAACAAATGGTGCGACAAGGCATGCTTCAGATGATCAATGTTGTAAAACCGGTTGCAACGGAGCAAGGCTTGGAACAACTGCTGTTGTTGGAAGACGGTGTCAGTGCGATGCAAGGCTAGTTTTAAATTAGATATAACATTTCGAGTAGGACTCTCACTTTCGAGCCGCACCTAACGTTGACTTGTAGCACTTGCTGAGCACAATAGGTGTTTAATCCCTAAGTGATTGTCGGGCTATGCCCCTCGATAAAGGAACTATCGTTCAATGAATTACGACATTTTTAATGGTGACGCAGATGGCATCATCGCATTGCTACAACTGCGTTTGGCTGAGCCTCTGGAAGCCAAGTTAATCACGGGTGTAAAACGTGACATTAAGCTGGTGGAAACGGTCGAGGCACAGGCGGGCGATGAGATTACGGTGTTAGATATCTCCATGGAAAAGAACATGGCAGGTCTAGAACAGGCGTTGGTTCAGGGCGCACATGTTTTTTATGCCGATCACCATAAAGCAGGTGATATTCCACAGCACGGTAATCTGGATGCGCACATCGATTTAGATGCCAACATGTGTACCGCTTTGATTGTCGATAAACTTTTGCAAGGTCGTTTTCATGCTTGGGCGATAACGGCAGCGTATGGTGACAATCTTATCGCTAAAGCTGACGAGTTGGCAGATATCGCAGGTTTCTCGCAGGAGCAAAAAGCACAACTCAAAGAGTTGGGCACGTTGATCAACTACAACGGTTATGGCTCCAAGGTTGACGATTTACATTTTCATCCTGCGGACTTGTATCAAGCCTTAAAGAGTTACACTTCGCCATTTGATGTGATTGCAGATACAGCTTCGCCATTCTATCAGTTACAAGCGGCATATCAGCAAGATATGGATGCCGCACAGTCAGTGCCTGCCATTCACGAAAGCGACAAGCTGAAATTGTTTGAGTTACCTGATAATGCTGCCTCACGTCGTATTAGCGGTGTTTATGGCAACTGGTTGGCTAATCAGAATCCAGATTCTGCTCATGCTGTATTAACCGAGAATGCTGACGGTACTTATACGGTTTCTCTGCGCGCGCCGCTGAACAACAAACAGGGTGCGGTGGCAGTTTGTGGACAATTCCCGACAGGTGGTGGTCGCGAGGCTGCGGCTGGCATTAATGCATTAAGCAAAGATGAGGTGAGCGCGTTTATTGATGCGGTCGAAACGTATTACTCGTAACGATTACTCTCAATTCTTATATAAAAAAGGAGCCACTGGCTCCTTTTTTAACTATCGATGAATGGTGAACTATAAGCTTTTTAACCAAGATTTCGGGTTCTGTGCTTCACTGTTACGTCGAATCTCAAAATAGAGGGACGCTTTGTCCTGACCACCGGTGTCGCCTGCAAGGGCAATCACTTCACCCGCAGTGACTTTATCCCCTTCTTTTTTGGTCAGTGCCTGATTGTAACCATATAGAGTCATATCGCCTTTACCGTGGTCAAGCAGCACCACCAGGCCATAACCACGCAGGTATTCAGCGAAGACAACCGTGCCAGGATAAACTGCTTTAACTTGCTGACCATAGTTAGCGGATAAAACCATGCCTTTCCAATTAACCTGGCCAGTTTGACGAGTACCAAAGTTGTGCAGAACATTGCCTTTTAATGGCCACGGCAGTTTGCCACGCTGTTTTGATAAACCGTCCATCGGTACTGCGTTACGTTTTGCTGCTTTGGCGATTTCTGCTTTTAAGCGGGTTTCATTGCGCTGCAACTCTGCCAGATAACGTTTGTCGTTGGTAATGCTGCTCTGGATTTTGCTTAATGTTTGCTTACGTTGTGATTGGGTGCTTGCCAGCGAAGTCCGTTTTTCTGACTGTTGTTTGAGCAAGGTTTCGATTTGCGCTTTTTCCAGCTCAAGTTGGTTTTTACTGTGTTCCAACTCTTGTGTGGTTTTGGTGATCGCATCAATCACTTCTGAACGTGCTTTCGCCAAGTGCTGGAAGTATTGACTGATACGGTCTTCCTCTAAGCCTTGATTGAGTAGATGACCATTCGCTTTGGCACGCTCGGTTACGTAATAGGTTTGCAAAAGTTGTTTGAGTTCCTGCTCCTGAGCCTGTCTCTGACCCTCTTGCAGAGCAATCTTTTCTTCCAGCTTGTCAATATTCTTATCGGCCTGGGCAAGAGCGTCTTTGGTCTGCTTTATCTCGCGCTCTAATGTGGAGATGCCCAGCTCTTGGTCTTTCAAAGACTTTTGCAGTTCGTTAAGTTGTTTTTCTTGCGAGGTGAGTACTTTCTTCTGGCGATTGATTTCGCTGGATACACCTTTCAGTTCTTGCTGACTGGCTGCTGAAGAGGTGAGGGGAAACGTGGCAGATAAAGCACAAGTTAATAAAATAGCCGAGCAGAGTACTGGGTGATTTTGTTTTCGCACTTGAGAGTTACCTACCACATTATTGTTGTCTGAGAATTAGAGAGTGATTAAATGCCATCTCCATGGATAAAACTTTGAGATTTGCCATTAAAGCCTTGATCCATATCGAGTGATGGCTTGTCTGTTTTTGGACGGCCAACGATTTTTGCTGGAACACCGGCCACAGTTGTATGTGGCGGAACCGCTTGTAATACCACGGAGCAAGAACCAATTTTGGCACCTTCACCGACTTCGATATTACCAAGAATTTTCGCACCAGCGCCAATCATCACACCTTCACGTATTTTCGGGTGTCGGTCTCCGCTTTCTTTACCTGTACCACCTAAAGTTACGTCCTGAAGAATCGACACATCGTTCTCCACTACGGCAGTTTCACCGATGACGATACCAGTAGCATGGTCAAGCATGATACCACTGCCGATACGTGCTGCCGGGTGGATGTCCACCTGACACGCGACAGAGATCTGATTTTGCAGGTAGGTTGCCAGCGCGTGACGGCCTTGTGACCACAGCCAGTTAGCCACGCGATAACCTTGCAACGCATGATAGCCTTTTAAATACAAAAGTGGCATTGAATACATAGAAACCGCTGGATCGCGGTTGACCGTGGCACAGATATCACACGCAGCATAGTCGGTGATACTTGGGTCTGCAGCAAAGGCTTCTTCAATGACTTCTCTCACCGCCATGGCTGGCATGGAGGCCGTGTCTAATTTGTTGGCCAAAATATAACTCAGGGCGGCACACAAACTCTCATGCTTGATTATTGTTGCATGGTAAAAGCTGGCCAGCATTGGCTCTTGCTCTGACATCTCACGTGCTTCTGAGATAATTTTGTTCCAGACTTTCTGTTTTTCGCAGTGTTTCATTCTCAATGTCCTGAGTGGTTCTTCTTCCGTGACCCGACAACTTATATTTTCTCAGATGAGTTACTAAGACGCTTAGCGTGTTACTTGCCTTCCGACTTTTTGTCACGAGCAAGTAAATCTTGCGCTGCCAGGCGCGCATCTTTTCCTTGATACAGTACTTGATAAATTTGGTCAACAATTGGCATTTCAACGCCCATACGTTGAGATAGCATCCAAACTTCTTTGGTGTTGCGGTAACCCTCAACAACTTGGCCAATTTCTTTCTGCGCGGTATCGACGTCTTTACCTTGGCCTAACGCCAGACCAAAACGGCGGTTACGTGATTGGTTATCGGTACAAGTTAGTACAAGATCACCTAATCCTGCCATACCCATGAAGGTTTCTGGTTTCGCACCTAGTGCGGCTCCTAAGCGGCTCATTTCTGCCAGGCCACGAGTGATAAGAGCAGTACGCGCATTTGCGCCAAACCCGATACCGTCTGACATGCCCGCGCCAATCGCGATGACGTTTTTCACTGCGCCGCCAAGCTGCATGCCAATGAAGTCACTGTTGGCGTATACGCGGAACGTTTTGCTGCAGTGGATTTTTTCTTGCAGGTCTGCAACAAATTCTGCATCTGGTGAGGCAACTGAAATTGCGGTCGGCAGACCCATAGCGAGTTCTTTGGCGAATGTTGGTCCAGACAATACAGCCAGCGAGTAGTTTTCACCGATGATGTCAAAGGCGACATCTTTGAGCAGACGGCCTGTTTCTGGCTCAAGACCTTTCGTTGCCCAACAGATGCGAGTATCTTTACGTAAGAAAGGTTTACAGCTTTTCAGAACGATGCCAAATACATGGCTTGGAACCACAACTAACAAGTCACGGCATGCCTGAACGGCTTTCTCGAGATCAGATTCAATAATCAAGCTTTCTGGGAAATCGATGCCAGGCAAGAATTCATGGTTAGCACGATCTGCTTCGAGGCGTGCCATATGCTCTGGATCATGTCCCCAAAGGATGACGTTGGCACCGTTGCGTGCAAGAGAAATTGCCAGCGAGGTACCGTAAGAACCCGCGCCAATCACAGTCATTGCGATGTCTTTACCGTAAGCATTGTTTGTATTTGCTTGTGTCATGCTGCCGCCTAATAGTCTTTCTACTAGTAGAATCTAGTTCATAATCGCCAAATTTTACGCTGTCTAGAAGCTAGGAACTAGGAACTTTATCAGAAATAAAAAATGCACATTGCATCGCTTGGTGGACGCTTTGTGCATTTTCTTAGGGTTGTGACGCATTTGGAGGGGGTTTTACCCGCCACGTCACTTACAAAACGTGAATTACGCTTGCGCTTCGCTTTGTTGAGCTTGTTGCTGCAGGTAGTTCATGAATAGCGCGTCAAAGTTAACTGGCGCTAGGTTCAGTTGAGGGAACGTACCTTTAACCACTAGGCTTGAGATAGTTTCACGAGCGTATGGGAATAGGATGTTAGGGCAGAATGCACCTAGGCAGTGAGCCAGTTGACCAGCTTCCATTTTCTCAGCTGTGAAGATACCACCTTGCTGAACTTCGCATAGGAACGCTGTTTCTTCTTCGTTCTTAACAGTAACAGTCAGACGTAGAACGACTTCGTATACGCCTTCACCTAGCTCACGGCTTTGAGTGTCCAGGTCTAGCTTAACGTCTGGGTTCCATTCTTTTTGGAACATTACTGGAGAGTTAGGCGCTTCGAAAGAAACGTCTTTTAGGAAGATGCGTTGAATTGCGAAGTTTTGTTGTGCTTCTTGTGGTGTAGCTTCAGCCATTTTTAAATCCTTAATAAACATTTGTTGGGTTTAGAGCGCCTAAACCCAGAAAACTGGTTTGTCCTGAGACTAACTGAGCAAGTCTACCTTGACTAGATGAAGCGTGTATTACGTGCAAAGCGTCACAACTTAAGACTTCAACTGCTTTCTATTTGCTCAGTTTTTTATCCACGAGGCTCTGAACTGCGATTAAAGCGTTCCTTATTTATTACCACGTACCAGTGGTAGGTTCGCTTCGTTCCATGCAATCAAACCATTCTTAAGTAGGTTTACATTTGTAAAGCCTGCTTTTGCTAGTAGGTTTGCGCTCTCCTGAGCGGTTTGGCCCGTCTTGCATACTAGGATGATTGGGTCTGATTTGTGGTTTTCAAGGCTACCGAAGCTACCCGCTTTGATATCTGACGGTAAAATGTGAAGTGAGTCGGTGATATGACCTTTTTTGTATTCATCTTTTGTGCGGATATCTACCACAACACCGTTTTCGCGGTTCATAAGGTGAGTCAGTTGGTTTACGTTGACTTCTTTGTATGCTGCCGTTGCTGACTTTACGATATTCAGGATAAATGCGATAAGAAGACCTACCCAAACCAAAGATAGAATCATGTTTTGTTGGAAAAATTGAATGTACTCTTGCATGTCTTGAGCTCTTGCGCTGTTGGCGGAAAAATAAATCAGGAGTATAGCGAGGTTAGGCCTCTTAGGCGAGAGGGTTAAAATTTTCTAACGAATAATTGAGATCTCTACAAACTCCAGCCCCCTGAATTGTCTTACTGGTTGCTGCGGATTTGTTCATCAAGTATTCCTATTGTAGCTATTGGTTTAAGTGACTTCTGTTTCGTATTAAAAAGAGAACAATACGTCATGTGCGTTAATCTTTTACTGCAATCAAATATCTCAATAATCAATAGGCCAGAATGACCTGACAGCCCAAACATGACGTAAAAATCAAACGTTGACCGGGTGTACAAAGCGTATTGGGAATGACTATGCTTGTTGAACAGGTTTGCAGACAAAGCTTCGTTGGTTGTTAACTTGTAAGATAGCAACAAGAAATCGCAAACATTATTTGATCTTAACCTACAGTTTTGGTTAAAAAGTGTAGTAAAATTACGCTAGTTTTGTTTCAAGGTTAGATGGGGCAGCGAAGCCCTACGCCAAAAGTTACTAAATTTGATGAGGTCATCACTATGTCAGCTAAGAAGCCATTGGCTCTAGTTATCCTTGACGGTTACGGTTACCGTGAAGACACAGCAAGTAACGCAATTGCGAATGCAAAAACTCCAGTAATGGATGCACTGATTGCGAACAACCCAAATACTCTAATCTCAGCATCAGGTATGGATGTAGGCCTTCCTGATGGTCAAATGGGTAACTCAGAAGTTGGTCACACTAACATTGGCGCAGGTCGCGTTGTTTACCAAGATCTAACTCGTATCACTAAGTCTATCGCTGACGGTGAGTTTGTGGAAACGCCTGCTATTGTTGAAGCTATTGATGCTGCAGTGAAAGCAGACAAAGCGGTACACATCATGGGTCTGATGTCTCCAGGTGGCGTGCACTCGCATGAAGACCACATCTACGCAGCGGTTGAAATGGCTGCAGCTCGTGGCGCTGAGAAAATCTACCTACACTGTTTCCTAGACGGTCGTGACACGCCGCCACGCAGCGCAGAAAACTCTCTGCAACGATTCCAGGATCTATTTGCGAAACTAGGTAAAGGCCGTATCGCATCTCTAGTAGGTCGTTACTACGCAATGGACCGTGACAACAACTGGGAACGTGTTCAGGTTGCTTACGATCTTCTTACTCAAGCGAAAGCTGAGTTCACTGCAGAAACGGCAGTTGCAGGTTTGGAAGCGGCTTACGCTCGTGAAGAGAACGATGAGTTCGTAAAAGCGACTGCCATCAAAACTGAAGGTCAAGAAGACGCAATCATGCAAGATGGCGATGCAGTGATCTTCATGAACTACCGTGCTGACCGCGCACGTCAAATCACTCGCGCATTCGTCCCTGATTTTGCTGGCTTCGAGCGTGCTGCATTCCCAGCAATCAACTTCGTAATGTTGACTCAATACGCTGCGGATATCCCACTGGCAATCGCGTTCCCACCTGCGTCTCTAGAAAACACGTACGGTGAGTGGTTATCTAAAAAAGGTCAAACTCAGCTACGTATCTCTGAAACAGAGAAATACGCGCACGTTACTTTCTTCTTCAACGGTGGTGTTGAGAGTGAGTTTGAAGGCGAAGAGCGTCAACTTGTTGCTTCTCCAAAAGTAGCAACTTACGACTTACAACCAGAAATGAGCTCTCCTGAGCTGACTGAAAAACTGGTTGCAGCAATTAAGTCTGGTAAGTACGACACTATCATCTGTAACTACCCGAACGCAGATATGGTTGGTCACACTGGCGTTTACGAAGCAGCTGAGAAAGCGATCGAAGCGCTAGATGAAAGCGTGGGCAAAGTGGTTGAAGCAATCAAAGAAGTGGGTGGTCAGCTACTGATCACGGCAGACCACGGTAACGCAGAAATGATGGTTGACCCAGAAACTGGCGGTACTCACACGGCTCACACAAACCTACCAGTACCTCTAATCTACGTAGGTGACAAAGCGGTTGAGTTTAAAGAAGGCGGTAAACTGTCTGATCTTGCTCCAACAATGCTTTCTCTTGCTGGTCTGGAAATTCCTGCAGAAATGTCAGGTGACATTCTGGTTAAGTAATTAACTGAAATGCAGAATGATAAAAACCCGAGTAATCTCGGGTTTTTTATATCACAATATTTTGTTGATCTTACTGAACCAGAATGCCCGCTCCGATAACTGCAAGTGCTGCACCTAACCATGCAAAGCGGTTTGGTCGACGTTTGGTGTAAATCCAAAGCAGCGGTAGCAGCATGATTGGTGTGGTTGAGGACAGTAGTGCGACCATGCCGACATTCCCTTCACGAAGCGCATAAAGAATCAGTGTCATTCCCACCGCCATGGCGAGGAAGCCGTTCAATGCGGTAATTCCAAAAACTCGCCAAGTAATATGTTGTGTGGGTCTGGCGACTTTCACTCCGACAACAAGCAACAAGCAGTGCGCGATGAAAGCGCTTATCATACGAATTGCTGAAGCTGCGACAGGATCAACACTGGTCTGCATCACCGGCTTAGCTATGATACCACCGAGTGCCTGACACAAAGCGGCAGTAAGTCCCAATCCGATACCAAGCCAAATATTGCCTTTAATCTCTTCTAAGACGTTGTTTGTTTGTCCTCGTCGACCAAAGAAAATAGCCATCACGACGCCGCTAAAGACCAGCGCTGAACCTAGCAATTCGGTTGTGGTCATGCGTTCACTAAATAGGAAGTAGCCCAAGATGGTTGAGAACACGGCGTGGCATGAGAACAGCAAGCCAGCTTGCCTTGGACCCATTCGATTCATACAAGCGAACAATGCCGTATCGCCAATGAAGATGCCAATTAAGCCAGACGCCATCATAGGGGTGACATGCTCTACAGAAACAGTTAACCAGCCACCAGTGAGCCATGCCATGGTGGTGAGGATCACTGCCGTACACCCCATACGCCAACGGCTATAGGAGAATGCGCCAAGGTGCTGCGCAGGAATGACGGAAATTAGGCTAGAGATCGCCCACAAAAAAGCGGCACACAGTGCAAGCCATTCATAACCCATGATTGAGTGAGGTCCTGTTGAATCGGGAGAAAGGCCCTAATATGCATGAAATTTTATCGATGTAAAAGAGCAAGTTAGCGGCAAAGAAAAAGCAGCGTTATAAGCTGCTTCTTCTCGAAAACCAAGATTGGCTCTGCCGGCTGTATAAGGTAGTCAGGCTGCTGGCTAAAACAGGATGATAACTGCACCATAGACAATAAATAAGCCGACCAAGCCGAGGATAAGACCGACTTTCGCCATGTCTTTACTTTCGATTAAACCTGTCGAGTAAGCCAGTGAGTTTGGTGGAGTAGAAACGGGTAAAATCATGCCGAGTGAAGCGGAGAATGCCACAACGACCAGTAGCCCTTGCAGACCCCCAACCGACGCGAGACTTGGCATAGACACACCAATGGCGGCAGCGATCGGCATTAATAAGTTAGCAGTTGCTGTGTTGGACATAAAGTTCGCCATCAGCCAGCAGACTAACGAGAGGGCAACTACGACGGCAAATGGTGAGAGCGCTTCATAATCAATGGCGTGAGCAAGTGCTTCAGCTAAGCCGGTTTTATCCAGAGCGATACCAATCGCTATACCACCGGCTACCAGCCACAGTACGTCCCAGTTGATCAGTTTCAACTCTTCCTTACCCATGATGCCCGTTAAGGTGAAAATGGCCAGCGGGATAATAGCCACGACATAGGTATTCATACCGTGCGCCGTGGTCGTCATCCACAGTAGAATCGTCATCGCGAACGTTACGTAGACCACATACGCGCGCCAACTCCTTTTAAATGTCCCATCCAGTTTGAGTTTCATCTCCGCCTCGCTGGAAGGAAAGAGCTTCTGAAGTAAGAACCAGGCGATCGTCAGTTGTATTAATACAAACGGCAGACCCATCATCATCCAGCTCAAGAAGTCGATGGTGTTCTCTCCGGTCAGATACTGCAAAGCGATGGCGTTGGGTGGCGTACCGATAGGTGTTGCGATACCACCAGTGTTGGCCGCGATAGGAATACACAGAACCAGAGCTTTGATGCCTAAATCTCCTTTTGGAGCCGAAGCGACGATCGGACCAAGCAAAGCCAGCATCATTACCGTCGTTGCGGTATTGGACATAAACATGGAGAACACGGCCGTGATCAGCATGAGGCCGAGCATGATGAACTTTGGTTGCGAGCCAAATGGTTTAAGCAATACGCGAGCTAAGTTGTTGTCGAGCTCGTATTTAGAAGCCGCAATTGCCAATGCAAAACCACCCATAAAGAGAATGATGATTGGTGACGAGAAAGCGGAGAAAATATCGGTGTAAGCGATCAGGTCACCGAGGTCGTGACCGGATGGCGGGGTACGAAAGAGATGTAATCCTTTATCGGAGATCATGATTAGCTCAAGAGCGATGATCAGAATCGAGGTGGCGAAAACCGGGACAGGTTCCAGTACCCAAAGCAGTGCTGCAAGAAGAAAAATAGCCAGCAAACGATGTTGAATTAACGTAAGGTCATCAATTGGAATGGCATCGATCGGCATCATTAACACACCGATTGGAATTAAAAAACACACCAGCAATTTAACCAGCGTGCCAGCACTCATCTTTGGCATTGGAAGCCCCTCTAAATAATCGCTCCACAGCACAGAATAATTGATTGTGCTTTTAAGTATTTAGAGGCATGTAGGAGTTTAAAAAACTAAGGCTAAATTTCGAACAGAGTTTTGTTGTTCATCAATAAAAAAAGCCTCCATAAATGGAGGCTCTTGAAATCATTGATTATTCGGCAAAGCTACTGTTTGTGAGCGTAAGGTGTGCCCATCACGGTTGTTTTGCCGTTATCCATGCTTTCATCGAACGTGATTGCATCTTTAGCGAAAAGGTTGATAACCGTCGAACCAAGCTTGAAACGGCCCATCTCTTCGCCTTTTTTCAAGATAACCGCTGTGTTGCCTTCTGCTGGGTAGTCCCATTTGTAGACGGTGTTACCACGTGGTGGCGTGATAGTGCCTGCCCATACTTGCTCGATACTGCCTACGATCGTTGCACCGACAAGCACTTGAGCCATTGGGCCAAACTCGGTATCAAAGATACACACTACGCGTTCGTTACGTGCGAACAGGTTCGGTACGTTTTCCGCAGTGAGTGGGTTTACTGAAAACAGATCGCCCGGAACGTAAATCATCTGACGGAGTGTGCCATTACATGGCATGTGTACGCGATGGTAGTCACGAGGTGACAGGTATAGCGTGGCAAATGAGCCGTCCTGGAATTCTTCTGCCAGCTTTGCATCACCGCCGAGTAGTTCCTGTGCCGAAAAGTAGTGGCCTTTTGCCTGGATCAATTGACCATCTTCAATCGGACCGAACTGGCTGACACATGCATCTGCCGGGTGAGTGATCACGGCTTCGCCTTCAGTAATCGGACGTGCACCTTCTTTTAGCTCACGAACAAAAAACTCGTTGAACGTTTTAAAGTGCTTAGGGTCGGAGTGCTTTGCCTCGTCCATGTTCACATTGTACTGTTTGATAAACCAGCGAATAACTGCTGTGGTTAGACTGCCAGCTTGTGCAGAAGCCAGTTTGCCCATCAGGCGGGTTAAGCCGTGCTGTGGGATCCAGTACTGCAGTCCAACTTTAATCTTGTCCATCTTTAATTCCGATACTTCTGTTAGATTCGCGCTTTAGGGCGCGTGATGTTACTGAACTTTGATGTGCTTGTCAGTATTCGGTGAAGAATTCTTACACAGTTGCGGCGACAATCCGGTTACAGATCGGCTTTCTTATTACGTGAATATTGGCGATTTGCCTTATTCTCAACCATGCTTTCGAGAATGCGGTGGTAGTTCTCAAAACGAACTTCACTGACTTCGCCTTTTTCTACGGCTTCTCGCAAAATGCAGCCTGGATCATCGTTGTGTTTACAGTCTCGGAATTTGCAACCGCCAAGGTATGGGCGGAATTCAACGAACGCTTTGGTGACTTCTTCCGCTTCTAAGTGCCACAGGCCAAATTCACGAACCCCTGGAGAGTCGATCAAATCACCCCCAGTTGGAATGTGGTACAGACGTGCTGCGGTTGTGGTGTGTTGGCCTAAACCTGACGCTCCAGAAATTTCGCCTTCTTCCACTTCTTGTTCAAGTTCTGGCATCAATGCGTTCACAAGGCTGGATTTCCCTACGCCCGACTGACCGACAAAGATGTTGATACGATCGCGAAGCTGAGCTTCCAACTCATCAATGCCTTCTCCAGATTTTTTACTCACAAACAGCACTTTATAGCCAATTCGTTCGTATTCTTTGAGCCACTCTTCGTACATCGCACGGTCATCGGCTTCGAGCAGATCGACTTTGTTTAGGACGAGCAGTGGTGCAATGTTGAGTGTCTCAGCGGCTACTAAATATCGGTCAATAATGTTCAGTGACAGTTCAGGCAAAACAGAAGAGACGATCACCATTTGGTCGATATTTGCTGCGACAGGCTTTAGGCCGTCGTAATAATCCGGGCGAGTTAATACTGATGTTCGAGACTCAACGGCTTCCACCACACCAGAAATACCAGCCATAGATTCAAGGCCTTCACGCCATAGCACGCGGTCACCGGATACGAGTGATTCAATGCCACGACGAAGGTTACAGCGTTGAATTTCGCCGGTTTCTAAATCTTCAATATCGGCGTGCTGACCAAAACGAGTAATAACTAAACCCTGTTTGCTTGCGCCAAGCATGTTCTCATCCCATTGGATGGACTCTTCTTGCTTCTGCAAGCGTTTTTGTTGGTTGTTGCGTACGCGTCGCACCTGACCTTTGGTTAACTTTTTCTTTTTTGCCACAATTTTGTACTTAATGTGAATTAACTCAAACGATTGAGCTCGATCTCGGCTCAAGCGAGTGAGTATCGTGTTTCAAGTATTTTGAGGTATAGTACCTCTTTTATCGATAAACAAATAGGCGGCGTAACCATGTCCTTTAGCGATCAAAACCTAATTTGGGTTGATTTAGAGATGACAGGGCTCGATCCTGAAACGCACAAAATCATCGAAATTGCCTCTATCGTCACCGATAGTGAACTGAATATTTTGGCTGAAGGGCCTGTACTTGCTGTCCATCAGCCGGAAGAAGAATTGGCGAAAATGGACGACTGGTGCACGAATACGCACACAGCGAGTGGATTGGTTGGGCGTGTACGCAACAGCAAAATTTCTGAGCAAGAAGCTGTCGCTCAAACCATTGCTTTCCTTGAACATTGGGTGCCGAAGGGGGTCTCACCGATTTGTGGTAACAGTATTGGCCAAGATCGTCGTTTCTTGTACAAGCACATGCCTGAACTGGAAGAGTATTTCCATTACCGTTACGTAGATGTGAGCACACTTAAAGAGCTCACTCGTCGTTGGAAACCTGAAGTGTTGGATGGTTTTTCGAAACAGGGCACACATTTGGCCTTAGATGACATTCGCGAATCTATTGCTGAGCTAAAGTACTATCGCGAGACCATCTTTAAGATCTAACTGTTACGGCTGCGATCTAAATTGTTGTCATTCATGGTTGTTTTGCTTGCTTTTTCATCGTTTAGTAAAAATTTAAAGTTTTTTTGAAGGAAGGACTTGCATCACAAAAAAATGCTCTTATAATTCGCAGCCCTGAACAGCGGAAACGTTGTTGATGCGACACTAGCTCAGTTGGTAGAGCGCAACCTTGCCAAGGTTGAGGTCACGAGTTCGAACCTCGTGTGTCGCTCCAGTTTGATAAGCTGTCATCATGCTTTGAATGATGATTACGGACGCGGGATGGAGCAGCTTGGTAGCTCGTCGGGCTCATAACCCGAAGGTCGTTGGTTCAAATCCAGCTCCCGCAACCAAATTTAGATTGAACGCAATAGCGGTTAATCATGCGACACTAGCTCAGTTGGTAGAGCGCAACCTTGCCAAGGTTGAGGTCACGAGTTCGAACCTCGTGTGTCGCTCCAAATTCTTTCTTTAAAAAGAAAGCTAAGTTTTCATCGTACTTAACGGTGACACAATACGGACGCGGGGTGGAGCAGCTTGGTAGCTCGTCGGGCTCATAACCCGAAGGTCGTCGGTTCAAATCCGGCCCCCGCAACCAAATTTAAGACAGTTTGATTGTTATTTTTCATAACCCTCAGGCCGTCGACGGATGCGCCGCCCGGATCAAATCCCGGCCCTCGCAACCAAATTAAGATTGAACGCAATAGCGGTTAATCATGCGACACTAGCTCAGTTGGTAGAGCGCAACCTTGCCAAGGTTGAGGTCACGAGTTCGAACCTCGTGTGTCGCTCCAGTTTGATAAGCTGTCATCATGCTTTGAATGATGATTACGGA
>NZ_JBBWFK010000030.1:0-8195 GCF_052353105.1 Vibrio sp. YIC-376
TGTAGTGGTTTAATGATCCCGGACACCAAATTAGGTGGTAAAGTCTCCACCATAAATGAGGTGTTCCATGACAAAACGACAACGACGTACATTTTCTGCTGAATTCAAAATGGATGCTGCAAGCTTGGTGCTTGACCAAGGATATTCGGTACCTGAAGCAGCACGCTCCATGGATGTTGGTGAAACAGCTTTACGACGTTGGGTCGACCAACTCAAGATTGAGCGTGGTGGTACAACTCCGGCGGCCAAGGCCCTTACGCCTGAACAACAAAAAATCCAGGAATTAGAAGCCAGAATTAGTCGATTAGAAAGAGAGAAAGCCATACTAAAAAAGGCCACCGCTCTCTTAATGTCGGACGAACTCGAACGTTCTCGTTAATTGATCAGTTAAGGGAGCATGAGTCGGTCAAGATGCTTTGCGAACTGTTCAATGTGGCTTCTTCCTGTTACTACGAGTTTAAACAGAGAAAGCCGGACGCTAATCGCATTCGGCTAGCAAGCCGAATTAAAGAGCTCTTCAACATGAGCCGAGGTGCTGCTGGCAGTCGTGCCCTTGTATCCATGTTACGTTCAGAAAACATCGACATCGGGCGATTTAAGGTGCGGAAGATAATGCAAGAAGCCGGTCTGATGAGCAAACAGCCAGGCTCGCATCGATATAAGCAGGCCAAATCAGAGCGGTTGGATATCCCGAATCTGCTGAAGCGTGAATTCTCTGTGGTTGCTCCAAATCGAGTGTGGTGCGGTGACATTACTTATATCTGGTCAGGTTCTAAGTGGAGTTATCTCGCCGTGGTACTTGACCTCTTTAGCCGGCGCGTCGTGGGTTGGTCTCTATCGGATAAGCCTGATGCTAAATTAGCTTCTAAAGCCCTAGATATGGCCTGGGAGCAAAGGGGGCGGCCTCAGAACGTGATGTTCCATTCAGACCAGGGATGCCAGTACAGCAGTCGTAAGTTTCGTCAAAGACTTTGGCGATATCGCATAACCCAAAGCATGAGTCGTCGAGGTAACTGTTGGGACAACGCTCCAATGGAGAGGCTATTTAGAAGCCTAAAAACTGAATGGGTACCAGCAACGGGTTACTTGACCCAAACTCAAGCGAAGAAAGATATCAGCTACTATTTGATGGACTACTATAATCGGCAACGGCCTCATCAAGCCAATGATGGGCTGTCGCCAGTCAATGCCGAAAATCGGCTTAAATCTGTGTCCGGAATTTGTTGACCACTACAATGGCATATAAGTTCGGTTATTGAATTCGCCTTAATTAGATCATATTTTTACTTAGATTAGTATGCCCTACAAAACTCACAACATGCTCATATCGTAGATAAAAAAAGCCCAGCATAGGCTGGGCTTCTTAATCACTAGTACTGGATATGATACTTAAAGAATGCGTTTTAAAACACCATCAGCTTTCAAGCGGGTAATTTTTCTTACCAGCTTTTGGACACTTAGTGGATATTCTTCTACCTTATCTAACTGTCTATAAGTACAAATCAGTTGGGTGTGTTCGAGAATACGAGAAACCTCTTCCTCAAACTTGCCTGTGAGTTGCGCGTAGTTATCTTGAATTAGTAAGCCATTTTCAAGGTCGAGCGACCAAGCTCTTGGATTTAAGTTATTACCCGTTAGGAGCATGTATCGTTTATCTACCCAAATGCCTTTAAGATGGAAGCTGTTGTTGTCGTGTTTCCATAAGTGAATCGATAGCTTCCGTGCTGCGATACTCGCTTCGTTTGCTTTAGCGAAGCGACGAAGATTTACTTCATAAAGATAAGGTAAACCACCAATGGTTTTGAAGTCTTCTTCAGGAGAGATATAGAAATCATTCGCTATTTTGTCACCGACTATGATAGTCACCTTGACACCGCGTTTCATCGCTCGCTTAACCTCACGATGGATGGTCTTAGGGAAGTTGAAGTAGGGTGTACAAATGAAAATCTCACTTTCAGCAGATGAGAGTAGCTTTACGATCTGCTGATTTAGTACATTACGGCGTTTGCCTAAACCCACCAGTGGTGTAACTCTTACTTCGTTTTCTGTTTCTGTTTCATGTTCAAACTGGTAATTCGCTTGAGAAAGAGAAGAGCGAAGCTGGCGAATGGCTGATTTGATTTCTTTTGTTTCGGGTTTGTCTTGGTTGGCTAGGTCATTGACTGCTGGATGAGCGATCATCTCATTCTGAACAAAGTGAACCATCGAGTCAGCGAGAGACTTATGTCGAATGACATGATAACGGTCAAAGCGATAACGACCATGGTACTGAAGATAAACATTATTTAGGCTCGCACCACTGTATATAACGGTGTCATCGACGATAAAGCCTTTCAAATGCAGGACGCCAAAGACTTCGCGACCACGTACGGGAATACCATATACCGGTATGGGGTGCTGGTATTGCTGCGCAAATGCTTTATACATCGCTGAATTGCCTTCAGATGTTTCTGCACCAATCAGGCCACGTTGCGCTCGGTGCCAGTCTACACAGATATTGACATCCAACCCTGGATTACGCTGCTTTGCTTCGTAAAGTGCCGTGAGTATTTCACGTCCAGCCTCGTCATCTTCCAGATATAGAGCGACTAGGTAAATTCGTGACGTTGCTTTGCTGATCGCATCCAAAAGGCGAACTCTGAATTCTTGAGCTGAATACAGAACGTCAAAGTCCTCAGGATTCACTGCGAGGCTAGGCAACTGTGCGAATGGATTCCTACTAACTATCATATCGGTGTGAGTACCTTAATTTCGTGCAATATTGCGAACCTGATATTTTACCAAAGATATGATTTCTCTGGCTACAAAAGCGAGCTCATTGATGTTTATGATGGCGTGAATTGCATTGGAATGAGATCTTTGCCGCTATTAACGTAGCGTAGAAAGGCTGTTTTCAATGCGTTTGGAAGTTTTGTGCTATCAATGACCTTAAAACCATGTTGTGAGTAATAAGACTCTAAATGCATAAAAGCAAAGCAGTAGTCACCATCTTTGAAAACTTCTTTTTCACAATGAGTCAGTAAAGCATCACCAACGCCAGTTCCCCTAAAGTCGGGTATAACCAGCATCCCCGTCAATAAACGAGAATTCTCTACGGTCTTCATACGGAGCAAAGCCACGATTAAGCCCTTGGTACTGGCTGTGATGATCAACTCATCACTTTTGGCTCTTCCTGCGGGATAGTGCGTCTTGTACAACCTCTTAATTAGAGGAAGTTTGATCGGATTTAACACTTCTATGATTAATGAGCTAGGTATTGTCACTGCGGTCAAAAGATAACTAATGTAGAATGTTGACAGTTTAAGAGAATCTCATCTGGCGTTGCAAACCCACTATGCAAATTAAAAATAATGCGAGCCTAAAGGCTTATCACACTTTTGGTATCGAACAGACGTGTTCCTATTTAGCTATCGTTGAGTCGCTTGACGATATCATTCAGCTCTTTCAAGACCCTGTTTTTAGCAGTTTGCCAAAACTTTTCTTAGGGAAAGGGAGCAATGTTCTTTTTACCGAACATTATGAAGGTCTGGTGATAATCAACCGGTTGTCAGGAAAAGTGGTTACAGAAACCAACGATCATTACTTACTACACGTTGAAGGTGGAGAAGACTGGCCTGAATTCGTTTCCTGGTGTGTTGAAAGAGGATATGGCGGAATCGAAAACCTAGCGTTAATTCCTGGTTGCGCTGGCTCAGCACCGATACAGAACATTGGGGCTTATGGACTAGAGTTGCAGGATATATGTGATTATGTGGACATCTTGGATCTGACTACATTCGAGACTCGACGAATGAGAGCTGATGAATGTGAGTTTGGCTACCGTGACTCCATCTTTAAGCACGCTTTATATGGTAAGTGCTTTATTTCTGCTGTTGGACTAAAGCTGAACAAGCAGTGGAAGCCGATTAACCAATACGGCCCTCTGCAAAGTATCTCTTCAGATAAATTGAGTCCAACATCAATATTTGAACGTGTTTGCCAGGTTCGCCAAGAGAAATTACCAGATCCGGCGAAAGTGGGTAATGCAGGTAGCTTTTTTAAGAATCCAGTGATCTCTCGAGATCATTATGATCGACTTATTGAAATTCACCGCGATTTGGTTGCGTACCCTGCAGAAAACGGAATGAAAGTGGCTGCAGGTTGGTTAATTGATCAATGTGGCTTAAAGGGGATCTCTGTCAATGGTGCACAGGTTAACCCATTGCAAGCATTGGTACTGACCAACGTGGATAACTGCAGTGCGCATGATGTACTGGCACTAGCTTCACTTGTAAAACAGACCGTTTGGGATAAATACCAAATAGAGCTCGAGCATGAAGTACGTTTTATCAATAAGGTTGGTGAAACAAATTTGGCTGAGATTGAGGCTGCACAATGAGAAAAGATCACTCAACTAAGCTCCATATTCTAAAAACGCTCAGTGACGGAGAGTTCCATTCTGGTGAAGCATTAGGACTGGATCTCGGTATATCAAGAGCGGCGATAGCTAAACATATTAAAGGCTTGAGCGAATGGGGAGTAGATATCTACCGTATTCAGGGGCGTGGTTATCAATTGGCATATCCAATGCAGCTTTTGGATGAAGCGAAGTTAACAGCAAACGCAGCGCAAAAGTTGGAACTCATCCCCGTCATTGATTCTACCAACCAGTATCTGCTGGATAGAGTTAATGAATCCGAGAAAGGCCGCGTTTGTTTAGCTGAGTATCAAGCTAAAGGTCGTGGCCGCCGTGGCCGTCAATGGATCTCTCCATTTGGTTCCAACTTATACCTGTCTATGTATTGGCGTCTCGATGCTGGTATGGCTGCGGCAATGGGGTTAAGTCTTGTCATTGGCATCGCTGCGGTTGAAGCGCTAGAAGCAATGGGGATTGAAGGCGTTAAGCTAAAATGGCCGAATGACCTGTACTATCAGGATAAAAAGCTGGCAGGTATCTTGGTGGAAATGTCCGGGCAGGCCGGTGGGGCTGCTCATTTGGTCTTGGGCATGGGCATAAATATTGGCATGCCCGATTTACAGCCTGCGATTGACCAACCTTGGACAACTCTGAATCAGGTATGTGGTGAGCTGAAAATAGACAGAACTCAACTCGCATTAACTTTAATAGAGCATTGGAATACGGCTCTGATTGACTATGAGATGACGGGTCTGGCAGGGTTTGTTGAACGCTGGAACCGACTGGATAACTTTTTAGGGCGTTCTGTAAAGCTGTTAATAGGGCCAAGAGAAATCCATGGCATCGTACAAGGTATCGATCAGCAGGGTGGTGTAGTACTGCAAACAGAGAACGGCATGGAGACCTACATTGGTGGTGAGATCTCCTTAAGAAAAGGGGACTGATTCTCTCGTTATTTTCTGAGAGACACTTTGTCCACGAGATGGTTAGCCCCTTTATGTAAGATCAAATGGGCTCTTTCCCTTGTTGGGAGAATGTTATGTTCTAAGTTGAGCCCGTTAATGCTATGCCAGATTTCTTTCGCTTTGTTTTTGGCCTCATCGACCGATAGTTGAGTATAGTGACTAAAGTAAGACCCCGGTTTGGTAAAGGCTCCTCGGCGGAACTTCAAAAACCTTTCCACATACCATTGCTCAATGGTGTCGGATTCAGCATCAACGTAAATAGAAAAATCCAAGAAATCTGAAACGAACACGCGGTGGGGATCATGTGGGTAATCCATACCACTTTGTAATACATTTAAACCTTCGATGATCAGTACATCAGGTCTATCGACTTTTTTCCGTTCGTCTGTAATGTCATAGGTAATATGCGAATAGACGGGCACTTCTAGATCTGGCTTGCCTGCTTTTACATCTGACATAAACTCAACTAAATGCTTGATGTCATAAGACTCTGGGAAGCCTTTGCGATGCATTATTCCTTTTTCTTCCAACACTTTCTTTGGATACAAAAAGCCATCTGTTGTCACTAATGACACTTTAGGGTGATTTTCCCAACGTGAAAGTAGTGCTTTCAGGATACGAGCTGTTGTACTTTTGCCTACCGCGACACTGCCGGCTATTCCTATTACAAAAGGAGGAGCGTGCTCTTCTGTATTCAAAAATTGCTGTAAAACAGAATTACGGCTTTGACGAGCTTGTACATACAAATTCAATAGGCGAGACAAAGGAAGGTAGATCTCTACCGCTTCCTCCATGGTTAGGTTTTCATTTATGCCCTGAAGCGCAATCAAGTCGTCTTCAGAAAGTGTCATTGGCACAGAATTTCTCAATTCTGCCCAGTTGGCACGGTCAAATGACAAAAATGGGCTCATGGGTCTCTTTTATCCTTGTTTTCATTGAGAGCATGAACATACATCAAGCGCACTTTAAAGCAAGCGACGGAGGTCGAAGTTTGCTTTAAAAATGCAAGGTTTGTACGTTTTTGCAGCAAATGAAGCCAAAAAATCGAATTTTCTGATTTTTTTTTAAATTACTATTGCAACCTAGAAAATCATTCAATAGAATGCGCACCACTTATGCCGACTTAGCTCAGTAGGTAGAGCAACTGACTTGTAATCAGTAGGTCACCAGTTCGATTCCGGTAGTCGGCACCATTCTCCCCTGTTTCTGTATTGAAACAACCTAGTAGTGAGAATGGCTAGAAATTTTGGAGGGGTTCCCGAGTGGCCAAAGGGAGCAGACTGTAAATCTGCCGGCACTGCCTTCGATGGTTCGAATCCGTCCCCCTCCACCATATTCTTTAGGAAATAGCTCTCAGAGTTACGTGTTGCGGGCATCGTATAATGGCTATTACCTCAGCCTTCCAAGCTGATGATGCGGGTTCGATTCCCGCTGCCCGCTCCACTCTAATTTGAGTGCTGATATAGCTCAGGTGGTAGAGCGCATCCTTGGTAAGGATGAGGTCGGCAGTTCGAGTCTGCCTATCAGCACCAGCTCTTAAAGTTTATTTCCTTTTGATATTAGATTTACCAATAATCTTTTTTTGGTTGCGTGGTCAACTTGGGCCACCAAAATCCGTACCTAGAGGGACCACTCATGTCTAAAGAAAAATTTGAACGTGTAAAACCGCACGTAAACGTTGGTACTATCGGCCACGTTGACCACGGTAAAACAACTCTAACTGCAGCTATCTGTACTACTCTTGCTAAAGTTTACGGCGGTGCTGCTCGTGACTTCGCATCTATCGATAACGCTCCAGAAGAGCGCGAGCGTGGTATCACAATCTCTACTTCTCACGTAGAGTACGACACTCCAACTCGTCACTACGCACACGTAGACTGCCCAGGACACGCTGACTATGTTAAAAACATGATCACTGGTGCTGCGCAAATGGACGGTGGTATCCTAGTTGTTGCTGCAACAGATGGCCCAATGCCACAAACTCGTGAGCACATCCTACTAGGCCGTCAGGTTGGTATCCCTTACATCATCGTATTCATGAACAAATGTGACATGGTTGACGATGAAGAGCTACTAGAACTAGTAGAAATGGAAGTTCGTGAACTTCTATCTGAGTACGATTTCCCAGGTGATGACCTACCAGTTATCCAAGGTTCAGCTCTAGGCGCACTAAACGGCGAAGAGCAATGGGAAGCGAAAATCATCGAACTAGCTGAAGCTCTAGATTCTTACATCCCAGAGCCAGAGCGTGCGATCGATATGCCATTCCTAATGCCTATCGAAGACGTATTCTCAATCCAAGGTCGTGGTACAGTAGTAACTGGCCGTATCGAGCGCGGTATCCTAAAAGTTGGTGACGAAGTTGCTATCATCGGTATCAAAGACACTATTACAACTACATGTACTGGTGTTGAAATGTTCCGTAAACTTCTAGACGAAGGTCGTGCGGGTGAGAACGTTGGTGCACTTCTACGTGGTACTAAGCGTGACGAAGTAGAACGTGGTCAAGTACTAGCTAAACCAGGTTCAATCACTCCACACACTAAGTTTGAATCAGAAGTATACGTACTGTCTAAAGATGAAGGTGGTCGTCACACTCCATTCTTCAAAGGCTACCGTCCACAGTTCTACTTCCGTACAACTGACGTAACTGGTGATATCTCTCTACCAGAAGGCGTAGAAATGGTAATGCCAGGTGACAACATTCAGATGACTGTTGAGCTAATCGCACCAATCGCAATGGACGAAGGTCTACGTTTCGCGATCCGTGAAGGTGGCCGTACAGTAGGTGCTGGTGTTGTTGCTAAGATCTTCGACTAATTCATAACGAATTA
>NZ_JBBWFK010000031.1:0-7893 GCF_052353105.1 Vibrio sp. YIC-376
CGCGTAAAAGCAGCACAAGCTGAATTTGCTACTTACTCTCAAGAGCAAGTAGACAAAATCTTCCGCGCAGCATCTCTAGCAGCTAACCAAGCTCGTATTCCTCTAGCGCAACAAGCGGTAGAAGAATCTGGCATGGGCATTGTTGAAGATAAAGTAATTAAGAACCACTTTGCTTCTGAGTACATCTACAACAAGTACAAAGACGAGAAAACTTGTGGCGTTCTAGAAGAAGACGAAAGCATGGGTACGATGACTATCGCAGAGCCTGTGGGCATCATCTGTGGTATCGTTCCAACCACGAACCCTACTTCAACTGCGATCTTTAAGTCTCTTATCTCACTTAAAACTCGTAACGGTATCATCTTCTCGCCACACCCACGTGCTAAAAACTCTACAAACGATGCAGCTAAACTTGTTCTGGACGCAGCAGTAGCAGCGGGTGCACCAAAAGACATCATCGGTTGGATTGACCAACCTTCAGTAGAACTTTCTAACGCGCTTATGAAGCACGAAGGTATTGCTCTTATCCTTGCGACTGGTGGTCCAGGCATGGTGAAAGCGGCTTACTCTTCTGGTAAACCAGCAATCGGTGTAGGTGCAGGGAACGTTCCGGTTGTTATCGACGAAACCGCAGACATCAAACGTGCAGTTGCTTCTGTACTGATGTCTAAAACTTTCGATAACGGCGTAGTGTGTGCTTCTGAGCAGGCTGTCATCGTTCATAAAGACGTTTACGACGAAGTTAAAGAGCGTTTTGCTTCTCACAAAGCTCACGTACTAAGCAAAGCTGACGCTGACAAAGTACGTAAAACTATCCTTATCGACGGTGCGCTAAACGCGAAAATCGTTGGCCAACCAGCTGCAGCTATCGCAGAAATGGCGGGTGTTAAAGTTCCAGCTGACACTAAAGTGCTTATCGGTGAAGGTCTGGGCAAAGTTGCATACGAAGACGAATTTGCACACGAGAAACTGTCTCCATGTCTAGGTATGTTCAAAGCAGACAGCTTTGAAGACGCTGTTGCTCAAGCGGTAACCATGGTTGAAATCGGTGGTATCGGTCATACGTCTGGTCTTTACACTAACCAAGACGTCAACGCAGATCGTATTCGTTACTTCGGTGACAAGATGAAGACGGCTCGTATCCTAATCAACATTCCGACTACTCACGGTGGTATCGGTGACCTTTACAACTTCAACGTTGCTCCTTCTCTAACGCTAGGTTGTGGTTCATGGGGTGGTAACTCTATCTCTGAGAACGTAGGTCCTAAACACCTAATCAACAAGAAAATTGTTGCTAAGCGAGCTGAAAACATGTTGTGGCATAAACTACCTAAGTCAATCTACTTCCGTCGTGGTAGCCTTCCAATCGCTCTGGGCGACCTAGAAGGTAAGAAACGTGCATTCCTGGTAACTGACCGTTTCCTATTCAACAACGGTTACGCTGACGAAGTAGTAAGCCTACTTAAAGCTCAAGGTATGGAAGTTCAGACTTTCTTTGATGTAGAAGCTGACCCAACACTATCTGTTGTTGAAAAAGGCGCAGCTCAAATGCAGAGCTACCAACCAGATGTGATCCTGGCTCTAGGTGGTGGTTCACCAATGGATGCTGCGAAGATCATGTGGGTAATGTACGAGCACCCAGAAACTCACTTCGAAGAACTGGCAATGCGCTTTATGGACATCCGTAAACGTATCTACAAGTTCCCTAAAATGGGTCAAAAAGCTGAGCTTGTATGTATCACTACGACTTCAGGTACGGGTTCAGAAGTTACGCCATTTGCGGTTGTTACAGACGACAAGACTGGTGCTAAATACCCACTGGCTGATTACGAGCTAACTCCTAACATGGCTATCGTTGATGCGAACCTTGTTATGAACATGCCTAAGTCTCTAACCGCATTCGGTGGTTACGATGCAGTGACTCACGCTCTGGAAGCTTACGTATCTGTTCTTGCGAACGAATACTCTGACGGTCAGGCTCTACAAGCACTTAAGATGCTAAAAGAATACCTACCATCAAGCTACGCGAATGGTGCTAACGACCCAATCGCTCGTGAGAAAGTACACAACGCGGCAACTATCGCTGGTGTAGCATTTGCGAACGCATTCCTGGGTGTATGTCACTCAATGGCTCACAAGATTGGTGCTGAGTTCCACATTCCACACGGTTTGGCTAACGCACTGCTTATCTCTAACGTTGTACGTTACAACGCGAACGATAACCCAACGAAACAAACTGCATTCTCTCAATACGACCGTCCACAAGCACGCCGTCGTTACGCAGAAGTTGCTGAACAGTTAGGTCTGGCTCAACCAGGCGACCGTACTGCTCAGAAAATTGAACGTCTACTTGCATGGTTGGAAGAGCTTAAGAAAGATCTTGATATCCCACTGTCTATTCAGGCTGCGGGTGTTAACGAAGCAGACTTCCTTGCTAAAGTTGACGCATTAGCGGTTGACGCGTTTGATGACCAATGTACTGGTGCAAACCCACGTTACCCTCTAATCACTGAGCTGAAAGAAGTTCTAAAAGCTTCTTACTATGGTCAAGCATTCGTTGAAGGTGAAACTTTCGAAGGCACTACTGTAATCAAGAAGAAAGCAGATCAGGAAGCCGCGAAAGCTGCGCCTAAAGCTAAAAAAGAAAAAGCTGACGCGTAAGTAAGCGTTGTTTTGAACAAGGTTTTCGCTAGCACGAAACCTTAATCGGGAAAAGTTAAAGCCCCAGTCCTAGACTGGGGCTTTTTTTATCTGGATTACTTGTAATTAGGTCATATACAGATTCTGGAAGGGGAGTACTCAACTATCTCTGGGCTTAAACCTCGGTAGATACGACTCTGCCGCTAAAGTATTCATTTGCGACAATATATGCAGTGTTACGCACTAACTCGTCCTGAATTTCCGCCCAATGTACTTCGTCGATATCTTCTTTGGTATGCGTGACTGACGGGATTACGCCTCCAACTCTAATATTAAAAGGCGTAAGTTCTTTCGCCCAGCTATAAGTAAAACCGGATACTAAAGCCGCCATACTTTCCACTCCGGTAAGATCTTCATGGCTATCGTGAGATATTACGTTAACGATGACCCCTTTCTTGTTTCTAGCACGAAAACGTTCGGCCGCTACCTGTCCGTAGGTATAGAGAAAACGAGCAGCAGATGAAAGGTGGTCAATGTATGTGCTTAACGGCTCTGGCGCCATCAAGCTCGGCATGGGGGAGCTGGTCCAGCAATTGACTACTACATCTGGTGTCGCGTCTAGTTCAGACTCTATTTGATCAAACAGTAAATTAGTTGATGTTGTGTCATTGCTGTGCACATGCATAGCGTAGACTTTATCGGTGAACGCTCTGATTTGGTCATAACTTGCTTTCAAGGCGCTTGAGTCTTGGTCACATAGAATCAACGTCGCCCCAAGATGAGCGAAGTGATTGGAGCATGTTCTGCCGATGAGCGAACCTGCTGATGTGACGAGTATGATCGATTCTTTAATATCCATAGCACCTTCACTGCTCCGTATGTGAAAAACATTACACCAGTGGTTTGTGCTATCAGCATGGTTTAATTTCGGCAAGCCCAGTGTGAAAAGCTTCAAATTAACGCTTTTGAGGGAAGACTATTGTATCGGAATCGGTAAGGCGTCACATTTCGTGCGTGTGACAAGTGTAAAAAGTTGGTGAAAAATTGAACATTACGCTCGAGCTTGGATCTGATATTGGCGTTGAGTTGTGACGAGTTTATTATACAGCCCTGTATTAGGAATAAGCGTCTGATTTTGCGCTCCTAACCGACGTCGTTCATGACCAGATAAATTGTGATAGACCTCTTCCGGAAGGTTAAAAGTATGTTCTGGTAAATAAGCTAGAGCATCCGGCGTGAGGTAATGCCTAAGTTTGGCAGAGGGTAAACCAGCAGCGTGAAATTGTTTGGCTTGCTCAGCTGCGAGTTCATAGCTGCTACTATCTGAGCGCAAAGATTGTGGTCGAGAAAGGCCAAATCGTTGGCGAAGAATATCGTCGTTTGTTTTCTCTTCTTTGACTTCCTCTACTGGGACAACATCCCGCACATCGTTTGAGAACATAGACAAAATCAACGCAAAATCGGCGCGGCGCCCTTCGTGTACGGCATGGTTAATACCGTTACCGAACTGAAGTTCGTTAATAATTGCAGCTTTATCTAAAGTATGGATTTGCATGATGTTCCTCGCCAGACGTTTTTTATAGCGGCACATCACAGAAGAACTTTAGAAAAAAGAAGATGGGAAAAGTAGGGATTGAGGCGAGGTAATAAAAAAGCTCGCTGGGTAAGCGAGCTTTTGTATAAGACTAAATTGAACTAGGGGGAAGTAAATTACTTCGCTAGGTTCTCTGCTACGAAATCCCAGTTTACAAGAGCCCAGAAGCCATTCATGTAATCAGGACGTACGTTGCGGTAATCGATGTAGTAAGCGTGTTCCCATAGGTCAACAGTTAGCACTGGAGTTACGCCTTCTTCTGTTAGAGGAGTACCTGCGTTAGAAGTGTTAACGATGTCCAGAGAACCGTCAGCCTTCTTAACTAGCCAAGTCCATGAAGAACCGAAGTTGTTGATTGCTGCATCAGTGAACTTCGCTTTGAATTCTTCGAAAGAACCGAATGCTGCGTTAATTGCGTCAGCAACTGCGCCAGTTGGCTCGCCGCCCGCATTTGGAGCTAGACAGTGCCAGTAGAACGTGTGGTTCCAGATTTGAGCAGCGTTGTTGAATACACCACCAGTAGAAGTTTTGATGATCTCTTCTAGTGTTTTACCTTCGAACTCAGTGCCAGGGATAAGACCGTTTAGCTTAACAACGTAAGTGTTGTGGTGCTTACCGTGGTGGTAATCTAGAGTCTCTGCAGAGATGTGTGGTTCTAGTGCGTCTTTCGCGTAAGGAAGAGCTGGTAGTTCAAATGCCATTACTCGATTCTCCATTGATATGAAAGGTTAACCTTTCGATTGCTTCCAGTGTTTTTATTCGTTCTGAGTCGATACGACTGACTTGCTAGGTATTTTAGCAAGTTTTTACTTTATTAAAACCCCGATATAAAAATATTTTAAGATGCGGGGTGCAGTAAAATGTCAATTTATTCGCCATTAGACAATCTTAGTTTAAACCGCAATAATTATATGGTTTTTATTCTGCAGTTATTGAGTAGAATGTGACAAATAAACAAAGTTAACACCCATGAATGAGGAAGCGATGGAAACTATCGACAAAATCAAACAGCAGATCTCTGAAAACTCTATCCTGCTGTACATGAAAGGCTCACCGAAACTGCCAAGCTGTGGTTTCTCTTCTCAAGCGTCACAAGCTCTAATGGCATGTGGTGAGAAATTCGCTTACGTAGACATTCTACAAAACCCAGACATCCGCGCTGAGTTACCAAAATACGCACAATGGCCGACTTTCCCACAACTATGGGTTGAAGGTGAGCTAATTGGTGGTTGTGACATCATTCTGGAAATGTTCCAGAAGGGTGAGCTTCAGCCTCTAATCAAAGAAGCTGCAGCACGCGCTGAAGGTCAAGCTGAGTAATTCGTAAATACTCACATTTGGCGATAGAATACAAAGGAGCCGCATTGGCTCCTTTTTCTTTTTTAGAGTAGTGGAATGAACATAAAGCTTTACTACGTGCATGATCCTATGTGCAGTTGGTGTTGGGGCTACAAACCAACCATCGACAAATTGAAGCAGCAACTGCCGGGTGTGATTCAATTTGAGTATGTGGTGGGAGGTCTTGCGCCGGATACTAATTTGCCAATGCCACCAGAGATGCAACAAAAGCTTGAAGGCATTTGGCAGCAGATTGAACGTCAGCTGGGGACTAAGTTCAACTACGACTTTTGGAAACTGTGTACTCCAGTAAGAAGTACTTACCAGTCGTGTCGAGCGGTGATAGCAGCAGGTTTCCAAGACAGTTACGAGCAGATGCTGGAAGCGATTCAGCATGCCTACTATTTGCGAGCACTTCCACCTCATGAGGAAGCAACGCATTTACAGCTAGCAAAAGAGATTGGCCTCAACGTCCAACAGTTTAAAAACGACATGGACGGCACTTTGTTGGAAGGAGTGTTTCAAGACCAACTAAGTTTGGCGAGAAGTCTCGGTGTTAACTCCTATCCGAGTCTGGTACTGCAAATTGAAGATGCTTACTTCCCTATTGAAGTTGATTATTTGTCAACGGAGTCAACGCTTAAGTTGATTCGTGAACGAATCATAGAGAATATGCCTTCGCATTAAGATAGGTTCGGGTAAGAAAAAGCCGCTCAATTGAGCGGCTTCAGACTGCTGACAAAGGACTAGCCATCAGGCTAGTCCTTTGATCTAATAGGAGTATCGAAATCTGGATACCTCGACATGCTTCAAGAACCTTCTCCACAACAATACGAACTTGAAATGGTGACGATGGAACAACTTGTTCCCAAAGACCACCTTGTGCGTAAAATTGACTCTGCTATCGATTTTGAATTCATTCGTGATGAAGTCGCCCACCTCTATTGCAAAGACAATGGCCGACCACCTGTAGACCCTGTCCGCCTATTCAAAATTATCCTACTGGGGTACATCTTCGGCGTAAAAAGCGAGCGTCAGCTTGTCAAAGAAATCGAAGTGAATGTCGCATATCGTTGGTTCCTCCGCATGTCCCTCACTGAAAAGGTCATCCATGCCTCGACACTCAGTCAAAACCGTATCCGTCGCTTCAATGGTACGGATGTCTTCGAACGTATCTTTATTAACATCGTTCAACAAGCGATGGCTAAAGGCTTAGTCGCTGGACAAGAGCTCTTTACTGACAGCACTCACCTCAAAGCGAACGCGAACAAAAACAAGCACACCAATAAACAAACGGCAGTCCGAGCGAGTGCATATTTAGATATGCTGGATGAAGACGTTGCACTAGACCGAGCAAAAGAGGGAAAGAAGCCACTTAAAGAACGAACTTCTGAGCAGAAAGCTAATAACACGAAGAGCAGTACGACTGACCCAGAAAGTGGCTTCATGACCCGAGACAATAAGCCGCAAGGGTTCTTCTATCTCGACCATCGCACGGTTGATGGTCAGCATGGCATCATCGTTGATACCCATGCGACCGCGGGGAATGTCAATGACTCCCAGCCTTATATCTGCCGTCTCGACCACACGCTTGAACAGTTTAACCTCAATCCTATCGCCGTTGGTCTTGATGCCGGTTACTTCACGGCCCCTGTTGCTGAATCCCTTGAGCGCCGAGGGATACTTGGCGTGTTCGGCTATCGCCGACCATCACGCACAAAGAATGCCTTCAAGAAGAAACACTTTATCTATAACAAAGAAAAAGACAGCTATCGTTGCCCCAACGGACAGGACCTTATCTACAAGACGACGTCACGCGGCGCTTACCGAGAGTATCACTCAGACCCTAAAGAATGTGCGTTCTGCCCAATGCGTGATGACTGTACTCAAAGTAAAAACATGAAGAAGGTCATCACGAGGCATATCTATACGGAGGCCATGGATAGAGCCAACCAGATGCGGCTCTCTGCTTATGGAAAGAAAACCTACAGGCGGAGAAGTGAAACGGTAGAAAGAAGCTTCGCCGATGCAAAACAACATCACGGTCATCGATACGCTCGCTTTCGAGGGTTAGCCAAGGTGCAGATGCAGTGCTGGTTGGCGGCGGCTGCTCAAAACATCAAGAAGATAGCGTTGGTGGTGAGCACTCTGCGTAAACTCGGCCTAAATCGAGGTGAAATAGCGCAAATCCTCACTTATATACGCCAATTTAAGAACACTAACGCTCTAGAGTTTATCTAACAAAAAATATCGCGATCGCGGCCTGCGGCCGCAAAAAAAACAGAACCCCACCTTAAAAGTGGGGTTCGTCATCAATCTGA
>NZ_JBBWFK010000032.1:0-2995 GCF_052353105.1 Vibrio sp. YIC-376
TGTACCGTCCTAAATAAGGTTGACACTTTCCAACCCAAAAAATTGGAGAGTGTTATGAAATCAACCACTAAAAGAACTCAGCGCGATTACTCCCTCGCTTTTAAACTCACCGTAGTTGATGAGGTTGAAAAAGGAAGCCTCACTTACAAGCAAGCTCAAGAGAAGTACGGTATCCAAGGTTGCTCCACGGTTTTAGTTTGGCTTCGTAAGCATGGTCGACTAGATTGGTCTAAAGGGACACCTAACTTTATGTCCAAAGAAGACTCTATGGCCGAGTTCAATTCACCTCCCACACCTGAGCAACGTATTAAAGAGCTTGAGAAGCAACTCAAAGACGCACAGCTCAAAGCCGATTTCTTTGAAGCTGTAGTGAACGTTATGGAACGTGACTATGGCGTTAGAGTGACAAAAAAGCAAAAAGAAGCGTTGTCCAAAAGAAAGTCATAACAGGTTTGACCGTCACGAAGTTTTGTCAGTTAGTGCAAATCTCTCGTCAAGCCTATTACAAGCAGTGCCAGACTCAGACTCGTTGTGAACATCATGAGCATGTTGTTATTGGCTTTGTCCATGAAGTCAGAATGAAGCAGCCACGCATTGGTACGCGGAAACTGAAATTCTTAGCAGAGATAAAGGGCATTCAGATAGGTCGAGATAAGCTCTTTGAGCTTCTCAGAAGGCATCGTATGTTGGTGAGAACAAGACGGGCTTATCATCGAACAACTGACAGTCGTCATCGGTTCTTCTGCCATCCAAACAAAGTGAAAGATGGGCTGACACCAACGAAGCCAGAACAACTGTGGGTTGCTGATATAACTTACTTACCGACTCAAAATGGAGAGAGTTATGTCAGCCTGGTTACGGATGCTTATTCAAGGAAGATCGTTGGTTACTATGTAGATGACAACATGAAAACGCAATCAGTTAAGCGGGCATTTATCTCAGCTCTCAGACAACGGCAGAGTGAAGAAAAGCTAATACACCACTCAGATAGAGGCTCACAATACTGTTCGAAGGAATATCAAGATATCCATAAGAAACATAAAGTGACTTGCTCGATGACTGACGGCTATGACTGTTATCAGAATGCTTTAGCAGAGCGAGTAAATGGGATACTCAAAATGGAGTTCTTACTGAGGAAACCGAAAGATCTGGAAGAAGCGAGGACGATGGTAGCAGAATCCGTAGAGATCTATAATCAAATGAGGCCTCATACGGCTTTAAAATACAAAACGCCCGATGAAGTACATCGAGCGTTTTAGTTAAAAAGTGTCAACCCATATCAGGACGGGTCAAAAGATCCCAATTGCCATTCTTACCCACTTCCGTTAAAGGCAGGCCTTGTTCCCATACCTTTCGTAAAAACAACTCTTTACTGCCTAACTTTTATATTATTCATTGAAGAACAAATTGGCATTAACTGTCATTACAGACTTCATACAGAGCAAATTTAGTCTGATCGGCCACATGCAGTTCACGTATTCCTCTCTCTTACTATCACCGTAGTTTATAGTCATGCATTACAACGTAAGTTTTAACTCCACAGAAGCGCCCTACATGCCTTTGTGGGCGTTAAGCAACGTTACTTTATTCTGAGATCGTTAATTGTCTCTTAGACAGCGATATAGCGTGCTAAAACGCTAAAGGTAAGCTTTAGATAGTGCATATGGGTTTCGCATGGATAACTTCCCGTTCAAGACACCCACAACAATCTCAAGCAGTACAGGAAGATTTTAAAAAAATTCAAATTCGAAACGATCCTTAAGATCCCAGGTCATATGGATTTAGAGCATGTTGATATCTGGTTTCAGGATAAAGCTCGATTTGGGCAACAAAACACAACAACCCGTTTATGGGCAGAGAGAGGAGCACGTCCCAGAGCGGTGAAGCAACAACAATTTGAATATGCGTATCTATTTGGTTCTGTCTGCCCCCAAAAAGGAATTGGTGAGGCTATCGTTGTCCCGTGGGTCAATAAAGACATCATGATCGAGCATTTAAAGCAAATATCGTCGGTCACTAAAAAAGGACGTCATGCCGTCATCATTATGGATGGCGCAGGATGGCATACAGAAGATATTGCCAATGACTTTCAGAACCTCAGCGTCATCAAACTTCCACCCTATTCTCCAGAGCTAAACCCCATAGAACAAGTATGGAGTTGGTTAAGACAACACTATCTCGCCAATCAGTCTTTTGCGGATTACGAAGACATTGTCTCCAAAGTATGTAGGGCTTGGAATAGCTTTTTGGAATGCTCGGCCAGAGTCAGAAAGATGTGTTCGAGAAGATGGATAGACCTGACCAGTTAATTTTCCAGATTGGTATAAAACGAGGCAGAATGGCCGGGCTGCGTACAATTGGACTCGCACACGAGCGGTACTTGATTTCCCAGAAAGGGAAACTATACGCCATAAACGACAAAAGCCTAGTCTTTTGACTAGGCTTTCTAATAAGTGGCGGAGCGGACGGGACTCGAACCCGCGACCCCCGGCGTGACAGGCCGGTATTCTAACCAACTGAACTACCGCTCCGCATTGGTCAGACTATTGAGTCTAATAAGAACCTGGCGATGTTCTACTCTCACATGGGGAAACCCCACACTACCATCGACGCTATTTCGTTTCACTTCTGAGTTCGGAATGGAAGTCAGGTGGGTCCAAAATGCTATGGTCGCCAAGTAAAATTCTAATTGTAAAACTGGTGCTGATACCCAGAATCGAACTGGGGACCTCATCCTTACCAAGGATGCGCTCTACCGCCTGAGCTATATCAGCATCAAGATGTCCCGGAAGACTAAAAAAGCCCGTTCTTTCAAACGGGCTCTTTAACTGGCGTCTTCACCTTTATAAAGGTAAAAACCAAATTTAAAGCCTGGCGATGTCCTACTCTCACATGGGGAAACCCCACACTACCATCGGCGCTATTTCGTTTCACTTCTGAGTTCGGAATGGAAGTCAGGTGGGTCCAAAATGCTATGGTCGCCAAGCAAATTCTT
>NZ_JBBWFK010000033.1:0-1794 GCF_052353105.1 Vibrio sp. YIC-376
GCACCATTATTTGGTGCACTTGCTTAATTAGCAAGACACAAACAGAATAGTTCCTCCTTAGCTCAGTTGGTAGAGCGACGGACTGTTAATCCGCAGGTCGCTGGTTCGAGCCCAGCAGGAGGAGCCAAATTAAGAAAGCCGCATCACTTGATGCGGTTTTTTTGTATCTGAACATACTCCCTCCTCTACCGTATTTTCATTCCTTTTCAGCATCTCAACATATAATACTAATCGCAGTAAATAACTGGTCATTCTAGCTTGTTAAAATACTCGATAACTGCGTTACAAAAATTGGTTGTAGAATAACTATTTACCGAAATATTCTGCTTTGTTTTCAAGCACTTTTCCTACACTATTTCAGATCACTTACTTACTGTGATTGGTATAAAACTCGTTTCTTTAACGGCACCTGCATAGGACTAAATGAAGTCATGCTATCTTTCAGGTAACGGCGTAATGACAACTCCAGCTTTGCCTGGTCATCGAAGGAGCCAATCTTGCGAGCCTCTTCATCGCTATTCGTAGATATTGAACGTATTAAAGGGTAAGCCTAATGGCGTGCGCAAAGCCGTTCTGGACGTAGCTCAACGCAATATCCAAACCAGAATACAGAGGAAGTCAACGGCCGTATCTATGACGCACAACAAAAGATAGGAACGTCACTAGAGTCGATCACAGCAATTAGGCCCCTGATAGTTGCGACTGCGACAGAGCAGGAATAAGTTAGCAATGACATTGCACACCGAATTAACCTGACTGAAGAAAGTGAATTCCCACTGAATTCAGCAATAGCAGATCCACCATCGAGCGCACAAAAAAGGGATTATCTGACAAACAAAATTGAAGGCCAGGTTAATAGGTTCTCCGCAAAGCGCTAGTTTAAAGTCAATTGTTTTATATAAAGCACATTTTTAAATGTGCTTTTTTGTTTTTGTTGCATTTTTTTGGCAATCAAACACATTAATCTCCCTCCAGAAAAGCCTACGATAAGGAGGATTACTATTAAAAATGCATAAAAACAGCCCACTCCGAGCACAATTTCATCAAACGATATTTTATTTGAATTTTATTGTTGACCTAAGAACCGAAAAACCGTTTAATACACCTCGTCGCCCGGATAGCTCAGTCGGTAGAGCAGAGGATTGAAAATCCTCGTGTCGGTGGTTCGATTCCGCCTCCGGGCACCACAATTTATTAATTGTTGGTGCTTAGCACGAACAATAGTTAAAGAATAAAGAATGCCGACTTAGCTCAGTAGGTAGAGCAACTGACTTGTAATCAGTAGGTCACCAGTTCGATTCCGGTAGTCGGCACCATTTATTTTTAAAAGACAATTCCTCCTTAGCTCAGTTGGTAGAGCGACGGACTGTTAATCCGCAGGTCGCTGGTTCGAGCCCAGCAGGAGGAGCCACTTTCAATTAGCAAGACAATTTCTTGTTAATGAAAATGTGCCGACTTAGCTCAGTAGGTAGAGCAACTGACTTGTAATCAGTAGGTCACCAGTTCGATTCCGGTAGTCGGCACCATTTATTTTTAAAAGATAATTCCTCCTTAGCTCAGTTGGTAGAGCGACGGACTGTTAATCCGCAGGTCGCTGGTTCGAGCCCAGCAGGAGGAGCCACTTTTAAAAAAGCCGCATCACTTGATGCGGCTTTTTTGCATTTAAATGTACCGTCCTAAATAAGGTTGACACTTTCCAACCCAAAAAATTGGAGAGTGTTATGAAATCAACCACTAAAAGAACTCAGCGCGATTACTCCCTCGCTTTTAAACTCACCGTAGTTGATGAGGTTG
>NZ_JBBWFK010000034.1:0-1105 GCF_052353105.1 Vibrio sp. YIC-376
GGGCTGCAAAAGAAGTAGGTAGTTTAACCTTCGGGGGGACGCTTACCACTTTGTGGTTCATGACTGGGGTGAAGTCGTAACAAGGTAGCGCTAGGGGAACCTGGCGCTGGATCACCTCCTTATACGATGATTACTCACGATGAGTGTCCACACAGATTGATACGGTTTATGAAGTTTAAGAGAAAGTAAGTGCCCAACACTTACACTTAGTGTCCCGTTCGTCTAGAGGCCTAGGACACCGCCCTTTCACGGCGGTAACAGGGGTTCGACTCCCCTACGGGATACCATTGGGTCGTTAGCTCAGTTGGTAGAGCAGTTGACTTTTAATCAATTGGTCGCAGGTTCGAATCCTGCACGACCCACCATTCTTCTCCACGAAGAATTAAAACTTATGTGGGCGATTAGCTCAGTTGGGAGAGCACCTGCCTTACAAGCAGGGGGTCACTGGTTCGAGCCCGGTATCGCCCACCATTCTCTAAGCATTTTTGGAATAAAATATCCAAACCAGAGCAAGCAATTGATACTGGTTGGTATTTTTGACTCTGAAAGTCTTTAGAAAATGTACTTCCTTGTGAAGAAACATAGCTCTTTAACAATTTGGAAAGCTGACAAAACAAACTTTGTTTTTTTGAAATAAAGATTTGTTTGTAAAGTTCTCAAAGTATTCATTAATTTGAATACAACTAAAAACACATTCAAGTGTTCTTGGAATTTGAGTCCGGCAAAATCGAAAGCTATCTCGCTCATTCAAATAATGAGATAGCAACTTTGGTTGTTTAACATCAATTCGAAACTCCTTCGGGTTGTATGGTTAAGTGACTAAGCGTACACGGTGGATGCCTTGGCAGTCAGAGGCGATGAAGGACGTATTAACTTGCGATAAGCCCAGATTAGGCAGTAAAAGCCACTTGAGTCTGGGATTTCCGAATGGGGAAACCCACTTACATAAGTAAGTATCCTGTTGTGAATACATAGCAGCAGGAGGCGAACCGGGGGAACTGAAACATCTAAGTACCCCGAGGAAAAGAAATCAACCGAGATTCCGAAAGTAGCGGCGAGCGAAATTGGACTAGCCCTTAAGCTTTACACGCGTTAGACGAACGGT
>NZ_JBBWFK010000035.1:0-1003 GCF_052353105.1 Vibrio sp. YIC-376
TGCTATGTATTCACAACAGGATACTTACTTATGTAAGTGGGTTTCCCCATTCGGAAATCCCAGACTCAAGTGGCTTTTACTGCCTAATCTGGGCTTATCGCAAGTTAATACGTCCTTCATCGCCTCTGACTGCCAAGGCATCCACCGTGTACGCTTAGTCACTTAACCATACAACCCGAAGGAGTTTCGAATTGATGTTAAACAACCAAAGTTGTCTCTCATTATTTGAATGAGCGAGAGACATTCGATTTTGCCGGACTCAAATTCCAAGAACACTTGAATGTGTTTTTAGTTGTATTCCATTAGGAATACTTTGAGAACTTTACAAATAATCTCCTATCTATTTAAAGACAAGGATTATTTTGTCAGCTTTCCAAATTGTTAAAGAGCTAGATTCATTTAAGAACCATTTTTAAGAACACTTAAGACTTTCTGTTTCAAAAGAAATGCGCTTAAAGATGGTGGGCGATACCGGGCTCGAACCAGTGACCCCCTGCTTGTAAGGCAGGTGCTCTCCCAACTGAGCTAATCGCCCATCGAATCAAGAATGGTGGAGCTAAGCAGGATCGAACTGCTGACCTCCTGCGTGCAAGGCAGGCGCTCTCCCAGCTGAGCTATAGCCCCATATCTTGAGAAAATGGTGGGTCGTGCAGGATTCGAACCTGCGACCAATTGATTAAAAGTCAACTGCTCTACCAACTGAGCTAACGACCCAATGGTATCCCGTAGGGGAGTCGAACCCCTGTTACCGCCGTGAAAGGGCGGTGTCCTAGGCCTCTAGACGAACGGGACACTAAGTGTAAGTGTTGGGCACTTACTTTCTCTTAAACTTCATAAACCATATCAATCTGTGTGGACACTCATCGTGAGTAATCATCGTATAAGGAGGTGATCCAGCGCCAGGTTCCCCTAGCGCTACCTTGTTACGACTTCACCCCAGTCATGAACCACAAAGTGGTAAGCGTCCCCCCGAAGGTTAAACTACCTACTTCTTTTGCAGCCC
>NZ_JBBWFK010000036.1:0-763 GCF_052353105.1 Vibrio sp. YIC-376
GGGCTGCAAAAGAAGTAGGTAGTTTAACCTTCGGGGGGACGCTTACCACTTTGTGGTTCATGACTGGGGTGAAGTCGTAACAAGGTAGCGCTAGGGGAACCTGGCGCTGGATCACCTCCTTATACGATGATTACTCACGATGAGTGTCCACACAGATTGATATGGTTTATGTAAAAGAGACGATACTGGGTCTGTAGCTCAGGTGGTTAGAGCGTTCGCCTGATAAGCGAGAGGTCGGTGGTTCGAGTCCACTCAGACCCACCAATTCCCTTCCCAAGGATTTGGCATACAGTATCGACACCTTGATGGGGCTATAGCTCAGCTGGGAGAGCGCCTGCCTTGCACGCAGGAGGTCAGCAGTTCGATCCTGCTTAGCTCCACCATCTTTAAGCATACTTTCTTTAAATAGAAAGCCGAGTGTGTTTAAAAATGGTTTCTTTCTTTAAATAGAAAGTGAATCTGGCTCTTTAACAATTTGGAAAGCTGACAAAACAAACTTTGTTTTTTGAAATAAAGATTTGTTTGTAAAGTTCTCAAAGTATTCCTAATGGAATACAACTAAAAACACATTCAAGTGTTCTTGGAATTTGAGTCCGGCAAAATCGAATGTCTCTCGCTCATTCAAATAATGAGAGACAACTTTGGTTGTTTAACATCAATTCGAAACTCCTTCGGGTTGTATGGTTAAGTGACTAAGCGTACACGGTGGATGCCTTGGCAGTCAGAGGCGATGAAGGACGTATTAACTTGCGATAAGCCCAGA
>NZ_JBBWFK010000037.1:0-746 GCF_052353105.1 Vibrio sp. YIC-376
ACCGTTCGTCTAACGCGTGTAAAGCTTAAGGGCTAGTCCAATTTCGCTCGCCGCTACTTTCGGAATCTCGGTTGATTTCTTTTCCTCGGGGTACTTAGATGTTTCAGTTCCCCCGGTTCGCCTCCTGTTGCTATGTATTCACAACAGGATACTAGCTTATGCTAGTGGGTTTCCCCATTCGGAAATCCCAGACTCAAGTGGCTTTTACTGCCTAATCTGGGCTTATCGCAAGTTAATACGTCCTTCATCGCCTCTGACTGCCAAGGCATCCACCGTGTACGCTTAGTCACTTAACCATACAACCCGAAGGAGTTTCGAATTGCACTTTGTCTTCACTTTAAAAAGTGAAATCAAACGGTCAAACAACCAAAGTTGCTATCTCATTATTTGAATGAGCGAGATAGCTTTCGATTTTGCCGGACTCAAATTCCAAGAACACTTGAATGTGTTTTTAGTTGTATTCAAATACATGAATACTTTGAGAACTTTACAAACAAATCTTTATTTCAAAAAACAAAGTTTGTTTTGTCAGCTTTCCAAATTGTTAAAGAGCAATAACAGCCCGAAGCATTACGCTTCAAAACCATCAATCTGTGTGGACACTCATCGTGAGTAATCATCGTATAAGGAGGTGATCCAGCGCCAGGTTCCCCTAGCGCTACCTTGTTACGACTTCACCCCAGTCATGAACCACAAAGTGGTAAGCGTCCCCCCGAAGGTTAAACTACCTACTTCTTTTGCAGCCC
>NZ_JBBWFK010000038.1:0-526 GCF_052353105.1 Vibrio sp. YIC-376
AACACTTGAATGTGTTTTTAGTTGTATTCAAATACATGAATACTTTGAGAACTTTACAAACAAATCTTTATTTCAAAAAACAAAGTTTGTTTTGTCAGCTTTCCAAATTGTTAAAGAGCTAATCACTTCTAATGAAGTAACCATTTTTAAGAACACTTAATGCTTTCTATCAAAGAAATGTGCTTAAAGATGGTATCCCGTAGGGGAGTCGAACCCCTGTTACCGCCGTGAAAGGGCGGTGTCCTAGGCCTCTAGACGAACGGGACACAATAAGAGTCAGTGGTGGAGCTAATCGGGATCGAACCGATGACCTCTTCGCTGCCAGCGAAGCGCTCTCCCAGCTGAGCTATAGCCCCACATAAAATTGCTTTGCATTTATGCAGAACCAATTTTTTATGCTCTGAATTTAAACCATATCAATCTGTGTGGACACTCATCGTGAGTAATCATCGTATAAGGAGGTGATCCAGCGCCAGGTTCCCCTAGCGCTACCTTGTTACGACTTCACCCCAGTCATGAACCACAA